>DATCBP010000027.1:0-21028 GCA_036511815.1 Gaiellaceae bacterium
CGTACCTGCGTGCTCGGCGCCGCAAGCGCGTTCCGGCCCGGGCGCAGCTGCACGAGCACCGACACCGCGACGAGGAGCCCCGCGACGAGCATGAGCTCGACCGCCGCCCGGCGCTGCGGCCGCGCCCGCACGGCCCAGCCGGCCGCGAGCACGACGAGCAGCAGGCCGGTCTTCACGAGCAGCGCGCGGCCGTACGACGTGTCCCACAGCTGCGACAGCTGCGTGAGCTCGTATGCGGCGCGGACGACGCCCGTCGCGGCGAGCACGAGCACCGCACCGAGCGCGAGCAGCGACGCCCGCCGCATGCTCGCCCCGCGCAGCGCGACGAGGCCGACGAGCACACCGATCCAGGCCGAGGCAGCCGCGAGATGGAGTACGTCGACGGCGACGTTCACCCGCGGCAGCCCCGGGTCGAGCGCATGGCCGGCGATCGTCGGCACGACGACGAGCGCGAGCGCGAGCACGAGCGCCGGCCGCAGGGCGCGCCGCTCCAGGGTGGCGGCACCCCCGGCGGTGGCGACGGCGAGCGCGGCGACGAATCCGACCGCGAGCGTTCGGCCGTCGCGCGTGTCCAGCCCGACCCGGTGCGCCTCCTCGCCCGCGCCGGCGGCGGCGAGCACGGCGGCCGACGAGAGGATCAGCGCGACGCGGTCGTCGTCGTCCGGCCGCGCGACGAGCGTGAAGAGCGCGATGCCGACTGCGGCGAGGATGCCGGCGTAGAGGAGCCAGCGCGCGGCGACGGCCGACGCGGTCGGCCCGGTCGCCTCCGGTGCGAGGCTCGCAGACGGCGGCGGCCGCCCGAGGCCGACGGCGAACGCGAGCACGCCCGACTCGAGATGGCCGTCGTTCGAGATCACCGACCAGCGCACGGAGTAGTCGCCGTCCGGCAGGCCGCGCCGCACCGGCACGACGAGCGTACGGCCCCCTTCGACCCGCCCCCGCCCTGCGAGAACGGAGCCGCCGCCGTTGCGGACAGCGGCGATGCCGGGGCCGGCGCGCACCGTATCGTCGAAGACGACGCGCACCTGAGCGGGCGGCCGCGCGAGGACGGCCCCGTTCGCCGGCTCTGTCCGGACGAGGTTCGCGTGGGCCGCCGCGGCGGCCGGGACGGCCAGACCGGCGAGGGCGAGCGCGGTGACGGCCCGGCGTCTTTTCACTTCAGGAGATATAGCCGTATCCGTTGCTAGCGTCGGGTCGTGCTGTTCGAGCAGTTCGTCGACGAGGATCTCGGGTGCGGTTCGTACCTCGTCGGCGACGAGCACGCCGGGGTCGCGATCGTCGTCGACCCTGCGTACGCGATCGAGCAGTACCTGGATGCCTGCAAGCGCCGGGGCGTCCGGCTCGTCGGCGTGCTCGAGACGCATACGCACGCCGACCACGTCTCGGGGCACGGCAGGCTCGCGCTCGAGCAGGGCCTGCCGGTGCGCGTGCACGAGGCGGCCTGCGCCGCGTTCCCGCACGAACCGCTCGTCGACGGCACGGAGATCGAGTTGGGCGACGTCGTCGTGCGCACGATCCACACGCCGGGGCACCGGCCCGAGCATTGCGCGTTCGCGGTGATCGACCGCTCGCGCGGGAACGAGCCATGGCTCGTCCTCACCGGCGACTCGCTCTTCGTCGGCGACGCGGCGCGCCCGGACCTCGCGGTCGAGGCGGTCGAGGGCGCGGAGGAGATGTTCCGCTCGCTCCACCGGCTCGTCGATCTCGGCGACGGCGTCGAGGTCTTCCCCGGGCACGTCGCCGGCTCGCTGTGCGGCGCCGCGATGAGCTCGAAGGCGTCGACGACGATCGGCTTCGAGCGACGCTTCAACCACGCGCTCGTCGAGTCGCACGACGACTTCATGGTGGCGGCTGCAGGCCCGCAGCCGCCTCGCCCGCCGAACATCGAGTCGATCGTCGAGCTCAACCGCGGCCCGTTCCTCGGTGCGCAGCCGCCGCTGCGACAGATCGCCGGCGCCGACGACGCGGTCGTGCTCGACGTTCGGCCCACGCAGGACTTCGTCGCGGGACACCGGCCGGGCGCAGTGAACGTGCCCGTGTCCGGCTCGAGCTTCGGGACGAAGGCCGCCTTCGTCCTGCCCGAGCATCCGCTCGTGCTCGACGCGGCGAGCGCCGAGGAGGCGGAGCGCGCGGCGCGCGCGCTGCACGCCGTCGGCGTGTTCGATCTCGCGGGCTGGCGCACCGGCGGCGGCGACGAGACGGTCGAACCGGTGACGATCGAAGAGCTCGAGCGCCGGCTCGCGAACGGCGAGATCGAGGTGCTCGACGTGCGCGAGACCGGCGAGCGCGACAGCGGCTCGATCCCCGGCAGCCGCCATCTCCCGTACAGGATGGCGCGCCAGGCCGCGGAGAACGGCCTCTGCGGCGACCGCCCGGTCGTGACGATCTGCGAGAGCGGCGCACGGGCGGCGATCGCCGCCAGCGTCCTCCGCGTCGCCGGCATCGACGCGCGCCCCGTACTGGACGGCGGCATCGAACAGTGGCGCGCCCGCGGCGGCGAACTAACGCACTTCCGCCGCTGCGGGTCCGCCTGAAACGCTCCGCCTTGCCGCCTGAAACGCTGCGCGTTTCAGGCGGGGAAATGTTCGGCTTCGCGGAGCGCCCGCCGGCCAAGCCGACGGGCTCTTGGGCTGACGCCGAGGCGGCGGGAGCCGTGGCGCGCGCGGTGGTGGCTACGCCATCCCCACGCCCGAGCATCCGGCCTCCACGAACGCGGCTTCGCTCGCGTTCGCTCCGGCCCTGCACCGGTTGAACCGGACCAGGCTCTAAACCGCCGCCCGCCGCAACGGAACAGGCCGGAGGCTAACGCGGCCGCAGGCGCGTTAGCCGCAGGCGGATCCACGCGGACGGGGACGCTTTAGCGCCACCGGCCGCGCTCGCCGAACCCACCGGCCCTCCGCCAGGCCAAAAGCCCATCGGCTTGGCCGACGGGCGCTCCGCGAAGCCGTACCCATCCCCGCCTGAAACGCGCAGCGTTTCAGGCGGAGAGCGCAGCGCTTCAGGCGAGACGCTCGGCGGTATAGCCCCAGTGGGCGAGCATCGCGAGGATCTCGTCGCAGTGCGCGCTGTCGCGTGAGAGCAGGACCAGCTCGACGCCGGTGTCGCCGACCGGCAGATCCGCGGTCTCGCGCTGGTGCTTCACCTCGACGACGTTCACGCGCGCGTTTGCGAGCAGGGTCAGCAGCATCGCCAGCTCGCCCGGCCGGTCACCGACGCGCGTCCGCAGGAGCAGGAAGCGCCCCGCGACGGCGAGCCCGTGCCGCATCACCGCCATCAGCAGCGTCGCGTCGATGTTGCCGCCCGAGAGCAGCGAGAGCACGCTGCCGGTGCCGTCGATCTTCCCTGACAGCAGTGCCGCCACGCCGACCGCGCCCGCGCCTTCGACGACGAGCTTCGTCCGCTCGAGCAGCAGCACGATCGCCTGGCTGATCTCCTCGTCCGTGACGGTGACGATCTCGTCGAGCACGCGCTCGAGGATGCTCGACGTCAGCTCGCCCGGCTTCTTCACCGCGATCCCGTCCGCGATCGTGAAGCCGGCGCCGCCCGGCTGCGTCCCGGCTGCCTGGATGCCGACGATGCGCGAGCCGGGCCGCACGGCCCGCAACGCGAGCGCGATCCCCGAGGCGAGGCCGCCGCCGCCGATCGGGATCAGCACCGTCTCCACGTCGGGCACCTGGTCGGCGAGCTCGAGGCCGATCGTCCCCTGGCCCGCGATCACGGCCTCATCCTCGTACGGGTGCACGAGCCGCGCGCCGTGCGACGAGACGTACGCGCTCGCGGCGAGGAGCGCTTCCTCGAGCGCCGGCCCGCTCAGCTCGATCTCGGCGCCGTAGCTGCGCGTCGCCTCGACCTTCGCCATGGGCGCGTCGAGCGGCATGAAGATCCGCGCGTGCGTCCCCACCTCACGCGCCGCCCAGGCGACCGCCTGGCCGTGGTTGCCCGCGCTCGCCGCCACCACCCCGGCCGCCAGCTCCTCGGGAGTGAGCGTCGAGATGCGGTTGTACGCGCCGCGGATCTTGAACGAGCCCGTGCGCTGGAGGTTCTCGGCCTTGAGCTGGACCTCGCGGCCGACGAGCCGCGAGAGCGTCTCCGAGCTGTAGACCGGCGTGACGCGCGCGACGCCCTCGAGGCGGGCACGCGCCGCTTCGATCTCAGGGAGTCCGGGAGCTGTTGGAGTCGCCATCGTGAATGCGGAAGACGCGCTCCAGTATCGCCTGTACGGCGCTGAGCGGATCGAGCTCCCGTCGCCGCACCTGCTCGAGCAGGCTGCGCAGCTCGGGATCGTCGGCGACCGCGCGCTCGAGATGCTCCTTCGCGCGGCCAGACGCGACGGAGAAGACTTCGCGCGCGAGATTCCGCGCGCGCCGTTCCTCGAGCTGCCCCGAGTCGACGAGATACGTGCGGTGCGCCTCGACCTGCTCCCACAGCTCGGGCACGTTCTCGCCGCGCGTCGCGTCGGTGAGCACGATCGGCGGCCGCCACGCGCGCTCGCGGTCGAGCGTGAGGATCGACCGCACCTCGTTCAGCATCGTCTTCGCGCCCGGATGGTCCATCTTGTTGATCGCGATCACGTCGGGGATCTCCATGATCCCCGCCTTCAGCGCCTGCACCGAGTCGCCCGAGCCCGGCATGAGCACGAGCAGCACCGTGTCGGCGATGCCGATGATCTCGACCTCGCTCTGACCGGTGCCGACGGTCTCGAGGAAGACGAGCTCCTTGCCGGCGGCATCGAGCACGAGCAGCGCCTGGAGCGTCGCCTCCGCGAGCCCGCCGAGATGTCCGCGCGTGCCCATCGAGCGGATGAACACGCCGGGGTCGAGAAAGTGGTCGCTGAGCCGGATCCGGTCGCCGAGCAGCGCGCCCTGCGAGAACGGGCTCGACGGGTCGACCGAGACGACACCGACCGTCGTCCCCTGTGCGCGCACGTGGCGGATCAGCGCGGAGATGAGGCTGGACTTGCCGACCCCGGGCGGCCCCGTCACGCCGACGGCGTACGCGTTGCCGGTCTCCGGATACAGCTCCGCCACGAGCTCGTACGCGAGCGGCGCGCTGTTCTCGACGAGGGTGATCGCGCGCGCGAGCGCCCGCCGCTCACCGCTACGGACGCCGGCGGCGAGGGTCTCGAGAGTCCAGTCGCGCACGCCGGCCACGGCGGCGATGCTAGTCCGCGGCGGGCTGGTCGGCGGCGCCGAGCCCGCGCGCCAGCCCGTAGCCGACCGCGGCCGAGAGCGCGATCACCGACGCGCCGGCAGCCCAGATCCAGCGCGCGCCGAGCATGTCGACGAATACGCCCGCGAGCACGGTCGACGCGCCCATCACTCCGTACGTCGCGCTCATCACGAAGGTGAGAGCGCGTCCGCGCAACTCGTCGCGCGTGCCACGCTGTACGAGCAGGGCGTTGCAGACGACCGCGACGCCGTTGCCGACGCCCGCCAAGACGCAGCACGCCGCAGCCATCCAGATGTCGACGCTCGTCGCGCCGACGCCGAAGCCCAGCGCGATCACGGCGAGCGCCCCACCGTACGCGCGCGCGATCCCGATCCGCTCGACGACGCGGCTGCTGAACCAGCTGCCGACGACGAGGCCGGTGCCGATGCCGCCGTACAGGAGGCCGTAGCCGAAGTCGCCCGCGTGGAGCGTGTTCTTCGCGAGGAACACCTCGCTGACGCTGATGCCGCCCGCGCCGAGCGAGGCGATCCCCCACCCGAAGAGCACGGCGAGGAGCGGGCGCGACCGGAACACCGCCGAGAAGCCGTCCTTCAGATCGGTCCAGTGGCCGCGAGAGAGCGCGGTCGTGCTCTGGAGCTGCCGCGCCGGGATCCGGATCACGAGCGCCGCGGAGATGAGGAACGACACGGCATTGATCCAGTACGCGAGATGCGGCCCGTCGGCCGCCGTGAGCAGGCCGCCCACCACCGGCCCTGCCGCCCAGCTCACGTTCTCGACGGTCTGGATCAGCGCGTTCGCGTCGGGCAGCAGCTCCTCCGGCACGAGGTTCGGCACGCCCGCGTAGACGGCCGGCCGGAAGAAGCCCGTCGCGAGTCCGGCGACGGCGGCGAGCGCGACGATCTCCCCCGGGCTCGACGCGAACGGCAGCGCGGCGAAGACCGCGACGCGGACGAGATCGGCGCCCACCATGAGCGTACGGCGTTCGAGCCGGTCGAGCAGCGGCCCGAGCGTGAGGCCGACGAAGATCGTCGGCACGAACTCGACCACGAGGACGGCGCCGACCCAGGTGCCGGAGTTCGTCCGGTCCTTGATGTCGATCGCGAGCGCGATCGCAGCAAGAAGCGTCCCAAAGCTCGAGCCGAGCGTCGAGAAGAAGAGCATCCGGAAGCCGGCTCCGCCGAGTGGCACCAGCTGCCGTGCGAACGAACGGCGCGGCACAGCGGCGCAGTCTAGAAGGTGAGCACGTGGGGCAGCTGTCTAATGTCGCCGCGTCAGTGCTGCGCGGGGCTCAGCAACGCGTCGAGCGCCTCGGCGAAGAACGCGATCTCGTCCGCAGTGCCGACAGAGACCCGGATCGCCTCCGGCGCGCCGAAGCCGCCCGTGGGCCGCACGATCACACCCAGGTGGAGCAGGCGCTCGAACAGCGCCCGCCCGTCGCCGACTTCGGCGAAGAGAAAGTTGCCGACCGCCGGGCCGACGGGCGAGAGACCGTGCGCGCGCAGCACCGCCTCGAGCTGGGCGCGCCCCTCGGCATTCGCAGCGCGGCGGCGCGCGAGCTCCGCCTCGTCGCCGATGCTCGCGAGCGCGGCGGCCTGTGCGGTCGCGGTGACGTCGAAAGCGCGCCGCACCTTGCTCGTCGCCACGACGACGTCGGCCGGCGCGACGCCGTAGCCGATGCGCAGACCGGCGAGCCCGTAGATCTTCGAGAAGGTCCGCAGCACGACGACGCGCCGGCCGCGCTTGAAGTGCTCCTCGATCGAGTCCGCGTAGTCCGGATCATCGACGTACTCGAAATACGCCTGGTCGACCACAACGAGGACGTGCTCGGGCACGCGGTCGAGGAACGCTGCGAGCTCCGCCCGGCCGTTCGCCGTGCCGGTGGGGTTGTTCGGGTGACAGACGTACACGAGCTTCGTGCGCGGCCCGACGGCCGCGAGCAGGCCGTCGAGGTCGTACGTGTGCTCGCGCAGCGGCACCTTTCTCACCACCGCGCCGAGCTTCGCCGCATCGAGGACGTAGCTCGGAAACGACGGCCAGCCGCAGACGATCTCGTCTCCCGGCTCGAGCGTCGCCTGCGAGAGCAGGTCGATCACGCCGTCGGCGCCCGAGCCGACGACGATCTCCTCGAACGCGACGCCGTGCCGTTCCGCCAGCCCGGCGCGCAGCGCGTAGACGCCGCCGTCCGGGTAGCGGTTCAGCTCGTGCGCGGCTGCGGCGATCGCCTCCAGTGCGGCCGGGAACGGCGGGTACGGCCCCTCGTTCGAGGCGAGCTTGACGACACGAGCGAGTCCGAGCTCGCGCTGTACCTCCTCGACGGGCAGGCCCGGCTCGTAGGGGACGAGATCGGCGATCGACCGCCGGAAGAGCCCGTCGCCGTCGGTCACGCGGCGTCGCCGCCGCGCCCCTGCCGGTGCAGCTTGCGCCAGAGCACGAGCACCCCGCCGAGCCCGGCGACGGCCCCCGTTGCGATGCCGCGGCCGCGTACGCCCGCCGCCTGCGCCTTCTTCTTCGCCTGGCGCTTGCCCGCCTTGATCACGAGCCAGCCCACGATCGCGTTGCGTTTGTTGACGATGCCCATGAAGCCTCCCTCGCTTGCGTCGGCCTGAACGCTAGCGCACGGCCGAAAGCCGCCCCCTGCGGCAAGGACGGCTTCGGCCTGGAGACAAAGACTCCCCCGGAGCCAGCGGGCGGCGAGCTCCGGGGGACTAGGGACGAGGGCACGTCCTTAGCGATTGAGATGCCGCTCCCCGGCGAAACTTGCGCGGGAGACTCAGGCGGTCGTCTTGGCCTTGCGCGGGCGGTTCGGAACGTGGATCGCCCGCCCGAGCGCGACGAGGCCCGCCTCCTTGATCGCCTCGGAGAGGGTCGGATGCGCGGTCATTCCATCGGCAACCGTTTCAACCGTCGCCTCGGCGTCGATCGCGACCACGCCGGCCTCGATCAGATCGGTCACGTGCGGCCCGACCATGACGAGGCCGAGCAGCTCGCCGTAGCGGGTCTCGTGGATCGACTTGACCCAGCCGACGGTCTCGTCCTGCATCACCGCGCGCGCGTTCGCGACCCAGGGGAACTGACCGACCGCGACGTCGTCGCCGTACTGCTCACGCGCCTGCGCCTCCGTGAGGCCCACACCGGCGATCTCCGGATCGGTGTAGATCGGCCGCGGTACGGCGCGGTTGTCGACGATCGCGTCGTGGCCGCACGCGTTCTCGGCGGCGACCTCGCCCTCGCGGAACGCCGTGTGCGCGAGCTGCCAGTAGCCGGCGCAATCTCCGACCGCGTAGATGTGCGGCACGGAGGTGCGGCGGTGCTCGTCGGCGGCGATGCCCTTGCGCTTGTCGAGCTGCACGCCGATCGCCTCGAGACCGATCCCTTCGACGACCGGGCCGCGCCCGACGGACACGAGCATCAGGTCAGCCTGCACCGTCTCGCCGTCGCCGAAGTGCACGGTGAGCTGCGAGCCGTCGTCATCGACCTTCGTGCATTGCTTGCCGAGGTTGAGCGCGATCCCCCGCTTGCCGAACTGCTTCGCGAGCTCCTTCGCCGCGTCGGCGTCCTCCTGCGGGATCAGCGTCTCGAGCAGCTCGATGATCGTCACTTCGGAACCGAAGCGGTTGAAGATCGACGCGAACTCGCAGCCGATGATGCCGCCGCCGAGCACGACGAGCCGGCGCGGCACCTGCTCCTGCGCGAGCAGCCCGGTCGAGTCGACGCAGCGCGGCGAGTCGAGGCCCGGGATCGGCGGGCGCAACGGCGCCGAGCCCGTGGCGACGACCGCCGCCTTGAACGTGACGTCCTCGCCGCCCGCGACCGCGATCGTGTGCGCGTCCTTGAAGCTGCCGGCGCCCTTCACCCATTCGACGCCGTTCGCCTTGAACAGCCCGGCCACGCCCTGCGTCATCTGCTTCACGACGCCGGCCTTCCACGCGTTCGACGCCGCGAAGTCGAGCGTCGCCTCTCCGACCTTGACGCCGAACTTCGCGAAGCTCTCCTCGGCCTCGCGCAGCGCGAACGCGGTCTGCACCCACGCCTTCGTGGGAATGCAGCCGACGCGCAGGCACGTGCCGCCGAGCTCCGGCTCCTGCTCGACGCACGCGACCTTCGCGCCGAGCTGCGCGGCGCGGATCGCGGCGGTGTAGCCGCCCGGGCCGCCTCCGAGGACGGCGACGTCAACGTCCATCTCTCATCTCCTGACTCGTCGTCATCTGCAACCGATGCTACTCACAGCACGGCGCGCATCGTCACCGTGTCCGGGGACTCGGAAACCTGCTCGAAGCCGAAGCGCTCGTAGAAGCCGGTCTGCCCTTTCGCAGCGCTGAGGCTGATCGCCGGGTAGCCGTCGGCGCGCGCGCGGTCGAGCAGCGCTCGGAGCAGCTCGGCGCCTGCGCCCTTGCCGCGCCGGCTCGGCACGACGGCGATCGTCAACTCAGGCGTGTGCTCGTCGACGAAGCCGAAGCCCGGCTCCGCGGCCGTGAACAGGCGGAACCAGGCGGCGCCGTACGCGTGCGGGCCCTCGAACGCGATCACGCCCGCATCGCCCGGCCGGCCCCAGTTGTGCACGTACCGGTAGACGGGCCGCTCCGCACCCTCGCTCATCCGCCAGTGGTAGGCGTGGCGCAGCATGTCGCGGAGGAAGCGGGCGTCGTGATTGTCGGCAGGACGGATCACGCCGCTCGGTTCAGAGTGCGAGGCCCGGTTCCTCGAGGAAGGTCTTCACCGTCCGGAGGAACTCCGCGCCCGTGGCGCCGTCGACGGCGCGGTGGTCGCAGGTGAGCGTCATCGTCATCATCGGCGCCACGTCGAGCTCGCCGTCGCGGGCGACGACCTGGTCGCGGGTCGCGCCGACAGCGAGGATCGACGCCTGCGGCGGGTTGAGCACGGCGACGAACTGGTCGACGTCGTACATGCCGAGGTTGGAGATCGTGAACGTGCCGCCCTCGAGATCGGCGACGCCGAGCTTGCCGTCGCGCGCGCGCGCGACGAGGTCGCCGCGGACGGCTGCGATCTGCGCGAGCGTGAGGCGCTCGGCGTCGTGCACGACCGGGACGACGAGACCCTGTGGCGCCGCGACCGCGATCCCCACATGCGCGCCGGGGAAGACGAGCAGCGCATCGTCGGCGTACTGGACGTTCATGTCGGGATGGCGCATCAGCGCTTCCGCGCAGAGCTTCGTGAGCAGGTCGGTGACGGTGATGCGAACGTCGGGGTGGAGCTCGCGCTGCTTCGAGACGACCTCGGTCGCGCGCGTCATGTCGGCGCTAACGGTGAGCTGGAACGCCGGCACCGTCCATGCCTGGGTCAGCCGGCGCGCAATCGTCCTGCGCACGTTCGAGAGCGGCCGCGTCTCGACCTCGTGCGCGGAGGTGTCCGCCGCGGCCGCGGGCGCAGCAGCGCCGGCCTGGGCGCGCTCGACGTCCTCGGCGACGATCCGCCCGTCCGGTCCGGTGCCGGAGAGGGCCGTGAGGTCGATCCCGCGCTCGCGCGCGATGCGGCGCGCGAGCGGGCTCGCCTTGATCCGGCCGTTCGCCGTCGCCGGCGCCTGCTCCGGTTCGGCCGGAGGGACGGCGGCGGCCTTCTCCGGCGGCGCCGCCGGCGCCGGTTTTTCCTTCGCCTCGGACGCGGCCGTCTCGGCGACGCTCTCGCCTGCCGCGCCGATGAACCCGATCGTCTTGCCGACCTCGACCTCGCCCGCGGCGACGGCGATCTTGAGCAGGACGCCGCTCGCCTCCGCCTCGACCTCCTGTGTCACCTTGTCGGTGTCGAGCTCGTAGAGCGCCTCGCCCTTCGCGACCTCGTCGCCCTCGGCCTTCAGCCACTTGACGATCGTTCCCGATTCCATGCCCTGGCCCAGCCGGGGCAGCTTCACCTCGGTCGCCATCGTCACACCTTCTTGTTCACGGTGCGGTAGACGGCGGCGAGGACGTCCTCCATATGCGGGACGACGAACTTCTCCATCGGCGGCGCGAACGGCAGCGGTGCGAACCGCGCGCCGACGCGCTCGATCGGGGCGTCGAGCCAGTCGAAGGCCTGGTACTGAAGCACCGAGGCCACCTCGGCGCCGAAGCCCATCCGCGTCACAGCCTCGTGCGCGACGACGGCGCGGTTCGTCTTCTTCACGGACGCGACGAGCGTCTCCTCGTCGAGCGGCTGGAGCGTGCGCGGGTCGACGACCTCGACCGAGACGCCTTCCTTCTCCGCCTCCACCGCGGCGGCCAGCGCCTCGTGGACGAGCCGGCCGGTGGCGATCACCGTCACGTCCTCGCCTTCGCGGTGCACGCGCGCCTTCCCGAGAGGGATCGGCTCGATCGTCTCCGGCACGTCGCCCTTGATCCCGTAGAGCGTCCGGTGCTCGAAGAAGACGACGGGGTTGTCGTCGTAGATCGACGACCAGAGAAGGCCGCGCACGTCCTCGGGCGTCGACGCGAACACGACCTTCAGGCCCGGGATGTGCACGAACCAGGCCTCGAGCTGTTGCGCATGTTGCGCGCCGGGCGACCAGCCTGCGCCGCCCTGCGTGCGGAACACGACCGGGACCGTCAGCTGACCGCCCGACATGTAGCGATGCTTGGCAGCCTGGTTGACCACCTGCTCGGCGGCGATCGTCATGAAGTCCTCGTACATGATCTCCGCGACCGGACGCATGCCCTGGAGCGCAGCGCCGATCGCCGCGCCGGCGAGCGCCACCTCGGAGATCGGCGTGTTGCGCACGCGCGCCGGGCCGAACTCGTCGAGCATCCCGTGCGTGACGCCCATCGAGCCGCCCATCTCGGCGATGTCTTCGCCCATGATGAAGACGTCCTCGTCCTGGCGCATCGCCTGCACGAGCGCGTCGCGGACCGCCTCGCGGTAGGAGATCTCAGGCATACACGTTTTTCAGCGCATCTTCGGGCGCCGGGTCGGTGCCGCTCTTTGCGAACTCGACCGACGCCTCGACGATCTCGGTCACCTCGGCGTCGAGCTCCGCGAACTCGTCGTCGCCGACGCCGAGCTTCGCGCGCAGGAGCTCGATCGGGTCGCGCGTGTCGCGCAGCTCGCGCGCCTGCTCCTTCGGCCGGTAGACCTGCGGATCGCCGATGTAGTGGCCCGTGAAGCGGCACGTGTCGAGATGGACGAACACGGGGCCCTTGCCCGAGCGGGCGTGCTCGAGCGCCTGCCGCGCGACCTTGTAGACCGCCTCGATGTCCTGCCCGTCCGCCTTCATCGCCTTCATCCCGAACGCCTTCGCGCGCTCGGAGAGGTCGCGGATCGGCGAGTGCTGCGACTCCGGCGTCGACTCGGCCCAGTGGTTGTCCTCGAGCACGAACAGCGCAGGGACGTTCCAGAGCTGTGCGAGGTTGAGCGCCTCGTGGAAGGCGCCGGTGTTCGTGGCGCCGTCGCCGAAGAAGGCGACCGCGACGCGCGGCTCGCCGCGCAGCTGGAAGGCGAGCGCCGCGCCCGTGATCTGCGGCAGGCCCCCGCCGACGACCGCGTTCGCGCCCATGTTCCCGCGCTCGACGTCGTAGAGGTGCATCGAGCCGCCGTAGCCGTGCGAGCAGCCCTCCTGCTTCCCGTACAGCTCGGCCATCAGCTCGTTCGGGTGTGTGCCCTTCGCGAGCGTGTGGCCGTGCGCGCGGTGCGTCGAGGCGATCACGTCGCCGTCCTCGAGCGCGCGGCAGACGCCGACGGCGCACGCCTCCTGCCCGATCGCGACATGGAGAAACCCCGGCAGCTCGCCGGCGCGGAACCGCTCCTCCACCTTCTCCTCGAAGCGGCGGAGCAGCACCATCTCGCGCAGCGCATCGCGCAGGTCGCTTTTCGCAAGCGTCGTCTTGGCTTCCACCTTTGCCACGGCCGGAGTGTACGGTTGCGCGATGACCCTCGCGAACCAGTGGAACGGGATCGAGAGCGGTCTGGATCCGAGTTGGGGCGAGGCGCGGCTCGTGCTCCAGGTGGCCGACGACACGCGCGCCGACCGCGCCGCTGCCCTCCTGGGACCGGCAGGACCGGGACGCTCCGGGACGTCGCTCCGCTTCGCCGTCGACCGCAGCGGCGCCGGTGTCGGACCCGAAGCGATCCGCCGGCTCTTGCACCGTCTCGACGAGGAAGGCATCGACGGCACGCTCGACCTGCTCGCAGCGACTGCCGCGCCGCCCGAGTCCGCCCCTGTGCGGCCGTCGCTCGCGGCGGCGTGGGACGCGGCGCTCGCGCCGCTGCCCGACGACTGGAGCGACCTCCTCTGCGAGGTCGAGCTGACGTCGTCCGACCACGTCGACCGCGGCGCGCTCCTGCTCAGCCCGATCAACCCGCTCCACGAGGCGCTCGGGCTGACCTTCCGCTTTCGCGTCGCGCACTCGTTCGGCTACGGCGCGGCGCCGGGGATGGTGCGCCGCTGCCTTGCGCGCCTCGACCAGGACGACATTCCCGGCCGTGTCGGCGTGGTGAAGCTCCTGTCGGACTCGCACCCGGTCGGCACACAGGGCCCGGTCTGGTACGTCGACGGAAAGGCCGTCTGACGGCCGACGCCGACCCCGTCGCCTGGAAGGTGATCGAACAGGGGTGGCGCGTCCTCGACGCCACAGGCACGGAGGTCGGCCGCGTCGACCAGATCACCGGGGACATCGAGGCGGACATCTTCGACGGCATCACGTTCGGCGACGGCGGCACCGTGCTCACGCGCGCGAGGTACGTCGCCGCCGAGCACGTAGCGGCGATCCGTGTCGGCGAGGTCGCCCTCGACCTGTCGGCCGATGAGGTATCGCGCCTTGCGTCGTACACGGAGGTCGCCTCACACCCGCTCGCCGACCTTGCGCCCGAGCCGGAGCGGGGCGGGCGGAATCCGCGCGGTGGGATGTTCTCGCAGCTGTTCCGCCGCGGCTTGTGAGCGACGAGCTCGCCTTCACGCCTGCGCTCGAGCTGGCGGCGCGCGTGCGCAGGGGAGAGATCTCCCCCGTCGAGCTCACGGAGCTCTTTCTCGAGCGGATCGACCGGCTCGACCCGAAGCTCAACGCGTTCGTGACGGTCGACGCGGACGGCGCGCTCGCGGCGGCGCGCGCGGCCGAGGCGTCGCCGTCGGACGCGCCGTTTCACGGCGTGCCGATCCCGATCAAGGACCTGAACGAGACGGCCGGCCTGCGCACGACGTATTCGACGAAGGCGTACGCGAAGTACGTGCCGGAGTTCGACGCGGCTGTCGTGCGGCGGATACGCGAGGCGGGCTTCGTCGTGCTCGGCAAGACGAACACGCCGGAGCTCGGGACGATCGCGCAGACCGAGTCGGAGCTGAACGGCGCCTGCCGGAACCCGTGGGACGTGTCGCGCACCCCGGGCGGCTCGAGCGGCGGCGCGGCCGCGGCCACCGCCGCCGGCCTCTGCCCCCTCGCGCACGGCAGCGACGGCGGCGGCTCGATCCGCATCCCCGCCTCGTGCTGCGGGCTGTTCGGGCTCAAGCCGTCGCGCGGCCGCGTCTCGCCCTCGCCGTACGGATCGGGCGCACTCGGGATCAGCACGTCGGGCTCGCTCGCGCGCACCGTGCGCGACGCCGCGGCGCTGCTCGACGCGATGGCCGGCTACGAGACGGGCGACTTCTACGTCGCGCCCGCGCCGGAGCGGCCGTTCCTCGAGGAGGCGGAGCGCGCGCCGGGACGACTGCGGATCGCGTTCACGACGCAGCCGGCCAACGACGTGCCCGTCGACGCTGCGTGCGTCGCGGCCGCCGAGAGCGCGGCGGCGCTGCTCGCCGAGCTCGGACATGACGTGCGCGAGGCGTCGCCGCCGTGGCGGAACGACGAGATGATCCTCGAGTTCATCCGGGTCTGGCAGGTCGGCCCGGCGACCGTCGGCATCGACGACCTGTCGCTGCTCGAGCCGATCAACCGCGCGCTTGCCGAGGACGCGCGCGCGACGCCGAGCCCGGAGCATGGGCTCGCGATCATGAGGCTCCAGCAGTTCGTGCGCGTCGTCCTCGCCTTCTGGAATGACGTCGACGTGCTGCTGACGCCGACGCTCGCGCTGCCGCCGGTGCCGATCGGCTGGACGTTCGAGGACACGGACGGCGATCCGCGCGCCGCGTTCTTCCGGCAGACGCTGTTCACGCCGTTCACGCCGCTGGTGAACGTGACCGGCCAGCCCGCGGTCTCGGTGCCGCTGCACTGGAGCGACGACGGCCTTCCCATCGGCGTGCAGCTGATCGGCCGACCGTTCGCGGAGGCGACGCTGATCCGGCTCGCCGCGCAGCTGGAGACGGCACGCCCGTGGGCGGCGCGCCGCCCTCCGGTCAGCTAGCGATTCCTGCAGCGAGCTCGGCGGCGAGCGCCTGCGCGTCCTCGGCGTCGCGCGCGATCACGAGACATGTGTCGTCGCCGGCGATCGTGCCGACGACGCGGGCGTGCGCCGTGCGGTCGAGCGCGCGTGCGATCGCGGGCGCCGAGCCGATCTCCGACTGGACGACGACGACGTTCTGCGCGGCGGTCGCGGTGCGGCCGAACTGGGCGAGCAGGGCGCCGAGCACCTCGTGCGGGTCCTGGCGGCGGGTGCGTCCCTCCTGCGCCAGCGCGTAGCGCGGACGGCCGAGCGGGTCATGGGTCTTCTCGAGCCCGAGCTCGCGGATGTCGCGCGAGATCGTCGCCTGGGTGACGCGGCAACCGGCCGCCGCGAGCGCCGCCGCCAGCTCGAGCTGTGTCCCCACCCGCTTGCGCGCGACGATCCCCGTCAGCAACCGGTGCCGCTCCGTCTTGCCGAGCGGCTCCTGCATAGCGGGGAGAATAGATATGCGAGCTAGCCGCTGCCGAGCGTGAAGCCGCCGTGCAGCTTCGCGTGCTGGTCGGAGCGGAAGGTGTAGCGCCCCGCCTTCAGCTTGACCTTCCACGTCACCGTGCCCCTGAACGCGACGCCGGTCGCCTTCGCGAAGCCCGGGCCGACGAGCCGAAAGTCGTCGTTCGCGGACCTGTCGCTGACGACGATCGTGAACGAGCCGGCCGAGAGACTCGACAGCGCCGCGCCGCCGGTCGCGCGGAGCGAGATCTTCGAGCCGGGGCCGACCGCGGCAAGCAGCTTCGCCGGGGTTGCGACGGGCGTCGGCGCCGGTGCGGGCGTCGGCGCCGGAGCCGAGACGGCACCGACGGTGAACGAGCCCTTCATCACGGTCTGATGCGGGTCGCACATGTACTTGTACGTCCCGGCGGCGAGCGTCACCGTGAACGTGAAGTCGCCGGTCTGGTCGATCGGCGTCGAGACGTCCACGCCCGGCCCGGTGAGGTGGAAGTCGTGAATCGTGGAGTTGTCGTGGACGAGCAACGTGTACGTGCCCGGGTCGAGGTTCTGCACCGGTGCCCCGGTCGGGCCCGCGAGGCTGATCGTGAACGCGTCGTTCGTGCCGACGGTGCCGGTCAGGACGGGATCGTCCACGGGAGCACCGCCGGCGCCCGTCGCTGCAAGAGCGGCGAGGACGGCGACGAGGGCGAGCGGGAGCAGCCTGCGCATGCACCTGATACGCCGGCGCGCGCTCTGCGGATTGCTCAGGCGCGCAGAACCGCGCCGAACCGCTCGGCGAGCGCGTCGACGATACGGCCGCGCAGGACGGCCGCCTCCTCGTCGGTGAGCGTTCGCTCGGGCGAGCCGAACGCGACACGAAACGCGAGCGAGCGCTTCCCCGGCCCGACCTGCTCGCCGCGGTACTCGTCGAACACGGCGACGGCACGCAGCTCCGGTCCGGCCGCCTCGCGCAGCGCGGCGGCGAGCGAGGCGGCGGGGACGTCCTCGCCGACGACGAACGCGAGATCCTGGCGCACCTCCGGGAACGGGCTCACCTCGTCGAATGCGACCGCCTGCGGCGCGGCTGCGACGAGCGCGTCGAGGTCGAGCTCGAACGCGCCCCAGACGCCGTCGAGCAGCGACGGATGGAGCTCGCCGACCCAGCCCTCGTCCGTGCGCGCCGACTTGCCCGGGTGCAGGAACGCCTCCGTGGCGCGCTCGTACGACGGCTCGAGCTTCAGCGCGCCGTAGAGCTGCTCGACCGCCCATTTCGCGTCGGCGAAGCCGCCCTCGACGATTCCGGCGACGTGCCAGCGCTCGTCCGGCAGGCCACTGCTGCCGCTCGGGGCGTGGTAGACGCGCGCGATCTCGAACAGAGCGATCTCGGAGTTGCCGACGGCAACGTTGTGGCGCGCGGCCGCGACGAGGCTCGCGTAGAGCGTCGTGCGCAGCGCGGCGGCCTCGGCGGAGAGCGGCTCGGGTAGCCGCAGCTCCCCGTCGGCGACGAACGTCGGCGTGTACGCCTCCGCGTAGCCGCAGCCTGCGAGCACGTCCTCGGCGAGCCGGCGCAGCCGCTGCCAGCGCGTCAGCCGCCCGAACATCGCGTCGCGCCGCGGCAACGTGAACGGGATCTCGTCCATCTTGAAGCGGGCGATCTCCTCGATCAGGTCGATCTCGCGCGCGACGTCCCGGGCGCGCCAGGTCGGCACGAGGAAGTCGTCGCCCTCCGCGTCGAAGCCGAGCCTGCCGAGGATCGCGCGCTGCTCCTCGGCGGGCACGGCGAGCCCGAGCAGCGCGTCGGTGCGCTCGGGCCGCAAGACGATGCGCGAGCGCTCGGGCAGCGTTCCCTGAACATCGGCGTGGCCCGTCCAGCGGGCGCCGGACAGCTCGACGATCAACTGCGTCGCCAGCGTCGCGGCCGCGCCGGCGACGTGCGGGTCGACGCCCTTCTCCCAGCGATTCGAGGCCTCGCTGCGAAGGCCGAGCCGCTCGGAGCTGCGCAGGATCCCCACCGGCTCGAAGTTGGCCGCCTCGAGCAGGACGGACGTCGTCCCCTCCGCCACCTCAGTCTCCGCGCCGCCCATGATCGCGGCGAGCGCGATCGCGCGGTCGGCGTCGGCGATCAGCAGGTCGCTCGGCAGGAGCTTGCGGAGCGTGCCGTCGAGCGTGCGCAACTCCTCTCCTGCGCGCGCGCGGCGGACGATCACCCGGCCGCCGTGCAGCGTGTCGAAGTCGAAGACGTGCAGCGGGCTGCCGAGCGCGAGCATCACGTAGTTCGTCACGTCCACGACGTTCGAGATCGACCGCACGCCCGCCGCGCGCAGGCGCGCCTTCAGCCAAACCGGCGACCCGCCGACGGCGACGTCGCGGAACAGCCGCCCGACATAGCGCGGGCAGCCGTCGTAGTCCTCGATCTGGATGTCCACCGGCTCGTCCCCTGCGCTCGGCGGGTCGACGCCTGGCACCGGCGCGAGCTCGCCGCCGAACAGCGCCGCCACCTCGCGCGCGATCCCGTAGACGGAGAGCAGGTCGGGCCGGTTGCCGGTCGGCTCGACGTCGAGCACCTGGTCGACGAGCGGCAGCACGTCGGCGAGCGGCGTGCCCGGCGCGAGGCCGTCGTCCAGCACCATGATCCCGTCGTGGTCGGTGCCGAGATCGACCTCGTCCTCGGCGAGGATCATCCCCTCGGACACCTGGCCGCGGAGCTCCCGCCGGTCGAGCGTCAGCCCGTTCGGCAGCGTCGCGCCCGGCAGCGCGACCGCGACGGTGGCGCCGGCCCCGAAGTTCCACGCGCCGCAGACGATCTGCACGGGCTCCGGCTCGCCCACGTCGACGCGGCAGAGCTGGAGCCGGTCGGCGTTCGGGTGCTTCGCCGCCTCGAGCACGACCCCGACGCGAAAGCGGTCGAGGTTGCCGTTCTCCTGCGAGACGCCGACGAGCAGGACCTCGTTCACCTCGCCGGTCGAGATCGAAAGGGCGCGCGCGATCTCCGTTGCGGACGCATCGACGCGCACGTATTCGCGCAGCCAGCTGACCGGGACCTTCAAAACTGCCTCAGGAAGCGCAGGTCGTTCTCCCAGAACGGCCGGATGCCGGGGATGCCGTTGCGCAGCTGCGCCGTCCGCTCGATCCCCATCCCGAACGCAAAGCCCGTGAACTCATCCGGGTCCCAGCCGACGAACTCGTACAGGTACGGGTCGACCATGCCCGAGCCGCCCATCTCGATCCAGCCCGACTGCTTGCATGTGCGGCAGCCCGCGCCGCCGCAGATCGGGCACGAGACGTCCGGCTCCATCGACGGCTCCGTGAACGGGAAGTAGTGGGTGCGGAAGCGGACGTCGCGCTCCGGCCCGTAGAGGGCCCGCATCACGTGGAGGAGCGTCCCCTTCAGGTCGGCCATCGTGATCCCCTGGTCGATCGCGAGGCCCTCGAACTGGTGGAAGATCGGATAGTGGGTCGCGTCGATCGTGTCGCGCCGGTAGACGCGGCCGATCGAGACCATGTAGATCGGCGGCCGCTGCGACTCCATCTTGTGGATCTGCGCCGGCGAGGTCTCGGTGCGCAGCACCGTGTCGTCGCCGAGGAACAGCGAGGCACGCGGCGAGCGGGCCGGGTGCCAGGCAGGGAAGCCGAGCGCGTCGAAGTTGTAGCGAGTCGTCTCGACCTCGCGGTCGTCGACGACCTCGTAGCCGAGGCCGAGGAAGATGTCCTCGACGTCGCGGCGCACCTGCGTGGACGGGTGGAGCGAGCCGCGCGGGCGCGGGCGCAGCGGGCGGCCCTCGCCGCGCGCCAGCAGCTCGGCGGGCAGCGTCACGTCGACGCGCTCCGTCGTGAGCTTCGCGTCGAGCTCGGCACGCTCGAGCTCCGCCTGCCGGACGGCGACCGCAGCCTCGATCCCCTCGCGCGCCGCGTTCAGCGCCATCCCGGACTCCCGGTCGCGGACGTCGCGCAGCGCGAGCTTCAGCTCGGACTTCCGCCCGAGATAGGTGACGCGGGCCTCGTCGAGCTCGGCGACCGTCGACGCGCGCGCGACCGCGGCGAGAGCCTGGTGCTGAAGTGCCTGCGCGTCCACGTCGGCGACTGTATCGGCCCGGCGAGCTAGATTCGCCGCGTGAGCGAGTACGACGCGATCGCCCGCCTCTACGACCCGTGGAGCGCGAGCGTGACCGAGGACATCTCGTTCTACGTCGAGGAGGCGCTCGCCTACGGCGGGCCGGTGGCCGAGCTCGGCGTCGGCACCGGGCGGATCGCGATCCCGACCGCGCTCGCCGGCGTCCAGGTGATCGGCGTCGACACCTCCCCGGGGATGCTCGCCGTCTGCGCGGAGCGCGGCCGGGAGGCGGGTGTCGAGGCGCGGCTCGACCTCCGCCTGGGCGACCTGCGCCGGCCGCCGATCACGGAGATCGTCTCTCTCGTCACCTGCCCGTTTCGGGCGTATCTCCACCTCTCGACCGATGCCGAGCGGCTCGAGGCGCTGCGCGCCGCCCGCGGGCTCCTGCGGCCGGGCGGACCGCTCGTCTTCGACGTCTTCGTGCCGTCCAAGGAGGACATCGACGAGACAGACGGGCGCTGGATCGAGCGGGAGCCGGACATCCTCGAGCGCGCCGACTGGGATCTCGACGAGCAGACGCTCACGCTCTCCGTCCGCGGCGTCGACGGCGAGTCGACGATGACGCTCTGGTGGCTCGAGCCTGCGCGCTGGCACGCGCTGCTCGGAGAGGCAGGCTTCGCGGTCGACGCGTGCTACGGCTGGTTCGACCGGCGGCCCTACAGCGGCGGCGAGGACAGCGTCTGGATCGCGCGCCGAACTTGATGCCCGCAAATTGCGAGAAATACGCGCGCGCACTCCTTGACCTCGCCCGCGGCGCGTCGTACGTTTCCCCTTGCACCGAGCACGGAGCGCGACTAGGTCGAGACCTCGACCGAGCGGCTTGACGAAGAGGGGGCAACCCCGAGGCGAAGAGTCGGTTGGACGGGGTGGACGAAAGCGCCACCGGCTCGGTGAATTTTTTTGCTTTTTTTCGGTGACTCCGCGACCTGGTCTTCAACCAGGTCGCTGCCGTTGGCTCCACTCGTACAACGCGATAGTCCCCGCCATCGCCACGTTCAGCGACTCCGCCTCGCCCGCCTG
>DATCBP010000028.1:0-27577 GCA_036511815.1 Gaiellaceae bacterium
GCCGAGTTCCTCTTCGGCGACGAGGACGCGCTCATCCAGGTCGACATGTCGGAGTACATGGAGAAGCACTCCGTGTCCCGGCTCGTCGGCTCGCCTCCGGGCTACATCGGCTACGACGAAGGCGGGCAGCTCACCGAGGCCGTGCGCCGCAAGCCGTACTCGGTCGTCCTCATGGACGAGATCGAGAAGGCGCACCCGGACGTGTTCAACATCCTGCTCCAGATCCTGGAGGAGGGGAAGCTGACCGACGCCCAGGGACGCCGCGTCGACTTCCGGAACACGATCGTGATCATGACCTCGAACATCGGCGCCGGCGCGATCTCGAAGAACCAGGGCTTCGGCTTCACGGTCGGCGACGAGGGCGGCCTCTCGTACGACGAGATGAAGTCGCGGGTGATGGGCGAGCTGAAGAAGGTCTTCCGGCCCGAGCTGCTCAACCGCATCGACGAGATCATCGTCTTCCACAAGCTCGCGAAGGAAGAGATCAAGACGGTCATCGACCTCGTGCTCAAGCGCCTGCGCGAGCAGATGGCGACGCACGGGGTCACGATCGAGCTGACCGACGAGGCGAAGGACCTGCTCGTCGACAAGGGCTACGACCCGGCGATGGGCGCACGGCCGCTCCGGCGCGCGATCCAGCGCTTCATCGAAGACCCGCTCGCGGACTACGTGCTCGGGCGCCAGATCGAGCCGGGCTCGACCATTCTCGTCGCGCGCAAGGCCGGGGAGGAAGGCGAGGCCGGCGACGAGGTCGACATCACCTTCATTCCGCCCGACGTCACGCCGGAGAAGGTCACCGTCCCGCCGGACGAGCCTGTCGCCGCCGTGGACGACGCGGGCGAGCCAGTCGCCGAGGGATAGGCCACTCGCTCTCGCGTTCCGCTCGAGGTTGTAGCCTCGGGCGGATGCGACGGCTGCGCGACCTCGACGGACGCCTGCTCGCAGGCGCGCTCGTCGTCGTCTTCTTCGCCGTGCTGCTCACGTTCCGCGGCGTCACGGGCACGACGCCGTGGGCGCACGTCGGCGTCGAGCCCGGCGACAAGTCGTTCGCAGACCTGCGCTCCGTCACCTCGGGCTGGGACTGCGAGCACCGCGGCATCCAGGCGTTCCCGAACAACCCCTGCGATCCGTTCCACCGGCCGGCGAACTATCCGCGCCTGTGGCTGCATCTCGGCGTCTTCGGGCTCGGCGAGGGCGACACGGTGCCGCTCGGCGTCGCAATCGACGTCGTGTTCCTGCTCGCCGCGTTCGCGGTGACCGGGCCGCTCACGCTCGGCGAGGGCGCGGTGTACAGCGCCGCGCTCCTCGCCCCGGCGACGCTGCTGGGCGTCGAGCGCGGCAACGTCGACCTGATCGAGTTCGTGCTGCTCGTGCTCGGCCTGCTGCTCCTGCGCCGCTCCGCCTGGGCGGCGGCGGTGCCGATCGTGCTCGCGGCGGTGCTCAAGCTCTTCCCCGCCGTCGCGCTCGCTCCCTTTGTGCGCCTGCGGCGCCGGTGGCCGCCGCTGGTCGCATCGTTCGTCGTGCTCGCCGCCTATGTCGCCGTGACGTTCGACGACATCCGCACGCTGCGCCACGTGATCCCGCGCGTGGTCGTCAACTCCTATGGGGCGGGCGTCGTCGTCGAGGCCCTGCGGGTCGCGCACGTCAGCTGGGTGCAGAGCGCGGCCGAGGTGCGCTACGTACGGCTCGCGGTGATCGCGCTCGGCCTCGTGCTCGCGCTCGTGCTGCTCGTCGTCGGCCGCACCAACCGGCCGGCGGGCGTCGTCGACGAGGCGCGGCTCGACGCGTTCTGGGTCGGCGCCGCCGTCTATATCGCCACGTACGTGTTCGGGAGCAACTTCGACTACAGGCTCGTGTTCCTGCTGCTCTGCGTGCCCCAGCTCTGCTGGTGGTCGCGGCGCGCCTCGGGGCCGGCCCCGGCGCCGTGGCCGGGGGTGGCGCTCGCGGCGCTCGTGCTGACGCTCTGGCTCAGCTCGGCACAGCCGCCCCTGCCCTTCGGCCTTCAGACCTGGTACGTGCACCTCTCGTTCCCGCCCGAGGAGGTGCTGAACTGGCTCCTGTTCGGCTGGCTCACGGCCGCGCTCGCCCAGGGGCTCTACACGAGCTTGAGGGGAACCCGGGGCGAAGTCCGGGGTGAAGCAGGGCGATGAACCACCCGAAAGGGGAGGAATCAAGCGACCTCCTGCGTGCAGTATCTCTCGCAGACGGCACATCCCCACTGGGCCCCGATGCGGCGGGGGCTCAGGTGCACTCCCCCTCAGAACGATGAAGCGGCCCCCCTGCGGCGGGGCCGCTTTTCGTTTGCTGGGAAGTTGCGAGGGACTTGCGCGGAAGGCCGTCCGCAGGGCGTCCTAGGCTGGTTCGGTGGCCAAGCCTGCCGTCCAGTTCGCCTGCACCGAGTGCGGCTACGCGTCCGGGCGCTGGTTCGGGAAATGCCCGGGCTGCGCGTCGTTCGGGACGCTCGTCGAGGATGTCGCCGGCCAGAGCGGCCACGCGAGGGCGCCGCTGAAGCCGCTGCTGCGCCTCGTCGACGTTGCGGCGGACGAGGCCGAGCGGATCCCCACCGGCGTGCCGGAGCTCGACCGCGTGCTCGGAGGCGGGCTCGTCCGCGCCTCGCTCGTGCTCGTCGGAGGAGAGCCCGGGGTGGGGAAGTCGACGCTGCTGCTGACCGCGCTCCAGGAAATGAGCCGCGCCCACCGGACGTTGCTGATCACGGGCGAGGAATCGGTGGCGCAGGTGAAGCTGCGCGCCGAGCGTCTCGGCGGCGCCGCCAACGTCGAGATCCTCGCCGAGACCGAGCTCGACGTCGTCTGCGAGACACTCGAGAGCGAGCGGCCCGACGTGTGCGTGATCGACTCGGTGCAGACGCTGTACTCCTCCGAGCTCGGCTCGGCGCCCGGCTCGGTGGCGCAGGTGCGCGAGGCGGCCGCGCGACTGCTGCGCGTCGCGAAGACGGCAGGCGTCGCGACCATCCTCGTCGGCCACGTGACGAAGGACGGCGCGGTGGCCGGGCCGCGGGTGCTCGAGCACCTCGTCGACTGCGTGCTCCAGTTCGAGGGAGACCGCTACCACGCGCACCGCGTGCTGCGCGCGGCCAAGAACCGCTTCGGCTCGACGAACGAGATCGGCGTCTTCGAGATGACCGGCGCCGGCCTCGTCGGCGTGCCCGACCCGTCCGCGGTGTTCGGCCACACGGTCGACGGGGAGCCCGGCGCCGCCGTCGCGTGCGCGCTCGAGGGCACCCGACCGATCCTGCTCGAGGTGCAGGCGCTCGTGGCGCCGACCGACCTCGCCATGCCGCGTCGCGTCGCGACCGGGGTCGACCCGAAGCGGCTCGCGATGATCGTCGCGGTGCTCGCCCGCCACGCGGGCATCTCCCTCGGCCAGGCGGACGTGTTCGTGAATGTCGCCGGCGGCGTCCGCATCGACGAGCCGGGAGCCGACCTCGCCGTCGCGCTCGCGATCGCGTCGGCGGCGCGCAGCGTGCCGATGCGGGCCGGTGCGGCCGCGTTCGGCGAGATCGGGCTCACCGGCCGCCTTCGTACCGCCACGCAGGCCGCACGGCGGCTCGAGGAGTGCGCGAAGCTCGGCCTGCGCGAAGTCGTCGCGCCTGCGGACACCCCGCCACATCCGGGATTGACCGTGACGGCGGCGGAGACGCTGCGGCACGCGCTCGAGGCCGGGCTCGAGACCTAGCTGTAGTTCCTAGGGACGTTGTTCAGCTCGCTGAGGCGGGCTGCGGGCGTTTGGCGGTTGAGGCTGCCGTGGTGTCGGTGGAAGTTGTAGTGGATGAGCCAGGGGCGTAGCGCCTGGTCTCTGTGGTTGCTGTCGCGGTAGAGGCGGCCGTAGGCCCATTCGCGTAGCGCGGTCTGGATGAAGCGCTCGGCTTTGCCGTTGGTGCGGGGCCGGTAGGGGCGGGTGCGGAGATGGCGCAAGCCGAGGTGTTGGCAGGCGAGCGCGTGCACGGTTGAGCGGTAAGCGGCGTCGTTGTCGGTCATCACCCGCTCGACCTGGATGCTGTGCAGCTGATACCAGCCGCAGGCGCGCTCGAGGAAGCCGGCTGCGGTCTCGCCGCGCTCGTCCGGGAGCAGCTCGGCGTAGGCGAGCCGGGTCGCGTCGTCGATGCAGATGTGCAGGTACTCCCAGCCCAGATGGAAGCGCCTCCGGTGATGGCCGCCGCCGGAGACTCTGCCGGTCACGCGGTGGCCCGGCCGCGCGATTCGGCCGAGCTTCTTTACGTCGACGTGCAGGAGCTCGCCGGCGTTGCGCCGCTCGTAGCGGTTGGGTGGCTCCGGCGGCTGCAACCGTGAGAGTCGGCCGAGACCCGAGCGCTTCAACACCGCGCACACAGTCGACTGCGGCATCGACAAGACCTCAGCAATCTCAGCGCTGGTCAGCCGCAGCCGGCGCAACCGCAGCATCGACTCGACCCGATCCGCCGGCGTCGCTCGCGGCAGCAGACGCGGCCGTGACGAACGATCGAGAAGGCCCGACTCGCCCTCACAGCGCCAACGCGCGAGCCACTTCCAGCCCGTCCGCTCGCTCACAACCGCAGCCCCAGCCGCCGCACCGACCGACCACGCCTGCACGCTCACACGCTCAACAAGCAGACGACGACTACGCGGACAGGTCCTCGCGTTACCGTGAAGCTTCATACCGGGCCTCCTGGAGCTGGTCGCTTGGCAGCTCCAGCCTCCAAGGAGGCCCGGATGAACAACCTGTCTAGGAACTACACCTAGCTGGCACACTCTGGGCGATGCCCGGAGTCGACAAGGACGACCTTCGTTCGCTCGGCGAGCTCGGCTTCACTCGCACGCCGGTCGAGACCGATCCGCGCCGCGACCCGAAGCTGCTCGAGGCGATCGCGAAGATCGCCCCGGGCACGGAGATCCGCCAGGCCGTCGACGACGTGATTCGCTCGCACGAAGGCGCGCTGATCGTGATCGGCGACCCGCAGGAGCTCTCGTTCCTCTACTCGGGCGGCATCCGCCTCGACGCGCCCTTCCGCCCGCAACTCCTCTACGAGCTGGCGAAGATGGACGGCGCGATCATCGTCGACTCGGCGATCAAGCGGCTCGCCTGGGCGAACGTGCAGCTGATGCCCGACCCGACGATCCCGTCCGACGAGACGGGTACCCGGCACCGCACGGCGGAGCGCGTCGCGAAGCAGACGGGGGCGCTCGTCGTCTCCGTCTCGCAGCAGCGCGAGACCGTCACGATCTTCGTCGGGCCGGCGCGCCACCAGCTCGACCCGGTCGCCGACGTACTCGCGAAGACGAACCAGGCGCTGGGAACGCTCGAGACGTACCGCCAGCGGCTCGAGCAGGTGCTCACGAGGCTGACGGCGCTCGAGTTCCAGAACGCGGTCGTGCTCGACGACGTGCTCATCGTCCTCCAGCGGGCGGAGATGATCTCGCGGATGGCCGAGCAGATTCGCCGCTACTGCGTCGAGCTCGGCAGCGAGGGGAGGATGATCCGGCTTCAGCTCGAGGAGTTCGTCGGCAACGTGCCCGACGAGCGGCTGGCGGTCGTGCGCGACTACCACGCGGCCGGCGCCGAGGCGGAGGCGACCGCTGCGCTCGAGAGCATGCGGGCGCTCCGCTACCAGCAGCTGCTCGAGTCCGAGCGCATGAGCGAGGCGCTCGGCTACGACCGCGGAGTCAATCCGCTCGACCACTCGGTGATGCCGCGCGGCTACCGCGTGCTCTCGCACATCCCGCGGCTGCCCGAGCCGGTGATCCGGCGGGTGGTGAACGACTTCGGCAGCCTCGACACCGTCGTCCGGGCCTCCCAACGCGACCTCGAGGCGGTCGACGGGGTCGGCGCCGTCCGTGCCCGCGAGATCCGAGAAGGGCTGAGACGGCTCCAGGAGCACAATCTCGTCGACCGCTACCTGCAGCTTTAGGGATTTCGAGCAATAAATGGCCGGAAATTTGGCTTTCCCAGGCGGTTTTGCTAAACTGTCCTCTCTTGGGCCGGCAGCCTCCACGCGCCGGCTCTTTTGGCGGAAAAGCGTGACCGAAAGGGGTCGGCTTGTACAAGGTCGGCGACAAGGTGGTGTATCCGCACCACGGGGCCGGGACGATCGTCAAGAAGGAAGCGCGCGAGGTCCTGGGGCAGAAGCGCGAGTACCTGACGATCAAGATCCTGCACAACGACATGACCGTGCAGGTTCCGTGCGAGAACGCCGATGCAGTCGGCCTCCGCAGGGTGATCGGCGAGAAGGAGGTCGGCGTCGTGCTCAAGGCGCTGACGGGCGGCTCGACCGAGATGCCGAAGAACTGGAATCGGCGCTTCAAGCACAACCGCGACAAGATGAAGACGGGCGACATCCTCGAGCTGGCAGAGGTCGTTCGGAACCTCTCGCTGCGCGATCATGAGAAGGGCCTCTCCACGGGCGAGAAGCAGATGTTCGTGAAGGCGAAGAAGATCCTCGCCTCCGAGCTGATGTACGCCAAGGGCATGGACGAGGACGAATGCGCGGACTGGCTCGACGAGGTGCTCGTCGGCAGCGGCAACGGCAAGAAGAAGACGACGGCCACGAAGAAGAAGGCCGTCGCCGCGACCGTCTAACCGCGGCGCCGCTTGTCAGTCTGGGCGATCCTCGTCGCCGCCGGCCGCGGGGAGCGGCTCGGTCTCGACCAGCCGAAGGCGTTCGCGAAGCTCGGCGGCGACCCGTTGCTCGCCGAGCCGCTGCGCCGCCTTGACGATTCCCCCTGGGTGGACGGCATCGTGCTCGTCGCGCCGCCCGGCTGGGAGGAGCCGGCGATCCTGCTCGCCGAGGAGCTCGGCTGCGACAAGGTGAGCGCCTGCGTGCCCGGCGGCGAGACGCGGGCCGACTCGGTCCGCGCAGGGCTCGCGGAGGTGCCGGAGGAGGCGGTGGTCGTACTCGTCCACGACGCGGCGCGGCCGCTCCTGCCGCCCGAGGTGATCGAGCGCGTGCTGGCGCCGCTCGCCGAAGGTTGGGACGGCGCCGTCCCCGGCCTCTCCGTGCCGGACACGCTGAAGCGGGTCGACGCGGCCGGCGCCGTGGCGGAGACCGTGTCGCGGGACGGGCTCTGGGCGGTGCAGACGCCGCAGGCGTTCCCGGCCGACGTGCTCCGCCGTGCCCTCGCGCACGGCGGCGACGCGACCGACTGCGCCTCGCTCGTCGAGGCGCACGGCGGCCGGGTCAAGGTCGTGCCCGGGGACTCGCGGCTGCTCAAGGTGACGACGGCCGACGACCTCGCCAGGATCGCATCGTGGCTGCCGTGAGCGAGTACCGCGTCGGCACCGGCATCGACGCGCACGCGTTCGCCGACGGTGTGCCGCTCGTGCTCGGCGGCGTACCGATCGAGCATCCGCGCGGCCTCGCCGGGCACTCGGACGGCGACGTGCTCGCGCACGCGCTGATCGACGCCGTGCTCGGCGCGGCGGGCCTGGAGGACATCGGCGCGCTCTTCCCCTCCGGCGACCCGGCGCTCGCGGGCGCGGACTCCGTCGCGCTCCTGGGTGAGGCCTGGCGGCGCGTGCACGAGGCAGGCTGGGAGCTCGTCAACGCCGACGTCGTGCTGATCGGCGAGGAGCCGCGGCTCGCGCCGCACCGGGCCGCCATGCGCGCGTGTCTGGCACGTGCGCTCGGCGTCGAGCCGGAGAGGGTGGCCGTGCGCGCGACGACGACGGACGGGCTGGGCTTCACCGGCCGGGGCGAGGGCCTCGCCGCGCAGGCGATCGCGCTGTTGCGCCGGTGAACCTCGCCGTCGTCACGCACGCGGAGCATCCCGAGCTGCGCGGAACGCTGCCGAGGATCTGGCCGGAGTTCATGCGGCACGACCCGGTCGTCGAGACGTTCTGGCCGCGCCTGTACGAGGTGTATCCCGATTTTCAGCTCTGGCTCGTCGACACCGACGCGAAGGAGACGATCGGCTACGCGTGCACGCTGCCCGTGCGCTGGGACGGCGTCCCGCAGCCGCGCGGCATCGGCTGGGCGATGAGCAACGGCGCCGCGGGCGAGCCGACGACGCTCTGCGCGATCGTCGCGGGCGTCGTCCCCGCCCACCGCGGCAAGGGGCTGGGCGGCGTCGTGCTCGGCCGGATGGTCGGCCTCGCCGCCGCGCACAGCTTCGACTCCGTGATCGCGCCGGTACGGCCGACGCGGAAGGAGAACTATCCGCTGACCCCGATCGAGCGCTACGTGATGTGGCGGCGCGAGGACGGCTACATGTACGACCCGTGGCTGCGGACGCACGAGCGGCTCGGCGCCGAGTTGCTGGAGCCCGCGCCGCACTCCCTGAAGATCAACGGCTCACGCGAGGAGTGGGAGGCCTGGACCGAGCTCCAGTTTCCGGAGGACGGCGACTACATCGTCCCGGGTGCGCTCGTGCCGGTGCATTTCGAGGACGGCCGCGGCACGTACGCCGAGCCGAACGTCTGGATGCGCCATCCCGTCTGAAGCGCTACGTGTTTCAGACGAGGAATGTCACCGCTTCGCTTGGCTGACGCCGAGCGGTGGGGGCGTGGGTCCGGCCTGCACGAACGCCCCTGCGGCTGCGTTCGCTCCGGCCCTTGGCGATCGGTGAAGGCCGACGGTCTACGGCCGGCCTGCGGATGGTTGCCCCGGATCCTCAACGACCCCGCAGCGCTCGGTCAGCGGCGGCGCTGCGAGTCGCGCCTGGCCTTCTCCATGCGCCGCCGCATCTGGCGGTTCGTCGCCTCCGGCGCCATGCCCTGCTCCTCCTGCGCCTCGAGCAGCGCGCGCCGTTCGGGTGCGCTGAGCTGCGACATCGCCGCCTGCGCGCGCATCGGGTCGCGCATCGCGCCCGAACGCTGCATCTTCTTCATCGCGCTCGCCAGCTCCGGGTTGGAGCGCTCGAGCGCCGCGGCCGACGCCCGCTGGAGCCAGCGCTTGAACAGCGGCACCTTCGAGAGCAGCTCGATCAGCGGCCGCAGGTAGCGGCCGTTCTGGATGCGTCCGAGCACCGCGACGAGGCCGAGCAGCAGGACGAGCCCGAGCAGGATCCACAACGGGATCAGCAGGGTGACGAGCGAGGCGACGAGCACGGGCTGATGGTACTAGGCAGGCAGGGCTACGAGTCCGGCTTCGACCCGGACGAGCCCGTCGCGGGCGAGCGAGGCGACCGCGTCCGCATCGAGCTCGGCGAGCGGCCTGGTTGCGGCGGCGACGAGCCGGAGCGTCGCCGCCCGCCGCTGCCGGAAGGAGCCCTCGAACGCCCCCTGTTTCCGTAGCGGCTCGAACCGCCGCCCCCGCGCAGGGCAGCCGCCCGCGAGGGGGCACTCACCGCAGCGCGGCACGCGCGCCAGGCAGACGGTGGCGCCGAGATCCATCAGCGCCTGCGCTGCCCGCGCGTCGAACGCGAAGCCGGTGCGCTCCTGGACGCGGCGGACGTTGACGTCGACCGGCAGCACGTCGCGCCCGAACGCGAAGCAGCCGACCGCGTCGGCGGTGTAGCGGCCGACGCCGGGTAGTTCGGTCAGGTCGTCCGGCCAGCCGTGCGCCGCGACCTGCTGCGCCGCCCGGTGCAGGTTGAGCGCGCGCCGGTTGTAACCGAGCCCCTGCCATTCCCGGATCACGTCGGCCGGCGAGGCGGCGGCCAGCGCCTCGACCGTCGGCCAGCGCACGAGCCATGCCTGCCAGCGCGGCACCACGCGGTCGATCTGCGTCTGCTGCGCCATCACCTCGGAGACGAGGATCGCGTAGGGATCGCGGATCCCCCGCCAGGGAAGCGTCCGCCCCTGCCGGCCGAACCAGGCGGACAGCATCTCCTGCACAACGGTGAGCGTAACCGGCGGCGCGGCGGCGGCTAGACGCGCGCCTCGGCCGGCGCGAGCCACGCCGTCGTGCGGCGCCGCGTGACGTCCTCGTCCGTGACTGCCCATTCGACCGTGCGCGCGTAGAGCTCCTGTGCACGAAGGTCGGGCCGGCCCGCGGCGAGGGGCTCGAGCAGCGACGGGTCGTCCGCAGCGGGCGCGAGCACGTCGACGGCGAGCGAGCCGTACAGATGCAACAGATGGTTGCGCGTCGCCGTGTCGAGCTCGGCCGGCCACGCGATGTGGTCGAGACCCGTCGCGCCCGGCAGCGGGCGCGGCCGCGGCGACAGGCCGCGCACGCCGAGGTGGTCGAGGGCGTCGAGCGCGATCCGCCTGTACGTGGTGAGCTTTCCGCCGGCCACGCTGACCATGCCCGACGGTCCGGTCGAGTACACCGTCTCGCGCCGGGCGCTCGCCGTCCCCCCGTCGCCGCCCGGGAGAACGCGCAGGCCCCAAAAGGACGCGCGCACCGGGCCGATGCCCTGGACCGCCGACGAGGCCTCGGCCACCACCTGCTCGACGTCTGCGCCGGTGATGCCCGCCGTCTCCGGCTCGCCGTCGTGGAGGGTGTCCGTCGTGCCGAGCAGCAGCATCCCCTCCCAGGGGACCGCGAACGTCACGCGTACCTTGTCGTGCGGGATCGTCAGCGCCGCGTCCCAGTCCGCGCCGCCGTCGACGAGCACGTGCACACCCTTGCTCAGACGCACCGAGCGACGCGCGTCCTGGTCCTCGAGCCGCCGCACGCGGTCGACCCACGGCCCGCTCGCATTGATCACGCGGTCGGCGCGAACTGCGATCGTGTGCCCGTCGACCTGCACTTCGGCGCCCTCGCGGCCGCGTAGGGCGACCACTTCCGCGTAGTTGAGGACGACCGTGCCGAGGTCTGCGGCCGCGCGCACATTCGCGAGCGTGAGGCGCCCGTCGTTCGTCCACGCGTCGGCGTAGAGCGCGCACGAGCGCAGTCCGGCGCTGCGCAACTGCGGCACCATCCGCTGCGCACGAGGAACCGCGATCGGCCCGTTCAGACGTGCGCGCGCGAGCGTCGAATAGAGAAAGATCCCCGTCTGCACGAACCACGGACGGAACGGCCCGTCGTCGTAGAGCGGAAAGAGAAACGGCAGCCGCCGGACGAGGTGCGGCGCGACGACGTTCATCAGCACGCGCCGCTCGTGGTGCGCCTCGCGCACGAGGCCGACGTCGCCAAGCCGGAGATAGCGCAGGCCGCCGTGGATGAGCTTCGACGACGCACTCGACGTCGCCCCCGCGAAGTCGCCCTTGTCGACGAGCGCGACCGAGAGTCCGTGCGCAGACGCTGCCTCTGCGATCCCGGCGCCGACGATGCCGCCGCCGATCACGAGCAGGTCGAAGCGTCGCGCGGCGAGCTGCTCGACCGCGTCTACGCGATCCACAACGGGTTCGTCCAGGCCCGCGCGCCGGTAGGGGCGGCGACCTCGACACGGCCGTACGGCGCGTTCCAGGGACGCTCGAGACGGCAGGCGGTGATCAGCCCTGCGCTGTCGCGCTCGAGGATCGTGGCGTTGTTCGGATAGCCGAGCCGGCCGGCGTTCGCCCGTGCGCCGCGGGTCCGCCCCGTGAACAGCGTCACGCTTGCGGCCGGGCTGCATTGCACGGTGACGGCGTCGTCGGTCACCTCGACCGCCGCCAGCTCCGGGCCTGTCGAGCTGTAGAAGGCACCCGTGCGCAACGCCTCCAACACGGCGTCCTGCGTTCGTTCGGCGGCGCGCACCATCGTCCACGCGAAGGCGCTGTCGTAACCGGGGTGGTGCGAGTCATCGGTCGCGAGCGCGAACAGTCCGCGTCCGCGCTCGAGCGCCTCGTCCCAGTGCAGAGACGAGTCTCCGCGGCCCACCTCGAGCTCGCAGCCGGCGTTCCAGACCTCGATCCCGGCGAGCCCGTCGCACGCCTCCCATTGCTCCGTGCGCAGCCCGCTCCAGTACGTATGGGCGAGATACGCGACGCCGCCGTTTGCGGCGATCCAGTCCACGACCTCCTGGAGCGGCGCGAATTCGTTCTCGGGGATGACCGGATCGGCCTCGACGCCGAGCGCGAGCACGTGCGAGTCGTGCTCCGGCCCTCCGCACTGGGCGTTCAGCTCGACGGACGGGATGACCAGGAGCTTCCTGGTCGAACGCTCGTTCGTCCGCACCCAGTGATCGGTGATCGCGAGCACGTCGTAGCCCGCCCATTCGTAGTGGCGGACGAGCATGTCCGGGGCCATTTCGCCGTCGGAGTTGGTCGTGTGGGCGTGCAGCGCGCAGCGCAGCCAGAGGCCGTCGCCCTCGAAAAGGCTCATAGGGCCGAGCCTATCTCCAAAGCCATCTGGTTAACGACTCGTAACAGAATCGAAAGACCCATTGATCGGCGTGCCCGGACGTGCTTCGCTTACCACTCGTTCACATTCTCGACCGGGAGGGGTTGATGGAGGAGTACGAAGCGCAAGAGCTCGAGTTTTGGCGGAAGCTCGACGAAGAGGGGATGAGTCGCTCGGCGATGCTGCGGCGCAGCGTTGCTGCTGCGGCCGGCTTGACCGTCCTCGCGAGCCCCGGCGTGGCCTGGGCCGCACGTCGTGGGATCCGCATCTCGCCGCCCCTCAAGGGCAGCTCGATCTCGATGAGCGAGCTCGTCGCGCAGGCGAAGAAGGAAAAAGGCCTCAACACGATCGCCCTTCCGCCCGACTGGGCGAACTACGGCGAGATCATGTCCACCTTCTCCAAGAAGTACGGCATCGGCATCACCAACTCCAACCCGGACGGAAGCTCCGCCCAGGAAAACCAGGCCGTGCAGTCGCTCAAGGGCGACTCGCGCGCGCCCGACGCGGTCGACGACGGCCCGGCGTTCGCGATCTCGGGAACCGTTCAGGGTCTGTTCGCCAAGTACTTCGTGAGCGAGTTCGGCACCATCCCGCGCGCGATGAAGGACACGCGCGGCTACTGGACCGGCGACTACTACGGCGCGATCTCGATCGGTTACAACTCGAGCCTCGTCAACCCCGCCCCGAAGACGTTCAAGGAGCTGCTCAACCCGGCGTACAAGGGCAAGGTTGCGATGAACGGCAGCCCGCTCACCGCGGGTGCAGCGGTCGCGGGCGTCTTCGCGGCCGCCCTCGCGAACGGCGGGTCGCTCAGCAACGTCGCCCCCGGGATCGCTCTGTTCGCGCAGTTGAAGAAGTCGGGCAACTTCATCCCCGTGCAGTCGACGCCGCAGACGATCGCATCCGGCCAGACGCCGATCTCGATCGACTGGGACTACCTGAACCTCGCCTACGCGAAGGAGTTCCCGGCTGCGAACTGGAAGGTCACGGTCCCGTCGGACGGCGTCTACGGGGCGTACTACTGCCAGGCGATCAACGCGACCGCACCGCATCCGTGGTCGGCGCGCCTCTGGGAGGAGTTCCTCTACTCGGACCAGGGCCAGCTGCTCTGGCTGAAGGGCTACTCGCACCCTGCCCGCTTCGCGGATCTCGCCAAGAGGCACGTGATCCCGAAGGCGCTCCTCACCGCCCTGCCGGCGGCGAGCACGTACGCGAAAATCAAGTTCGCGAGCAACGGACAGCAGACAGCAGCGAAGAACGTGATCGCGTCGCAGTGGCCCGCCCAGGTCGGGGCCTGATCGCCGCGACGGAAGCAGCGATGGAGACCCTCCGGCCGGACGTCGCGTCCGGCCGGAGGCGTTTCCCGCTCGCGTGGCTCGGCACGCTGCCGTTCTTCGCGTACACGTTCGCGTTCCTCTTCCTGCCCGCCGGCAACGTCTTGATCGGCGCGTTCAAGGGCGTCCACGGCGGCTGGACGTTCAGCAACATCACGACGCTCTTCCATCAGCCCTACCGCAACGCATACGAGACGAGCATCGAGGTCAGCCTCACCACGGCCGTGCTCGGAGCGGCGCTCGGGTTCGGCCTCGCGTACGCAGCGATCCGCGACGGCACGCCGCGCTGGATCCGCTCCCTGCTGACGACATTCTCCGGTGTCGCGGCGAACTTCGGCGGCATCCCGCTCGCGTTCGCGTTCATCGCGACCATCGGCACGATCGGGGTCGCGACGCAGTTCCTGAAGAACCAGCTCCACATCGACATCTACGGGCAGGGCTTCTCGCTCTTCACGAAGACCGGCGTCGAGGTCGTCTACCTCTACTTCCAGGTCCCGCTGATGCTGCTCGTGATCGCGCCGGCGATCGGCGGGCTGAAGCGCGAGTGGCGCGAAGCCTCGTCGAATCTCGGCGCCAGCTCGTGGCAGTTCTGGCGCTACATCGGCGGCCCCGTGCTGATGCCGTCGCTGCTCGGCGCGGTGATCCTGCTCTTCGGCAACGCGTTCGCGGCGTATGCGACCGCGTACGCCCTCACGTCGGGCGCCGTCAACCTCGTCCCGATCGTGATCGGCGCGTACTACTCCGGGAACGTGCTCAACAACCCGCACCTCGCCCAGGCGCTCGCCTTCGGCATGTTCTTCGTGCTCGCCGTGATGATGATGATCTACGTCCCGTTGCAACGGCGCGCGGCGAGGTGGGCGAAGTGAGGCCGAAGCGCCGCATCGCTCTCTCGGCGGCCGTCTGGCTCGTGCTCGGCGTCGCCTACTTCCTCATCCCGCTGCTCGCGACGTTCCTGTTCAGCCTGAGGAGCATCCAGACTGGCAAGTGCTGCTCGCTCGCGGCATACCACTTTGTGCTCCACAACGGAGACTTCTGGCACACGTTGAAGGTCTCGTTCCTGCTCGCGCTCGAGACGATCGCGATCAGCCTCCTGCTCTTCGTGCCGTCGATCTACCTCGTGCACCTGAAGCTGCCGCGCCTGCGGCCGGTGATCGCGTTCTTCGCGCTGATCCCGTTCGTGGTGCCGCCGATCGTCCTCGTCGTCGGGCTGCTCAACATCTACCGCGGCACGCCGAGCTGGTTCTATGACAAGCCGTCGGGCTTCCTCGCCGCCGGCTACGTGATCCTCGCGTTCCCGTACATGTTTTTCTCGCTCGACGCCGGCTTCCGGTCGATCGACGTGCACACGCTGACGGAGGCGTCGCAGAGCCTCGGCGCGCGCTGGCCGACGACGCTCTTCAAGGTGATCCTGCCGAACATCAGGACGGCGGCCCTCGCGGGCTCGTTTCTCGCGCTTGCGATTGTGCTGGGCGAGTTCACGATCGCGAACCTCGCCCAGTTCCACACCTTCCCGATCTTCCTCGAGTACGTGAACGAGACGCAGCCGTACGGGGCGGCCGCGCTGACGGGGATCAGCTTCGCCATCACCTGGGCGGCCATGCTCTCGCTGCTCTTCATCGGTCGTAAACGGGCTGCCGGCAGCGGCAGCGTCATCGCGGGAGTGCGCTGAATGGCCTACCTGGAGCTACAGAACCTGCATCGCGACTTCGGCACCGTCAAGGCGCTCGACGGCATCGAGATCCGCCTCGACCAGGGCGAGTTCCTCTCGTTGCTCGGTCCGTCAGGCTGCGGCAAGACGACCGCGTTGCGGCTCGTCGCCGGCTTCGACCGGCCCGATGCCGGCGCGATCGTCGTCGACGGCAAGGACATCACCGGCGTTTCGCCGAGCAAGCGCGACATGGGGATGGTCTTCCAGGCGTACTCGCTCTTCCCGAACATGACGGCGCAGCAGAATGTCGAGTTCGGCCTGAAGGTCCGTGGCAAGAGCAAGACCGATCGCCGCACGCGCGTCGGCGAGCTGCTCGAGCTCGTCGGGCTCGGCCACGCCGGCGACCGCTACCCGCACCAGCTCTCGGGCGGCATGCAGCAGCGCGTCGCGCTCGCGCGTGCGCTCGCGATCGAGCCACGGGTGCTCCTGCTGGACGAGCCGCTGTCGGCGCTCGACGCGAAGGTGCGCGTTCAGCTGCGCGAGGAGATCCGGCGCATCCAGCTCGAGCTGGGCATCACGACGCTCTACGTGACGCATGATCAGGAGGAAGCGCTCTCCATCTCGGACCACGTCGCGGTGATGTACGGCGGCAAGATCGAGCAGATGGGCTCGCCGGCGGAGATGTACAGCATGCCGGCAACGCCGTTCGTCGCGGAGTTCATCGGCACGATGAACCGGCTGGACTCGACCGTCCTCGACGGTGGAAACGGGGCGGTCGAGCACGCCGGCGTCACCCTCACGGTCGAGGCAGCCCGCGGTCGTGCGCGCGGCGATCGCGTGCTCATCCTCGTGCGGCCGGAGACGGTCGACCTCGCGCCCGCGAACGGCGACGGTGCCGCAAACTCGTTCATCGGAGAGGTGATCACGCAGACGTTCCTCGGTCCGGTCACGCGGCTGAAGGTGGTCGGCGGTGGGGCGTCGCTGATCGCCGACGTGTCCACGGCGAAGGCGGCGACGCTGCCGGTGGGGATGCGCGTCGTGGCGAGGCTGCCCGCCGAGGGCGCCCGCCTGCTCGAGCTCAAGGACGGGCCGCGCCCCGAGTTGCACGAAGAGCCAGCTCCGGCCGGTCGGTGAAGATACCGCCGGCGCCGAGCGCCTCGAGCTCGCGCATGCGCGCCGGCTCGTTGACGGTGTAGACGAGCGTCTCGAGTCCGAGCTTGCGCGCCGCGGCGAGACCGCGCGCGGTCACGCGCCCGTCGGCGAACCCGGCGGCCCAGGCGTCGCGCGCCGCCCGGATCGAGACGCCGAAGCCGACGTGCTGCACGGTGCGCAGGCCGGGGCGGAGGGCCCGCGCCGCCGCGAGCGGAGGCCGCTGGAAGCAGATAAGGACGTCGGCGTCCGTCAGGAGCGGCACGGTGCGCGCGACGACGTCGAAGCGCCGGTAGCGCCGCGGCGTCTTGAGCTCGACCATCACGCCGATCCGGCCGCGGCAGAGCTCGAGCGCCTCCTCGAGCGTCGGGTAGACGCCGCCGGGTTGCGGCGGGCCGTGCGTGACGACGAGCGCGCCGCGTGCGTCCGCGCGCACGTCGAGCTCGACGTAGTCGGCGCCGAGCTCGATTGCGCGCTCGAAGGCCGGCAGCGTGTTCTCCGGCAGCTCCGCGGACGCGCCGCGGTGGGCGACCACAATCACGCGAGCAGGCGCTGCATCGAAGCCAGGTCGATCCGCTCGATCAGCTCGTCCGCCGCGACCAGCCGGTCGGCGCCGAGCGTGCGCGTGAGCGCAACGACCCGCATTCCCGCCGTCTTTGCGGAGGCGACGCCTGCCTCGCTGTCCTCGAGCGCGAGCATCTCCGCTGCTGGCGTATCGAGCAGGCGCGCCGAGAGCGCGTACGGCTCCGGGTGGGGCTTGCCGTGCGTGACATCGTCGGCGGTGACGACCACGGCGAAGAGGTCGGCCAGTCCTGCGGCCGCGAGCACGGGGTCGATCTCGGCGCGCGTGGCGGAGGAGACAACCCCGACGGGGCCTCGCCCCGCTGCGTAGCGGACGGCCGCGCGCGCCTCGGCGTCGATCGTCGACCCGTCGTGGACGCGGGCGCGGTAGCGGGCGATGCGGTCGGCGATCAGCGGCGGGTCGCTCCGGCCGATCCAGAGGCGGAAGATCTCCTCCTCGGTGTGGCCGGCGAGCAGCCCGTAGTAATCCTGCTCGGTCATCGGCCTGTCCAGCTCGGTGAAGATCTCGGCGTAGATCGCGCAGAGCAGTGGCTCGTCGTCCGAGAGCGTGCCGTTGAAGTCGAAGACGACGGCCCGGGGCGGCATCGCGTGCGAGCGTAGCTGCCGACATCCGCCGCCGGGCGTACCCTCGGGACATGGCCAAGCCGCACGAAGAATGGACGCTCGAGGAGCTCCGCGCGGAGGCCCGGCGGATCGTGGACGAGCTCGCGCGCCGCGCGACCGCGCCGGCGAAGAAGCAGAAGGCGGACATCGTGCGGGCGTGCGAGCACTGGGTGCGCGGCTACGCGTGGGACGAGACCTTCACCGTGGAGATGGTCGAGGACGAGTTCGCGCTGCACGAGCGGAAGCTCGCGCAGACGCTTCCGGTGGCCGAGCGGCAGCGGCTGCTCGAGCTGTGGAACGTCCTGCGCGACGACCGCGCACGCCGCGCAGCCTAGGCAGGACCCCCTCTGATACAAGCTGTCCCGGTGACACGCCGCGGGCTTCTCCTGTTCGCCGTCATGTGCGTGATCTGGGGCGTGCCCTATTACTTCATCCGCATCGCCGTGGGCGAGCTCACGCCGGCGACACTCGTGCTCTTCCGCACCGGCGGCGCGGCGCTGATCCTCCTGCCGGTGGCGATCGCGCGCGGCGAGCTCCGGTCGCTGGCCGCACACTGGCTGCCGCTCGTGGGATTCGCCGCCGTCGAGATCGGGATCCCGTGGCTGCTGCTCGCAAGCGCCGAGGAGCGCCTGTCGAGCTCGTTGACGGGCTTGCTGATCGCGGCGGTGCCGCTCGTCGGGGTGCTGATCAGCCTCAAGCTCGGCACCCGGGAAGGGTTCGGCCGCCCCGGGATCGCGGGGCTGCTGCTCGGCCTGGCCGGTGTGGCGGCGATCGTCGGGCTCGACCTGCACGCGACGAGCGTCGCCGCGCTCGCCGAGGTCGGAGCCGTCGCCGTCGGTTACGCGGTCGGGCCTGCCATCCTCGCGCGCTATCTCGCCGATCTCCCGGCGGTCGCGGTGATCGCCGTCTCGCTCGCGCTCTGCGCTGTCGTGTATGCGCCGGTCGCGGCGTTCCAGCTGCCGCATGCGCTGCCGCGCGCCGGGGTGATCGCATCCGTCGTCATGCTTGCGGTGATCTGCACGGCGCTCGCCTTCGTGCTCTTCTTCGCGCTGATCGCGGAGGTCGGGCCGGTGCGCGCGACGGTGATCACGTACATCAATCCGGCGGTCGCGGCCGTGCTCGGCGTCGCCGCCCTCGGCGAGCGGTTCACGGTGGGCATGGGCATCGGCTTCGTGCTCGTCCTGGCTGGCTCGGCGCTGGCGACGCGCCGGCCACGTGAGCCCGCCGAGAGCCCCGAGCTCCGCTACTCGTAAACTCGCCGCATGGTCCGCGTCCGTTTCGCACCGAGCCCTACCGGGTCGCTCCATCTCGGCAACGCGCTGAGCGCGGTTGCCAACCGGCGCTTCGCCGACGAGCACGCGGGGACGCTGCTGTTGCGGATCGACGACACCGACGCCGCGCGCAACGTCGACGACGGCGTGCAGGCCGTCGTCGGCGACCTCGAGTGGCTCGGCGTGCGCTGGGACGAGGGGCCGGTGCACCAGAGCGGGCGCTTCGTCCGCCATCGCGAGGCCGCGCATCTCGTCGGCGAGCCGGACGCCGAGGGCGCGCTCCGCTTCGGGCAGACGACCTTGCTTCGCCCCGACGGGACGCCGACGTACCAGCTCGCGACGGCCGTCGACGATCTCGACTTCGAGATCACGCACGTGATTCGCGGTTCCGACCATCGCGCGAACGCGGAGATCCAGGCGGCGCTGATCCGCGCGCTCGGCGGCGAGCCGCCCGAGTACATCCATCACGGGCTGCTGCTGGGCGAGGACGGCACGAAGCTGTCGAAGCGCCACGGTGCCTCGTCGCTCGCCGACCTGCGCGAAGCCGGTATCCCCGCGGAGGCGGTGCGCGCGTACCTCGAGGAGCTCGGTCTGCCCCGCCACGACGTCCACCTCGACCTCCCGCGACTGCGGAGGCTCTCGATCGAAGCGCTGGCCGCGCTCTCGGACGAGGAGCTGGCCGGGCGCGTCGGCGTGCCCCTGTCGGTCGTGCCGGTGCTGCGCGGTGCGCGTGACCTCGCCGAGGCCCGGGAGTACGCCGCGCAGGTGCTCGATCCGCCGGCGGCGGAGGTCGATGCGCCGGAGACGCTGTCCCGCTTCCGCGAGCTGGTGGAGGGCGGGCTCGAGCCGCGGGACGTCGTTCGCGAGTTGAAGGCGGTCGGCGGCGACCTGAAGGCCGTCCGGCTCGCTTTGACCGGGAGCGCGCGCGGGCCGGAGCTGGCGGCGGTGATCGCGGCGCTGCCGCGGGACGAGCTCCTGCGCCGGGCTCTACGCTAGGCGTCGATGCGTCTCTACAACACGCTCACGCGCCGGCTCGAGGAGCTGCCGGAACCGCCCGGCCCGGTCCGCATGTACTTCTGCGGGCCGACGGTCTACCAGCGCGCGCACATCGGGAACGCGCGGCCGTTCGTGTTCGGCATGTGGCTGCGCGCCTGGCTGTGCCTGCGCGGCTACGACGTGACGCTCGTCCACAACATCACCGACGTGAACGACAAGATCTACGACGCGGCGCCGGGCAAGAGCGCGGAGCTCGCCGCGCGCGCAACTGCGTGGTATCTCGAGGACACCGGGGATCTCGGCCTCGGGCAGCCGGACCTGCTGCCGAAGGCGACCGAGAGCATGCCGGCGATCCTCCACCTGATCGAGGAGCTCGTCGAGCGCGGGTCGGCGTATCCGGTCGAGGGCGACGTCTACTTCAGCGTCGCGAGCGATCCCGAGTACGGGCGGCTCTCCGGCCAGCGGCCCGACCAGGTCGAGGAGCAGGAGCCGAACCCGCTCAAGCGCGACCCGCGCGACTTCGCGCTCTGGAAGGCGAACAAGCCGGGCGAGGACACGTGGTGGGAGTCGCCGTGGGGCCGCGGTCGCCCGGGCTGGCACATCGAGTGCTCTGCGATGGCGGAGGAGGCGTTCGGGCCGGTGTTCGAGATCCACGGCGGCGGACTCGACCTCGTCTTCCCGCACCACGAGAACGAGCTGGCGCAGTCGCGCGCCGTCGGCCACGAGTTCGCCCGTATCTGGACGCACAACGGGATGCTCGAGTTCGGCGGCGAGAAGATGTCGAAGTCGCTCGGCAACGACGTCTCGCTCCGCAACGTGATCGACACATGGGGGCGCGAGGTCGTGCTGCTGTACTTCATGACCGGGCACTGGCGCAAGCCGATCGACTTCACGGACGAGACGCTGGCGCAGGTGAAGGCGCGCCTCGAGAGCCTGCGCGAGGCGTTTCGTAATCAGTCCACGCCGGCTCCCGACGGCGCCTGGGAGCGGTTCGTCGGCGCCCTGGACGACGACTTCAACACGCCCGACGCGCTCGCTCTGCTGCACGAATGGCGAGATCACGACCTGCTGCGGCAGGCCCTCGCGCCGTTCGGGCTCGAGTCGCTCGGGAACGAGGAGGCCGTCCCGGCCGAGGACGAGGAGCTCCGACGCCTGCGCGAGCTGGCTCGTCAGCAGCGAGACTGGGCCGAGGCTGACCGGCTCCGCGACGAGCTCGTGGCGAGGGGATACGACGTCCGCGACGAGCCTCAGGGCGGCACCGCGATCTTCCGCAAACGATGACCCGCGAGCACGTCTACGGCCGCCGGGCCGTGCGCGAGGCGCTGCGCGGCCGGCGCGAGGTGCTCGAGCTCTGGGCGACCGACCGGGCGGTCAAATCCGAGGACTGGCTCGGGGAGGTGGAGCGGCCGCGCATCCAGGTGAAGCTCGAGCGCGAGCTGAGCGAGGAGGCCGGCACGCGCGACCACCAGGGCGTGCTCGCCTGGTGCGAGCCGTACCGCTACGCGGACGCGTACGAGCTGGCGGCGTCCGAGCGGCCGCTGCTCGCCTGCCTCGACCAGGTCAGCGATCCGCGCAACCTCGGCGCGGTCTGCCGCAGCGCCGAGGGCGCGGGCGCGACCGGCGTCGTCGCGCCGGCCCACGGCTCGGCGCTGGTGACGCCGGTCGTCTGCCGTTCGTCGGCGGGCGCGGTCGAGCACCTGCCCGTCGCCGTAGTCACGAACCTCGCGCGCTATCTCGCGGAGATCAAGCGCGGCGACCTCTGGATCGCCGCCGCGGCCGGCGAGTCCGGCACGCCCATGTGGGAGACGGATCTGAGCGGCGGGCTCGCCCTCGTGTTCGGCGCCGAGGGGAAGGGCCTGCGTCCGCTCGTCCGGCGCACGTGCGACCTCGCCGTGGCGATCCCGCAACTCGGCCGCGTCGAGTCGCTCAACGTCAGCGTCGCGGCAGCGGTGCTCCTGTACGAGGCGCGGCGGCAGCGTAGTGGCTGAGCCGACCCTCTACCTCTTCGACGGGTTCAACCTCCTGCACGAGGGCGGCTTCGACTCGCCGGAGGCGCTGCGCGATCTGCTCGCCAGCTGGGTGGCGACGAAGGGGGTGCGCGGCGTGCTCGTCTTCGACGGCCACGGCGCCGACGAGCAGCACGGCCCGCTGGCCGTGCGCTGGGCCGAGGACGCCGACACGCTGCTCGAGCGACTCGCCGCCGACCTCCGGGGCGGGGAGCAGGTCGCGGTCGTCTCCTCGGACGCGGCGGTGCGCGAGACGTCGGGCGTCGAGGTGCGGAAGCTGTCCTCGCGGGCATTCCTCGCCGAGCTGATCCCGCCCGACTCGCCGGGACGCGCGCGCGGTGACCTCCGCGACCGGCTCGACCCCCGCACGCTCGCCGAGCTCGAGCGGTTGCGGCGCGGCGGCTGACCGGAACATACGTTCGTATCATGTTGGGTCCATCGCAAGTGCGCTTGTAAGACCTTGGACCCGCTGCTATCGTCTTCCTCAACTTCAGGGTGAGAGTTCGGTTGCGGAGTGGAGGAGCCGCTGCCGGGATCGCCCGTCACAGACCAGGGGGAGACCCGTGGCCGCTCGCACCGCGACCGCCCGCACGCCGCAGAAGATTCAACGAGAGCTTGAGGATCTCCAACTGGTGATCAAGGCTCGGAACGGCGACAGCGTGGCGATGGATGCGCTCATGCGCCGCTACACGGGGTTCGTCCGTCTCAAGGCCAGCTCGTACTTCCTCGCCGGCGGCGATAGCGACGACCTGATCCAGGAGGGCCTGGTCGGGCTCTACAAGGCGGTGCGCGACTTTCGCGCCGACAAGGAGACGTCGTTCCGCAGCTTCGCGGAGCTCTGTGTCACCCGCCAGATCATCACGGCGATCAAGACCGCGACCCGGTTCAAGCACTCGCCGCTGAACACGTACGTCTCGTTCAGCCATACTCCGGCCGGCCAGGAGTCGGAGGGCGAGTGCACGCTCGGCGACGCGCTGCCCGGCCCGGGCGTCCACGAGCCGTCGGTGATGGTGATCTCGACGGAGGAGCTTCAGAGCCTCGTCCTCTGCCTCGGCACCGGCCTCTCGTCGCTCGAGTCGGACGCGCTGCGCCTCTACCTCGAGGGCGCCTCGTACGAGGAGATGGCGGAGCGGCTCGAGTGCGACACGAAGACGATCGACAACGCCCTGCAGCGTGTAAAGCGCAAGATCCTCACGCACCAGAAGACACGCGAAGTCCTTCAATAGTCACGCGCCGATCTCGTAGGGCGCGGTGAAGCGAATCCTTCGCCGCTGGTGGTTTCGCGGAGCGTCGACACGCAGGTCACCGATCGATTTCAGGTGCTCTGTGTTGCCACCTTTGCATACGGATCGGCTGGGCCATGTCCCGCTCGGACAGCCGTAATCTCGCCTACGATTGAGTGGCGCCGGAGTAGCTCAGCTGGCAGAGCACCGGTTTTGTAAACCGGGCGCCGTGGGTTCGAGTCCCACCTCCGGCTTAATCGAGCGCCGGCACGCGACCTGCGTGCGGCTCGTCTGCCTCCGGAGTGAGCCGCGGCAGCCAGCTCATCCAGCGCGGCAGGTACCAGTTCCAGTCGCCGAGCAGCTTCATCGTCGCCGGGAGCAGGACGCCGCGGATGATCGTCGCGTCGAGCAGCACAGCCACGGCGAGGCCGACGCCGAGCTGCTTGATGTCCAGCGTGCGCAGCGACGCGAAGATCGCGAACACCGCCACCATCACCGCCGCCGCCGCCGTGACCGTGCTCGCCGTGCGCCGGATCCCGTGCGCGACCGCGTCCGCGTTCGGCTCCCCGCGGTCGACGAGTTCCTTGATCCGGCTGACGATGAACACGTGGTAGTCCATCGAGAGCCCGAACAGCACGGTGAACAGGAACAGCGGCAGCCACGTCACGATCGCGCCGTTCGAGTGGAAGCCGAGCAGGCCCTGGAGATGGCCGTCCTGGAAGATCCAGACGAGCACGCCGTAGGCGGCGCCAACCGAGAGCAGGTTGAGCACGATCGCCGTGATCGGCACGACGATCGAGCGAAACGTCAGCAGCAGCAGGATGAACGCGAGCCCCAGCACGAAGGCGAAGACGAGCGGGAAGCGCGTCTTCATCGTCTGACTGAAGTCGTGCGTGCCGGCGGTCTCGCCGGTGACAGCGTACGTCGCGCCGGAGAGCGTGCCGATCGTCGAGGGAAGCACGTCCCCGCGCAGCGTCGCGAGCGCGCGCGTTGACGCGGCGTCGTCGCCGTTGCCGGCGAGCGGTACCTCGATCCTCACCACCGTCTGGGTCGGGTTCACGAACTGCTCGATCGGCTCGAACATCTGGCCGGTCGCCAGCGCCTGCGTCTCGAGCGACCGGATCGCCGCCTGCACCGCCGGCGCGTTCACGTCGGGTGCCTGGACGACCACCTGCGCCGGCGACTGGGCGCCGGGGAACTCCTTCTGGATCTCGATGTACGTCCGCACGATCGGGATGCTGCGCGGCAGGTCGGTGAAGCTGAGCAGTTTCGTGTGGATCGTCCGCGCGGGCAGCGCGAGCATGACGAGGAGCGCCGCGGCGAGCAGGGCCGCCGCCGCCGGCCAGCGCAGCACCGGCCGCAGCGCGAGCGCCCACGCGCGCGACTCCGGGCGGTCGCCCTTCGCGCGGCGCAGCCACGTCTGCCGGTCGCGCATCCTCACGAGCCGCGCCGGCCGGCCTCCGAACCGCCGCAGCGCGCCGAGCAGCCCGGCCGCGCCGACGGCCACGATCCCGCGCTCGACGCGGTCCTCAAGCTTCCCGAGCAGCGCCGGCAGCACCGTCAGCGAGCCGACCATCGCGGTGAAGACGACGAGCATCGCCCCGATCCCGATCGACGTGAAGATCTTCGACCCGGTGAGCAGCATGCCGGCCATCGCGATCAGCACGGTGCAGCCCGAGATCAGCACCGCCTGCCCCGACGTCGCCGCGGCGCGGGGCAGCGCCTCGCGGCCGCTGCCGGCCAGCCGCTCCTCGCGCTCGCGCTTCAAGTAGAAGAGCGAGTAGTCGACCCCGACCGCCATCCCCATCAGCAGGATCACGTCGTTCGTCGAGTCGGAAGCGTGCACAACGTGGCTGACGAGGCCGGCGAGCCCGATCGATCCCAGTACCGCCGTGAACGCGAGCAGCACCGGCACGCCGGCGGCGACGAACGCGCCGAAGGCGAAGAGCAGGATCAGGAACGTGATCGGGACGGAAAGGCGTTCCGCCTTCTGGAAGTCCTTGCCGATCGTGTTGTTCAGCTCGTGGTTCGCGCTCGCGAAGCCGAACTCGGCGACGGTGAAGCCCGGGCTTCGCTTCTGAACGGCGCTGACGGCGTCGAGCACGGGCTGCACCTTCGTGTCCGCCGTATCCGCATTCCCGACGATCGAGAACTGCACGAGCGCGGCGTGGCGGTCCTTCGAGATGGCGCCGCCCGACGGCAGGCGGATGCCCTGAACCTGCGACAGCGTGCCGAGCTGCGCGACGACGTGGGTGATCGTCGCGCGGAAGGCGGAATCGGCGACGGTGAGCGACCGGTTCTGCACGAGCACGTTCTCGGCGGCGGGCTGCGTGAAGCCCGCTCGCTGCAGGATCGTCTGCGCGCGCGCGGCCTCGCCGGTCGACTGCTCGGCGTCGGACAGCTTGACGGTGCCGACGACGCGCCCGATCGCGATCGTGGCGATCACGAACGCAAGCCACGCGAAGGTCGCCGTCTTCCAGTGCGCTGCGCTCCACCGGCCCGCGCGCGCGGCGAGATTCTGCTTTCCCATCCCGGGCTCCCGTGGTCGCTGTCGACCCAGTGTGCCTCCGCGCGCCCGGTCCGGGAATCCGTAACCTCCCGGATTCGTCCCTAGCTCAGCGCCTGCGCGAGGTCGGCCCAGAGCGCGGCGGGGTCCTCGAGTCCGATGCTCAGGCGGAGCAGGCCGGTCGGCACGCGGTCCCCCTCCCAGCGGTGGCGGCTCTCCATCACGCTCGTGACGCCGCCGAGCGAGGTCGCGTTGACGATCAGCCGCGTCGACGTCTCGACGCGGCGCGCCGCCTCGCCGTCTGCGACGTCGAAGGAGAGCAGCCCGCCAAAGCCGGGGTAGCGGACGGTCTGCACCTGCGGATGCGCGGCGAGCCGTTCCGCGACGGCGGCCGCGCTCTCGGTCTGGCGACGAACGCGCAGCTCGAGCGTCTTCAGGCCGCGCAGCAGCAGCCACGCGGGGTCCGGAGCCGCGACGATTCCGGTGCGCGCGCGGAAGGTGCGCAGGGCGTCGGCCGCCGCCGGATCGCGGCAGACGACCGCTCCGAGCAACACGTCGTCGTGGCCCGCGAGGTACTTCGTCGCGCTGTGCAGTACGAAGTCGGCGCCGTGCTCGAGCGGGCGCAGGTGCACGGGCGTCGCCACGGTCGAGTCGACGACGAGCGGGGCCGGGTGGGCCGCGGCCGCCTCGAGGTCGGGCATGGTCAGAAACGGGTTCGACGGCGCCTCGACCCAGACGAGCTGCACGCCGTCGGGTGGCGGCTCGGTCTGGTCGAACTCGAGGTAGCGGACGCCCCACTTCTCGAGCGCGCCAAAGGTGACGCCGGTACCGAAGTACGCGCCCGCGGCGAGCGCGATCGTGTCGCCGGGCTCGAGCAGCGAGAGCACGAGCGCCGTCGTCGCGCCGGAGCCGGACGGGAACAGCAGCGCGGTGCCGCCGTCGAGCTCGCCGAGACGCGCCTCGGCTTCGGCTGCGGTGGGGTTGCCGTAGCGCGTGTAGTAGAAGTCGCGCGGCTCGCCGTGCTCGTCGTAGGGCCAGATGGTCGAGCGGTCGAGCGCATCCATGCAGCGAGCCTACTTGGCGGCGGGCTCGGGGCGCAGGTCCTCGAGCCGCCCCATCCGCGCGAGCGACGGGAACAGACCCGTCCACGACAACGCGATCGCGATCGTGGCGATGCCGCCGGCGACGACGCAGGTGACCGTGCCGACCAGCGACGCGACGAGGCCGGACTCGAAGGCGCCGAGCTCGTTCGACGCGCTGATGAAGACCATCTCCACCGCGTTCACGCGACCGCGCAACTCGTTCGGCGTGACGAGCGCGACGGTCGTCGCGCGGATGTTGACGCTGATCATGTCGACGAACCCGGCAACGGCAAGCGCGCCGAGCGACAGTGGGATCGAACGGGAGAGGCCGAACACGACCATGCAGACGCCGAACGTCCCGACCACGACGAGCAGCGTCGGCCCGGCGCGCGGTCGGAGCGGCCGCCTCGTGAGGATGAGCGCCGCAGTGAGGGCACCGACCGCGGGGGCGCTGCGCAGAACGCCCAGCCCGACCGGACCGGTGTGGAGGATCGAACGCGCGAACACCGGCAGGAGCGCCGCCGCTCCGCCGAACAGCACGGCGAACAGGTCGAGCGCGATCGCGCCGAGCAGCATCCTCGTCCGCAGCACGAAGCGCACGCCCGCGACGAGGCTTGCGAGCCCCGGCGGCCCCTCGACCGCGAGCTCACGGATGGATTCGCGCCGCTTCAGGGTCAGCATCGCGACGAGCGCCAGCGCGTAGAGCGTCACGGCCACGCCGTAGACGAGTTCCGGCCTGAGCGCGAAGAGCAAGCCGCCGAGCGCGGGGCCGGTAACGACCGCCATCTGGCTCGCGACGGACCGCAGCGCGACCGCGCCGGGAAGCAGCTCGGCCGGCACGAGCTCGGGCACGAGCGCGGTGAACGCGGGCCAACCGATCGCGCTCGCGACGCCCGCGCCGGACGCGAGCCCGAGAAACGGCCACACCTGGCGGGCGCCGTGCACCGTTACGACGAAGAGGAGGCTGACGACGACGACGCTCACGGCGAGCGCACCTGCGGCCAGCCGCCGCCGCGACAGCCGGTCGGCGAGCTGGCC
>DATCBP010000029.1:0-84522 GCA_036511815.1 Gaiellaceae bacterium
CAACACGACACGTATACACAGCGATACCCGTGTCCTGGCAGACGAGGTTGTCATTACCGTCCGCCACCTCGACGTTACGCAGGATCGTGCTCAACACACGCCGCCCCGGCACCGACGTCTCACGCGCCGCCGCCGCCTTCAACGCATCACGCAAATCCTGCGGAATGTCCTTCAACGCCCACACATACAAATACGCGGCAGCATCCTCGACCACCTGCTGAAGATCTGTTTCTACGGCACTCATGCGCTCGCTTTCTCTGCGGCCGCCCGGCCGGCGCGGCGTCCGAACACCACGCACTCGAGCAGCGAGTTGCCCATCATGCGGTTACGCCCGTGCGTGCCGCCCGCGATCTCGCCGCAGGCGTACACCCCTTCGAGCGTCGTCTCGGCGTCCGTGCCGATCACGAGGCCGCCGTTCTGGTAGTGGAGGACGGGGTACGTGTAGATCTTCTCCGTCAGCGGGTCGATTCCGGCTGCGCGATAGCGGCGGAGCATGTACGGCAGCGAGAGCTCTGCGTCGTGCGGGTCGATCCGCGTCGTGTCGAGCCAGACGGCGGGGCGGCCGTCGGGGGTGGTGACGCCCTTGCCCTTCGCCACCTCGTCGAAGATGGCCTGGCTGACGACGTCCCGCGGGCCGAGCGAGTCGGTGAACTCGTCGCCGTCGGCGTTGACGAGGACGGCGCCGTAGGCGCGGGTCGTCTCGGGGATCGAGTAGCCCTGCATCGTCTCGGGCCACGCGCCGCCGTTCGGGTGGTACTGGAGCGCGTCGAGGTCGCGGGCCTCCGCGCCCGCGTCGAGCGCGATGCGCGTCACCTCGCCGGTGGCGCCGGGATGGTTCGTCGAGAGCTCGCCGCGCTGTGCGGCTTCTGCGAAGCAGCGGCCGCCGGCGGCGAGGATCACCGTCGACGCGTCGACGCTGCGCTCGCCGACGCGGGCGCGCCAGCCGTGCGGGCCGCGCTCGAGGTCCGCGAGCGGGCTCTTGGGCAGGACGGTGACGCTGCCGGCCTCGGCGGCGTCGCGGAGCGCCGCGGTGATCGCGTGGCCGGTGCGGTCGCCGACCTGGAGCAGGCGCTTGCGCGTGGCGCCGCCGCAGCGTGCGAGCCGGTAGCCGCCGTTTTCGCGCGTGAACTGGACGCCGAGCTCCTCGAGCCAGCCGATCGCGGAGGGTGCCTCGGAGGTGAGCACCTCGACGAGGGCCATGTTCGCGGTCTCGTGCGAGCTGTTCCAGACGTCCTCGGCGTGCTGCTCGGGCGAGTCGTCCTCGCCGAGCGCCGCCTGGATGCCGCCCTGCGCCTTCGCGGAGTTGCAGGACTGGATCGAGCCCTTCGTGGCCAGGGCGACGCGGGCGCCGGCCCGCTCGGCGGATACGGCGGCGGCGAGACCCGAGGCCCCGCTGCCGATCACGAGCACGTCAAAGGCGCCGTTTTCCCGCACAACGAGCCTCAGTGTAGTCGAATTCACTAATGCGACTCAGAAGATGTGCTTATGCAGGTGCTGTCCGGTCATGCCTGAAATCGCCATCTTGTTTGTCAGAACTGACAACGCTACCGTGGTTCGACCAGCGACGAAAAGGAGGTTTGCACCATGTTCGACCGGAGGAGAGCGAAGCATCGACTCGCCGGCTTGGGAGTGGCCGCCGTCCTCGGAGCGGCCGCGCTCGTGCCGGCGGCGGCCGCCGGCGGCGGGCCCCAGGCGCTCGCGCCGACCCAGGCGCAGGCGCTGCTCGGCACGCCCGCGGTGACCACGTCCGTGACGCGCTCGACCAGCCCGCAGGAGGCGCTCGCGGCGGCGTCGCTGCCGGGGGCGGTCGTGTCCGTCGCGCCCGGCAGCTCGCTGCCGGCGGCGGTCGGCCTCGCGCCGGCGGTCTCCCTGTCCGACGGCGTGTCGTCGGTGGTCAAGCCGGTCGCCGCCACCGCGGCCGCCACCGCATGCGCCGCCAACGTCATGACGACCTCGTGGGGGACGTGGCCCTACGACCAGCACATCGCCGACACGACGTACTGGTGCGCGGTCTACGGGAGTAGCATCACGTACCGGTCGTCGAGCGTCACCGCCACCGGCACGCTCTGCGGCACCGGCTGGACGAACAGCCAGCTGATCAGCGGCGGCGTGGGGTACTCGTGGTTCGTGATGAGATCGTCGGCCGGCTGGAATTGCCCGACCGTCGTCCCATGGGTGACACTGCACCCGAGCCACTACGAGGATGCGTCCCGCAACGCGTGGGGCAGCACCTCGCTCGCCGGAACCGGCTAGGAGGTGCGCTTGCCGGCGCTCATCGGTAGCAGACGACTCATGGTTCTGCTCATCGCGGTCGTCGTCGTCCTCGCCATCCTCTCGTTCACGCTGCCCTACCTGGGCGGGAGCCATGGCGGGCTGACACATCTCTTCCCGCGCTAGGCGGAGACGGCGTTCATCTCGTGGCTCGCGCGCGCGGGCCACGAGCGCGTGCCGGTGTCACCAGACCGAGCGGAGCAGCTGCTCGATCTCGGCGGGTGTGGCGGGGTTCGGGTTCGCCTGGTTGCCGGCACGCTGGGCCGCCGCGGCGGCGAGATCGCGCAGGTCCTCGTCGGGGACGCCGAGCTCGCGGAGGCGGGCCGGCCCGCCGAGCCGCGCGAGCTCCTCGACGCGCACCGCCGGGTCGCCGCCGATCGCCTCGCCGAACCGCCGGACCGCCTCCGGCGCGTAGCGGGCGTTGTAGCGCAGCGCCGGCGGCAGACAGATCCCGTTCAGCGTCCCGTGCGGAAGCCCGTAGCGGCCGCCGACCGCCTGGGCCATCGCGTGGGCAAGCGCGAGCATCGACCCGCCGAGCGCGGCACCCGCGTGGCTCGCACCGCGCAGCAGCTCCGTGCGCGCGACGCGGTCGTGCGGCGCCTCGACGACGCGGGGCAGCCACTCGGAAATCAGCTGCGCCCCGGCCAGCGCCTCTTCGTCGGCCGCCTCGTTGTGCCCCAGCGCATACAGCGCCTCGGCGCAGTGAGCGAGCGCATTCATCGCCGTGCCGACCGTCGGCTCGCGCGGCAGGTCGAGCGTCAGCTCCACCTCGTACACCGCTCCGCCGAGCTTCGCACCGGTACCGCCGCCGCGCATCCGCCGCTGCCCGTCTCGGACACCGAAGTACGTCGTCCACTCCGCGCCCGCGTACGTCGTCGGCACCGAGACGAGCTGCAGCCCCGTCGCGGCCGAGATCGCCTTGCCGAGGTCGATCGCGCTGCCGCCGCCGACCGCGACCACGCCGTCGGCGTCGCGCGCCACGGCTGCCGCGTCGTCGACGCGCTCCGACGGCACCTCGTGCCAGCGCGCCGCCGGCTCGAGCCGCAGCTCGAGCCCCTCCCAGCGCGGACCGGCGACGAGGAGCGGCGCGCATACGCCGAGCTCGTCGCACACCTCGCCGAGCCGGTCGATACCCCAGCGGACGATCACGTGAGCTTCGACCGGGCGTACTCGACGAACGCCTGCGCGACGCGCGTCTCTGCGCGGCCGCTCGACCGCACGAGCCAGATCTCCCGCGACGGCTCCAACCCCTCCACGCGCGCGGTCGCAACGGTGCCGGCGGTGAGGTCGGCCTCGATCGCCGAGCGCGAGATGAAGGTGACGCCGAAGCCGGCGACGACCGCGCTGCGCGCCGACTCCTGGAGGCCGAGCTCGAGCCGGACGTCGAGCTCGCGCATCCGGACGCCGGCCGTGCGCAGCTCGTCGTCGATCACCTGCCGGACGCCGGCGCCCTCCTGCATCAGCACGAGCGGCTCGCCTTTCAGCTCGTCGAGCGAAACCGTCTGTCCTGCGAAGCGGTGCCCACGCGGCACGGCGAGGACGACCTCGTCGCGGAAGAACGGCTCGAAGACGACACCGCGGTGCCGCCGCTGTGCGCCGACGACACCGAGCTCGAGCTCGCGGCGCGCGACCTGCTCGACGACGCGCTGCGTGTCGGACACCGAGAGCGCGACGTGCACGGCGGAATGGAGCTGCTGGAACTGGGCGAGGACGACCGGCAGCACCGTTCCGCCGGGCCCGGTCGAAGCGCCGATCTCCAGGCGGCCCGCGAGCTCGCCCTCCGCCTCCCCGCCGAGGTCGGCGAGCAGCTGCTCCTCGAGCGCGAGCAGCCGCTGCGCGCTCCGGTAGAGGCGGTGCCCGGCCTCGGTCGGCTCGACCCGCCGCCCGGAGCGATCGAGCAGCTGGAGCCCGAGCCTCTTCTCCAACGAGCGGATCTGGAGGCTGACAGCCGGTTGCGTCACGCCGAGCTGCTCCGCCGCCTGCGAGAAGCTCCGCCGCTCCACGACCGCGCAGAATGCTGCGAGTTGCCGCGTGTCCATAAGCAATCAGGGAATTATATACTTGACGAACCCAAGTAGATTCCTAGCCTCCCTCTTGCATGGCGAGCAGACGCATGAGGAACACTTATACCGATGCCGATAGCTCGGAGGCTGGTCTAGCTCTAGCTCTAGCTCTAGCTCTAGCTCTAGCTCAGTTCTAGCTCAGTTCTAGATCGGCGCGGAGAGGAATCTCAAATGGGCCGGTCGTCGCAGCGCTGCCGAGAATTTCGTGAGCCTGGGTATCTCGATAGTCCGCGACCATCTCTCCGAGCGCATCAGCGCTTTGCTCGGCGGCCCCAACCAACAGTGCGGCAACGAGTTCGCTTGCGTTGCGTACGGAGAGGCGACGCGGGACTTTCTTTAACAGATCAGCGGTCAGCACTACCACTGGGGGAGGCAACCGGAATTTCTGCTGCACCGCGTCAAGATCGTTGAGATATGCGGACAGATCGACGTGGCTTGGCCAGGAGGGTTCTGCCATCCGACGGAGTATCTACCATCGGTACCAGTTCGGTACCGCACTGGTACCAGACGAGGCTTTAGAAAGAGCGAGGCGCCTCCCCCGTCAAGAGTTCAGCGCCTCGCCCGCCGCTTCTCGTCTCCTCTGGTTGAGGGCGTAAAAGCGTTGCCTAACCGACGACTAGTACGTCGGTATTTCATTTGTACTCTGAGCGTCGGCTAGCACCCCCGCAGCTTGGGCGGCCAGTGGACTGAGGCGCTAGCCCTCGTCGTCGGGCCCATCCTCTGCCGCGTGGCGGTCGACCCATTCCCAGTCAATCGCAAACCACTCCATGACAGCATAATCCGCATCCTCGATGGAGAAATACCAGACCATCGCAGGGAGTCCCGGAAACGGATCGGTCAGAGCGACCTGCCAGGGCGTACCCAAAATCGCTTCGCGTAGGTCTCAGCGGCCAGCGCGACGGCCCATTCGACGCCCTGCTCGGCCTCCTCAAGGCGCGGAACGGCGCCCGCCAGTTCAGCCCTGCACGCTTCCCAGCGTTCGCTGTAGCGGATGGTGCGCACAGCGAATCAGTGTAGGGAAAGTGCTACAGACCGGCGGATTCCGCGAGTTCTCGACCGCGCGCGAAGTGTGACTCAGAAGCCGGCCGGGTCGACAGGAAGACGGACTGGTAGGGAATCTCTTCCTTTTCCCCGGCGAGTTGCCAGCAAAGCTCGTCATGCGAGATGCGACTAACCTCGGAAGCGGAGCGATCGCAGAACAGCCTGATGATGCGATCGACGAGGTCCAACTCTTCAGCGTCGAAAACCGCCACGTCAGGCGACCGCAGCGCCGTAGGGCGCTTCTGGGAAAACTTCAGCATGCGCTCCCGTCGAATGCCAAGCGAACCTTCCCGAATCATCTCCGCCCTAAGCGGGAGTAGTTTCTTCGGGGCAGGGCCGTGCTCGAGCTTCTGGTAGACAGCGCCAGTGATGGGCTTCCCGAAATACCCGTAGGCCAAGAAGTCCGAGTAGAAGAGGAGCTTGTTGAGCTTGGTTGCCCCAAACCAGGGGTCAGTCTCCGACTTCTCGGCTATGTAGAGAACAAGTTCCTTGAACTTGTCTTGATTGAACTCAAATTCCATCGCGACTATCACCCTTAGTTCACTCTAAACGGCCCTTAGCACAGATCTACTATGCTGTCAAGGCTTGCTGATAACTGATGTTAGCGGCAGTTTCTAACGGAAGTGTGAGACAGACAGCGCCATGTCAATAACCATGCGGGTTTGCTGGCGCTTGACGCTTTGCGTCACGTTAGTGTGTCCGTACCGCGCTTATTGTTGGTTCGTGGAGGAAACGCTGGTTCCTCCGGTGGCACATTGAGTGCCGCGCGGAGCGCTTCCTCGAACGGCAGGTCGATCTTAAGATTTCCGCCTTCGCGCCCATGCGGCTGCCCGTCGCCGCTTTTCCCGTTGTCGCCGGCCTTCTTCACGTTCCTCCGGGGTCTGGCGTTTTCAGTCGGCGTACCTCAGCCGCTTTCCGCCCGTCATGGCTAGCGCCTTCCTCGTCCGTTCTGCATCGCTTACGCCGAGGCCGACGCGATTGTTGTAGCGGAAGTCGAACTCCGCGAGATAGCGCGGCAGGTGGGCTTCGCTGATGTGGTGATAGGTGCCGTCGATGCCGCGCTTGAGGATCGAAAAGTAGTTCTCTGCAGTGTTGGTGTGAACGTCGCCACGCACGTATTCGCCGTCACTGTGGCTGACGTACTCATGCGAGGCGAACTCTTTGCCGAGGCCGCGGTAGGAGGCGAACGAGTCGGTCATGATCCGGGCGCCCCTTGCGACGTTGCGGCGGATCGCGCCCTTGATTTCGGCGCCGGTCACGTTGGCCATGCGGAACGAGCGAACCTCGCCGCCACGCTCGACAAGCGCCACGACCGGGGTCTTGTCGGTGCCGCGGCCGGTCTTGCGCTGCTTATCCTGGCGCTTGCGGTTGCGCTCCTTGCCGCCAACGTAGGTCTCGTCAGCCTCTACGACGCCCTCTAGCGCCCTTGTGAAAGGGGGCTGGTCCATCGCGTACCGGATCCGGTGAGCCATGAACCACGCGGTCTTGTAGGTGACGCCGAGCATCCGGTGGATTTGATGGGCGCTCATGCCCTTCTTGGACGAGCACAAGAGGTAGAAGGCCAACAGCCACTTGTTGAGCGGCACATGCGACCCCTCGAAGATCGTCCCGACTGTGACCGTGTACTGCTTGCGGCAGGCCGCGCACTTGTAGAGCTTCCGGGTCTCGGACTTGAGAGGGTACGGGCGCTTCGTGTCCTCTCCGCAATGAGGGCAAACCGGGCCGTTCGGCCAGCGGATCGACTCAAGATAGGTCGCCGCTTCGATGGGATCGGTGAACCGGGGCTCGTACACGCTGAGGGTCAAATCGTCCATATCCGTTATTCTGCCTGCTCAGCATGGGTTTGTCAAGTATATAATTCCGAGCAATCATTATGCACGGCGCGGGGCGAGTTGCCCGTCACATCACTAGCATCACCGCCGTGCCCGAACCCTCGGCTCCGCGGCTCGAGGACGCGCTCGTCAACGGCTACCGGCGCCTGGCGCTCGAGACGCCGGCGCGTCCGCGCGACGTGCTCCTGCGCACGCTCGACGTCGGCTTCTCGGCCGTCTTCGTCATCTGCTCGCTGCCGCTCGTGCTGCCGATCGCGCTCACGATCCTCGCCACGAGCGGGCGGCCGATCCTCTACCGGGGCGAGCGCGTCGGCCGCGGCGGACGCGTCTTCACGATGCTGAAGTTCCGCACGCTGCGCTCCGACGCCGAGGCGCGGCTCGGGCCGTACCTCGGCGAGGAGCTCGTCCGGCGCACGCAGGACGAGTTCTCGCCGATCGGCCGCTGGCTGAAGGCGACCCAGCTCGACGAGATCCCGCAGTTCTGGAACGTCCTGATCGGCGACATGAGCCTCGTCGGGCCGCGGCCGATCAGGCCGCGCTTCTTCGAGGAGCTCGCGCACGAGCTGCCCGCGTACTGGCAGCGGCTCGTCGTGCGACCGGGCCTCACCGGCTTCGCCCAGATGCGCCGTGGCTACGAGACGTCGATGGCGGAGAAGCTCGCGCACGACCTCGAGTGGATCGCCGACCGCTCGGTGCGCCTCTACCTGTACACGCTCGCCGCGACGGCGTGGCGCATCGTCAAGCAATCGCTGCAGGGGTTGCGACGTCCCGCCGCCTGACGGCGGCCGTCGGGGGGCTCGTCCTCGTGACGGCGGGGATCGTCCTCTGGCTGCTCGCCACCGCACCGCCGCGGTCGCCGCCGCCGCCGCCGCCAGAGGCGAGACGCGTGATCGTCGGCGTCGACGACGACACGCTGAAATGGACGACGCATCCGCTCGCCGTGGTCGCCGCGCAGCGCCGCCACGGGGCCGACGCGGTTCGCCTGTGGGTGCCGTGGGCCGGCGAAGCGCGCCCCGGGCGGGTGCGGCGGGACGAGCTTGCGCGGGCCGCGCAAGCGGCGACGCAAACGACCGTCGTGCTCGCAGTGTTCGGCTTCGGAAAGGAGACGCCGCTCACCGCCTCGGCGCAGCAGCGCTACTGCGGGTATGCGGGCGCAGCGCTCGAGCTCGCGCCGGCCGCGCGCGCGATCGTCGTCTGGAACGAGGCGAACACGAGGACGTACTGGCGCGGCAGCGCCGCGTCCTACGAGGCGCTCCTCGCCCGCTGCTACGACGTCCTGCACGCGCTACGGCCCGGCATCGTCGTGCTCGACTCGACCGCGTCGGGACACGACCCCGGCGCGTTTCTGCGCGCGGTCGGCGCCGCCTATCGCGCGAGCGGCAGAACGCGCCCGCTCGTCGATGCGTTCGGCCACAACGTCTATCCAGCCGTCGCGGGCGAGCCCCCCTCCGCCCGGCACGGTGACGGCTTCATCGGCGAGGGCGACTATTCGCAGCTCGTTGCCACGCTCGATGACGCGTTCGGCGGAACGCAGCAGCGTTCGCGGGACATCTGGTACCTCGAGGACGGCTTCCAGACGGCCGTCCCGAGACAACTCGCACATCGCTACACCGGCCACGAGAACGTCGCCACGATCACGGCCGCACGCCAGGCGGCGGACGTCCGGCAGGCGATTCTCCTTGCTGCATGCCAGCCGCACGTGCGCGCGTTCTTCAATTTCGAGTTCGTGGACGAGAGCCGGCTGGCGGGCTGGCAGTCCGGGCTCGAGTGGCGCGGAGCGCTCGGCAAGCCTGCTGCCGTGGCGTTCGCATCCGCCGCGCGGGAGGCGGAACGGGGCGCGGTCAGGTGCAGGAACGGCGGCTGATCGCCCGTAGAGTAGGACGATGTGCGGGATTTGCGGGATCGCCTCACCGGTCGGCGCTCCCGACCTCGACCGCCTGGCGGCGATGAGCGCGGCGCTCGCCCACCGCGGCCCGGACAGCGCCGGCGAGTACGCGGCCGGGCCGGTCGCGCTCGCCTCGCGACGCCTCGCGATCATCGACCTCGCCGGCGGCGACCAGCCGATCGCGAACGAGGACGGCTCGTGCGTCGTCGTCCAGAACGGCGAGATCTACAACTACCCGGAGCTGCGGCGCGAGCTCGAGCGGGACGGCCACACGTTCCGCACGCACTCCGACACCGAGGCGCTCGTGCATCTCTACGAGCAGCACGGCGTCGGGTTTGCGCGGCGGCTGCGCGGGATGTTCGCGGTCGCGATCTGGGACGCGCGCGCACGTCGGCTCGTGCTCGCGCGCGACCGTTACGGCATCAAGCCGCTCTACTACCGCCGCCACGGCGGCGAGCTCGCATTCGCGTCCGAGCTCCGCGCGCTGCCGCGCGGCGAGATCGACTTCGACGCGCTCGAGGCGTTCCTGGCGTTCAACTCGATCCCCGCGCCCTACTCGATCTTCCGCGACGTCCGCAAGCTTCCAGCCGGGCACGTGCTCGTGTGGGAGGACGGACACGCGCGGCTCGAACGCTACGCGCGGCCCGGACCCGTCGCCGCCGAGGCGCTGCGCAGCGATGACGAGGCAGAGCTGATCGAGGAGCTGCGCGCGCGGCTGCGCGACTCCGTGCGCGCGCACCTGCTCGCGGACGTGCCTGTCGGCGTGCTCCTCTCCGGCGGCGTCGACTCGGCGGTGCTCGCAGCGCTCGCCGCGCAGGAGACGTCGGAGCCGGTGCACACGTTCACGATCGGCTTCGCCGAGAAGAGCTTCGACGAGCGCGGCGACGCGCGCCGGGTCGCCGAGCAGTACGGAACCGACCATCACGAGCTGCTCGTGCGTCCCGACCCGACGCTCCTGCTGCCGGCGCTCGCGGACGTGTTCGACGAGCCGTTCGCGGACTCGTCGGCGCTGCCCACGTACCTCGTCTCGCAGCTCGCAGCGGAGCACGTGAAGGTCGCGCTCTCCGGCGAGGGTGGCGACGAGCTGTTCGGCGGGTACTACACGTACACGGCCGACCTCTTCGCCGACCGCGTCGCGCCGTTCGCACGGCTCGTGCGGCCGCTCGTCGAGCGGCTGCCGACCTCGACGTCGAAGGCGAGCTTCGACTACAAGGCGAAGCGCTTCGTCCGGTCCGCGCACCTGCCGCCGCTCGAGCGGCATCACGGCTGGAAGGAGATCTTCTCGGCCGACCTGCGCGCCGAGTTGACGGGGCGGAGCGCTGCCTTCGATCCGGTCGACGTGTACCGCGCCCGCTACCGCGAGACGGAGGGATGCGACGGCCTCGCCCGGCTCCAGGACGTCGACTTCGGCGTCTACCTCGTCGACGACCTGCTCGTGAAGACCGACCGCGCGTCGATGGCACACTCGCTCGAGGTGCGCGTGCCGTTCCTCGACCCGGCCGTCACGGGCTTCGCGTTCGGGTTGCCGGCTTCCCACAAGGTGCACGGCCTCTCGAAGAAGGTGCTGCTGCGCAAGGCGGTCGCGCCGCTGCTACCGCGCGAGGTCGTGCACGGCCGCAAGCGCGGCTTCTCGATCCCCGCCGCCGCGTGGCTGCGCGGGGAGCTGGTGCCGTTCGCGCGCGAGACGCTCTCCGCCGGCACGCTGACGCGTCAGGGCTTCTTCCGGCCGGACGCCGTCGCGCGCCTCCTCGGCGAGCACGTCTCCGGCGTCGAGGACCGCAGCCGTCAGCTCTGGGGGCTGCTCGCGTTCACGCTCTGGTACGAGCGCCACGTCGAGCAGGAGCCGCCGCTGCTCCACTCGGGGCGTATGGAAGCGCTGCTCGCGTGAAGTTCCTCACGTTCTTCGGCGCCGTGGGCCTTTCGCGGAGCGCCGCTCCGCGGCGCGGGAGCGGAAGGCGGCCGGGGGCGTGAGGGTGTGGATCGACATGACGGCGTCGGCGCACGTGCTTGTGTTCCGGCCGCTGATCGAGCGGCTGCGCGGACGCGGCGACGACGTGGAGATCACCGCGCGCGACTACGCGCAGACGCTCCAGCTGCTCGAGTTGCACGGGTTGACGGCCGAGGTGATCGGGCGGCACGGTGGGCGCTCGCGCGTGCAGAAGGCGCGCCAGATGACCCACCGGCTCGGCGCGCTGCGCCGCTGGGCGAAGAGGCGCGACTTCGATATCGCGCTCGCGCACGGATCGCACGAGCTGACGCTCACCGCACGCCGGCTCGGCATTCCGAGCTCGACGACGTTCGACTACGAGTTCGCGACGCTCCAGCACCAGCTCGGCTGCCGCGCCGCGACGAAGGTCGTGGTGCCGGAGGCGATCCCGCCCGAGCGGCTGCGCCAGTACGGCGTGCGCCCGCCGAAGCTCGTGCAGTACCCGGGCCTGAAGGAGGAGTATTACCTCTCCGACTTCGAGCCGGATCGCGCGGTGCTCGAGCGCTTCGGCGTCGACCCGGCCCGCGTGCTCGTCGTGCTCCGCCCGCCGCCGGACGTCTCCCTCTACCACCGGCACTCGAATCCGCTCTTCCCGATGACGCTCGACCACCTCGGCCGCCTCGAGCACGTGCACGCGTTCGTGCTGCCGCGCACCGAGGAGCAGCGCGAGTACGTGCGCGGCCTCGCGCTGCCGTCGGTGATCCTCCCGGAGACCGCCGTCGACGCCCAGAGCCTGATCGCGCTCGCCGACGTCGTCGTCTCGGCCGGCGGAACGATGAACCGCGAAGCGGCCGCGCTCGGCGTGCCCGTCTACACGACGTACGGCGGCCGGCTCGGCGGCGTCGACGAGGCGTTGATCCGCGACGGACGCCTGAAGCCGCTCACCGACCCGCGGGCGCTCGACCTGCACAAGCGCGAGGGCGGCCCAGGTGCCGACCGTGTCCGCCGCGATCCCGCGCTGATGCTCGAGCTGCTCCTGTCCGCCCTGCCCACGTAGCCGACCGGCCCCGTCCGGCATAGCCATGTCCTGGTGTCGGACGCGGAGGACCGGGCGATGCCGCGCGGCTCGCCGGCTCGGCTAGGCGACCTTCGCGAGCGTCGCGAGCAGGTCCGGGCCGAAGCGCTCGAGCTTCGCCGGGCCGATGCCCGGGACGGCGGCGAGCTCGGCGATCGTGCGCGGCGCTCGCGCGACGAGCTCGGCCAGCGTCCGGTCGTTGAAGACGACGTATGCAGGCACTTCCTCGGCGCGCGCGCGGGCGAGGCGCCACTCCTTCAGCGCGAGCACGGCGGGCGTCGCTTCGAGCTTCTGCTTCGCCGCCGCCGGCGTGGACCCCGCGGCCGCGCGCACGCCGAGCTCGTCGAGAAAGCGGCTCGGCCTCCCGGACCACGTCACGAGCAGGTGGCGCTTCGCGCGCGTCAAGCCGACGTAGAGCAGGCGCCGCTCCTCGCCGATCTCGTCGCCCTTCGCCCGTCGGATCGGCAGCTCACCCTCCTCGAGCCGCGGCAGGTAGACGGCCTCGAACTCGAGCCCCTTCGCCCGGTGGAGCGTGAGCAGGTGGACGCCCTGGCCGGAGCTCGCTCCGAAGCGCTCGCGCAGGCTCGCAGCGAACTCCGCGACCGTCCCGTCGAACTGCTCCGCGAGGCGCACGAGCCGGCCCAGGTCGGCCTGGCGCGTCTGCTCGCGGTCGCCGAGCTTCTCGGGCGGAGTCTCCAGCCAACCCTGCGCCTCGGCGGTACGACGCACCGTGGCGGCGACGTCCGCAGACCCGTCGTCGCGCAGGATCTTCAGCAGCTGACGCGCCGCGTCGCGGTCGAGCAGCGACGCACCCTGGAACGGGATCCCCGCCTCGTGGAACGCCTCCTCGAACTCCGTCGTGCGCGCGTTCGTACGGACGAGCACGGCCTGCTCCTCGAGCGGCACCCCGGCAGCGGCCAGCTCCTTGATCCGCGCGGCCACGTCGGCGTTCGGGCGCACGTCCGGTTCGGGCCCGTCGGGAAGCGTGGGCCGCAGCGTCTTCGCCGACCCGCCGAGCTTCGGCACGAGTCCGTTCGCGAGCGCGAGCACCTGCGCCGTCGAGCGATAGTTCTGCTCGAGGCGCACGACGTGCGTCCGCGGGAACCGTCGCGGCAGCGCCAGCAGCCACTCCGCGCTCGCGCCCGTGAACCCGTAGATCGACTGGTAGTCGTCGCCGACGACGCACACGTCGTCGCGCTCGCCCAGCCATAGGTCGAGCAGCGTCTGCTGGAGCAGGTTGACGTCCTGATATTCGTCGACGGTGAATGCGCGCCAGCGCCCGCGCACCGTTGCGAGCGCGTCTTCGTCCTCCTCGAACAGCCGGATCGTGCGCTCGAGCAGGTCCTCGAAGTCGAGCTCGGCCGCGTCATCCTTTCGCCGCTCGTACTCGCGAAACACGCGCAACGCGAGGTCGGGAGGAAGCGGCGGCTCGTGCCCGCCGAGGCCGTCGAGATACGTGGCCGGCGTGAGGCGGCGGTTCTTCGCCCACTCGATCTCCGTCGCGAGGTCGCCTGCGGGCCGGAAACGGTACGGGCGCGGCAGGCCGTTGCCGATCCTGCGCAGCGCGAGCGCCTTCGAGCCGAGGATGCGGCCCGGCGCGCCCCCGAAGCGGTGCAGCAGCGCGAGCGCCGCCGAGTGGAAGGTCGACGCGCGGACGCCCTCGACGCCGAGCGCGGCGAGCCGTCCGCGCAGCTGGCCGGCCGCCTTGTCGGTGAACGTGACCGCGACGATCTCCGCCGGCGGAAACGCTCCGCTCGCCACCTGCCAGGCGATCCGCCTCGTGATCGTCGTCGTCTTGCCCGTGCCGGCGCCGGCGAGAATGCAGACCGGACCGCGCGTCGCCTCGGCGGCGGCCCGTTGCTCCGCGTTCAGCCCTCCGAGAATGCGCTCGGCGTCCACGAGCGCCTCACCGTACCGGGGCTGCCGGTCGACTTCGTCGCGAAAGAGCCGCGCCTGAGTGCACAATCACCGGCGTGGACGGACTCCCCGCAGAGCAGCCCGGCGGACGCCACCCGCTCCGCGTCGCCGGTCTCGTGGCCGGCGGCGTGCTGCTCGTCGCCGCGATCGCAGCCGGAGCGCTCTACGTCTGGTTCATGTCGTACGCGCCGCTCGCCACGCTCGCTACCGGCTTCGCGCCGGGCTCCGGCATCGGCTCCGACGTCCAGCCCGTCGCCGGCTCGGGCGGCAAGCCGGTCTTCTTCCCCGCGTTCAAGCGCGGCCGCCCCTTCGCGGCCGCCGTCACCCTGCGGAACACGGGACGCTTCGCGGTGACGGTGACGAGTCTCCTGCCCGGGCCGGCCGGCAAGCCGCCGTCGGTCACGCCCGTGCAGCTGTACGGCACCGACTCGGCGACCGCGAGTGCGGACCCCGGCGACCTGCTCCCGTTCCGGGAGGTCAAGCTCGCCCGCGGTGACTCCGCGATCCTCGTCATCCGCTACCGGCTCGTGTGCAGAGGAGCGACGACGAACACGCCGGACGTCTTCTCGGACCATGTGCGCCTTCGCTTCTCGTATCTGTCGATCTTCCACCGCACGCAGACGGTGGCGCTGCCCTTCGCGGTCACGCTTCGTTGCGTGGGCGGGCCGCCGTCGACGCCGTAGGTGACGCGGCCGGCGCCGGCGCGGCCACGGCTTCCCGTTTCGGCGCGCGGACGATCGCCGTCAGCTTGCCGACGACCTCGAGCGTGTCGCCCTCGCCCGCGAGCCGTTCCAGCTCGGCGATCTGCTCCGCCAGCCAGGCCGCGTCGACGGGCGGCCGCGAGAGCCGCTTGATCTTCGGGTGCCCCGTCTCGCCGACGGCTTCGTCCGCGCTCCACAGCTCCTCGTGGATCTTCTCGCCGGGCCGGGCGCCGATGAACTGGATGCGCACGTCGCGCGGGCCCGTGTCCGCCTCGCCGGGCAACCGCGGCTCATGCCCCGAGAGCCGGATCATGTTCGTGGCAAGGTCGACGATCCGCACGGGCTCGCCCATGTCGAGCACGAACACCTGCCCTCGGCCGCCGATCGCGCCGGCCTGCACGACAAGTGACACCGCCTCCGGGATGGTCATGAAGTAGCGCGTCATCTCCGGATGCGTCACCGTCACCGGGCCGCCCTTCTCGATCTGGCGGCGGAACGTCGGGATCACGGATCCGGACGAGTTGAGCACGTTGCCGAAGCGCACCGCGACGAAGCGGGTCGCGATGTCGCGCCGGTGACCGAGCGACTCGACGATCCACTCGCACAGCGCCTTCGACTGGCCGAGCACCGTCTTCGGGTTGACCGCCTTGTCGGTCGAGATGAGCACGAAGCGCTCGACCCCGAACTTTGCGGACAGCTCGGCGACCGTGCGAGTGGCGACGACGTTGTTCCGCACCGACTCGAGAGGATGCGTCTCCATCAACGGGACGTGCTTGTACGCGGCCGCGTGAAAGACGATGGTCGGCCTGTACTTCTCGAAGACCTCGCGCTCCAGCGCCCTCTTGTCCCTGACGTCGATCAGCTTCGGCACCGCCGGCGTGAAGTCGCGCTCGCCGACGAGCTCGCGCTCGATGTCGAACAGCGGCGTCTCCGCGTTGTCGACGAGGATCAGCCGGGCCGGGCCGACCCGCGCGATCTGGCGGCAAAGCTCGGAGCCGATCGAGCCGCCGGCCCCCGTCACGAGCACCGTGTGCCCCTGGAGATATGACGAGACCTGCTCGAAGTCGACCTCGACCTGCTCGCGCCCGAGCACGTCCTCGACTTGGACCGGGCGGAACTGGCCGGCCAGGTCGACGTCGCCCGAGATCAGCTCGTAGAGACCGGGCAGCGTCTTCACCGAGATGCTCGACGCATGCGCGGCCTCGACGACACGGCGGCGCGTCTCGCCCGATGCCGACGGGATCGCGATCAGCACCTCGTCGGGCTTGAACTCGCGCACGATCCGCGGCAGCTCGTCCATCGTGCCGAGCACGCGGACGCCGAGGATGCGCGTGTTCCGCTTGGTCGGGTCGTCGTCGACGAAGCCGATCGGCGTGTACGAGATCAGCCGCGAGCGCTGCATCTCCTGCACGACGAGCCGGCCGGCGTCGCCGGCGCCGACGACGATCACCTCTTTGCCGCGCGCCACCACTCCGAAATGCGGCCGTTCCATCACCGTGCGCGCGAACAGGCGGGCACCCGCGACGAGCGTGAGCGTGATGAGCAGGTCCATCGCCGCGATCGAGCGCGGAAGGCGAACGTCGTGTACGGGCGAGACGAAGTAGACCGTCACGTCGGCGACGAGCGACGCGACGACGACACCGCGCGCCGCGCTCCACATGTCGCGCACGGAGACGTAGCGCCACCAGCGCCGGTGGAAGCCGAACATGAGGAAGACCGCCAGCTTGATCGCGACGACGATGAGGATCGTCCGCCGCAAGAGGGTGTCGTAGTAGACCGGCAGCCCGTGGTCGAAGCGAAGCTCGAACGCGAGCACCCACGAGACGGCGACGATCGCCGCGTCCGCCACGAGCTGGAGCAGCCGGTGGCGGCCGATCTTGCTCATGCGCGGGCGACGGCCCCGACCGCAGAGCGCACGGCGTCGACGACCCGCTCCTGCGCCTCGACCGGAATCCCGGGCCACAGCGGCACGGAGAAATTCTCCTGCGCGACGCGCTCCGTCTCGGGAAGCGAGCCGGCCTCGTAGCCGAGGAAGCGGAGCGCGGGCTGGAGATGCAGCGGCGTCGTGTAGTACGTCGCGGAAGCGATGCCGGCCTCGGTGAGCGCCGCGCGGATGGCGTCGCGCTCGGGCGAGCGGCACACGAACAGGTGGTAGATGTGCCCGGGCTCGTCCAGCGGCAGCTCGACGAGCTCGCCGAGCCCGAGCTCGGCGTAGCGCGCGGCCGCGTCGCGGCGGCCCTGGTTCCACTCGTCCAGGTGCGTGAGGAAGATGCGCAGCATCGCCGCCTGGAGCTCGTCGAGACGCGAGTTGTAGCCGACGAAGTCGAAGTCGACCTTGTCGCGCGAGCCGTGGAAGGAGAGCATGCGCACGCGATCCGCGAGCGCGTCGTCGCTCGTGGCGACGAGACCGCCGTCGCCGAGGCAGAAGAGGTTCTTCGTCGGGAAGAAGCTGTACGTCGAGACCGTGCCGAGCTTCGCCACGCCGGGAGCGCCGAACGCCTGCGCGGCGTCCTCGATCACCGGCAGGCCCGGCTTCAGCAGCTCCTCGAGCGGCGACGGACGGCCGAACAGGTGCACCGGCATGAGCGCGCGCGTCCGCGGCGTGATCTTCGCGGCGACGTCCTCCGCGTCGACGTTCAGCGTCACCGGGTCGACGTCGGCGAAGACGGGGGCCGCACCGCGGCGCGCGATCGCCTCTGCGGTCGCGTAGAAGGTGAAGGCAGGGCAGATGACCTCGTCGCCCGGGCCGATCTCCAGCGCGTCGAGCACGAGCACGAGCGCATCGGTGCCGTTCGCGACGCCGATCGTCTTCGCGACGCCGAGCCGCGCGGCCGCCTCCGCCTCGAAGGCCGAGTAGTGCGGACCGCGGATGAACTGGCCGCCCTCGAGCACCTCGCGGAAGCGGGCCTCGAGCTCCGGGATCAGCGGCGCGTACTGCGCCTTGACGTCAACGAGCGGAATCGTCTGCACGCGGGTTCACTCTAGCGGCCTTCAACCGTCGGAGGACCAAATACGCCGCGAGGAGCAGAACGCCTGCGACGACGGCGTAATCCACGTATTGCAGGGCATCGTGGGCGTGCGTGTAGGCGGAGCCGAGCGCCCAGCCGGCGGCGCCGAGCCCGAAGCAGAAGACCGTGCATCCGGCCAGCGCGAGCGGCAGGAACACGCGGAGCGGCAGGCGCACGATCCCCGCGGGGATGGCGACGAACGAACGGACGAGCGGCGTCGCAAGGCCGAGCGGAACCGCCCACCGGTCGAAGCGCTCGAACCAGCGCTCGGCGCGATCGAGCTTCGCGTCGGAGACGTGGATGTAGCGCCCGTAGCGATGGATGAGCGGTCGGCCGCCCAGGTCGCCGATCCACCAGCCGACCGCAGCGCCGATGGTGTTGCCGAGCGTGCCGGCGGCGGCGAGCCAGAGGTACCCCCACGTGTGCGAATGCACGGTCGTTCCGAAGACGTGGACCGAGACGCCCGAGAACGCCCCGCCGGCGACGGCGCCGGCGTAGAGCATCACGAGCTCGCTCGCGACCGGAATGACCGCGGCGAGGATGAGCAGGCCGAACACGGCGTAGATGCCGTGGTTGCCGACGGCATGCGTGAGCGATCCGGAGATGCTGGCGACCACCACGATGCGAGTTTACGAGCGGCGGGCCGTGAATGGGGCGAGGAGCGACACCGCGCCGATCGAGTTCGTGGCCACGACCCGTAGCTGGTAGGCGCCCGTGAAGGCGAGCGAGCCCGTCCCGGTCTTCCCGTCCCAGACCACCTGCTGCGGGCCCGGCTGGAGCTTCGTGTCGGCCAGAGTGGCGATCACGATCCCCGTCCGTGTCTCGATCGTCGCGATCACGCTCGCCGGATGCGCCAGCTGGAAGGTCGCCGTCAGCGCGGTCGTCTTCGCATGGAGCCGCGCCGCCGACGGCGTGAGCTGGAGCGACCCGAGCGTGTCGTTCACGTCGAACTGGCGGTCGGCGCTCGTCGCGTGGCCCTGGTCGTCGACCGTCGCGACCGTGAACTTCCAGCTTCCCTCCACCTCGGGGGTGCCGGCAGCCGTCTCGGCGTTCCACTGGATCGTGTGCACGCCCGGCTGCTCGCCGTCCTGCACGAGCGTCCGCGTGAGATGGCCCGGCCCGACGAGCGACGCGGTCACCGTCGATGAGCGGACGAGCTTGTACGTGAACGTCTGTGTGTCGTCGACGCCGTCGCCGTTCGGCGAGACGACCGCGGCGGCGGGCGGCGCGGCATACACGCCGTTGTACGAGAGCACGAGCGCGTCGGAGATCGGCGGCTCCACGGCGGTCGTCGGTCGCGTCAGCAGCGAGCCGTCGAACGCCATCCCAGCGGAGGTGCCGCTGCCGAGCCCCATCGCGGTGACGGCGCCGAGACGCTGAAGCGCGACCGCCAGCTCGTAGTTCGTCATGCCGGCGCTGTACGCGGATCCGCCGCCCTCGGCGGTGACGAGGAGAATGCGGCCGTCGGGAAGCTGGCCGACGGCGCTGCGCGCACCACGCGTGTTCAGCACCGGGTCGCCGAAGTTCTCGTCGGCGCGGAAGACGGGCTTGCCGCCGGCGATGAGCACGGGCCCGCCGCCGATCGCGCTCGCCATCGTGCTCCAGTCCGGGGTCAGCGTCAGACGCACCTCGACCGTCGTCCCCGTGGGCGCCTCGGCCGTCAGGTGCGGCGCCTGCGCCCCGCGCGAGACGAGCACCGCCCCTCCGGCCGGGATCGGGACGCTGCCCTGCGGGACGACCTGCGTGACGACGCCGCTGAGCACGCGGTTCGGCTGCGCCGGCGGAAACGCCGCGATCACGTCCTCGACCGCGTTGTTCTCGGCCGGCGTCGCCGGGCCCCAGGCGGACGTGTAGAGCGTCGTGTGGCCGGGGACGGGCGCGGCGTTCAGGTCGAGCTCGCGGCGCTGGTCCGTGCCGCGCCACGTGCCGTCGAACGCGACGCGGCCGACCGTGAGCAAACCGTCGGGCGCGATGCCCAGGCTCGAGCGTTGAGGCGCCGGCGCCGAGTCGAGCGCGCCGGCGCGCATCAGGATCCCCGTCGGCTTGCCCGGGTTCACGGCGAAGAAGTCGCCGTTGACACCGACGGCGGTCGCGGACGCGCTCAGGTCCTGCTCCATGCCGGTCAGCGTCTCGGTGCCGACGATCGTCGCGTTCGAGAGCGCGGGCGCGAGCGTGTACAGCGAGCCGTCGGGCCTGGGAGCGGTGACGACGTCGAGCACGACCGGCCCGTGCGGCGTGAACTCGACCTGGCGCTGGTAGCCGACGCCCGGCATCAGCACCGACTGCGCGACGATGTCCGACGTGGCGTCGCGCGTCGAGGTGGCGGCGTCGGCAGGCAGCGCGCCGAACCCGGCTACCGCGACGACGATGAGGAGCTTGCGGAGCACGACCCGTGCCCAGGGTAGCCGGGCCTGCGGAACATGCCTGGTGTCAGACGCCGGTGTCCGGAGAGACCGGGAGGACGCGTCCGTTTCGGATACGGGGGAAAATGGAGCAGTGCGGACGGAGCTCATCGCCTCGACGCTCGGGTATCGGCCGGAGCGGCTCGTCGCCGTCGACGACGGCTACGACTACGAGGTCGTCCTCGCGGACGACGCGTGGGTGTTCCGCTTCCCGCGCCGGCCCGTGGTCGAGGAGGCGCTCGCGATCGAGATCGAGCTCCTCCCGCGGCTCCGCGACGCCCTGCCCGTCGCGATCCCGCACTTCGAGGTCGTCTCGCGCGATCCGTTCTTCGTCGCGTACCGCCTGATCGACGGCGACCCGCTCGTCGACGAGGATGCCGCAGGCGTGCGCGCGTTCCTCGACGCCCTGCACGCGTTCGACGCCGGCGGCCTGCCCGTGGAGCGGCCCGAGTGGATCGCCATGTACCGCAGGCAATGCGCTGAATTCGAGCGGCTCGTCGTGCCGCTGCTCGATCCCGACGCGGCCGCACGCGCGCGGGCGTTGTTCGGCGAGGTCGAGACGCTGACCGGCTACACGCCCGTGCTTCTCCACGCCGACCTCGGCCCGGGTCATCTCCGCGTCCGCGACGGCCGCCTCGTCGGCGTGATCGACTGGGGCGACACCCGTATCGGCGATCCCGCGCTCGACTACGCCTGGCTGCTGAGCGGCCCGTTCCCCGGCTGGGACGTCGACGACGACTTCCGTCGCCGCGCCCGCATCTATCACCGGCTCAGCCCGTGGTACGGCGCGCACTACGGCGTCTTGACGAACCAGCCTGCGCTCGTCGAGCGCGAGCTCGCGGAGATCAATTCCAAACTTTGACGTCGCGGTACAGCGTGTCGCGCTGCACCGGGGTCTTGCCGAGGCTCCTGATCAGATGGACGAACTCGTCCGTGCTCGCGCGGTGCGTCGTGCCGGCGGCGCTGACGACGTTCTCCTCGATCATCACCGAGCCGAGGTCGTCGGCGCCGAACTGGAGCGCGACCTGGCCGATCTTCTTGCCCTGCGTCACCCACGACGATCCGATGTGCGGCATGTTGTCGAGATAGATGCGCGACACCGCCTGGGTCAGCAGGTAGTCGAACGACGTCGGCCGCGTCTCCGGCGGCACCTTGTCGCCGAGCCGGTTGCCGTCGTCCTGGAACGTCCACGAGAAGAACGCGCGGAAGCCGCCGGTCTCGTCCTGGAGCTCGCGGATCCGCCGCATGTGCTCGACGCGCTCCTCGAGCGTCTCGACGTGGCCGTACATCATCGTCGCCGTCGTCGAGATGCCGAGCCGGTGCGCATGCCGCATCACGCCGAGCCATTCGCCCGTCTTCGTCTTCTTCGGCGCGATGATCTCGCGCACGCGGTCGACGAGGATCTCGCCGCCGCCGCCGGGGATCGAGTCGAGACCCGCGTCGCGGAGGCGCGTCAGCGTCTCGGGGATCGTCAGCTTCGAGCGGCGCGAGATGTGCTGGATCTCCGGCGGCGACAGCGCGTGCAGGTGGATCTTGTACTTCGCCTTGATCGAGCGGAACAGATCCTCGTAGAAGTCGATGCCGAGGTCGGGATGATGGCCGCCCTGCATCAGCAGCCCGGTGCCGCCGATCGCGAGCGTCTCCTCGATCTTCTTGAAGATCACCGGCTTCGGCAGCAGATAGCCCTCACGCCGGTCTCCCGGCGACCGGTAGAACGCGCAGAAGTCGCAGTCCGTGTAACAGATGTTCGTGTAGTTGAGATTCCGGTCGACGATGAACGTGACGCGACTCGGGTCGTGCTTGCGGTTGCGGATCTCGTTCGCGGCGCGCCCGACGGCGACGAGGTCCCGCGAGCGGAGCAGCGCAACCGCCTCCTCGTCGGTGATGCGCTCGCCGTCGGCGGCCTTCTCCAGAACGGCGGCCACAGTCATGCGACCGCGGCGCCCTTCGTCTGGACGAAACGCAGCTCCGGCACGGACTCGAGCAGCCCCGCGTCGCGCGCCAGCTCGAGGAACGTGTAGAGCCCGGCCCGCTCGCGCGGTCCGAAGCGGTAGCGCAGCTTCTCGAAGTAGCGCGCGAGGAAGCCCGCGGGATACCCGTATCGCTCCGACGCCTCGAACGCGAGCTGCTCCGGCTCCGCGCGCGCGACGCGCACCGACGCGACGAGCGCATCCTCGAGCTCGGCGAGGCCCTCGGCGAGCGGCTCCGGGCACGCCCACACTGCGAACACCATCGGCAGTCCCGTGCGCTCGAGCCAGAGCTTGCCGAGGTCGTAGTGCGGTGTCGGATCCTCGAACGCCGACTTCAGCGCCGCGTCGCCGATCAGCAGCGTCGCATCGGCCTCCTCGCCGAGCGGCACGTGCTCCGCCTCCGGCAGCAGCACCTTCGTCAGGACGACCGACGTCGCCGATTCCGGCGTGACCGCGACGACGCGCACCTGTTCCAGCGGCTTGCGCGACACGAGCTGGATCGACTCGACCGCGCCCTCGGAGGCGACGCAGAGCCGCGGCAGCAGCTTCAACCGGTCGGCGTTGCGCGCGTACTCGATCGAGGAGATCGGCGCGGTGTCGAGCTCGCCGTCGATGAGCATCTGGTTCAGCACCGTCGGCACGCCGAGCACTTCCTCGACCTCCGCATCGACCCGGTAGAAGACCGGCGCCATGTTCACGTACGAGATGCGTCCGAGCCGGAGCATCAGTCCTCCCATCGGTGCAGCTCGTTGTAGAGCGTGTCGCGCTGCACGGGAATCCGGCCGGCTTCCTTCACGAAGCGGACGAGCTCCGGCACCTTCTGCTCGGTGCCGCTCGTCGCGCCGGCGGCCTGGAAGATCTGCTCGCGTACAACCGTCCCCTGCACGTCGTTCGCGCCGAAGTGGAGCGCAACCTGCGCCATCGGCATCCCCATCATGATCCAGTACGCCTTCACGTTCGGGATGTTGTCGAGCAGCAGCCGCGACACCGCCATCATCTTCAGGTCGTCGGCGCCGGTCGTGAACCGGAAGCCGCGCCGCTCGAACACCGTGTTCTCCGGATGGAACGCGAGCGGGATGAACGCGAGGAAGCCGCCGGTCGCGTCCTGCTGCGCGCGCAGGCGGAGCAGGTGGTCGACGCGCTCCTCGTACGTCTCGACGTGCCCGTAGAGCAGCGTGCAGTGCGTCGGGATCCCCATCTTGTGCGCCGTGTCGTGCACGTCGAACCACTCGTCGGAATGCTCCTTGCCCGGCGCGATCAGCTTGCGCACGCGGTCGGCGAAGATCTCGGCGCCGCCCCCCGGCATCGATCCGAGCCCGGCGTCCTTCAGGACGCGCAGCACCTCGGCGTGCGAGCAGCCCTCGAGCTTCGACATGTGGTGGATCTCGGACGCCGTGTAGAACTTCAGGTGGACGTCCGGCAGCGCGGCCTTCAGCTTGCGCAGGACGCCCGCGTAGAACTCGAGGTCGACGTGCGGGTTCTCGCCGTTGACGCAGTGGATCTCGGTGAAGCGCGACCGCTCGTACTGCGCGACCGCGTCCTCGACGAGCTCGTCGCCCGTGAGGGTGTACGAGTCATCCTGCTTGTTCGTCTTCGCGAACGCACAGAACTTGCATTTCACGCGGCAGACGTTCGTCTGGTTGAGGTAGAGGTTCTGGATGAAGTAGACCTCGTCGCCGCCGCCGCGCAGGCGGCGCGCGCGATCCGCGAGCTCGCCGAGCGCGAGCATGTCGTCGGACTCCATCAGCGTCAGCCCGTCCTCGAAGTCGAGCCGCTCGCCGGCCTCGATCTTCTCGCGGATCGGGGCGAAGGTCTCCAGCGTGTCGAGGACTGCCACCTGCACTACCTCTCTCGGTTGACGACTGCGTGCGTCAGCGACTCGAGCTCGTCTCGGTGCAACTCACCGTTGAGACACGCCCGGGCGCGATTAGCGTAGTCGAGTGCAACCTCACGAGACCGCTCGAGCGCGTCGGTCGCAGCAACACGCACAAGCGCTCCGTCGAGCGGGCCCCCGGCGAGCGCGGCGCGCACGACCTCGTCCTCCTGCGCCGCGAGCAGGAGCGGCAGCGTCGGCGTCCCGTCCCGCAGGTCGGTGCCGGCGATCTTTCCGGTCTCGATCGTCGCGCCGGAGCAGTCGAGCACGTCGTCCGCGATCTGGAAGGCGATCCCGAGCGCGAGCCCGTACGGGGCGGAGCCGCCGCCCAGGCGGCACGCCGCCTCGAACAGCTTCCCCGTCTTCAGGCCACACCGCTCGAGGTAGGCGGCGACCGTCGTCGACGGGTCACGCGTCTGCGTGCGCTGGAGCGCCTCGCCACGGGCGAGGCAGAGCGTCGCGTCGGCGAGCACGCCGACCGCCTCGCCGTCGCCCGTCGCGGTCAGCTCCGCGAAGGCGCGCGCGAAGAGGTAGTCGCCGGTGGCGCGCGCCGCCTGCGGGCCGTGCGCCGACCACGCAGCCGGCATCCCGCGGCGGAAATGCGCGCGGTCGATGAGGTCGTCGTGGACGAGCGTGGCCATATGCACGAGCTCGACGGCGACGCCGGCCGCGATCGAGGGCTCCCGGCCCACCGGGGTCGAGAGGAAGACGAGCAGCGGACGCAGCCGCTTCCCGCCCGCAGCGAGCGCCTCGTTGCCGACGGCCGCGACGACGCCGGGATGGCTCGCGACGGTGCGCGCGAGGCGCTCCTCGAGCGCGTCGAGATACTCCTCGAGGCCCGGGGCCCCGCGGATCGCCGCCAGCGTCGTCGCTGCTGTTGTCACTGCGCATCCCCCACGTGCAAGGCCACGATACTCCCCGCAAACAGGCGGAACCGAACGCGTTCGAAGCCGGCCCGCGCCAGCCGGGCGGCGAGGTCGTCGGCGCCGGGGAAACGGCGCACGCTGGCCGGTAGGTACGTGTACGCGGACCCGCCGGGGACCACGTGCCCCAGGAGCGGGATCGCCCGGTCGAACCACAGGCGGTAGAACGGTGCGAGCACGCCCCGCGGCGTCGTCAGCTCGAGGATCCCGAGCCGGCCGCCGGGCCGGAGCACGCGCCGCAGCTCGCGCAGCCCGGCGTCGAGGTCGTCGACGTTGCGGATGCCGAAGCCGACCGTCGCCGCGCCGAACGCACCGTCCGCGAACGGGAGGGCGAGCACGTCGCCGCGGATCCACTCGATCGCCGGCTCCTTGCGTCGCGCGCGCTCGAGCATCCGCTCGGAGAAGTCGAGCCCCGTGACGATGCCGCCGTGCCGCCGTGCCTCGAGCGCGAGATCGCCGGTGCCGCAGCACGCGTCGAGCACGCGGTCGCCGCGCCGGACGACCTGCTCCACCGTGATACGCCGCCAGCGCCGGTCGAGCCCGACCGTCATCAGCCGGTTCATCGCGTCGTAGACCGGCGCGATCCGGTCGAACATCCGCTCGACCCCGTCGGCGGGGAGCCGGCCCGACTCGACCGTCACTGCCCCCACCGCTTGACGAGCGCGTTCTCGAGCCCGAGCTGGTCGAGTGCCCGCCCGACGACGAAGTCGACGAGATCGGCCACGGTCTCGGCACCGTGGTAGAAGCCCGGCGCAAGGAAGAGGATCGTCGCGCCCGCCTCGCGCAGCGTCAGCATGTTCCGCAGATGGATCGCCGACAGCGGCGTCTCGCGCGGCATCAGCACGAGCCGACGCTCCTCCTTGAGCGCCACCGACGCGGCGCGGTGGATGAGGTTCTGCATCGCGCCCGACGCGATCGTCCCGAGCGTGCCCATCGAGCACGGGCAGATCACGTACGCGTCGACCTTCGCCGACCCGGACGCGTACGGCGCCTTCCAGTCGTTCGGGTCGTAGACCGTCGCGCCCGGCGCGTGCTCGAGCAGCCGCGCGATCGTCTCGTCCCGGGAGAGGCGCGCGTTCCCGTACAGCTCCGTCGCGAGCACCTCGATGCCGGCGCTCGACGCCGCCACGCCGACCTCGCACTCGGCGGCCGTGAGCGCCTCGAGCAGCCGGGCCGCGTAGGGGGCGCCGGAGGCTCCCGTTATCCCGAGGAAGACGTGCATTCCCCGGAAGTGTCGCAGGGGCGGCCCTTCAGGTGTTGCTGGCGGGCGAGAGGCCGGAGGACAGCGCCTGGAGGGGCTCTATTACTTCTTGCCCTTGGAGGCTTCGAGGAAGACTGCGAGCTGGTGCAGCCTGGCGGTGCCGAGCGAGGCGAACTTCGGCATCGGCGAGCCGGCGTTCACGCAAGACGGACACTGGAGATGCCGGATCTGGAAGTCGACGCCGAGGTTGCGCGTGCCGATCTCGGTCAGGTCGGGCGCGCCGAGGTTCGCGGAGCCCGTGCCGAGATACGTGTGGCAGGCGGTGCAGCCCGCGGTCGCGAACAGCTTCGCGCCCGGCACGGCCGCCGCAGGCAGCGCCTCCTCCTTCACCCACGTCGGCACGTTCGCGATCACCTCGGAGGCGAGCGCCTCCTTCGCCGTCGCGCCCTTCCACGTCAGCACGCCCATCGAGACGACCGTCAGCACGGCCGCGACGACGGCGACGGGCCGCCGCAGCAGGCGCCGCTCGCGCCGCACGTCGAGGAACGGCATGGCGATCAACAGGATGAGCAGGACCGTCGGGATGCCGACGGTGCCGAGAAACACCGACTCCGGCCATTTGAAGATCCGGAGCAGATAGAAGAGGAAGTAGAAGTACCAGTCGGGGCGCGGCACGAAGCTGACCGTGCCCGGGTCGGCCGGCGGCGTGTACTCCGGGCCGAGCAGCCCCTGATGCAAGCCGTTGTGATGCGGCCCGTACGAGGTCCACTTCCACAGCACGGCGAGCGACACGATCACCCCGACGACGACGAGGCTCATCACCGTGTCGTGGAACATCGCGTAGGGGTAGAACGGCTTGCCGCGCTCCTTGACGTCGCGCTTGTAGCGCGCGAACCCCGCCCTGCGCTCCTCGATGCGGCTCGGCTTCTCGGCGCTCACTCGGGGGCCCCCGTGTGGATCAGGCCCTGCCGCAGCGTCGACGGCTCCTCAACGGTCTCCTGCCCCGCCGCCTCCTTCGACCACGGCGGCGAGGTGACGCCGAGGCGAATGACGAGATAGAGGTGCAGGCCGATCAGCCCGGCGATCGCGCCGGGCAGCACGAGCATGTGGATCGAGTAGAAGCGCGTCAGCGTGTCCGCACCGATCTCCTGTCCGCCGCGCAGGAACTGCGCGAGCCACGGCCCGAGGAACGGCGCCGTCCCGTTGAGGTTGATCCCGACGACGCTCGCCCAGTACGCGGTCTGGTCCCACGGCAGCAGGTACCCGGTGAAGCCCTCCGCCATCCCCATCACGAGCAGCAGCACGCCGATGATCCAGTTCAGCTCGCGCGGGTACTTGTACGCGCCGAACAGGAACACGCGGCCCATGTGCAGGAACATGAGGATGATGAAGACGCTCGCGCCCCACTTGTGCATGCCGCGGACGAGCCACCCGAGCGTCACGTGGTCGGTGATGTTCTGGATCGACGAGTACGCGTCGTGCGGCGTCGGCTTGTAGTACATGGCGAGGATCACGCCGGTGGTGGCCTGCACGAGGAACGCGGTGAGCGTCGCCGAGCCGAGCGTCTGCATCCAGTTCGAGTCGCCCGGGATCTTCCGGAAGAGGAAGTACTTGATGCCGCCGACGAGACCGGAGCGCTCCTCGAGCCAGTCGAGCGGGTAGACCGCCATCGACTGCATCTGCCGGCGCCGCGCCTGCGCCTTGCTGGGTGGTCGCCGCGTCGCCGTCAATGGTGGGGAGGCTGGAGGGGATAGAGCCACTGCTCGGGCCCGTCGACGTGCTGGCCCGGGCCAGCCTGCTTGTACTTGAAGATCTTCGCCTGCGCGCCCGTTCCGTCGACGTGCGACACCGAGAACGTGCTGAGCAGGATCACGTGCCCGTTCTTGATGTCGAACGAGTAGCGGTCGAGCGCGCGCACCGGCGGGCCGGCGGTGCGGTTGCCCTCGGTGTCGTACTGGCCGCCGTGGCAGGGGCAGCCGAAGCCGGCGGGCAGGACGGGCCGGAGCAGGATCGGCCCGTTGGCGGTGTGCTCGAGGACGTTCTTCTCGCCGAGGATCGCGCCGGTGGGGCCGTTCGCCTGCACGGGGCAGCCGAGATGCGCACAGCGGTTGGAGATGATCGTGAAGCTCGGGACGGCGCCGAGGTTGCCGTTGTTGCGCACGAACGCGGTGCGGCGCGAGACCTCGCCCTCCGCGGGGTCGGTCATGAAGGTGGCGATGAACCACTTGCCCTCGGGGAAGTCGCTGAGCAGGCCGAGGTCGACCTCGTGACGCTTCTGGCCGAGGAACGGCGGCAGTAGCGCGAAGCCGGCGATCGGCACCGTGACGAGGCCGCCGATCACGCCGCCGAGGCCGAGCGTCGCCGCTTCGAGGAAGCGGTTGCGGGGAAAGCGGGTGTCGCTGTCGAGGCGCGCCGGCGAGGCTGCATCGGCGGCCGGGCGGCCGGCTCGAGTCTCGGGCTCGACGACGGCGCCGCTCCGGCGCAGCGCCGCGGTGCCCGCGCGTGCCCACACGATTCCGAACACGATCGCGACGCCGGCGCCGATCGAGGAGATCACGACCGGATCGATGATCAGGCCGACGAGCAGCACGGCGATACCGATCGCGAAACCGACCGGCGCAAGCGTCGGCGTCGGGTGGCCCGGCCCGTCGGGGTCGCGGCCGGAGCCGGGCCCGTGCTCGGACGGCTCCACTAGGCGGCTCCCTCGCGCATCCACCTCGGATTCAACCGGTGCCCCTCCACGGGCGTCAACGTCGTAGCAGTTGGCGCAACGAGCGCCCAGTCTGATCGATCGCGCCGTTTCCTGCCGGATGAACCAGCTCGATCCCATACTCGGCCCAGCGCCGGTCGACGCGATCCTGGATCTCCGGGCTCATGGCGATCTCCTCGGGCCACGGCCGGGCTCCCTCCTCCGGCCACTTCGCGGTGGCGTCGATCCCGAGCTTGCCCCCGACGAACTGCCGCTCGGGGGCGTGGTCGAGATGGTCGAGCGGCCCCTCGCCGACCACGACGTCCCGCTTCGGGTCGACGTTCGCCCCGGCGTAGAACATCACCTGTGCGTAGTCATGCACGTCCACATGCGCGTCGACGACGATCACGCACTTCGTCAGGCTGAGCATGCCGAGCCCCCAGATCGCGCTCATCACCTTGCGGGCGTGACCGGGGAACGCCTTCTTGATCGAGACGATGCAGCAGTTGTGGAATGCGCCGGCGATCGGCAGGTCGTAGTCGACGATCTCGGGCACGGTCGCCCGGATCGCCGGCAGGAAGATCCGCTCCGTCGCCTTGCCCAGCCACGCGTCCTCCTGCGGCGGCTTGCCGACGACGATCGACGGGTAGATCGCCTCGCGCCGCATCGTCATCGCGGTGACGTGGAAGACGGGGAACGGCTCGGCGGCGGTGTAGTAGCCGGTGTGGTCGCCGAAGGGGCCTTCGCTGCCGAGCTCGTCCTTGTCGATGTAGCCCTCGAGCACGATCTCGGCGTGGGCGGGCACCTCGAGGTCGACGGTGACGCCCGCGACGAGCTCGACCGGGCCGCCGCGCAGGAAGCCGGCGAGCATCAGCTCGTCGATGTGCTTCGGCAGCGGCGCGCTCGCGGAGTACGCCGTCACGGGGTCGAGCCCGAGCGCGACCGCGACGGGGATCCGGCCGTCGGTGGCGAGCCAGTCGGCGCGGCCGTCTTTGTGGATCTGCCAGTGCATGAACGTCGTGCGGCCGTCGATCACCTGCATGCGGTACATGCCGACGTTGCGCCCACCCGATCGCGGGTCACGGGTGATCACGGCGGGGAGCGTGATGAACGGCGCAGGGTCGCCGGGCCAGCAGCGCTGCACCGGCAGCAGGCCGAGGTCGACGTCGTCACCCTGGAGCACGACCTCCTGCACCGGGCCGCGGCGCACGGTCTGCGGCATCGAGTCGGCGATCGACTTGAGCTTCTGGAGGCCGCGCACCTTGTCCATCAGCCCGGCGGGCGGCTGCATCTCGAGCACGTCGCTCAGCTTGCGCGCGACGTCGTCGAGCCGCTCCACGCCGAAGGCGAGGCACATGCGCCGCTCGGTGCCGAACTGGTTGATGAGGAGGGGATGCGACGAGCCCTTCGGCCGCTCGAAGAGGAGCGCCGGGCCGCCGGCCTTCACGGTGCGGTCGACGATCTCCGTGATCTCGAGCTCGGGATCGACCTCCGCGGCGACGCGCACGAGCTCGCCCTCATGCTCGAGCAGGGCGATCCAGTCCCGTAAGTCACGAAAGGCAGCCACAGCGCCCGAGTCTAGACCCGAGCGCGTCAGCGCTTGTGCCGGAGAAAGTGCGTCAGCTCGCCGACGGCGATGACGCCGATGAAGATCAGTCCCACGCCGAGCATCACGAGGACGGTCTTCCTGCCCTCCTCCGCGGCGGTCTCGACGCCGAGAAGGTGCAGCGGAGCGAGTAACGCAGCCACCATGCGGTCGCGACTCTATCGAAGCCGTTCCGCGTGCGCCGTCAGGGACTGCTCGACCGCGTCGTCGCCCACGGCCGCCCGCGCCGCCGCCTCGAGCGGGCGCGCGTCGCCGCGCAGGCGCAGGGAGGCGCGCGGCGCGTCGAGCAAGCGGCCGCCGAGCAGCGCGGCGGTCGCAGCCCACAGCGGCCCGTCGCCCTCGGCGTCCTCGGCCCGCAGCTGGCCGCAGAGCGAGATCAGCTCGGAGAGGTCGGAGACGGCGTCGACGTCGCCCGCCGAAGAGATGCGCAGCAACCCGTGCGCGTAGAGATAGTCGCCGAGCAGCAGCCCGGTGTCGTCGTCGGGCGGAGCGAAGAGGCGCGGCGTTCCGTAATGGACGAGGTACCCCTCGTAGATCGTCTCGAGCCCGAGCGCGAAGCGGCCGTCGGTCAGCGGCGAGAACACGGCGACGAGCTCGCGCTCCCCCTCGGGCCGGACGCACTCCTCCCAGAGGCGGCTCTCGCCTGCCGCCTCGCCGACGATCGCGTCCCACACGGTTACGGCAGTGTCTCGAAGAACCCGCGGACGGCATCGACGGTGCGGTCGATCTCCTCGTCGCCGTGCGCGGTCGACAGGAACATCGCCTCATACTGCGACGGTGCGACGTAGATGCCGTGCTCGAGCAGGTGGCGGAAGAGCGCGCCGTAGCGTTCGACGTCGCATCGCTGCACGTCGTCGAAGTTGCGGATGCCGCCGTCCGTCATGAACAGCGTGAGCATCGCGCCGACGCGGCGCACGCGGCCGAACTCCGCGAGCCCCGCCTCGAGCCGCGCGCCGCGCGCCTCGAGCTCGTCGTACACCTGCCCGTCGCGCAGGCGGCGCAGCACGGACAGGCCGGCGGCGGTCGCGAGCGGATTCCCGGAGAGCGTGCCCGCCTGGTACACGGGCCCCGAGGGCGCGAGCTGGTCCATCACGTCGCCGCGGCCGCCGAACGCGGCGAGCGGCAGCCCGCCGCCGACGATCTTGCCGAGGATCGTCAGATCCGGGGTGACGCCGTACAGCTCCTGCGCGCCGCCCCGCGCGACCCGGAAGCCGCTGATCACCTCGTCGAACACGAGCAGCGCGCCGGATGCGTCGCAAAGCCGGCGCAGCCCCTCGAGGAAGCCGTCGACAGGCGGGACGACGCCCATGTTTCCGGCGATCGGCTCGACGATGATCGCGGCGAGCCCCTCGCCGTAGCGCAGCACCGCCTCGGCCGCGGACGCGACGTCGTTGTACGGGCAGACGATCGTGTCCGCCGTGACGGCGGTCGGCACGCCCGGCGTCGACGGGAGCGCAAGCGTTGCGAGACCCGAGCCCGCGCTCGCGAGCAGCGCGTCGACGTGGCCGTGGTAGCAGCCGGCGAACTTGAGGATGCGATCGCGCTTCGTGGCGCCGCGCGCGAGGCGGATCGCGCTCATCGCAGCCTCGGTGCCGGAGGAGACGAGGCGCACCTTCTCCACCGACGGGACGGCGTCGGCGATCTCCCCGGCCAGCTCCACCTCGGCCTCGGTCGACGCGCCGAAGCTCGTGCCGCGCAACGCGGCCTCACGCACCGCCTCGACCGTCTCGGGATCCGCGTGCCCGAACAGCAGCGGCCCCCACGAGAGCACCCAGTCGAGATAGCGGTTGCCGTCGACGTCCTCGAGATACGCGCCCTCGCCGCGCGCCGCGAAGAACGGCTCGTCGAGCCCGACCGCCTTCATCGCGCGAACCGGAGAGTTGACGCCGCCGGGAATGAGAGCGAGCGCGCGACGGAACAGCTCGCTGCGCGCGCCGAGGAGCTGGTCGGGTGTCACGACGCGTCTTCTGCCGAGCGGCACGTCAGCGGCGCCCGGGCGACTCCTAAAGCCACTGGGGCAGGTCCTTCGTCCAGTAGCTGAAGATGAGATCGGCGCCGGCGCGCTTGATCGACGTGAGCGACTCGAGCGCCGCCTGCCGCTCGTCGAGCCAGCCTGCCCGCGCCGCCGCCTTCACCATCGCGTACTCGCCGGAGACGTTGTACGCCCCGATCGGCACGTCGAATGCCTCGCGCGCGGCGCGAATCACGTCGAGGTAGGGCAGCGCCGGCTTGATCATGATCGCGTCGGCGCCCTCCTCGATGTCGAGGTCGCACTCCCGCAACGCCTCGCGCACGTTCGCGGGATCCATCTGGTAGCCGCGCCGGTCGCCGAAGGCGGGCGTCGAGTCGGCCGCCTCGCGGAAGGGGCCGTAGAACGCGGACGCGTACTTGGCCGAGTACGCGAGGATCGGCGTCGACTGGAAGTCGTGGTCGTCGAGCGCCTCGCGGAGCGCGCCGACTCGCCCGTCCATCATGTCGCTCGGCGCGACGACGTCGGCGCCGGCCTCGACGTGCGAGACGGCGGTGCGCGCGAGCACCTCGAGCGACGCGTCGTTCGCGATCTCGCCGTCGACGAGCACGCCGCAATGCCCGTGCGACGTGTACTCGCAGAGACAGACGTCCGTCAGCAGCACGAGCTCGGGGAAGCGCGGCCGGAGCGCGCGGAGCGCGCGCTGCACGATCCCGTCCTCGTCCCAGGCGCCGGTCGCCTGCTCGTCCTTCTCCGCGGGGATCCCGAACAGGATCACCGCCTGGACGCCCGAGCGGACGAGCTCCTCCGCCTCGCGGACGACGCCGTCGACCGTGAACCGCGACATCGCGGGCAGGGCATCGTTGTGGAGCGCCTCCGGCGCGACGAACAGCGGGAGCACGAACTGGTCGAGCGAGAGGCGCGTCTCGCGCACGAGCCCGCGGAGCGGGCCGGTGCGGCGGAAGCGGCGGAGGCGTACGTCGGGGTAGCTCGACATCGTCTAAAGAGTACGTCTACGGCTGCAACCTGGTTGCTGCGAAACCAGGCCGCCGAGGATCAGCTGGCGAGCCGCTTCATGCCGCGTCGTGCGAGGAACCACAGGCAAGTCCCGATCCCGAGGAGCCACGCCGATTCGATCCCCAGCGTCCGCCACGGGCTCGTGTCGTAGAGCGCGGCGCTGAACCAGCGGACGGCGTGGGAGAACGGCAGGAACAGGCTCACCCAGTACGCGAGCCCGAGCGCGCCGCGCGGGACGAGCCCGAGGAAGACCACGGGCAGGACGATGAGCACGGCGAGCAGCGACGCGGTGCGCGCCTCGCGGGCGAGCGTGCCGAGCAGCGTGCCGGCGGCGCCGACGACGGCGCCCGCGAGCGCCACCCCGACGAGCAGCAGCGGCAGGCGCGCCCACGGCTCGCCCCCGGTGACGCCGCCCACCTCGACGACGATCCCGAACACGAGCGCGATCGCGGCGCCGAGCGCGAGCCCGACGAGCGCGGCGAGCGCGACCTTCGCCCACACGAGCTGCCCGAACGAGACGAGCCCACGGCGCAGCCGGCCGATCGTGCCCTCGTCCTTCTCCGCCGCCGCGGCCCCTGCCGCGAGCAGGAGCGCGAGGAACGTCACCGTCAGCGCGATCCCGTACGACTGCACCTGGGCGGAGAGCACCCACGTGCGGCCGTGCCTCGGTGCCTGTTTCAGGGTGATCGGGTTGGCCGTCGCGCGCAGGGCGGTGCCCGTCTGCGCGAGCCCGACCGCAGCCACCTTGACGAAGTGCTCGATCACGGCGACGCGCTTGCTCTGCGGGAGCTTCGCCAACTCCTTCTGCGTCCCGTCGAGGCCGAGCAGGGTGAAGCGCCGGCCGAGGAAGCTGCCCGTGCCGCCGTGCAGAATCAGCCGCACGAACACGAGGTTCGCCGCGATGTACCCCGCCTGGAGCTGCTGGTTGAGCTGGTAGACGAGCGCCTGCATCTGCTGCACGACCCGCGGCGTCAGCCCGCCCGTGCCCGTGCGCAGGACGAGGCTCGGGCTCCGCGCCGTCGTCTCGAGGTCGCTGAGGAATCCCGGCGGCACCGTGATCGTCGCCACCACCTTCCCGTCTGCGAGATCGCGCGCAGCCTGCTTCGCGTTGAGCCGCACGAGCGTGACCTGCTTCGCGACGTCGTCGATCACCGTCTGGAGGTGGAAGCGGTGCCCGCCGACCGCAACGATCTTCGGCAGGTGATCCTGGTCGACGAAGGCGACGCGCGGCTTTGCGCTCGCGTAGCCCGCGACGAGCCCGACGAGCATCGCGATCACGATCGGGTATGCGAGCAGCGCGCCGAGCAGCACCGGCGAGCGCCACAACACGCGCAGGTCCTTCCGCAGCACGATCAGGACGGCGCTCACTCGAATACTCCGTCGACCTGGAACGTCGCCGCGTCGCCCGCGAACACGACGTGCCCGTCCCGCATCACGACGACGCGGTCGGCGTGCTCGCCGATCTCCTCGACGTTCTGCGTCGCGAAGCACACGGCGCCACCCTCATCGTGCACCGCGTCGACGACGTCCCACACACGCCTCCGCTGGCCGGGGTCGAGCGAGGCGGTCGGCTCGTCGAGCAGCAGCACGCGCGGCTCGCCGAGCAGCGAGAGCGCGACGTTCAGCCGCTGCCGGTTGCCGACCGAGAGCTCGCCTGACGGGCGGTCTTCCGGCGGCAAGGAGAAACGCTCGAGCATCTGCTGCGCTACGCGCACAGGCTCGCTCACACCTTCGAGCTTCGCGAACAGCTCGAGGTTCTCGCGCGCGGACAGGCGCCCGTAGTGTGCGGGCCGCTGCGGCACCCAGCCGAGCCGAGTGTGAGCCTCGACCGTGCCCTCGCTCGGCTCGAGCGCGCCGGCGAGGATCGCGAGCAGCGTCGACTTGCCGGCGCCGTTCGGACCGATGAGCGCCACCGTCTCGCCAGGCTGGAGGTCGAAGTCGGTCGGGGCGAGCGCCTCCACGTCGCCGAAGCGGCGCGCGACGCGGAGCGCGCGCAGGAGCGGCTCGGTCACGGGGCAGCCGCAGCCGGAGGCGTGTCCGGCGACGGGCCGACGTCGACTCCCACCGTCTCCTCGACCACCGTCGTTCCATCCCAGACCTCGAACTCGAGCCGCTCGGCGAAGAACTCCCACGCGGCCCGTCCGGCGGAGAGCAGAGGCAGCGCGACGAGGATCCCCGGGAAGCCGTAGATCTCGCCGCCGGCGAGCAGCCCGAAGATGACGAGCAGCGGATGCAGGCGGAGCGAACGGCCCATCACCTTCGGCACGACGATGTGTCCCTCGAACTGCTGGATGCCGAGGAAGAGCAGCATCACCCACAGCGCCGAGACGGGATACGTCACGAGCGCGTACACGACCGGCGGCGTCGCGCCGAGCCAGGGTCCGATGTACGGGATGAGCTCCGTGATGCCGGCCCACGCGCCGAACAGGAGCGCGTACCTGCCGCCGTTCGGTAACGCGCCGACGAGACCGAGGATCCACAGTCCGAGCCCCGAGCTCACGCCGATGATGAGCGAGAGCAGCGCCTGACCCTTCACGTAGCTCGCGAGCGCCTGCTCCATGCGGTGGATGAGCGCGTCGCCGCCCGCGCGCGGTGGAAAGCGCCGGTCGACTGCGTTCGCAAGTCGCTGCATGTCGAGCAGCATGTAGATCGAGACGACGACGACGAGCACGGCGTTGAAGAGCAGCGTGACGACGGCGAACCCCGCTCCTTCGGCCCAGTTCAGCGCCTTCGTCGTGTACTTCTCGACGTCCTTCGCGCCGATCGAGGTGAGGAACTTCCGTCCCTGGTGCTCGACGCGGATCTGCTTCAGATGGTGCCCGTTGAGCCAGTGCTGGAAGCGCGCGAGATCGTTCTCGGCGCCCGTCTGCCTGGGGTGTCCGGAGGCGATCGTAAAGTAGTTGTCGACCCGGTGGCTGGCGTGGCGCGTCTGCTGCACCAGCACGGTTGCGAGACCGAGGATCGCGAGTGCAACGACAGCGGCAAAGAGCAAATACACGATCGCAACCGCCAGTCCGCGCGGGATCCACACTCTTCCCAGTCCACGAACGAGCGGATTGAGGAGCAGGGCGATGAGCAGCGCCACGAGGAAGAGGAAAACCACGTGACGCACGGCTCCCGCCACGATCCAGAGCAGGACGAGCAGCAGCGGCAGGCCCACGAGCTGCACCCAGCGCGGGATCTCGATCGTCGTCGAGGAGGGGGTGCGGGGCATGCGAGCGATCGTATAACCCGGACGAGGCAAATCCGGGACGACGCCTGGGATTGGAGCTTCTCCGAGGACGGCGCCCTTGCACTCGACCGTCACGATCTCTGGGTCGAACCGCCCGCCGAGAGCGTGCAACGGATGTCACGAAGTCCGCAAGTGGTCCGGTTGAAGGAGTTTGTGCCGTTCGATAGGTTGACCCCGGACATGCCGTCCTCACGCCCCAAACGGAGGCGGCGGGTCGAACGGCGGGAGGCGCGCGCGGCGCGTCGCGCCCGGCGCTTCGCGCTCCTCGCACTCCTTGCGATCGTGCTCGTGATCGCCCTCTTGCTGACCGCATTCGGCGGCAGCGCGGCGCCGCCCGTGCGGCGGCTCGCGGTCGCGAACGTCGCGGCGACGACGCAGACGCTGCCGTATCCGCAGATCATCGCGATGCGCGGTCCGGTGCGCCTTCAGATGCCCGTGCCGCAGACGCACACCACCGCGATCGGCTACCACTTCGCGAACGACGGTGCGCTCGCGCTCGCGCCGGTCGGCCGCCAGGGGAATGCCGGCCTGCTGCAGCGGGCCTTCCATGCGGTCTTCGGCGGCGGCGGCGGACATCCCGTCTGGTACCAGCTCGACGGCGGCGCGACGTCGGCGCTCGACGTCGGCGCCCTGCCGGGCACCGACGTCTATTCGCCCGTCGACGGCATCGTCGTCGGCATCTCGCCGTACGTCGTGGCCGGACACTCGTACGGCGAGCGCATCGACATCCAGCCGCAGAGCTCGCCGTCGCTCGTCGTCTCGTTGACGCAGCTCCGCGCCGACCCGTCGCTGAAGATCGGCTCCGACGTCGTCAGCGGCAGGACGAAGGTCGGCGCCGTCGCCGATCTCGCGCGGGTCGAGAAGCAGGCGCTCGCGCGCTACACGAACGACTCCGGCAATCACGTCTCCGTCGAGATCCGCCCAGCGTCTCTGCTGGTTCTCAACTGAAGCTTCTCTTTCTCGCCGACGTCTTCGGAGTCGCGGGACGTCGCGCCGTCGAGGAACGGCTGCCCGCTCTGCGCGAGGAGCTCGGCGCGGATCTCTGCATCGTCAACGGCGAGAACGTCGCCGACGGCGCGGGCATCACCGGGAAGCTCGCGGACAAGCTCCTGGCCGCCGGCGCCGACGTCGTCACGCTCGGCAACCACACGTACCGGCGCGGCGGCATCGCCGAATATCTCGCCACGAGCGAGCGCGTGATCCGGCCGGCAAACGCGGGCAGGTTCACGCCGGGACACGGTCTTGCCGTGGTCGAGGCCCGCAACGGCGTGCGCGTCGCGGTCATGAATCTCCTCGGCTCGCTCTTTCTCGACACGCCGGTCTCGCCGTGGGAGGTGATCGACGAGCTCGTCGACGAGGCGCGCGCGCAAGCGCCCGTGGTCGTGATCGACTTCCACGCCGAGGCGACGAGCGAGAAGGTCGCGCTCGCGACGTGGCTCGACGGGCGCGTGACGGCGGTGATCGGCACGCACACGCACGTTCAGACGAACGACGCGCGCGTGCTTCCCGGCGGGACTGCCGCGATCACCGACGCGGGCATGACAGGTCCGCACGACTCGGTGATCGGCGTCCGCGCCGAGCTCGCGATCGCGCGCATGCGCACGCGGCTGCCGGTGCGGTTCGAGCCGGCCGAGGGCGGCGTCCGGATCGAAGGCGTCGTCGTCGAGTGCTCAGGCGAGACCGGGCGCGCGAGCGGCATCGAGCTGCTCCGCGTCTCCCTTTGATCTCTGCGGCCAGACGAGCAGGCCGAGCAACCCGACGACGAGCATGTTGCGGAGGAACACGACGTAGGGAATCCACGTCGTCGACTGGCGGAAGTACTGCGCGTAGCGGTACGGCTCGAAGATCTGCGTCACGGCGAGGATGACGAGCAGCAGCGCCGAGGCGCGCAGCCCGCGCCGCCCGCCGAGCAGCGGCACGAGCGGTGCGAGCCATAGCAGGTACTGCGGCGAGAACACCTTCGAGAACACGATGTAGGCGACGACGACCGACGCGCACGCAACGAGCAGATCCTCGTTCGTGTGCCGGCTGCGGAAGTAGCGCGCGTAGATCGCCACGAGCGCGGCCAGCATCGCCACGCTCAGCGCGGTCGAGACGGCCTTCGCCGTCCCCCCGGCGATTCCGTGCGAGCCGCCTCCGCTCAGCACGACGTGGATGTGCGCACCGGTGAGCGCGTGGGCGACCATGAAGAAGCCGGCGCCGATGCTCTCCACCTCGAGCGGCCGCACCTGCTCGCGGTTGAGCGCCCACGTCAGTCCGTGCGGCGCCCAGATCAGGAACGGCCCGACCGCGGCGGCGAGGACTGCGAGCGCCGCGCCCACTCCGGCCGCGACAGCACGCCACCGTCCGCGCCGCCACAGCTCGTACAGCGCGATCGGGATCAGGAGCACGGGATAGACCTTCGCCGCGGCACCGGCCGCGGAAAGGGCGCAGGCGAGCACGCCGCGCCGATGGACGAGGGCCGCCACCGCGCCGACCGCGAACGCCGACGGCCAGTAGTCGAAGTGGAAGTACGTGATCGGGCCTAGCACCGCAGGCGAGATGCCCGCGACGACGCAGACGGCGTACGCGCGGCGGCGCGAGACGCCGAGCCGCGCGAGCACGTACAGCATCGCGACGAGCGCGAGAAGCGAGAACACGAGAATCTCGATGCGAAGCCACGTGAAGTAGAAGCCGTGGTAGCCGAAGATCTTGCGCATGTAGACGGGCGCGACGAAGGTCGGGATCGCCCCGGGGGGATACTCGAGATTGAAGTCGCGGTACGGGACCTGGTGCGCGGCGATCCACGAGCCCCAGTTCTCGTAGAAGCGCGCGTCGCCGAACAGCCATTTGCCGAACAACGGCGTGAAGCAGATGAACGCCCACGAGGCGACGAGCAGGACCGCGCCGAGCAGCGCGGGCCGGCGCAGGTCAGCCGGCGGCAGGAGCGAGCTGCGGCTGCTCAAGGTGCGGTTCGTCGGTATGGACATGGGCGTGGACGACCGCGACCGGCGCAAGCACGGCGATCGCGGCGAACGGGAAGAACCAGGGAATGTACGTGTAGAGCCAGTACGTCAGCACGAGCTCGAAGCCGGCGAGCAGCGCCGCGGTGAGCGCGGCAAGCTGCAGCGGCGTCTTCGTCCGCGGCACGAACGCCGCGACGAACGCGCCGGCGACGAGCAGCGCCTCGAGCACCTGCTGGAGGGCGTGGAGATTGGGGAGTCCTCGTGCGTGGTACTGCCGCCAGTCCCACAACGAGAACGGGGAGCTGCGTCCCTTCTGCCACGCGATGCTGTGGTCCCAGAACACGCGCAGCTCGTGCAACGGGCTCGGTTCGAGCAGCACGACCGAGAACGCGCCGGCCGTCGCCGCGGCGAACGCCACGAGAAAGCGGCCCGACGGGCGGCGCCCGGGATACGTGAGCCAGAGCGGCGCGACGACGAGCGACGCGAACTTCGTCCAGCCGGAAAGAGCCCCGAACACGCCGCGACCGACCGGGGACGACACGAGCCAGAAGCCGAAGATGAGCAGGCACGGCATCACGGCGTCGTCGGTGTTCGAGTTCGACGCGTACTGGGTGAACGGATACGCAGCCCAGGCGAACGCGAGCGTGGCGGCGAGACGCGGGCCCCCGAAGCGGCGACCGACAAGCCAGAGGCCCAACATCGAGAGCAGGTCGAATGCGATCGCCGTGAAGTGCGCAGCGGGCAGGCTGTCCCACTTCCCGCTCCAGCCGAAGAGCCAGTAGCCGGGAACGTAGACCTCGTACGCGACCGGTCCGTACGTGTCGCCCTGCGCGTTGGCCGCCTCGCAGCGCCCGTTCGTCTGGATGCGGTCGCGAATCTCCCCCGAGGCGTCGGCCGGCCCGCACGCCTTCAGGTTGCCCTCGATCGGGAAGTTGCCCCAGGGCGCCTGCCCGGTGGCGATCCGCTCGCCGCCGATCACGCCCGAGTAGCCGACGTCGATCACGTTCGAGGCCTCGACGTTGAGGCCGACCCGGAAGCCGGCGAGGAACACCGCCCCCGCGAGGAGCACCCAGACCGGCCAGAGCGACCGCGTGGGCGAGCCGCGCCCGGTCACGCCGATGTAGACGCCGCGTAGAACGACCCAGACGAGCGCCGGGTAGATGAGCGGCACGGCCGTGAACACGTCGCCGTGGTTGAAGAACCACAGCGACGCGGTCGGTGACAGCAGCATCACGAGGTCGAGGTTCCGCAGCGACAGCGGCCGGCGCAGGTCGCCGAGCCCGAGCAGGAAGACGAGACAGAACGCGCCCCAGACCCAGGGGCTGTTGATCTTCACGCCGCCGAACGCGCCCTTGACGCCGCGCGCCATCCCCCATGCGACCTGCGGGCCCGTCCAGGCGGTGAGCACGACGCCGCTCGCGTCGTCGACCGTCCCCTCCGCGATCTCGCCGGCGGCGCCCCACCAGAGCTTCACCGTCCACGCCGCCGTCTTCGGGTCGAACGTCTCCTCGCCGACGATGCCCTTCGTCGGGTACCGCGACAGCCACGAGGCGACCTTCGGGTCGCTGCGGAAGATGGCGAGCGCGCGCTGCTTCGTCAGGCGCGACGCCGTCGCCGGCGGGACGAGCGGCGTCTGGACGAGCCGGCCCTGCCCGTTGAAGACGGGGGCGGTCGGCACCGTCGGGGCCGTCGTCGCGGCCGCGGCGGCCGGAGCGAGCGCGAATGCGCAGGCGAGGACGACGAGGAGACGGCGCGTCACCGTCAAGGTCTACGAGCTCAACGGTGTCGAAAGCTCCACAGCTTGTTCCCGATGAAGTTGAGCGGCATCACGAGCATGATCGCGAGCGCCTGCCCGATCAGCTTGTCGGTACCGAACGCGATCATCAGCTGGAGCACGAGGAGGTTCGCAACGAGCGACGCGAGCGCGACGACGAAGAAGCGCGCGCCCTGCGCCGCGACGCCGGCGCGACGGTCGCGGAACGTCCAGAGGCGGTTCCACGTGTAGTTGCTCGCGACGGCGACGAAGAACGAGCACGTGGCCGCGAGCAGGTAGTGAAGCCCGGCATGGAGGAGGCCGGCGTAGACGGCGAGATTGATCGCGTAACCGACGGCGCCGACGACGCTGAACTTCGCGAGCTGCTCCCAGTTTCGCCGTGTCCTCAGCGCCGCGTCGACGCGGTCACGCAGGGCCAGAGGTCGGGACGAGAGCGTTGCGGCGGGACGCTCCATCGGCTTCCGAGGGTAGCGGCTCGCCCGGCGGGCCGTGCAAAGAGTCGATCAAACGGGGAAGCCCTCGACGCCGAGGAGCGGGACGAATCGGCACGGCACCGTGCGCAGGACGGCCGGCCCCTCCGGCGTGCGGACGATCACCTGAAGGCGCTGCTCCCAGCGCCGGCCCACGGGGACGACGAGACGCCCGCGCTCCTCGAGCTGCTCGTAGAGCGAGTGCGGGAGCTCGGGCGCCGCCGCCGCGACCGCGATGGCCGCGTACGGCGCGTGCTCGGGCAACCCGCGCGTGCCGTCGCCGACGTAGACGCGGACGCGTTCGTAGCCCGCCGCAGCGAGGTTCGCGCGAGCGCGCGCGCCGAGCTCCGGAATCCGCTCGATCGAGTACACCTCTGCCGCCAGCTCCGCGAGCACGGCCGCCTGATAGCCCGAGCCCGTGCCGACGTCGAGCACGCGCTCGTTGCCGTGGAGGCCGAGCTCGACGCAGATCCGCGCCACCATGTACGGCTGCGAGATCGTCTGCCCGTCGCCGATCGGCAGCGCCGCGTCGTCGTACGCGCGGTCGCGCAGCTCCTCCGGCACGAACAGCTCCCGCGGGACACGGTCCATCGCCGCAAGCACTCGTTCGTCGGCGATGGCGCGGGCGCGCAGCTGCTCCGCGACCATCGCGTGCCGCGCGGCCGCGAGGTCAGGCCGCATCGGCGTGCATTCGCACGTACGGCGGCGGCGCCACGCCGAAATGGGCCAGCACCGCCGGCGCAACGTCGGTGATTCGGGCCGGCGCCGCGTCGACGCCGATCGTGAGTAGCGGCACGATCGAGTCGCCTGCGACGAGCGAGCCGTGGCTGCCGCCGCCGCCGTGGTGGCGGCCGCCGATGTCGATGAACTCCCAGCCCTCGGCCGCCGAGACGAGCAGCTCGCCCGCGTTGGGGTTCGCGAGCGCCGACCACGCACGGTGCAGCGCGTCGGGGTGATCGAGGATCGACGCGTCGCCGCTCGTCTCCCACCCGTTGCCCGCCGGCCGGAACCGCAGCTCCTCTCCGTCGCGCCGCGCCACCGCGTCCGCGGCCTCGCGGCGGAGTGTCACCTCGACGGCCGCCTCGCCGTCGAGGCGCGTCGCGAGCTGCGCCGCGTCGATGCGTACGCCCGGCAGGAGGTACACCTGACCGGCGCGGTTCGACGCGGTGACGACGATGTCGTCCGCGAACACGGCGAGCGGCGACTCGAGCTGCGCCACCGCGCCGACGTCCGTCTGCCCGTGGTCGGAGTGGAGCACGACGGCGTAGCGCTCGAGAAACTCGTCCGCGCCGCCGGCCGCGTCGAGCAGCGCCTGGATCGCCGCGTCGGTCCGCTCGAGCGCGATCTCGGCACCGACCGGGCCGTGCGTGTGCGAGGCGAAGTCCCAGTCCGAGAGGTAGTACGCGAGAAAGTCGAAGCCGTCGCGCGTGACGAGCCAGCGTCCGACCGCGGCCGCGTACGCGTCGACCGAGCCGGCGGCGCGATTGCGGACGGCGAGCGGCGCGCCCGTCTGGTCCGACTCGAACAGGCTATAGAAGAAGAAGCGGCTCGGCCCGTATGCGGGCTTCGTCACCCACGGCAGCGTCGGCAGATGCCGCGTGCGGCCGCGGTAGCACGTGATGTTCACGGCGGCGGCGACGAGTCCCGCATCCTCGAGCGACTCGTAGATCGTGACCGCGTTCTTGCTGAGGTGGTGCTGGTTCATGTTGTAGATCGTGTCGGTGATCGACTGCGCCATCCCGGCTGCGCGCAGCGCCGCGAACGAGGAGCCGTACTCGACGACCCGCTGCTCGCCGCGGTGCCACCAGACGAGGTGGGGGATCGTGTGCACGTCGGGACCGGCGCCCGTCGCGATCGACGACAGGCAGACGGGCGTGAGCGAGGGGAACACGGAGACGGCGCGCCGGTACGTGCCGCGTTCGGCGAGGAGCGCGAGCGCCGGGGCACGGCCGCTCTCGACGACGCGTTCGAACGCGGCGGGCGTCATCCCGTCGACGACGATCAGGACCAGCTTCTTACGAAGCATTAGTCGCGGGCGAGCGTGCGCAGGCCTGCGTAGCGCTCGGCGGCACGCTTGCGGATGCGGGCGGCGAGCGCCGGCAGGGCGAGCGCCTCGAGGTAGCCGACGAGCGGCACCCACGCGAACGCCGCGAGCACGAGTGCCGCACCGGCGATCAGCGTCGCCGTACCGCCGCGCGTGCCGCCGCGTTGCAGGGCACCGCGCACGACCTGCGCCGCGCCGAGCGCACCGACGAGTCCGCCGACCACGCCGCCGGCGACGTCGCCGAAGCCGCCGGGCTGCGACATGTCGAGGGCGTAGCCGATCCCGGCGCCCGCAGCGGTCGCGAGCAGTCCGGCGACGGGAAGGGCGGCGCGGCTCGCACCGGAGACTCCCGAGAGCAGGACGCCGGCAGCCGCACCGAGGCCGACGCACACGCCGATCCAGTACCAGCCGCCCATTGTCAGCAGTGTAGGGACTACGGAGACACGAGGCGGGCGATCACGGATAACCCGAAGTCGGCCGCCCGCTTGCCGTCGATCACCCGGTGGTCGAACGTGACGGAGAGGTTGCCGACCCTGCGCACGACGACCTCGCCGTCGCGGACGACCGGCCGCTCGGCGATGCGGTGGACGCCGAGGATCGCCACCTCGGGATCGTTGATGAGCGGCGTCACGAACAGGCCCCCCGACCGGCCGGCGCTCGTCACCGTGAAGGTGCCGCCGCGCAGCTCCTCCGGTGCGAGCTTTCCGGCCTGCGCGGCCTCGACGAGACGGCGCACGTCGGCGTCGAGCTCGTCCAGCGAGCGCGCGTCGCACGCGCGCACCACCGGTACGACGAGCCCCTGCTCGGTCTGCACGGCGACGCCGATGTCGTAACGCTCGAGGTAGACGAGCTCGGCGTCCTCGACGCGCGCATTCAACTCCGGATACTCGCGCAGAGACTCCGCGACGGCCTTCAGCACGAGCGGAAGCAGACGCGCAAGGTCGACCGCGCCGAAGTCGCACTCCTCGACCCACGTGACGGCCGGGATCGCGCGCGCACGGGTGAGGTGCTCGAACATCTGCCGGCGGATGCCGCGGATCGGCTCGCGCCGCTCGCCGCCCACCGGCGCGGGCACCGGAGCGCCGCCGCTCGCGGCACGCACGTCGTCCTCGGTGATCCGGCCCTGCGGACCGGAGGCCGCGACGGAGGCGAGGTCGACGCCGAGCTCCACCGCGAGCCTGCGCACGAGCGGGGTCGCCCGCACCTTCTCGTCGCGCGGCGGGGGCGCGCTCCGCTGCGCCGGCGCCGCCGCAGCGACGGCCGGCGATGTCGCGCCGTTGCCGCCGATCACCACGAGCACCGTGCCGACCGGAACGATCTCGCCCGCAGCGACGAGGATCTTCGTGACGACGCCGGCCGCGGGCGACGGGATCTCGACCGTCGTCTTGTCGGTGGCGATCTCGACGAGCGGATCGTCCTCGGCGATCTCCTGCCCTTCCTCGACGAGCCAGCGCGCGATCTCCCCTTCGCCCAGGCCCTCGCCGAGATCAGGCAGCTTGAACTCGTACGCCACGGCTAGCCTCGCAGCGCGTCGTCGCGGAGCACCGCGTGCACGCCCTTCACGCCGTTGACGAGCTGCGTGACGTGCAGGTCGACGACGACGCTCGCGAGCGCGAGCGCACGCGGACGCTCGATCGCAAGCTCGCGCTCCATCAGGTCGAGCATCGTCTCCGTGGCGAGGCCGGCGGCGGTGTCGAGATCGTCGTCGAAGCCGAACGCCACCCAGGCGTCTGCGATCCGCGCGACCGGCATGCGCAGCTCCGGTCCGTCGCGCAGGTCGAGCGTGAGCTGCGCGCGCACGACCGGGCACTCGATCGCGGTGCCCGAGACCTCGCCGTCTCCTTGCGCGCCGTGTCCGTCGCCGGCGGAGAGCAGCGCGCCGTCGACCGGGATCGGCAGGTAGAGCGTCGTGCCGGCGACGAGCAGCTTGCAGTCGATGTTGCCGCCCCAGCGACGCGGCGGCGCAGTCGAGTGGACGCCCGGCTCGGGCGGCGGCATTCCGATCACGCCGAGGAACGGCGCGAGCGCGACCGTGGAGCCGAGCGCGTCGGTCGCCCGCCCGTCGTCGAGCGTCCAGTCGAACTGGTCGCCGTCGGCGAACGTCACGCCCCAGTCGCCCGGCCGAACCTCGTCGATGCGGACGACGAGCGTCTGTCCCGCGAGCGCGCCGCGCACCTTGACCGGGCCGTTGAGCGCGTGCCCGTCGTCGAGCTGCGGCTCGCGGGCGAGGTACTCCTGCTCGGGGTCCCACCGCCAGCCGGAGTTGAGCGATGCGAAGGCGACGGAATCGCCCGGCGCGACCTCGAGGACGGGCGCGAGGTCGCGCGAGAAGTGGCCGTGCAGCGTGCGTCGCTCGAGCGGGATCTCGTGGATCAAAACGCGAGCAGCTTTCGGCAGGCGTCGACGACGCGCGGGACGGACGGCATGTACGCATCCTCGATCTTCCAGTACGGGTACGGCACGTCGAACCCGGTGACGCGCAGCACAGGGCCGCGCAGGTCGAGGATGGCCTTCTCGGCGAGAATCGCAGCGAGCTCCGCCCCGAAGCCCGCCGTGCGCGGTGCCTCCTGCACGATCACGGCGCGGCCGGTCTTCCCGACGGACGCGAGCAGCGACGGCTCGTCGAGCGGCTTCAGCGTGCGGATGTCGAGCACCTCGACCGACGCCTCGTCCGCGAGCACCTCCGCCGCGCGCTCGCACAACGGCACCATCGCGCCGTACGCGACGAGCGTGAGGTCGTGCCCCACGCGGGCAACGCGCGCCTGTCCGAGCGGCACGACGTGCTCGCCCTCGGGCACCTCGCCACGCTCGGCGCGGTAGATGAGCTTCGGCTCGAGCACGATCACGGGGTCGGGATCGCGGATCGCCGCGGCGAGCAGTCCCTTCGCGTCGGCCGGCGTCGACGGGATCGCCACCTTCACGCCCGGTGTGTGCACGTAGTACGTCTCGGGCGAGTCGTCGTGCAGCTCGGGCGCGCGCACGCCGCCGCCGTACGGCATGCGGACGACGAGCGGGAACTCCATCGTCCCGCCCGTGCGCCAGCGGTAGCGGCCGACGTGCGTGATCAGCTGGTCGAGGCACGGGTACGAGAAGGAGTCGTACTGCATCTCGCAGACGGGCCGCCACCCGGCCATGCAGAGCCCGACGGCGCTGCCGAGGATCCCGGCTTCCGCGAGCGGCGTGTCGACGCAGCGGTCGGCGCCGAAGCGCTCGGACAGCCCGGCCGTCGTGCGGAAGACGCCGCCGGAACGCCCGACATCCTCGCCGAGCACCATCACGGAGTCGTCGCGCGCGAGCTCGACGTGGAGCGCGTCGTTGATCGCCTCCACCATCAAGAGCTCAGCCAACGGAGCCTCCGATGATCCGGCGCAGCTCGGCCAGCTCGACCGCGAACGACGCAGGCGGGTTCGCGTACGCATGCTCGAACAGGAGTCCGATGTCCGGATCCGGCTCGGCTTCGGCCGCGCCGATCGCGGCGCGCATCGTCTCGACCGCCTCCGCCTTCAGCTCCGCCTCGAGCTCGTCGTTGAGCAGGCCGAGACGGCGCAGGTAGCGCTCGTAGCGGCCGAGGCATTCGTTCTGCTTCTCGCGCTCGACGCGCTCGAGGTCGATGTACGCGCGCGGATCGTCCGCGGTGCCGTGCGGCGCGGCGCGGTACGTGACCGCCTCGATGAAGGTCGGGCCGCCGCCTGCGCGCGCACGCTCGACCGCTTCACGCGTCGCCTCGTACACGGCGAGAACGTCGCCGCCGTCGACGCGCACGCCGGGCATGCCGTAGCCGACCGCCTTGTCGGCGAGCGTCTCCGCGCGGGTCTGCGCGGACAGCGGCGTCGAGATCGCCCACTGGTTGTTGTTGCAGAAGAGAACGAGGGGCGCCTGCATCACGGCCGCGAAGTTCGCGCCCTCGTGGAACGCGCCCTCGCTCGTCGCGCCGTCGCCGAAGTACGCGATCGCGCACGCGCGCTCTCCCTTCAGCTTCTTGCCCCACGCGAGCCCGGCCGCGTGCGGCACGTGCGTGCCGATCGGGACGCAGATCGAGCCGAGGCAGTAGTCGGCGGGGTTCCACCAGCCGGCGGGATGGCCACGCCACCAGTTGAGGACGGTGGCCGGAGGCATGCCGCGCAGCAGCCCGATCGCCGACTCGCGGTAGCTCGGGAAGATCCAGTCCTCGTCCTCGAGCGCGTGCACGGAGCCGGCCTGCATCGCCTCGTGGTTCCAGAAGATCGCGTACGTACCGATGCGGCCCTGCCGGTGATAGATGAGCGAGCGCTCGTCGTAGGTGCGCAGGAGCACCATCGAGCGGTAGAGGTCGAGCAGATCCCGTTCGCCGAGTCCTTCGAGCTCGCGGTCCTCGTCGATGACGCGCCGAAGGCCGTGCTCGTCCGGGGCCACCTGCGCCATGCGCGGAAGCGTAGTTGTTCGGTTCAGACGTTCAGACGAGAACGGAGACGGCCCCGCGCTCGGCCTCGAACAGGGCCTCCTTGACGTCGCCGAGGTCCTCGCCGTCGGCGTGCAGCGCCATCGGTGCGTCGCAGATCACCTCGAGCCGGTCGAGATCGTGCGCGTAGAGCACGCTGCCGCCGCGGCGGGCGTGGCCGGTGAGGACGGCGAGTGCCGTGGGCACGAGCGAGCGCCGGCGCACGCGTACGGGTGCGACGAAGTCGAGACCGAGCTCGAACTGCGCCTCGGGCACGATCGGCAGCGGCAGGCGCTTCGCGTAGGTGTACGGGCTGCCGTTGGCGACGAACACGAACGCGGCGCGGCCGAAGCCCGTGACGGTGAGCGCAGGGTCCATCTGTCCGCGCCGAACGGCGAGGGTGCGCAGGACGGCGAGCACGAAGGCGAGGTCGCCGGGGCGCTTCCCCTCGTCGTTCCGGCCCATGGCGTCGACGCGCCGCACCGCCTCGGCGTCGAGGCCGATCCCGGCGCCGAACGCGAAGCGGCGTCCGTTGACGAGGCCGAGGGTGATCCGGCGCGTCCGCCCGAGCTCGATCGACTCGGCGATGCGCCGCGCGGCGTCGACGGGATCGGACCGGAGCCCGAGCGCGCGTGAGAGGACGCTCGTGCCGCCGCCCGGCAGGAAGCCGATCGGCACGTCGGCGGCGAGCCCGTTCAGCGCCTCGTTGAAGCCGCCGTCGCCCGAGTAGACGAGGATCGCCGTCTTGCCGGCGGCGCACGCCTGGGCGACGAGCTCGGTCGCGTGGCCCGGCCGCTCGGTGAGCTCGACGGTGAGCTCGACGACGCGCGAAAGAGCGTCGGCCACCGCGGCGAGCTTCGCCTGCGTGACCCGGGACGCGAAGGGATTGACGACGAGCGTTGCTGCCTGCATCCGTCGAGGATGCCCGTAGCGCGCGCCGTCCCGCAAGCGCGGGGGCTCTCAGCGCGACGCGTAGCCGCGCATTCCGTCGAGCAGGAGCGCGGTGAAACGGTCGGCGAGCTCGTCCGTGTCGGTGCCCGGGCGCAGCCAGGTGGTGGCCCAGTTGACCGACGAGAGCGCGAGCAGCGCCGCGGTGCCGTCATCGAGGTCGGCGCGCAGCTCGCCGTGCTCGCGGCCCTCGCGGAAGAGCGCGCGGAGGCGCTCCTCGTAACGGCGCCGCTCGGCGACGAACTGCTCGCGGCGCTCGCCTTCGAGGTAGCGCCACTCGCGCATGAAGACGGTGGCGATCTCCAGCTGCTCGGCGATCACGCGGAGGTGGCCGCGCAGCGCGAGGCCGATCCGCTCGACGACGGGGCCCTCGTCGGGGACGGCGTCGAGTGCGGCGTGAAAGGCCTCGGCGCCCTCGCGCGTGACCTCCCAGAGCAGGTCGGCTTTCGAGTCGATATGCGAGTAGAGCGAGCCCTTCTGGACGCCGAGGGCCCTGGCGAGGTCGCCGACCGAGGTGCCGTGGTAGCCCTTGGCGGCGAAGAGCCGGGCGGCGGCGCGGGTCAACTCGGTCTTGCGCGCGGACATACAATCGGGAGGCTAACGATCGTTCGGAAGGAGCGCGATGGCCGCAGCCGAGAAACCCGTCGATGAGCAGGCCTTTCTCGAGGTCGTCCAGGCCGGTGGCCAGGTCGAGGCGACCGACCGGCTGCCCGAGGAATACCGGTTGAAGCTGATCAAGTTCATCGAGATGCACGGCAACTCCGAGCTGATGGGCGTGCTGCCCGAGCGGGAGTGGATCCTCCGTGCGCCGACGCTCCGGCGCAAGCTCGCGCTCACGGCGAAGGTGCAGGACGAGGTCGGGCATGCGCAGCTGATCTATCGCGTCGTCGAGGATCTCGGGAAGCCGCGCGAGCAGTGCCTCGCCGATCTCGTCTCGGGCAAGTCGAAGTTCCACAACGTCTTCCATTACCCGACGAAGACGTGGGGCGACGTCGGCGTGATCGCGTGGCTCGTCGACGCGGCGGCGATCATCAGCCAGAAGGCGCTGCTCAAGTGCTCGTACGCGCCGTACGCGCGGATCATGAAGAAGATCTGCTGGGAGGAGTCGTTCCACATCCTCCACGGCCGCGACGTGATCCTGACGATGGTCACCGGCACGCCGGCGCAGTTCGAGCTCGTGCAGGAGTCGCTCGACCGCTGGTGGGGCCCGCTCATGCAGTTCCACGGCAACCCGATCCCGAGCGACGAGGATCCGATGTTCCTGTGGCGGATCAAGTCACAGGGCAACGAGGAGGCGCGGCAGCAGTTCCTCGAGGGGTATGTGCCGCAGATCTGGGAGCTCGGCCTCACCGTCCCCGACCCGAAGCTGCGCCGGCGCGACGACGGCGTCTGGGAATACACGGAGCCCGACTGGGACGAGCTGCGCTCCGTCGTCACCGGGCACGGGCCGAAGACGGCGGAGCGGCTCGCGTTCCGCGCGCGCTTCATCGAGCAGGAGCGGTGGGTCCGCGACGCGATGCTGACGGCATGAGCGGCGAGCCGGTCTGGGAGGTATTCCGGCAAGAGCGGAAGGGTCAGCCGTTCGAGCACGCCGGCTCGATCGTCGCACCGGATGCGGAGTTCGCTGAGGCGTGGGCGCGCGAGCAGTACGGTCGCCGCGGCGAGTCGGCCGCGCTCTGGCTCGTCCCCCGCAGCATGGTGCACGTCGTCGACACGTGGGCGGACGAGTTCGACCTCAAGTACCGCCGCGTCGACGGCTACTCGATCAAGGCACGGCTGAAGGAGGCGCGTGAACGAACTGCTGCTCGGGCTGGCTGACGACGAGCTGATCATCGGCTGGCGCGATTCCGAGTGGACGGGGATCGCGCCGATGCTCGAGGAGGACGTCGCGTTCTCGTCGATCGCGCAGAACGAGATCGGGCACGCGCGCGCCGTCTACGAGCTGCTGACCGACGACGCGGACGCGCTCGCGCTCGACCGCGAGCCGGCGGAGTACCGGTGCGCGCCGCTCGTCGAGCTGCGCCTGCTCGACTGGGCGCACGCGATCGCGCGCCGCTGGCTCTACGAGCAGGCGGACGAGATTCGCATCTCCGCGTTGCGCGAGGACGACGACGCGCGGATCGCCGGGCTCGCGGCGAAGATCAACCGCGAGGAGGCGTATCACCGCATGCACGCCGAGATGTGGCACGAGCGCCTGCGCGACGAGCTGCGCTTCCGCGACGCGGTCGCGGAGCTGTGGCCGTACGCGCTCGGCGTGCTGCCGCCGGCGCAGCGTGGAGAGCTGGCGTCGCGCACCGGCCTCGCGGAGGTCGGCGCGGTCGAGCGCGGCACGCACACGGACGACCTCGCGCAGCTGTGGGACGAGATGACGATGGTGCGCCGCTCGCAGCCGGCCGGCACGCAGTGGTGACCGCGGAGCAGGTCTGGGCCGCGCTCGACGAGATCGCCGACCCCGAGATCCCCGTGATCTCGCTCGTCGACCTCGGCGTCATCCGCTCGGTCGATGTCCACGACGGTCACGTCCGGGTGGAGTTCACACCGACGTTCCTCGGCTGCCCGGCCCTGGAGGCGATGAAGACGGCGATGGAGGAAAAGGTCGCGGGCCTCGGCGCGGAGCCCGAGGTGCGCGTGATCTCGGACGACTCGTGGTCGACCGACAGGATCACTCCCGCCGGCCGCGAGAAGCTGCGAACCGCCGGCTTCGCCCCGCCTGCGCCGCGCGAAGCGTCAGCGCCGCAGCTCGTGCAACTCCAGTCGAAGGCGTTCCGCTGCCCGTACTGCGGCTCGACGGAGACGAAGCTCGAGAACATCTTCGGCCCAACCCCGTGCCGCTCGCTCCGCTACTGCGAGAGCTGCCGGCAGCCGTTCGAGCAGTTCAAGACGATCTGAGAAGGCTCGCGCTCATCGCGTCGCTCCTGGCCGCAAGCGCGACGGCGTCGTCCGCCTCGGCGCGCACGATCCCGCTCGGCCGCTCGTGGCAGGGCCGGCCGATCGAGGCGGTCGAGGTCGGCAACCCCGCCGGAACACGGGTGCTCGTCGTCGGCGTCATCCACGGGAACGAGACGGCCGGGCTCGCAATCGTCGCCGCGCTCGAGCGCCTGAGCCCGCGCGATCTCGACCTGTGGATCGTCCCCGACCTCAACCCCGACGGCGTCGCCGCCGGCACGCGCGGGAACGCGCACGGCGTCGATCTCAATCGCAACTTTCCGTGGCGCTGGCGGCCGATGGGCGGCGTGTACGAGTCCGGGCCGCGTCCGCTCTCGGAGCGCGAAGCGCGGATCGCGCACGCGCTGATCCTGCGGCTGCACCCGCACCTGACGATCTGGTTCCACCAGCACCTCGACCTCGTCTGGGCCTCGGGCGGCGACCGGCGGATCGAGAAGGTGTTCGCACACGTCTCCGGCCTGCCGTACCACCCGATGCCCCAGCTGGCGGGAAGCGCGATCTCCTGGCAGAACAACACGCTGCACGGCACGACCGCGTTCGCCGCGGAGCTGCCTGCGGGACGACCCTCGTCCGCGGCGGTCGCGCGCTACGTCCGCGCCGTCCTCGCGGCCGGGCGCTACCGCAGATAGTGGCGGTTGACGCCCCCGAAGTCCGTCCCGGGTGCCGGCTGCCCGCTGCCGTGACCCAGGCCGAACGCGAGATACCAGCCGACGGGAACGACGACGAGCACGACGACGAGCAGAGCGAGCATTCGGCGCCGGCGCAACGGTGGGTCGGCTATCGCTTGGGAGGCGCGATCGTGACGATCCGGTTCGCCGCGACGTTGCGCATCGTCTTCACGGCGCCGCCGGGATAACGGACGGTCAGCGCGCGGACGGACGTGGCCTTGCCGAGCCCGAAATGCGCACGCGGATCCTCGGACGAGAGGTAGCTGCTGCCGGCGTGCAGCTCCTGCACTTCCCTGCGCCCGTTCGGCAGCTCCGCGGTGATCACGGCATCGGGGTGGAAGCCCTTCAGCGAGACCTCGAGCCAGTTGCCGGTCGCCCCGGTGTTCTGGAGCAGCACGAGCGGGCCGCCGATCGTGTTGATCGCGACGCCCACCCGGCCGTTGTTGTCGAAGTCGGCCGCCGCGAGGCCGCGGCCGATGATCTTCGGCAGGCCCGTCTGGTCGACGATCCCGCTCGCGTTGTCGAACCGGCCGCCGCCGAGATTCTGCAACACCTGGATCGGCTCGGTGTCCCTCTTCAGGTTCGTGACCGGAATCGCGCCGTTCGCCAGCATCAGATCGGGGTTGCCGCCGTTGTCGAAGTCGATCCAGGAGTCACCCCAGCCGACGGTCTGCTTGCGATCGAGCGCCTTCCCGAACTTCGCCATCTCCGGGATGTAGCGCATCTCGCCGCCTTTGAGCGCCTTGCTCTGGTAGACGGCGTGCGGCTGGCCCCGTGAGTTCGTGATGAAGAGATCGGGCAGGCCGTCACCGTTGTAGTCGCCCACCGCCACGCCCATACCTGCGGCCAGATCGTCGACGCCCAACGTCTTCGCCATGTTGACGAAGTGGAAGCCGAGCGGGCCGCCGAGCTCATTGAGGTAGAGCTGATCGGGGTTTCCGTCGTTTGCGACGACCAGGTCGGGACGGCCGTCGCCGTTCACGTCCGTGAACACGGCCCCGAGCCCGTGGCTGAAGTTCGACGACTCGAGCCCCGCCTTGACGCCGACCTCCTTGAAGCGCGCGCGGCCGTTCGGGCCGTTGCCCTCGTTGAGGAAGAGCAGATCGCGCACGCCCGCGTAGTTCTCGGGGAAGCCGGCGACCGAGCCGGTGATCGGATCCGCCATGTCGGTGTAGCCGGAGATGAAGATGTCGGGCCGCCCGTCGCCGTTCACGTCGGCGACCGCGGCGCCGGAGTACCAGCCGTACGGCAGGTCGATCCCGGCGGCGCGCGTGCCCTGCGTGAAGGTTCCGTTGCCGTTGTTCCACAGCAGGATGGCGCCGGTCGCCGTCGTCACGAGCAGGTCGGTGCGGCCGTCGCCGTTGAAGTCGCCGGCGACGCAACCGGTGCCCTTGACCTGGATGTCGGCGCCCGAGGACTTGCCCACGTTGACGAACTTCCCGTGCTCGTTCTCGAACAGCGCGCTTCGCGGCAGCCCGCCGTGGGAGTCCCACTCGGGGAGGTCGACGTCCGCGTACGAGTTGACGGCGTAGAGGTCGAGCCAGCCGTCGTTGTTGTAGTCGATCCAGCAGACGCCGCCGCCCATCATCGCCTGCGGGTCGTACGCCATCGAGTAGTGGAAGGCGTCCTGCCTGAACTTCAGGCCGACCTTGGGCGCGATGTCGGTCAGCTTCAGCTTGGCGAAGTCGCCGCTGCCCTTCGACGCGTTCGGGTCGGCGGCGATCACCGTCGTCGCGGCGGGGCGCGGCGCTGTGGCGCCGTCGCCGATGATCAGGAAGCGGCTGCCGGTCAGCGAGAGGTAGAAGATGTGCGTGAAGGACGTCGTCGCACCGCTCTGCGCGGTCGACGAGCCGGCCGCGTACGTGAGCGGCGTCAGGTACCCGGTCAGCGTCGCGGCCACGGTCGGCGGCGCCTGGCCCACCGCCTGCTGGAGCGTCAGGCCCACCCGGGAGATCTGGTAGCTCGGGACGACGATCGCGCGGCCCGCACTCTTCGCGATCTGCGTGCGGAGAGCGGTGAGGTACGCGCCCGCCGCCGACGTCGCGGCCCGTGCGGCATCGCGGCGGCTGAGCGCGGTGGCGGCGACCTTCAGGTCGCCGACCGCGGCGGTGGCGATCTGCCGGCCGGTCTGCCGGCTGATCGAGACCACGCCCGGCGTGTGGGCGATGCTCACCTCGACAGAGCTTCCCGTCGCCGTCGGGCCGAGTCCGACGACCGTGCGGGCAGGGCTGCCGGAGACGACGATCAGGCCGGCGAAGGACGCCGCGCCGAGGGCGCCCATCGCGGCGAGCACGGGCCGCCGGCGGGGCAGGTTCGGCAGGTTCCACGTGCCCGCGGCCCGGCGGCGCGCCACGGCTTCCTGCGCGAGGATGATCAGCGGCCGCGCCGCGCAGACGATCGTCAGCGTCCCGAGCAGCGCGACCTTGGCCGCGAACTCCGTCTGCATCGGCGCGATGAGGAGCGCGCCGAGCAGGCCGATCGTGATCGCGTAGATCTTCCGGCCCCGCGCCGTCTCCGGCGCCGTCCGCGGGTCGGTGATCATGAACGACATGAAGATGAACACCTCGGGCGAGGTGATCAGCACCTTCCAGAAGTAGCCGTCGGCGACCGGCCCGAGGTGCCAGTTCGCGGAGAACGCGTGCCCGCTGAGCGCGAGGATGCCGAGCCCGCCGGCGAACGTGGCCCAGAAGAGGGCCGCCACCGTGAGCAGATGGACGCGCGAGAGGATCACGAGCGCCCCCGCGACGATCGTGCCGAGCACGATCAGGAGCGCCGGCGACATCGGGCCCCACCAGAACTGCAGCGGCTCCGCCCGGCTGCTGCCGAGGATCAGGAAGCCGAGGACGAGCCCGAGGTTCGAGGGGTTGAAGATGTGCCGCCCGCGGAAGGTGATCAGGTACTTGGACAGCAGCGAGACCGCCGCCACCGCGGCGTAGATCCACACGCCGCGGAACGTCCACCAGTCGCCGTGGCGCGTGCCGGGGATGCGCAGGATGAAGCCGATCCCGTTGCCGGTCAGCAGCGCGCTCGCCGGCCAGACGATCGCGCGCTTCTGCCAGAACGTGACGACGAACTCGATGATCGCGCAGGTCAGCAGCGGCGCGACGATCTGCGGGACCGAGAGCCGGAAGTGGAACTCGACCTGGCCGAGCACATGCAGGAAGATGAACGTGACGGAGAGGTGGAGCCGCGGGTCCTTCCACGACGGGAGGACGACGGGATAGGACGTCCCGCCGATGCGCAGGGCGAGCTTCCGCCGGGGCCGCGACGCCGCTGCGGCCTCGCTCCTGGAGATCTCCTCGAGCCGCCGCCCACGGGTCTCGAAGCCGTAGAACACGAGCAGGAGCGCGGCGGCCCCGGCAGGCACCGCGGCGATCAAAGCGGCGCCGGCGACGCCGGGAGGCGCCCACGCCATCACCGCGATGCCGAGGGCGAGCACGCCGCCGAGCTTCGTGGCTCCTGCGACGACGCCGGAACCTGCGCCGCGGATCGCCGTCGGGTACACCTCCGCGGCGTACGGGGCGAGCGCCGAGACGGTCGCCCACATCGCGATCAGCAGCACGACGAGCACCGCGGTGAAGAGCGTCGAGTTGTGCACGATCGCGCTTGCGTCCGCGGCGAAGACGGCGAGCGCGCCCGCCTCGAGCCCGGCCGCGACGATCAGCGTCCCGCGGGTGCTCCAGCGTCCGTAGAGCCACGCCACGACGACCGAGCCGGGGATCGCGAACAGCGCCGCCTTCGCGATGATCGTCGTCACCTGGCCGGCCGTGACTCCGCTCTTCGCGACGTAGACCGGGAGCCAGACGAGGAACCCGAAGTTGACGAGTCCCCAGGCGAGCCCGTAGAGGGTCAGCACCGGCGTGATCGCCGTGTACGGCCGCCGGAAGACGGCGGCGAACCCCGGATTCGCCGTGCCCTCGGGCGCGGCGGCGCCCGGCGCGCGGTCGCGGATCTTCACGCCGAAGACGCGCATCACGTCGTGCGCTTCCTCGGTGTGGCCGTTTGCGATCAGGAACCGCGGCGACTCCGGGATGTAGCGGTTGAGCAGGATCAGCGCGAGCCCGGTCGGGATCCCGAAGAACCACATGATCCGCCAGCCGAAGGTCGGGATCAGCCAGTGCGCGCTCCAGCTCGCGAGCAGGAAGCCGAGCGCAGTCCCGATCCCGGCGACGAGCACGACCGCTTCACCGCGCCGCCGGGCGGGGATCGTCTCGGCGAGCAGCGAGTAGACGATCGGCAGCAGGCCGCCCGCGCTCACACCCATGAAGAAGCAGGCGACGAGGTTCCAGTGGAAGGCCGGCATCGCGCTGCACATCGCCGTGCCGATGAACAGCGTCGCGGCGAGCAGGATCGACGCCCTCCGGCCGATGCTGTCGCCGAGGCGGCCCCAGATCAGCGAGCCGACGACGGTGCCGATGATCGCGATGAACGGGAACAGCGCCACGGGCCAGTGGCCCGGCGCGGGGTGCGACGGCGAGCGCAGGTTGTACTCGTTCGCGACGCCCGGGAGGATGAACGTGAAGGTGAACGGCTTCTGCGTGTCCACGGCGATGCCGAGCATCAGCACGACCATCAGCCGGACATGCGCCGCGCTGAGCCGGCTCTCGTCGAGCGCCTCGAGCTCGAGATCCGACGCCTCCTGCGTCGTGTGCCGCGAGAATCGTGGTGCGAGGCCGTAGATCACCGCCGCGTAGCCGGCGACCATCAGCGCCATGCCGATCAGCATCCAGTTGTCCATCGGCATGCCGCGGAGCATGTAGTGGTTGCTCTTCGCGCCCAGGAACATCGGCAGGTGCAGCAGCACCCCGCCGGTCACCGCCGACACACCGAGCCAGAACGCCCGGGGGTGCTTGAAGCCGGTCGCTGACCGGAGCCGAGCCGTCGTGCCGGGACCCAACATCCGCTCTAGCCCCATTGCCCTAGGGAGATGTGACTTTCAGGCAAGGGCGCTACTCTAGAGCCGGCCGGCGGGCGCCGCCACCCCCGGGGCTACGAGAGCCGCGAGCCGCTCGATCCCCTCGTCGATCAGCGCCTCGTCGACCATGCTGAACGAGAGCCGCACGTTGTCGCCGCCCCGGCCGTCCGGGAAGAACGGCGTGCCAGGCACGACGCCGACGCCCGCCTCGGCGGCGCGCTTCGCGAGCAACCCGGCGTCGCCGCCCGCGGGCAGCGTCAGCCACGAGAAGAAGCCCCCCTCGGGACGCGTCCACCGCGCACCCGCCGGCATGTGCCGTTCGAGCGCGGCGAGCAGCAGCTCGCACTTCCGCCGGTACAGCGCACGCGACCGCACGAGCTGCTCGTCGATCCAGCCGCGGCGCACGTACTCCTCGAACATCCGCTGTCCGAGCGCGGCCGCGCACTGGTCGGTGTTCTGCTTTGCGGACACGAGCTGCGCGGAGACCTCCGCCGGGCCGACCGCCCAGCCGAGCCGCACGCCGGGGAAGAACGTCTTCGACGTCGTCCCCACCTGCACGACCACGTCCGGCCCAAGGCTCCAGAGGCTCGCCGCCGCATCGTCGTCGAAGCCGAGCTCGCGGTACGCGACGTCCTCGACGATCAGGAAGCCGTGGCGCCGCGCGAGCTCGACCAGCGGCGCGCGCCGCTCTGCGGCCAGGCCGACGCCGGCCGGATTCTGGTGGTCGGGGATCGTGTAGAGGAGCTTCGCGCGCAGACCGCCCGCGAACCGGCGCTCCAGCTCGCCGACGTCGAGCCCGTGCTCGTCCAGCGGCACGGCGACGACCTCGGCCTCGAAGCTGCGGAACGCCATGATCGCGCCGAGATATGTCGGGCCCTCGACGACGACGGTGTCGCCGCGGTCGAGGAACGACTTGCCGACGAGCTCGAGCGCCTCCATGCCGCCGCTCGTGAGCAGCAGCTCGTCGTCCGCCGGGCGGCGGCCCTGCACCGCCTCGAGCCGGCCGGCGAGCGCGTCGAGCGGGCCGGCCAGACCGCGTGTCGGCGCGTACTGGAATGCGCGCGCCTCGCCCGCAGCCGCGAACTCCGCGAGCAGCGTCGCGGCGTGCTCGCGCGGGAACGTCAGCGGATCGGGGAACCCGCCCGCGAACGAGATCAGATCCGGCACCGCGAGGAACGCGAGCACCGCCGTGATCCCGTCGCCGACTCCACGCGTGCGCGCGGCGAAGAGCTCCTCCCAGCGCCGGGTGTCGGGCGTGACCGCCACCTCTCGACTATAGGCGCGCGGAGATCCGCATGTGAGCGGCGAGGCTTTCCCGGCCCGCTACAGGCCGACGTTGAGGCTGGGATAGCGCGGCGTCAGCAACCCGTAGTACGCGTATGTCTGCGCGTGATAGCGGATCGTGAACGCGAGCAGGTTCCGCATCCCCTCCGGCATCCGCCCCGTGAACAGGCACGCGAACCATGCGAAGAACACGAGGATCTCGACGAGGTAGTTCATCACGCCCGAGAGGATCAGCGCGGGCAGAGCGAGCAGCACACGGAAGAAGACGGACAGGCGGCTCTGCTCCTCCGGCGGCGCGACGGTGAGATCCACGGGATACGCGTTGGCGCCGTCGAAGGCGGGGAAGGGGTCGGCGGTCAGCGTGATGTACGCGTACACGTGCACCTGATAGCGGAGGTAGCGCGCAAGGAACGCGTGCAGGCCGTCGGGAACCCGCTTCGTGAAGAGCGCCGCGAACCAGGCGATCACGAGCGCGATGCACGCCGCGATGCCCCACAGCCAGAGCCAGACGAGGTGGGGAATGGCCAGAAGGAGCCGGAAGAACACGGTCAGCCGGCTGCGGCGTAGATCGTCGGTGACGACGAGCTGGATCGGATGGTCCATCGCGCGGCCGAGTGTAGGGTCCCGGGCGGACGCCGCACCGTCGCGTCGCAGCGCTAGTCTCCCGGCGTGAATCGCGCCGCTGCCGGCCTGACGCTGCTGGCGTGCGCGCCGCTCGTCCTCACCGGCTGCGGGGGCCCATCGCACGGGGCGTTCGTGAAGAAGGCGGACGCGATCTGCTCGGCGTTCGCCTCCGGAGCGGGCACGCTGCCGAAGCCGACGAAGTACACGCAGGTGGTCGCGTACGTCGATCGCAACCTGCCGCTGTACGAGGCGGCGCTGCGCAAGCTCGCCGCGCTCAACCCGGCCGCCCAGGACAAGGCGGCGGTTGCGCAATGGCTCGCCGCCGACCGCCGCGTCGCAACCGCCCTGCATGCGCTCGGTCAGGCGGCGCTGCGCCACAACCTCCCCGCGGTGACGAGCGCGGCCGAGCAGGTTCGCGCGGCCGGGCTTGCGAGCAGCGAGGCCGCCGACGCGATCGGCCTCACTGTTTGCGGACGATAGGGTTTCGGCCATGGGGCCGACGTCGCTCGCGCGCACGGGTATCCCGGCGGCCGAGCTCGAGTCGCGGCGCGAGCGGCTGCTCGAGCACGTGCGCCGCGAGCAGCTCTCCGGCTACGTCCTCTTCGACGCGCACTACATCCGGTACTTCACGAGCTTCGGCTTCCTCTCGACGGAACGCCCGGTCGTGTTCGCGCAGAGCGCGGCGGGGGAGATGGTCGTCTTCGTGCCCGAGTTCGAGGTCGAGCGCGTGCGCGCCGAGACGGCCTTCGCGCGGATCGAGTCGTATCCGGAGTACCCGGGGCTCGAGCATCCGCTCCTGATCTTCGGGCGGGTGCTCGCGGGGCTCGGAATCGCGGGCGCCGTCGGCGCCGACCAGGACGGCTACCCGGGCATCCTCGGCTACCACGGCCCCCCGCTCAGCGAGGTGACGGCGGCCACGGTCGCACCGCTCGCGGGAGCGATCGAGGCGATGATGGCGCGCAAGAGCGAGAACGAGCTCGCGCTGATCCGGGAGAGCGCGCGCTGGTGCGAGCGCGCGCACCGGCTGCTCCAGGAGTACACGCGTCCCGGCGCGACCGAGGCCGGGGCGAGCCTGCGCGCAGGACACGAGGCGACGCTCGAGCTGCTCGAGGCGCTCGGCGACGGGTACGGCGGCCAGCAGGCCTCGGCCGACGGTGCATCGGCCGGCTACCGCGGACAGATCGGGCGCCGCAGCTCGTGGGCGCACGCGGTCGCGCACAACATCGAGTTCCAGGCGGGCGACATGCTCGTCAGCGAGACGAGCGCGCCGATCTGGGGCTACAACGCCGAGCTCGAGCGGGCGATGGTGATCGGATCTCCGACCGACGAGATGCGCCGTCTGTTCGAGCACACGGTCGGGGCACAGGACGCGGCCTTCGCCGCGCTTCGCCCCGGCGTGACGTGCGCCGACGTGGACGGCGCCGTCATGCGCTACCTCGAGGAGAACGACCTGCTGCAGTACTGGCGCCAGCACACCGGACACGCGATCGGTCTCCGCAACCACGAGGCGCCGTTTCTCGACCTCGGCGACCACACGCCGATCGAGCCGGGCATGGTGTTCACGATCGAGCCGGGCCTCTACGCCGACATCGGCGGCTTCCGCCACTCCGACACCGTCGCCGTCACCGCCGACGGGATCGAGATCCTCACCGACTACCCGCGCGACCTCGAGAGCCTCACGATCCCGGCCTGAATCAGCGGCCGGTGAAACTCGGCGGGCGCTTGGCGAGAAACGCCGCGACGCCTTCGCGGAAGTCCTCGGTCTGCGTCGCGGCACCCTGGAGCTGCGACTCCATCTCCAGCTGCTCCTCGAGCGTCGCGGTGTCGGCGTGGTCGAACAGCCTCTTCGTCATCCCGATCGCGCGCGTCGGCAGCGCGGCGTACGTCGCGGCGAGCTCGGCCGCTCTCGCGGAAAGCCCGTCCGCGTCGGTCACCTCGGAGACGAGGCCCCACGCATGCGCGTCGACCGCGCTCAGACGGCGGTTCGACGACATCCACTCGAAGGCGCGGGCCGCCCCTAGCAGCCCGTGGATGAAGTACGTCCCCCCGGCGTCGGGCACGAGCCCGATCCCGACGAACCCGGGCACGAACGACGCGGTGTCGGCGGCGATACGGATGTCGCACGCGCACGCGAGCGACAGCCCGGCGCCGGCGCACACACCGTTCACGGCCGCGATCACCGGCTTTTCGAGCGCACGGATCGCGAGCACGTTCGGGTGGTATGTCTCGCGCAGGCTCGCTCGGACGTCGGGCGCCTCGCCGAACTCCGTCAGGTCCTGCCCGGCGCAGAAGCCGCGCCCGGCGCCGGTGAGCACGACCGCGCGCACCTCCGGGTCGCGGGCCTCCTTCAGCGCCTCGCGCAACCCCGCGTGCACCGCCCGGTTGAACGCGTTGAGCACGTCGGGGCGGTTCAGCGTGATCGTCTGCACCGCGCCGTCGCGCGTGACCTCGACCTCGGCCATCGCGCAGACCCTACTACCGGCCCTTGAAGTCCGGCGGGCGCTTCTCGAGAAACGCACTCAGCCCCTCGCCGGCGTCCTCGGAGGCACGGGCGAGATAGAACGCGCGCCGCTCGAACTCGATGCCGGCGGAGAGCGGCGTCTCGAACGCCTGGTCGATCGCCTCCTTCGCGAGCCGCACCGAGATCGGGCCCTTCGCGGCGATCTCGTACGCGACGCGCTTCGCCTCGTCGAGCCACGCCTCCTTCGCGACGACGCGCGCGACGAGCCCGAAGTCGAGCGCCTCGCGGGCGGAGAGCATCCGGCCGGTGAGGATCATGTCCATCGCCACCGCCTTTCCGACCGCGCGCGTCAGCCGCTGCGTGCCTCCGGCGCCGGGGAGCACGCCGAGGTTGATCTCGGGCTGGCCGAAGCGCGCCGTCTCGGACGCGACGATCACGTCGCAGAGCATCGCGAGCTCGCAGCCGCCCCCGAGGCAGAAGCCCGACACCGCGGCGACGATCGGGGTGCGCAGTCCGCGGATCGCGTCCCAGCGCTCGATACGCCGGTTCTCGTAGAGCGAGATCGGCGTCCCCTCGGCGAGCTCGGCGATGTCCGCGCCGGCCGCGAACGCACGCTCGCCGCCGGCGAGCACGATCGCGCGCACCTCCGGGTCGGCGTCGAGCCCCTCGAGCGCAGCCACGACGGCGCTCATCAGCTCGCCCGAGAGCGCGTTCAGCTGCTTCGGACGGTTCATCGCCACGACGCCGACGCGGCCGTCGCGCTCGACGAGGACGAGCTCGTCAGTCACGGCTCTTCAGGAAGGCGTTGATCGCGTCCTTCGCCTCGTCGCCGAGCATCGACAGCGACAGCCAGTCGCGGGCGTGACCGATCGTCTCGTGCCACGAGATGTCGCGCCACCAGTTGATCTGCTGCTTCGTGTAGCGCATCGTCTGCGGCAGCTTCGCGGCGAGCTTGGCGACGAGCTCGTCCACCTTCGCGTCGAGCTCCGCGCGCGGCACCGCGTAGTTGACGAGACCCCACTCGGCTGCCTGCACCGCGGGAATCTCCTCGCAGAGGAAGAGGATCTCGCGCGCGCGGCGATCCCCGACGAACAGCGGCAGCCACTGCGTCGCGCCGCCCGCCGGCACCGAGCCGTGCTCCGGCCCGACGTGCCGGATGAACGCGTCGTCGACCATCACGGCCAGGTCGCACGCCATCTGCAGCTCGTTGCCGCCGCCGACGGCGATCCCCTGCACGCGCGCGACGGTCGGCTTGCCGATCTCGCGCAGCCGGTCGTGCATGTCCTTGAACGCACCGAACCACTTCCAGTAGAGGCGCGGGTTGTCGATCAGCTCCGCGCCCCAGCTCTTCAGGTCGGCGCCGACGCAGAACGCGCGGCCCTCGCCCGTGACGACGACGACGCGGATGTCGTCGTCCCAGCTCGCGTCCTCGCACGCGCGCGCGATCTCACGCAACATCCTGAAGTCGAACGCGTTGAGGACGTCGGGCCGGTTGAGCGTGATCGTCGCGCGCGGCGGCGCTTTCTCGTAGCGGATGCGCTCGAAGCCGAGCTCCGCAGGGTCGACCGCGCGCGGGGCGTCGGGCTCAGCCAATGTCGGCGATGTACACGCTGTGCGGGTAGCCCATGTCGGCGGCGTCGGCGCCGGTCACCTGGAACGCATCCGTCGCGGCCGCCGCCTTGAACGCGTCGACGTCGGGAAACTCGTACTCGGCGTAGTACTTGAGCTCGTCGCCGACGAGCGTCCGGGTGACCTTGCCGTGCCGGAACACCGCGCCCGGAACCTTCAGGCACAGCTCGACGTGCTGCGCGTAGCGGGCCGGATCGGGCTCTTCCGTGTACACGACGAACACGCGGACCATCGCTCCCCCTTTGGCTCGTTTGCGGAGGGAGCCTAACGCGAAGTACCTTCGAGCTACTCAACCCGAAAGGAACACCGTGGCTGGAGAGATCGTCCACATCGAGTTCCCGTCCGAGAACGTCGACCGGGCGCAGGCCTTCTGGGGTGGGCTGTTCGGCTGGGAGTTCGGCGCCAGCGCCATGGAGGGATTCGAGTACCGCATGGCGCGAACGAGCGAAACCTCGGGCGTCGCCGTCTTCCAGTCGGACGAGCGCGGCCACCCGAAGTACTACTACGACACGCCCGACATCGAGGCGGCGAGCGCCAAGGTGAGGGAGCTCGGCGGCACGGCGGAGCCGAAGAGCCCGGTGCCGACGCACGGCTGGTTCGCGGCGTGCACGGACACCGAGGGCAACGCCTTCAACCTCTGGCAGGCGGACACGTCGGCCGCTTAGCCCCCTAGGGTTACAGGCGTGTCCGGCGGCGCGCTTGCAACCGGGTTGGCCGTTGCGGCCGGCCTGGCCGGCTCGGTCCAGGTCGCGGTGATGTCGCGGCTCGGCGAGCGCGTGGGCGTGGCCGAGGCGCTCGGCTTCTCGACGGCGCTCACCGCCGTGCTCGCGCTCGCCGGCCTGCTCGTCGTGCGCCGGAGCGCGGCCGGCTACACCCGCGCGCTGCACCAGCCCTGGTGGATGCTGACGGGCGGTGTGATGGGCCTGCTGATCGTGTTCGCGATCACGTACGCAGGCCCGCGCATCGGCATCGCCGCCACGGTGGGGATCCTCATCGCCGGCCAGCTCGTCGTCGGCGCGGCGATCGACCGGTGGGGGCTCCTCGGCTCGGCGCAGATCGCCCTGCACTGGCCGCGACTGCTCGGCATCGCGCTGCTCGGCATCGGAGCCGCGCTGTCGTTGAAGCGCTGAGCGGCTACTCGCCGATCACGACCGGCACGGGCGCCGGCGAGGCGACGACGAGCGGCGTGCGCGCGAGCAGCGCGAACGACGACTCCACCACCGGGCCGACGAGCAGCGCGAACAGCACCGTGCCGACGCCGAACGTGCCGCCGAGCCCGATCCCCGCCGCGAGCGCGCACAGCTCGATCACGCCGCGCACGAGTCCGACGCGCGCACCCGTGCGCCGCGCCCCGACGAGCATGAGCGTGTCGCGCGGCCCGGCGCCGAAGTCCGCGCAGATGTAGAGCGCCGACGCCGGGCCGATCAGCCCGATGCCGATCACGAGTAGCGGGATCCGCACCGTCAGACCGTCGTGCGAGAGATCGGTGAGCGCGCCGACCGACGTGAACAGCTGGATGAAGCTTCCGATCAGGACGGCGTTGGCGACCGTGCCGATGCCGGGCCGCCCGCCGAGCACCCAGCCGACCCCGAGCACGACGACCGCGATCGCGACGTTGGCCATCCCGAAGGAGAGCGGCGAGTGCCTCGACAAGCCCTGATTGAGCACGTCCCACGGCGAGAGCCCGAGCTTCGAGTCGAGGATCAGCACGACGCCGAGCGCGAACAGCACGAGTCCGAGGAGAAGACTGAGCCCGCGCACCGCGTAGCCGCCGCGCACGCGAGGGTGGGTGCGCCGCACCTCGAGGAAGCTACCGGTTGACGGCCGGCCGCTGCGATCGGCATACTTCGGATCCAAGACTGCGGCCGCCGGCCGGAGGTTGCGCAGAAGTTCCCGGTTCTGGATCCGAGAGGAGCGACAATGTCGAGCACAGTCCAGGTCGAGGCAGCACGGATCCCCGATCGTGACCGGCTGCTCAAGCTGCTCCTCGAGAACGACCTCGATGCACGCCCGCATGACGAGGTCGGCATCGACGTCATCTGCGAAGACGAGCAAGGAAGTGCCGAGGTGTACGCCTACGTCGAAGCCGTGATCATGGACATCGGCGCCTCGTTCGTCCCGATCAAGCACGAGGGCGTGATCTACATCCGCCCGCCGGTCGGCTAGTCCGCGCGAAACGCTGCGCGTTTCGCGCGGGGATGGGTACGGCTTCGCGGAGCGCCCGTCGGCGGAGCCGACGGGCTTTTGGCCTGGCGGAGGGCTGGAGGGTTGTGCGAGCGCGGCCGGTGGTGGCTACGCCATCCCCAGCCGCGTGGATCCGCCTCCGCCTAACGCGCCTGCGGCCGCGTTAGCCTCCGGCCAGGACCGCCACGACGAGCGACGGCTCTAAACCTTCTCCGATGCAAACGGTCCAGGGCCGGAACGAACGCGAGCGAAGCCGCGTTCGTGCAGGCCGGATGCACGCGCGTGGGGATGGCGCAGCCACCACCACGCGCGCCACCGCCCCCACCGCCCCGGCGTCAGCCCAAAAGCCCGCCGGCTCCGCCGACGGGCGCTCCGCGAAGCGGTACATAGCCCCGGGAGAAGTGCGCAGCACTTCTCCCGGCAAGACGGGCGCTCCGCGAAGCCGGACATTCCCCCGGGAGAAGAGCGTCAGCTCTTCCCGCGGAACAAGGCGGCCTGACCTTGCCCCACGCCGACGCACAGCGTCGCCACGCCGTAATGGCCACCACGCCGCTTCAGCTCGTGCAGCAGCGACACGACGAGGCGGGCGCCGCTCATTCCGAGCGGATGGCCGAGCGCGATCGCGCCGCCGTTCACGTTCACCTTGTCGGGATCGAGCCCGAGCTCGCGCACGACGGCGAGGCTCTGTGACGCGAACGCCTCGTTCAGCTCGACGAGGTCGAGCTCGCCGACGTCGACGCCTGTACGCGCGAGCAGCTTGCGCACGGCCGGGATCGGGCCGATGCCCATCACGCGCGGGTCGACGCCGGCCACCGCGCTGCCGAGGAACGTCCCGAGCGGCTCGATGCCGAGCTCGCGCGCCTTCTCCTCCGACGCGATCACGAGCGCCGCGGCGCCGTCGTTGATCCCCGACGCGTTGCCGGCGGTGACCGTGCCGCCCGCGCGGAACGCGGGCTTCAACGATGCGAGCTTCTCGAGCGTCGTATCGGGACGGGGATGCTCGTCGCGCACGACGTCGCCGACGGCGATGAGCTCGTCGTCGAAGCGGCCGGCCTCGGCGGCGGCCGCCCACCGCTGGTGCGACGCGAGCGCGAACGCGTCCTGGTCCTCGCGCGTCACGTTGTAGCGCTCGGCGACGTTCTCGCCCGTCTCGCCCATCGACTCCGGCGGGAACATCGCGGCGAGCTTCGGGTTGACGAAGCGCCAGCCGAGCGTCGTGTCGTAGAGCTGCCGGTCACCGCGCGGAAAGCCCGTCTCCGGCTTCGCCATCACGAGCGGCGCGCGGCTCATCGACTCCGATCCGCCGGCGACGAAGAGATCGCCGTCGCCGGCAATCACGGCGTGGCACGCGGACGCGACCGCGGCGAGACCCGACGCGCAGAGGCGGTTCACGGTCACGCCCGCGACCGAGTCGGGCAGCCCGGCGAGCAGCGCGCCCATCCGCGCGACGTTGCGGTTGTCCTCGCCCGCCTGGTTCGCGGCGCCGAAGTACACGTCCTCGATCTGCTCGGGCGGTACCCCGGCGCGCGCGACCGCTGCGGCGATCACGAGCGCGGCCAGGTCGTCGGGACGGACGCCGGCGAGCGCGCCGCCGTAGCGGCCGATCGGCGTGCGCACGCCGCTGAGGATCACCGCGCGAGGCATATGTGGAGCGTAGCGGTGGGCTGCTACTCGACGAACTCGACCCTGACGGGGTGCTCGTACGCGCCGGCCGCCTGTGCACGCGAGAGCAGCTCGCGGACGGCTTCGCGTCCCTCGTCGCCGTAGTCGCGCGTCAGCTCGTTCACGTACATGCCGATGAAGCGGTCGCCGCGCTCGCCGTCGAGCCCGCGTCCGAACGCGAGCGCGTACTCGAGCGCTTCGAAGCGGTGCGCGAGCGCGGCGTCGATCGACTCGCGAAGCACCTCCGAGAGCTCGTGGAGCGCGCGCGGGCCGAGGTCGCGCCGCGCGACGTTGACGCCGAGCGGCAGCGGCAGTCCCGTCTCGAGCAGCCACCACTCGCCGAGGTCGAGGCACTTCTCGAGGCCCGCGTCGCGGTAGGTGAGCTGACCCTCGTGGATGAGCAGCCCGACGCGGGCGGCGCCCGACGCTACTTCCGGGAGGATCTCGTCGAAGGGCAGCACGCGCGCCGCGAAGTCGCCGCCGAGCGCCATCTTCAACACGAGGTACGCCGTCGTGAGCTTCCCGGGGATGACGATCTCCTCGCTGCGCAGCGCCGCGAGGGACAGCGCTTCGCGCGCGACGACGATGGGGCCGTAGCCCTCGCCCATGCTCGCGCCGTGCGGCAGCAGCATGTAGCGGTCCTGCACGAGCGGATACGTGGCGAGCGAGATCGCCGTCACCTCGAGCTCACCCTCGAGCGCCAGCTCGTTGAGCGTCTGGATGTCCTGGATCACGGGCTCGAACTCGAAATCGCGGCGATCGACGGCGCCCGAGGCGATCCCCCAGAACATGAAGGCGTCGTCGGGATCCGCGCTGAAACCGATTCGCACGAGCATGGCGCGTGAGACTAGCCGCCTACACTACGAGCGTGCCGCGGGAGCCGCTGACCGACACGATCCAGCACTATCTGCGCGAGATCTACAAGCTCGGGCAGGCGGGCTCGCCGGTCTCGGTGACCGCCCTCGCGCGTGCGCGGCACGTCTCGCCGGCGTCGGCGAGCGCGATGGTGAAGAAGCTCGCGGCACTGAAGCTGACCGAGCACGAGCCGTACCACGGCGTCTCGCTCACGCCCGCCGGCGAGAAGGTCGCGCTCGAGGTGATCCGCCACCACCGCCTGCTCGAGCTCTACCTCGCGGAGACGCTCGACGTCGACGTCGAGGACGTCCACGACGAGGCAGACCGGCTCGAGCACGTGATCTCCGAGGAGCTCGAGGCGCGCATCGACCGCGCGCTCGGGTTCCCGACGCACGACCCGCACGGCGACCCGATTCCCGACGCGAACCTGGAGTGGCCGCGCGCGGAGACCGGCTAAAGATCCGTGCCGACGCCGCGCTCACGCGCGCGCTCCACCGCCGCAACCGCCGCAGCGACGTCCCAGGCTGCGAGACCGTTCGACTTGAAGACGACGACGTCCTCGTCCGACTGGCGGCCGCTCGTCTCGCCGGCGACCACCTCCTGAAGCTCGTGCACCTCGAGCCAGTCGAGCACGCCGCTCTCCACCGGCTCGATCAGGTCGGCCGACTCGAGCCGCGCGTCCTCGACCGAGTCGCAGCACACGAACGACGCGCGCGCGAGCACGACGTTGTCGAGCTCGCGCCGCTTGCCGTCGTTCGCGCCGACCGCGCACACGAGCGTGCCGTCGCGTAGCCATTCGCCGCGCAGCACCGGATCGGAGGAGCTCGTGACGGTGACGACGACGTCGCATTCGCCTGCGTCACGGTGACTCTCGCCGGCCTCGGCGCCGGTGCGCGCGCAGAAGTCGCGCAGCGCCTCCTCGGTGCGGCAGTACGCCACGACCCGGTCGATCCCGGGCAGCGCGGCGCGGATGCACGACACCTGCGTCTCCGCCTGCCGGCCGCAGCCGATCACGCCGAGGCTCGTCGCACCCGTGCGCGCGAGGTGGCGCGCGGCCACGGCGCTCGCGGCGCCGGTGCGCAGCTGCCCGAGCCGGTCCGCCTCGACGACGGCGACGAGCTCGGGCGCGTCCGCACGGAAGAGCAGCACCTGGAAGCGGGCACCCTCGCGGAAGCCGGAGTACACCTTCGCGCCCGCGTAGCCAAGCCCGAGGTCGGCCGCCGCCATCACTGCGAGCATCCCGCTCTCGAGTCGCAGCCGGTAGCGCGGCCGGTTCTCGACCTCGCCCGCCGCCATGCGGGCGAAGCACGCCTCGACCGCCGCCACAGCCTCGGCCGGCGAAAGCAGCCCGTCCACGTCCGACTCGGTCAGGTAGAGCGGCATCAGTCCATTCTCGCTCAGTCAGCGCGGGACAGGAGCGAGCGGAGGCCTGGCCGCGGCTCGGCGCGCCGCTCGCCCGCGTCGTCGAAGCGGAAATTCCGCCGCGCGATCAGGAACGAGAGCACGACCCAGGCGGCGAGCACTCCGAGCTGCGAGCCGGTCTGCGTGATCGACTCGCCGTTGAGCGTGATCTTCCGCATCCCCGTCACGAGCGGCGAGAGCGGCAGCACGCGCACGATCTGCCCGAGCGCGCCCGACGTCTGGAAGAAGACGCCGGAGAGGAACAGCATCGGCAGGCTGATGAGCTGCGAGAGCGCCTGCGCCGAGTCGGCGTTCTTCGCCCGGCCGGCGATCGTGAAGCCGATGTTCACGAACACGAGGTTGCCGAGCACGACGAAGAGGAAGACCCACGCGGGATCGCCGTGGATGTGTCCGCCGAACGCGAACACGCCGAGGGCGAGGATGATCCCCGCCTGCACGAGCGAGATCAGCAGCCGGGTGGTGATCTGCGCGACCAGGAACTTCGAGGGCGGGAGCGGCGTCGCGAGCATGCGGCGGAGGATCTGCTGCTCGCGGAAGCGCGTGACGCCGATCGCGACGCCGAGGATCGACAGGTTCATCACCGCCATCGCCACGAGTCCCGGCAGGAGGAAGTCGTAGTAGTTCGTGTCGGTCGCCTCCACCGAGCGCTCGGCGAGACGAAGCTGCGGGGACGAGATGCCGGCGAGACGGAGGTTCGCCGCGTCGACGAAGCGGCTGAGGCTGCTGAGCGTGAAGTTGAGGTTCGACGAGTCGGGCTTGTAGTACGCGACGAGCGCGTGGTGCGGCGTGGGCGGGACGACGACGACGGCGTCCGTCTTCGCGTCGCGCAACTGCTTCTGCGCAGCGGCGAGGTTCGCGGTCGGCGTGACGCGGAACGCCGAGTCGCGCTCGAGCCCGGCGACGATCCGCTGCGCGAACGCCGTCGCCTGCGCGGGCCTGACCGCGGTCAGCTTCACGTGTGTCGCGCCGTTGAAGTCCTGCACGCCGAAGATGACGGTGAAGAGGATCGGCACGGCGAGCGCGTAGATCATCGTCCGCCGGTCGCGCACGAGCATCTTCAGGCTCGCGACGAACAGCTTCGGCAGCGGCCGCCCGGTCGGGCGCGTGCCGCTCGGGCCGTCGACAACGGGTAGCGACGCTTCCGCCTCGCGCCGGCGGCGCCACCGCTTGTAGAGCTTCCAGAGCAGGATCACGTCAGTCCCGCAGCGCGCGGCCGGTGAGGGAGAGGAAGACGTCCTCGAGCGTCGCGGGCAGCACGCGCAGGTCGCCGGCGATGACGCCGTTGCGCGCGGCCCAGCCGACGAACGCCTCGAGCGGCTGCTGCGCCTGCCCGACGGCGAGCTCGTACGAGGCAGTGCCGTTGAGGGACACGCGCACGCCGTGGACGCCCGGGAGTCCCGCGAGCTCGCTCCGGTCGAGTGGGCGCTCGCTCGAGAAGACGATGCGGTAGGCGTCGGGGAGCGCGTTGACGAGGCCGAGCGGCGTGTCGAGCGCGCGCAGGCGACCGTGGTCGACGATCGCGACGCGGTCGCAGAGCTCTTCCGCCTCCTCCATGTAGTGCGTCGTCATCACCACCGTCTTGCCTTCCGACCGGATCGCGCGCACGAGATCCCAAAGGTTGCGGCGGGCCTGCGGGTCGAGGCCTGTCGTCGGCTCGTCGAGGAACACGACCTCGGGATCGTTGACGAGCGCCGCGACGATCGAGAAGCGGTGCGCCTGTCCGCCGGACAGCTCCTTGATGCGCGCGCGTTGCTTCTCGAGGAGGCCGACGCGCTCGAGTAGCCCCGCGGGCGGAAACGCGCGCGGATAGAAGGAGCCGAACAGGTCGAGGATCTCGGTCAGCGTGAGGTTGTCGAAGTACGCGCTCGCCTGGAGCTGCACGCCGATCAGCTCCTTCATCGCCGCGCGGTCGCGGCGCGAGTCGAGGCCGAGCACGGCGGTGCGGCCGGAAGTCGGCTCGCGTAACCCTTCGACGATCTCGAGCGTCGTCGTCTTGCCCGCGCCGTTCGGCCCGAGGATCCCGAAGATCTCGCCGACGTGGACGGTGAAGCTGATGCCGTCGACGGCACGCAGCTCCTCGCCGCCCGGCGCAGGGAAGATCTTGACGAGGTCCTCGACCTCGACGGCGGCGTCCGTCATCGCCCCGGCCGACCTACGGCTCGGTGAGCGCAGTTGCCGCGTTCGTCGCGGCGTGCTTCAGCAGGTCGACCTTGACCTGCGAGCGCGGCGGCTGCTCACAGGCAACGGGGAGGAGCTTCCGCTCGAACTTGCTCGCGTGCGCGCGCCGGACGGAGCACGACGCCGCCGGCGACTGGTCCGCGTGCACGACACGGAGGACCACGGGAGGCGCAGGCGCGAGCACCGGGCGGTTGGCCCCCGCCGCCGGCGCGAACGCCAGCGTGACGAGCACGGCGGTCGCAGCGAGCGCGGATCGCGACTGCATGCCGGAAGCCTAGCGGCCGCCGCCGATTCGGACAGGTACGCCTGCTCGGGCGCCCGCGGTCGTATAGCGTCCCACCGCGCAGGCATCTCTCCGAGGGAGGTACGTGCGGTGAAGTCTTTTGGGTGGACCGCGCGCCGTCGCACCGGTGCGCTCCTGGCGATCGCCACGCTGCTCCTGCTCGTGGCGGCCGCGGCGGCCGATGGGGCCACGTCTTCGCAGTCAGGAGCAGCAGCATCGGCGAAGGTCGCCGTGCCGCAGGGCATCGGCACCAGCGCGCTCAACCCCGCCAGCGCCTTCGGCCCGACTCCGGCGAGCACGCCCGAGACGGTGTCCTTCATCCTGAAGGCGCAGAATCTCGGCGGGCTCGAGGCGAACGTCGAGGCCGGCATGCCCGGCGGCTATCTGTCGGTCGGCCAGTTCGCCCGGCAGTACGGCCAGCCGCAGTACAACATCGGGGCGCTGGAGAACTACCTGTCGAGGTACGGCATCGCCACGAGCGCGTATGCCGACGGACTCGACGTCACCGCGACGGGCACCGCGGGCGAGTTCGACGCCGCCCTGTCCGTGAATCAGAGCGAGTTCAGCGTGCCGGCGATTCCGGCGCGGCTGGGGCATCCGGGACGGCCGGGTATGAACGTACACGGCACGAAACAGTCCCCCTTGCTGCCCCGCCAGCTCGCGCAGTTCGTGCTGGCGATCCTCGGCCTCAGCAACTACCCGACGTTCGGCAGCGACGCGGTGCACACCCCGTCGCCGGCCGGCGCGACATCGAGCAAGGTGCAGCTCGCCAACCTCACGCCCGCGGACTTCGCGAAGCAGTACAACCTCAACGGGCTGCACGGGGCAACCGGCGCGGGCACGACGATCGGCATCGTCACGCTCGCCAGCGTCGACCCGTCGGTCGCGCAGTACTTCTGGAGCAACATCCTCGACATCAACACCCTGCCCAACCGGATCTCGCTCGTGAACGTGGACGGCGGCTCCGGGCCGGTCAGCAACGCGTCGGGCTCCGACGAGACCACCCTGGACGTCGAGCAGTCCGGCGGACTCGCCCCGAAGGCGAAGATCGTCGTCTACCAGGCCCCGAACACCGACTTCGGCTTCGTGGACGCCTTCTTCGACGCGGCCAGCCAGAACGTCGCCGACACCCTGTCGGCGAGCTGGGGCGAGTCGGAGACCGTGATCCAGGCGTCGGTCAACATCGGAATCGAGTCGCCGACCTACGCGATCACCTTCGACGAGGCCTACCTGGAGAGCGCGGCGCAGGGACAGAGCGCCTTCGTCTCGGCAGGCGACTTCGGGGCCTACACGGCCGCCGAGGACCTCGGCACCACGAACCTGTCGGCCGGCAATCCTGACAGCAGCCCGTGGATCACCTCGGCAGGCGGCACCACGCTGCCGGGAACGATTCCGGTCAACGGTCCTGACGGTTCCGCGAATGTGACCATTCACTCCGAGCGGACCTGGGGCTGGGACTGGCTGTGGCCCGAGTACGCGCTGTTCGGGTATCCGACGGAAGCCGCGTACGCGGCCTCGCTCCCGATCGGCGGCGGCGGCGGCTTCAGCGTGGACGAGGCGACCCCGCAGTACCAGGAACTGATTCCGAGCGCACACAGCTTCAGCGCCACGGAATACCTGACCCCGACCGACTACCAGTCGCTCTACGGTCTCAACCTGCCGACGGCGTGGAACTTCAACGCGGCGCCGCCGGTGACCACCGGCTACGGCACCGGCCGGGCCACGCCGGACGTCTCGACCGACGCGGATCCGTACACCGGCTACGAGGTGTACTACACCTTCGGTGACGGCCCCGCCGTGCTCGAGGACGGCTGGGGCGGCACGAGCTTCGTCGCGCCGCAGCTCAACGGCTCGACGGCGGTGATCGACTCCGCGCTCGGCCACCGGGTCGGGTTCTGGAACCCGGCCATCTACCAGTTCGCCACGCAGCGCAACTCGCCGTTCAACCCGCTGGACTCGGCGAGCGCCAACAACGACAACCTCTACTACACGGGCACGCCCGGCCATCTCTACAACGTGGGATCCGGCCTCGGCACGCCCGACCTCGCCCAGCTCGCCTCGGACTTCGCGTTCACGCACAGGCGCTAGGCGAGTAGCTCTGGGGAGGTCCCGCACGGGAGCGTGCGGGACCTCCCCGCTACGCTCACGCCGGTGCACGCAGACGATCCGCAGAGCGCGCCGCCGGACTTCGAGCAGCTGATCCAGGAGACGCTCGACTCGCTGCCGCCGGACCTGCGCGAGCAGATCTCGAACGTCGAGATCGTCGTCGAGGAGGAGCCGCCGCCGGGGCAGCCGCTGCTCGGCCTCTACCAGGGCATCCCGCTCACGCGCAGGGGCAGCAACTTCAGCTACGCCGGCGCGCTCCCGGACAAGATCACGATCTACCGCGGCCCGCTCGTGCGCCTCTACGGACGTGACCAGGGACTGCTCGACCGGCAGATCAAGCGGGTCGTGCTGCACGAAGTCGCGCACCACTTCGGCATCAGCGACGAGCGGCTCGTCGAGATCGACCGCTACTGAGAGCTCGCCATGCGCCCGAGAGGATTCGAACCTCTGACCTCAGCCTCCGCAGGGCTGCGCTCTATCCCCTGAGCTACGGGCGCGGGATTCGGAAGTGTAGCCGGGGTCAGGCGCGGCGCAGGAGTCGCGCGAGCAGGCTCGGCCCGCGCGGCTGCGTCTTGCGCCAGTCGTCGTAGCTGCGCAGGCGGCCGTTCTTTCGCGCGGCCTCGACGCATTCGGCGTGCGCATGACGGCGGCGGCTCGCGTCGCCCTCGGGCGCGATCAGCACGTGCTCGCTCATCGCGTGCAGCCGGTAGCCGCAGAGCGGGCAGCGGTACGTCGCCGGCTTGCGGCTGTGCGCGCGGCGGATCGACCACCAGGGCGCGGCTTCAAGCTTCGGCACGGGCGAGCTCCAGGCGGGCGCCCGCCGGAACCTCGACGCGCACGTACGCGAGTGCGACCACGGACCCGTCCGGGCGGCGGGCCGCGCTCGTGACGCGGCCGACGGCCTTGCCGTCGTGCACGAGCTCCGCGTCGCCGGCCGGCACGTCGTCGAGCTCGAGCACGCGCAGGCCGCGATTCGGATGGCCGCGATAGTGGAGGCGCGCCACCGGCTCCTGCCCTGGGTAGCAGCCCTTCGTGAAGCTGACGTGCGTCGCGTCGAGTCCCGCCTCGGCGGGGAGGATGCGGTCGTCGATCTCGCGGCCCCAGCGCGGCACGCCCGCCTCGATCCGGCGCAGCTCGAGCGCGTCGGCGTCGAGCGTCGGCACGAGGCCGGCGTCGAGCGCCTCGGCGGCGCCGGGGAAGTCGGTGCGGATGCCGTCGCCGCCGAACACGAGCGCGGACGCGTGCTCCTCGAGCTCGATCTCGCAACGGGCGCGCAGGCGCATGCGCGTGAGCAGCGCGCGCACGGCCTCGCCGAGCTCCGGCTCGGTGAGGAGCAGGTAGTCCTCCTCACCGCGCCGCCAGACGACGACGGGCGCGATCACGCGCGCCTTCGCGGTCAGGAGCAGCGCCGGGCACGCGTCGCCGATCCCGAGCGACTCGACGTCGTTCGAGACCATGCGCTGGAGATACTCCTGCGCGTCCGGGCCGGCGACCCGCACGTACGCGCGCTCGCGTGCAGCGACGTCCATAGGGATTAGTGTAGGAACCGATGCCCCTCTTCCGGTCGAAGGCGGAGGACAAGGTGCGCCAGGCCGGCTACGACCCGGCGCGACTGCCGCCCGGCCAGTACCTGACGGAGAAGTGGCCCGTCCTCCACGCGGGCGACGTGCCGAACGTCGACCTGGCCGCCTGGGAATTCACCGTGTCGGGCGAGGTCGAGCAGCCGCTCACGCTCACCTTCGCGCAGCTCACCGAGCTGCCCGCGACCGAGGTCACGACGGACATCCACTGCGTCACGCGCTGGAGCCGCTTCGACGCCCGCTTCAAGGGTGTCCACTGGCGCGAGCTCGCCGCCCTCTGCCGGCCGAAGCCGAACGCCCGATTCGCGATCGCCCACGCGGAGAACGGCTTCACCTCGAACGTGCCCCTCGCCGCCCTCGAGGACGGGAAGGCCCTGATCGTCTACGAGGCCGACGGGGAGCCGCTGACCCCGGAGCACGGCTGGCCGGTGCGGCTGTTCATCCCCTCGGCGTACTTCTGGAAGAGCGCGAAATGGCTGCGCGGGCTCGAGCTGTCGGCCGTGGACAAGCCCGGCTTCTGGGAGCGCCTGGGGTACAACAACGAGGCCGACTACTGGCAGGAACAGCGGTACGGGTTTTAGCCAAATTGGGGCTAAAGCCCCGGTTTGAAATCTCCGATACCTGGGGAACCCACCTCCCACCCCTCCCGAAACGGCGTCTCCCCAAGGCGCCGTTTCTCTTTTCCGGGGCGAATCGAACGACTGCAACCTGGTTGAAACCAGGTTGCTTCACCTCAGCGCAGGTGCCAGCCACCGCGTGACCTGCGGCGGGACGGAAGCGCGAAGCTTCCAGCCTGTCGCGAACCTAGACCGCCTCCGCCCCGGCAAGAGCGCGGCGGCTTGGCCGACGCGCGCTCTGCGAAGCACAAACGCGAGGGGCCGCCCAAAGGCGGCCCCTCGCAACACCGAGCGAACGCGAAGCGTTCGCGAGGTTCCTACATCATCCCGCCCATGTCCGGCATGCCGCCGCCCATGCCGGCGCCGGCCTTCTCGGGCGCCTCGGCGACGATCGCCTCGGTGGTGAGGATGTTCTTCGCGATCGACGCGGCGTTCTGCAGCGCCGAGCGCGTGACCATCGTCGGGTCGCCGATGCCTGCCTTGAGCAGGTCCTCGAGCGCGCCCGTCTCGATGTTGATGCCCCAGCCGGGCTTGGCTGTGCGCACCTGCTGGACGATGACCGACCCCTCGAGGCCGGCGTTGTGCGAGAGCTGCCGAAGCGGCTCCTCGAGCGCGCGGAAGATGATCTGCGCGCCCGTCCTCTCATCGCCCTCGAGCGAACCGAGCACCTTCTCGCGCGTCGCGTCCGCCGCGTTGATGAGCGCGACGCCGCCACCCGGGACCTGACCCTCCTCGAGGGCCGCGCGGGCCGCCTGGAGGGCGTCCTCGACGCGGTGCTTCTTCTCCTTCATCTCCGTCTCGGTGGCTGCGCCGACCTTGACCACGGCGACCCCGCCCGACAGCTTCGCGAGGCGCTCCTGGAGCTTCTCGCGGTCGAAGTCGGAGTCCGTGTTCTCGATCTCGGCCTTCAGCTGCTTGATCCGGCCCTTGATCGCGTCGGTCTCGCCTGCACCGTCGATGATCGTCGTCGAGTCCTTGTCCACGACGATGCGACGAGCGTGCCCGAGCTGCGAGAGCTTCGTGTTCTCGAGCTTGAGGCCCATCTCCTCGGTGATCACCTCGGCGCCCGTGAGGATGGCGATGTCCTCGAGCATCCGCTTGCGCCGGTCGCCGAAGCCCGGGGCCTTCACGGCGACCGCCGTGAACGTGCCGCGGAGCTTGTTGACGACGATGGTCGCAAGCGACTCGCCCTCGACGTCCTCGGCGACGATCACAAGCGGGCGACCCGCCTGGATCACCTGCTCGAGCACGGGGAGGATGTCCTTGACCGCGCCGATCTTCTGGTTGGCGACGAGGATGTAGGGATCCTCGAGCACCGCTTCCATGCGCTCGGCGTCGGTGATCATGTACGGCGACAGGTAGCCCTTGTCGAACTGCATGCCCTCGGTGAACTCGAGCTCGAGGCCAAGCGTCTGGCCCTCCTCGACATTCACGACGCCGTCCTTGCCGACCTTCTCGATCGCGTCGCCGATGACGTCGCCGATCTCGCGCTCCCGCGAGGAGACGGTCGCCACGCGGGCGATGTCCTCCTTGCTGGAGACGTCCTTCGACTGCGTCTTCAGGTTCTCGACGACCGCCTCGACGGCGGTCTCGATGCCACGCTTGAGCCCCATCGGGTTCGCGCCGGCGGCGACGTTCTTCAGGCCCTCGCGGACGATCGCCTGAGCGAGCACCGTTGCGGTGGTCGTGCCGTCGCCCGCCACGTCGTTGGTCGCCGTGGCGACCTCGCGGACGAGTTGGGCGCCCTGGTTCTCGAAGACGTCCTCGAGCTCGATCTCACGCGCGATCGTGACTCCGTCGTTCGTGATCGTCGGCGCGCCGAACTTCTTGTCGAGCACGACGTACCGGCCCTTCGGGCCGAGGGTCACCTTGACCGCGTCGGCGAGGACGTTCACGCCACGCTCGAGCGCGCGGCGAGCATCCTCATTGAACTTCAGCTCCTTGTGAGCCATGCCTAGTGCTTCCTCCTCAGACTTTCGCTTTTGCTTTGGTTCCGGCCGGCTTGCTGCTCCCGACGACCTTCGCGAGAACATCGGACTCGCGCAGGATCAGGTACTCCTCCGTGCCGACCTTGATCTCGGTCCCGCCGTACTTGGAGAAGACGATCTCGTCGCCCTCCGCAAGGTCCATGGCAACGAACTTTCCGTTGTCGTCCCGGCTGCCCGGGCCGACCGCGAGGACGCGGCCGCGCTGCGGCTTCTCCTTCGCGGTGTCCGGAAGCACGATGCCGCTGAACGTCATTTCCTCTTCATCGAGGACCTCGACGATCAGACGGTCACCAAGTGGCTTCAGGTTCATCCAGCTTCCTCCTGACATACGAGCTAGTGACACTGTCTGGCACTCTCACCCCGAGAGTGCTGAGCCATTGTACGAGCAACTGGCGCGTTCCGCAAGGCGGCTCAACTGGACCTACGCGACTTTGTTACAACCTGCTGCATGCGGCGGGAGTTCTCGGCCGGGGGCGTGCTCGTCCGCACGATCGGCGGGCGGCCGCACGCGGCGGCGATCCGGCCGCAGGGCAGGCCCGCCGGGGTGTGGGCGCTGCCGAAGGGGCTGACCGACCCGGGCGAGGCGCCCGCCGAGACGGCGCTGCGGGAGGTGTGGGAGGAGACCGGTGTCCGCGGCCGGCTCGTCGAGAAGCTCGGCGACGTGAAGTACGTCTACACGTGGGAGGGCGAGCGCGTCTTCAAGGTCGTCAGCTTCTTCCTCCTGCGCGCGGGCCGGGGCCGGATCGGCGAGATCTCCGAGGCGATGCGCGCCGAGGTGGCGGAGGCGCGCTGGCTGCCGCTCGACGAGGCGCCGCGCCTGCTCGCGTACAAGGGAGAGCGCGAGATGGCGGCGAAGGCACGCGATAGGGTCAGCACGTGAGCGCGCCCGTCAACGTCGCCGACTATGCGGCGCTCGCCGCCGCGGCGGTCGACCCGAAGGTCTGGTGCTACTTCGAGGGCGGCGCCCAGGACGAGGTGACGCTGCGCGCGAACAGCGCCGCGTACGGCCGCTGGCGCTTCCGGCCGCGGATGCTCGTCGACGTCGCGGAGGTGTCGGCGGCGACGACCGTGCTCGGGGCGCCGGTCTCGATGCCGCTGCTGATCGCGCCGTTCGCGATGCACCGGCTGCTCGACCCGGAGGGCGAGGCGGCGACCGCGCGCGCCGCCCGCGACGCCGGCACGCTGATGTGCGTCTCCACGATCAGCTCGAGCACGCACGCCGAGATCGCTGCCACCGGCGACGCGCCGCGCTGGCTCCAGCTGTACGTGCTCCGAGACCGGCAGCGCACGCTCGACCATCTCGCGGAAGCGCGCGACTTCGGGTATAGCGCGCTCGTGCTCACGGTCGACATGCCGCAGCTCGGGCGCCGCGAGCGCGACGCGAGGTTCGGTTTCGAGATCCCGGCCGACCTGCCGCTGCCGTACATGCGCGGCGCCGTCGCTGCGCGCCCCGAGTCGATGCAGGAGCATTTCTCGACAACGCCGTCGCTGACGTGGGACGACCTCGAGTGGATCGCCGCCGAGAGCGGGATGCCGCTCGTGCTGAAGGGGATCCTCACGCGCGAGGACGCCGCACTCGCCGTCGAGCGCGGCGTGGCGGCAGTGTGGGTCTCGAACCACGGCGGCCGGCAGCTCGACGGCGCGGCCGCGGGGCTCGACGCGCTGCCGGAGGTGGTCGAGGCCGTCGACGGTCGCTGCGAGGTCTACGTCGACGGCGGCGTCAGCCGCGGCGGCGACGTGCTAAAGGCGCTTGCGCTCGGTGCGCAGGCGGCGTTCGCGGGGCGCGCGGTCGCCGCGGGACTCGCGGTCGCCGGCGAGGCCGGCGTGCGCGACGTGCTCGCGATCCTCCACGACGAGATCGCACTCGGCCTCGCGCTGCTCGGCTGCACGTCGCCCGCCCAGGTCACGCGTGCCCACGTCGAGCCGGTCGTCCCCTATGATTCGCCGGCTTGAGCGGCCCTGACGAGTCGATGTACGCGCTGAACTTCTATACGCCGATGGTCGCCGACCAGCTGCGCACCGGACGCAAGACGGCGACGATCCGGCTCGGCGACAAGTCGGGGAAGTACAAGAAGGGCATGGTCGTGAAGGTGCTCTGCGGGAACCGCTACAGCGCCCGCGAGTACGTGTTCGACGCGGTGATCGACAAGGTCGAGGTGAAGACACTCGGCGAGTTGTCGCCGCGCGAGATCGAACACGACAACCCGGGCATCCGCCACGTGGAGGAGATGGCGACGTTCCTCGGCCGCCTCTACAACCGCGAGGTGGAGGAGCGCGAAGTCGTGACCGTGATCCGCTTCTCGCAAATTCTCAGCGGCCCGGTCGCGCCGACGTTTCTCGACGAGAGCTTCTAGGTCCGGCGGATCGGCGAGCCGAACAGCTCGTTCGGCCGGAGCGGCGCGCCGCATCCCTCGCAGTCGACCGCGGCGATCGACGAGAACGCGGCGCCGCACCCCTTGCAGCGGCGCAGCAGCTCGCCGCCGCACTGCGCGCACGCGTCCGGCACCTCGCTTTCGAACTCCTCGAACCAGCGGAGCCCCGCGCCGCAGCGGAGGCACACGGCGACCCAGTCGCCGAGCACCTTGCGCCGCTCCTCGCGCAACCAGTCGGAGGCCTTGCCCACAGTCGGACTGTAGCCTCGCGCCGTGGCGCCGTACCCGAAGATCGAGCTGCACGTCCACCTCGAGGGGACGGTGCGGCCGCGCACGCTGCTCGACATTGCCCGGCGCAACGACTACCCGCTGCCGGCCGACACCGTCGAAGGGCTCGCGGAGCTGTACGCGTTTCGCGACTTCCGGCACTTCATCGAGGTCTGGATCCTCACGACGAACGCACTCCAGACGGAGGACGACTTCCGGCAGATGGTCGTCGACTACGCCGGCGAAGCGCGGGCGCACGGCGCGGTCTACTTCGAGGGGATCTTCAGCCCGGCGGAGCGGGTGCGGCGCGGCTGCTCCTGGGAGGCGGTCTACGAGGGCGTCTGCGCCGGCGCGCAGGAGGCGCGCGAGGCGCACGGCGTCGAGGTGCGCCTGACGCCGGACATCCCCCGCGGCTTCACGCAGGACGAGGCGCGCGCGACCGTGGAATGGGCAGCGCGCTACCGCGACCGCGGCGTCGTCGGCGTCGGGCTCGGCGGGCTCGAGGCCGAGTACCCGCCGGAGCCGTACGCCGACGTGTTCCGGCTCGCGAAGTCGCTCGGGCTCGGCTCGGTGCCGCACGCGGGCGAGGTCGCGGGCGCGGCGTCCGTGCGCGGCGCGCTCGAGGCGCTCGGCGCCGACCGGCTGCGCCACGGCATCCGCGCCGAGGAGGATCCCGGCCTCGTCCGCGAGCTCGCCGCCCGCGGCACGGTGCTCGACGTCTGCCCGCTCTCGAATCTCCGCACCGGCGCGGTCTCGTCCCTCGCCGACCACCCGCTGCCGCGGCTCGTCGCCGCCGGGGTGCGCTGCTCCATCTCCACCGACGACCCGGCGATGTTCGACACCGACCTGACCCGGGACTACGAGGCCGCCTGCTCGTTCGGGCTCGAGCCCAGGAGCTTCTTCGCGGCCGGCCTCGCCGGAGCCCTCTGCGACGGGGAAACCCGGGCCCGGTTGGAGCAGATCGGCCAGTCATACGACTGGGACGGGCCCTCCAGCGGTTAGATTTCAGGCCGTGGCCATTGCGAGAGAGGCGGAGCCGGTCAGCTCGCTCCACGAGGTGCGGGATGCAGGCCTCGACCGCGAGGACCTGCTCGGCATCTACCGGAACATGCTGATCACGCGCGGCGTCGAGGAGCGCGGGCACATCCTCTACAAGCAGGGGAAGATTCCCGGCTCCTTCTACACGGGCCGCGGCAACGAGGCGGCCGCGATCGGCGTCGCCACCGCGATGGGCCCCGAGGACGTCGGCACGCCGCTCCACCGCGACATGGGCGTCCACATCACGCGCGGCGTCGAGCCCTGGCGGATCTTCGCGCAGTTCATGGGACGCGCCGACGGCCCGACGCACGGCCGCGACGGCAACGTGCACATGGCAGACCAGCAGCTCGGCCTGATCGCGATGGTCAGCCACCTGCCGGCGATGCTGCCGGTCGCCACCGGATGCGCGCTCGCCTTCCGCATCCGGGAGGAGCCGCGGGTCGCCGTCGGCTGGTTCGGCGAAGGCGCCTCCGCCCGCGGCGACGTGCACGAGACGATGACGCTCGCCGGCACGCGGAAGCTCCCGATCCTCTTCGTGTGCGACAACAACCAGTGGGCCTACTCGACGCCGACGTATCTCGAATACGCGACCGAGCACGTGGCCGACCGCGCGACGGCGTACGGCTTCGAGGGCGTCGTCGTCGACGGCACCGACGTGCTCGCCGTCTACCGCGAGGCGAAGCGCGCGATCGAGAAGGCGCGCGCCGGCGGCGGCCCGACGCTGCTCGAGTGCCTGACCCTGCGCATGGAAGGCCACGCCGTCCACGACGACGCCTTCTACGTCCCCAAGGTGATGTTCGAGAAGTGGGCCGAGTCCGACCCCGTCGAGCGCTTCCGCACGTGGCTGCGCGAGCAGGTCGCGCTCAGGGACGACGAGGAGAGCGCGATCGTCGAGCAGGTGAAGCACCTCCTCAACGAGGCGCTGCGCCGCGCCGACGAGTCGCCGATGCCCGAGCCGCACGATCTGCTCGAGGGCGTCTACGCCTCGCCGGAAGACCTCGAGACCCCGCACCACAAGTAGAGGCGCGCCATGGCCGAGATGACATATCTCCAGGCGATCTCCGACGGGCTCCGCTCGGAGATGCGCCGCGACAAGCGCGTCTTCCTGATCGGCGAGGACGTCGGCGTCTACGGCGGCGCGTTCAAGGTCTCGCTCGGCTTCCAGGAGGAGTTCGGGCCGTGGCGCGTGATCGACGCGCCGCTCGCGGAGACGGCAATCGTCGGCGGCGCGACCGGCGCCGCGATGATGGGGATGCGGCCCGTCTGCGAGATGCAGTTCGCCGACTTCGTCTCGTGCGCGTGGGATCACCTCGTCACCGTCGCGGCGAAGCAGCGCTGGCGCGTCGGCACGCCGGTGCCGATCGTCATCCGGCTTCCGTCCGGCGGCGGCTTCTCCGGCGGCCCGTTCCACTCGCAGGACCCCGAGTCGTCGTTCGCGCACATCCCGGGGTTGAAGTGCGTGTGCCCGGCGACGCCGTCGGATGCGAAGGGGCTGCTGATCAGCGCGATCGAGGATCCGAGCCCGGTCCTGTTCTTCGAGCACAAGCACCTGTACCGGCGGATCAAGGGCGAGGTCTCCGAGGAGCGCTTCACGGTGCCGATCGGCAAGGCGCGCACGCACCGCGAGGGAGCCGACATCTCGGTGATCACGTGGGGCGCGATGGTCTACACGGCCGAGGAGGCCGCGCAGCAGCTCGACGCGGACGGCGTCTCGGTCGAGATCATCGACCTGCGCACGGTGATGCCGTGGGACAAGGCCGCGGTGCTCGAATCGGTGCGGAAGACGTCGAAGGTGCTCGTCCTGCACGAGGACACGCGCACCGGCGGCTTCGGCGCGGAGATCTCGGCGACGATCGCCGAGGAGGCGTTCGAGGATCTCGACGCGCCCGTGAAGCGGATCGCTGCGCCCGACACGCCGGTGCCGTTCTCGCCGCCGCTCGAGAAGGCATTCATCCCGCAGGTCGAGGACGTCGTCACAGGGCTTCGCGACCTCGCGGAGTACTAGGAGGAAGCATGGCCACCGAAACCGCAGTCGACGTCGTGATGCCGCAGATGGGCGTCTCCGTCTCGGAAGGGACGGTCACGAAGTGGCTGAAGCAGGAGGGCGAGCAGATCGAGGCCGACGAGTCGCTGCTCGAGATCTCCACCGACAAGGTCGACACCGAGGTGCCGAGCCCCGCCTCCGGCACGGTCATGCAGATCTTCGTCCAGGAAGGCGAGACGGTCGCGGTCGGCACGAAGCT
>DATCBP010000030.1:0-9977 GCA_036511815.1 Gaiellaceae bacterium
AGCGCACGCTCCGACGCACCACCCAACGTGAACCACTGGTTCCCGGCCTCATCGATCTCCTCGACCGCGCCCGTGCCGGCCAGCTTCTCGCGCAGCCACGCGCGCGCGGTCTCCCACGTGTCCGTCCAGGCGACGCGCTGCGCCCCGTTCTCGTCCCCCGTGAGCGCGCGCAGCTCCTTGAGCTCCGCAACCGCGCGGGAGGGGTCGAGCGCCACACGGCGATCCTACAACGGCCCCGAACCGTGATAAGAACGTGCAGTGCCGGCACCGCTTTCCCGCGCCCTGCGCCGCGCGCTCGCCGTCGCCGCCGTGCTCGTCGCGCTCGCCGGGCTCTGGGAGCTGTACATCTGGATCTGGACGACCGCCGGCTGGACGTGGCCCTTCGCGGTCGACTCGACGTCGATGCCGCATGTGTGGACGATCGCGAAGGCGTTCGGCCAGCCTGCGCAGGTGAACCAGCCGGCGCTGGTCACGATCCTCTTCCACAAGGCGCTCTTCACGATGCGGGAGTCGGTCGTCGGCTTCGCCCTCGGCGCCGTGATCGGCTTCGTACTCGGCGTTGTCCTCGCCCACTCGCGCCTGCTCCAGCGCGGGTTCCTGCCGTACCTCGTCGCGAGCCAGACCGTGCCGATCCTCGCGATCGCGCCGATGGTCGTCGTCTGGGTCAACCCGAAGCTGCCGGGGCCGTTACAGGGCTGGGGCGCCGTCGCCGTCATCGCCGCGTACCTGACCTTCTTCCCGGTGCTGATCAACACGCTGCGCGGGCTCCAGTCGGCCGACGCGCGCGCGCTCGAGCTGATGCGCACCTACGCAGCGGGACGGTGGAGCGTCCTCTGGAAGCTCCGCGTGCCCGCATCGCTCCCGTACGTGTTCGCGGCGCTCAAGCTCGCCGCGACGGCGAGCGTCGTCGGCGCGATCATCGGCGAGCTGCCGTCCGGCCTCCAGAGCGGCCTCGGCGGCGCGATCATCAACTTCAACCAGTACTACTCGATCGAGCCGCAGGAGCTGTGGGCGACGAACATCGTCGCCGCGCTCGTCGGCATCCTCTTCTTCGTCGTCGTCCTCGGCGCCGAGAAGATCGTCGTCCGCCGCGCACCGGAGAACGTCGCATGAGCGACCCCGTCGTCTCGATCTCCCACGTGACGAAGACGTTCGCGCAGGGAAACGTCACGGCGCTCCAGGACATCGAGCTCGAGCTGATGCCGGGCGAGTTCGTCTCGCTGATCGGGCCGTCCGGCTGCGGCAAGTCGACGCTCCTGCGGGTGATCGGCGACCTGATCGAGCCGACGTCGGGGGCGGTCACGGTCAATCGCAAGACCGCGAGACAGGCGCGCATCGATCGCGACTACGGGATCGTCTTCCAGGACTCCGTCCTGTTCGACTGGCGGACGGTGGCCAAGAACATCGCGCTGCCGCTCGAGATGCTCGGCTGGGACCGCGAGAAGCGCCGGCAGCGCGTCGCCGAGATGATGGAGCTCGTCGATCTCGAGGGCTTCGGCGACCACCACCCCTGGCAGCTTTCCGGCGGCATGCAGCAGCGCGCGTCGATCGCGCGCGCGCTCGCGTTCGAGCCGGCGCTGCTGCTGATGGACGAGCCGTTCGGCGCGCTCGACGAGATGACGCGCGAACGCCTCAACCTCGAGCTGCTCTCGATCTGGGAGCGCCTCGGCTCGACCGTCGTGTTCGTCACGCACTCGATCTCCGAGGCGGTGTTCCTCTCCACCCGCGTCGTCGTGATGAGCCCGCGGCCGGGCCGCATCGCCGGCATCGTCGACATCGACCTGCCGAGCCCACGCGGCGTCGAGACCCGCGAGGATCCCCGCTTCTTCGAGCTCGTCACGCAGGTGCGCGAGTTGCTCCGCAAGCGCGGAGAGCATCTGCTCCCCGAGGAGGAGGGGCTGTGACCGCCGTGCGCCGAGCCGCAGACTGGGGCCCGGCCCTCGTCGTGTTCGTGCTCGTGATCGCGGCGTGGGAAGGCGGAATCGCAGCGTTCCACGTGCAGCAATTCCTGCTCCCGCGACCGACCTCGATCGTCCAGTCCTTCTGGACCGAGCGCCACACGCTTTGGCCTGCAGGGTGGTACACGTTCAAAGAGGCGCTCGGCGGCTTCGCCGTCGGCTCCACGCTCGGCGTCGTCGCGGCGACGTTGGTCGGCCGCTTCAAGGTCGTCGGCACCGCGTTCATGCCGATCGCAATCGCCGCGAACGCCGTTCCGATCATCGCGTTCGCCCCCATCTTCGACGTCTGGTTCAACCCGCTCTCGCCGCGCTCGAAGATGGCGATCGCGGCCGTCCTCTGCTTCCTGCCGGTGATGGTGAACACGCTGCGCGGCCTCCAGAGCGCAAGCCCGCGGCAGATCGAGCTGATGCGGTCGTATGCCGCGTCCGACCTCGAGATCTGGCGCCGTGTCCGGGTGCCGACCGCACTGCCGTTCCTCTTCACCGCGCTCAAGGTCGCGAGTGTGCTCGCGATGATCGGCGCGATCGTCGGCGAGTACTTCGGCGGCTCGTTCAACGCGCTCGGCGTCCTCATCAACTCGGACGCGCAGGTCTTCGACTTCGTCACTGCCTGGGCGGGCATCCTCGTCGCGTCGCTGCTCGGGCTCTCGCTCTACGGCGCGGTCGTGCTGGCGGAACGGATCGTGGTCCGCTGGGCGCCCCAGAACCGGGGGTCGTAATTCCGCCGCGCGCGGTGCAGAATCGACGATCAGCAGCGGAAGGGTCGAAGCAACAGAAAGGGGTATCTGTATGAGGAAGCGGTGGGTTCTCGGAACCCTCGTCCTCGCCGTGGCCGCAGCCGCGCTCACGGCAGGGACGGGAGCGGCGGCGGGGCACCAGGCGAAGCTGACGAGGGTCACGCTCCAGCTCAAGTGGGTGCCGCAGGCGCAGTTCGCCGGCTACTACGCGGCGAGCTTGAAAGGCTTCTACAAGGCGCAGGGACTCGACGTGACGTTGAAGAACGGCGGGCCGAACATCATCCCGGAGCAGGTCGTCGCCTCCGGCCAGGCGCAGTTCGGCGTCGACTGGGTGCCGAGTCTGCTCTCCGCCCGCGACAAGGGCACGCAGCTCGTCAACATCGCCCAGGTCTTCGCGCGCTCGGGGATGACCCAGCTCACCTGGAAGAGCTCGGGCATCACCACGATCGCCGACATGAAGGGCAAGAAGGTCGCGAACTGGCTCGGCGGCAACCAGTACGAGCTGTTCGCCGCCCTGACGAAGGCGGGCATGAACCCCGAGAAGAACCAGGGGGTCACGATCGTCCAGCAGCCGTTCGACATGAACCTGTTCCTCAAGCACCAGGTCGACTCGGCGTCGGCGATGACGTACAACGAGCTCGCGCAGGTGCTCGAGACCGGTGTGAAGCTGTCGCAGATCAACGTGATCAAGATGCAGAAGGTCGGCACGGGCATGCTCGAGGACGGTCTCTTCTCGACCGCCTCGTACCTCAGCTCCCCGGCCAACCAGGCGATCGCCGTCAAGGTGATCGCGGCGTCGCTGCAGGGCTGGATCTACTGCCGCGACCACCAGGCGGAATGCGTGCAGATGACGCTCAAGGAAGGCCCGACGCTGCCGGCCGGCCACCAGGCCTGGATGATGAACCAGATCAACGAGCTGATCTGGCCGAGCACGAGCGGCATCGGGATCATGAACACCGCGGACTACAACCGCACCGCGTCGATCTCGAAGCAGTTCGGCGTGATCAAGAAGGCCCCGACGTCGGGCGCGTATCGCACCGACCTCGCGCAGAAGGCGGTGGCACAGCTGAAAGCGCGGGGCCTCGACGTCAACGGCAAGGGCTGGAAGCCGCTGAACGTCAAGATCACCCCGGGCGGAAAATAAGGGCGTAGATTCTCGGGGCCGCCTCCGGGCGGCCCCGAGCACGCCAACACGAGGAGGGCGAGATGTCGGTGTTGATTCGCGGCGGGCGCGTGATCACGGCTGCCGACGACTACGTCGCGGATCTCTTCGTCGAGAACGAGACGATCACGCTGATCGGCGAGTCGCTCGACCTCCAGGCCGACCGGGTGATCGACGCGGCGGGCAAGTACGTCCTCCCCGGCTGCGTCGACCCGCACACGCACCTCGACATGCCGTTCGGCGGCACCGTGACGATCGACGACGTCGAGTCCGGACAGACGGCGGCGGCGTTCGGCGGCACGACGTGCCACGTCGACTTCGTGATCCAGGGTCAGGGGCAGACGTTCGCCGCGGCGCTCGACGGCTGGCGCGCGAAGGCGGCCGGCAAGCAGGTGATCGACATGGGCTACCACATGGCGGTCACCGACCTGGACGAGGGCGGCACGCTCGAAGAGCTCGCGACGCTGCCCGACCAGGGCGTCACCTCGTACAAGCTGTTCATGGCGTACAAGGGTGCGCTGATGGTCGACGACGAGACGCTCTTCCGCACGATGGAGGTCGCGGCGAAGACGGGCGCGCTCGTGATGGTGCATGCGGAGAACGGCGACGTGATCGCGGTGCTCGTCGAGCAGGCGCTCGCCGCCGGCCACACGGAGCCGAAGTACCACGCGCTCACGCGACCGCCGGAGGCGGAGGGCGAGGCGACGAACCGCGCCATCCAGCTCGCGCGCCTCGCAGGCGCGCCGCTCTACGTCGTCCACGTCACCTGCAAGGAGGCGGTCGAGCCGATCGCCCTCGCGCGCGAGAAGGGCTGGGACGTCTGGGGCGAGACGTGCACGCAGTACTTCTTCAACTCGCTCGACGACATCGCGAAGCCGAACTTCGAGGGCGCGAAGTACGTCTACTCGCCCCCGGTCCGCGACAAGTCGAACCACGACGTGCTGTGGAACGCCGTGCGCACCGACGCGCTCTCCGTGATCTCGACCGACCACTGCGCGTTCCTCTTCGACGGCCAGAAGACGCTCGGCAAGGACGACTTCTCGAAGATCCCGAACGGCGGACCTGGGCTCGAGAACCGGCTCCAGATGATCCACGAGTTCGGCGTTCGCGCGGGCCGGATCTCGCTCAACCGGATGGTCGAGCTGCTCGCGACGAACCCGGCGAAGCTGTTCGGGCTCTACCCGCGCAAGGGCACGGTCGCCGTCGGCTCCGACGCCGACCTCGTCGTGTTCGACCCGGCCAGGACGGTGACGATCTCGGCCGCGAGCCACCACTCGAAGGCCGACTACAACCTCTACGAGGGAACGACGGTGACGGGGACGCCGGAGCTCGTGCTGCTGCGCGGCAACGTGCTCGTCGAGAACGGCACGCTCGTCGCCTCCCCCGGGATCGGCCGCTTCGTGCCGCGCGCCCGCTTCGGCGACGAGCTGAAGCCCGCGCGCCCCTAGCCCTCGTCCGCCTCCGGTGCAAGACTCGCGCCGGATCCAGGCGGCGTTCACGGACAGCAGCAAGCTCGGCGGGACGCCGCACGCGGTGTTTGCGTTCCCGTTCTGGGTCGCGGTCGTCGCGGTGATCGGATTCTCGATGTGGGGCAACGAGCCGGACTTCTGGCGCTACGGGCGGCCGCGTTTCAACTGGCCGCTGCCGACGTACATCTTCGCCGCCGTGTGGTTCACGCTGTTCGTGATGGCGGGCTGGATGATGGCGGCGCTCGCCGGGACGACCGACACGGCGAAGGTGTTCCGCTTCACGGTGCACTACTCGCTGTTCGGGCTGTTCTGGCTCGCGTGGATCATCGCCACGATCAGCCGGTTCGCGATCAACGACGGCAAATACTCCGAGTCGGTGAACGCGGGCTCCCAGCTCGGGCAGCGGAAGCCTTCCGGCTCGGCGCCCAGCCGGCGGAGCGAGGCGAGCGTGCGCTCGAAGTCGGCGCGCTCGTCATCCTCGGTCTGCGCGACCGGCGAGTGGTGCGCGTACGAGTGATGGCCGGCCTCGTGCCCGCCGCCGAGGATCGCCTCGACCGTCTGCGGATACCGGTCGGCGGTCCAGCCGGGCACGAAGAACGTCGCCGGCAGCGCGTACTCGCGAAGCAGGCCGAGGATGCGCGGCACGCCGACGAGCGGCCCATACGCTGGTGCGACATCACGCCGGCGTTGCGCGCGTGACGGCCGCCCGCGGCCAGCACCGGCGACTCCGCATCGACGTCGAAGGTCAGGCAGGCCCGGATGCCGATGGAGCGCCTCCAAGCGCGCGCAGCGAGAGCAGGTCGTAGAGCATGCTCGCCGCCGCGAGCGCGGTCTGCATCCCCGCACCGTCGTACGGAGGCGAGACCTCGACGACGTCGCAGCCGGCGAGCTTGATCCCACGCAGCGCGCGCAGGAACGCGAGCGCCTCCGCGGTCGAGAAGCCGCCGACCTCCGGCGTGCCGGTGCCCGGCGCGAACGCCGGGTCGAGGAAGTCGATGTCGAAGGACATGAACACCGGACGCTCGCCGACCTTGCCGCGCACCAGCTCGCCGTACGCGGCCGCGCCGAGGTCGCGGAGCTCGTCGGTCGTGAGCACCGTGAAGCCGAGGTCACGCGCTACCTGGAGATCCTCGGCGCCGTAGAGCGAGCCGCGCATCCCCGCCTGCACGGACACGCTCGCATCGAGCAGCCCCTCCTCCACCGCGCGCTTGAACGTCGTCCCGTGGAAGTACCTCTGCCCGAAGTACTGCTCCCACGTGTCACCGTGCGAGTCGAGCTGCACGAGCGCGAGCGGCCCGTAGCGCTTCGCGAGCGCGCGCAGCTCGGCGAGCGTGATCGAGTGGTCGCCGCCGAGCGCTGCCGCGAACACGCCCGCCGCGACAACCGGCGCCAGCGCTTCCTCGACCTGCGCGTACGTCCGCTCGACGTCGCCGGGCGAGACAGGCACGTCGCCGTAGTCGACGAGCGAGAGCGAATCGACGACGTTCACCTCGAGCGCGGGGTTGTACGGGCGGATCAGCGCCGAAGCGGAGCGGATCGCTTCGGGGCCGAAGCGCGGCCCGGTGCGATAGCTCGTCGCCGTGTCGAACGGGATCCCGTAGACGATCGCGTCGACGCCGGCCAGATCGGTGACGTGGGGCGCGCGCATGAAGGTGCGAATCCCCGCGAAACGCGGGATCACCTGCGCGTCGAGCGGCCTGTACGGGGGCCCGGACACGGCTGCGAGCCTACTGCTTTACGCACTCCAAACACCGTTTCGCTAGCCTCGATGGCGTCGTGGGGGTCACGATCGACGGCACTCGCCGCCCGCGTTGGGCGTTACCCGCACTCCTCGCCGCCATCGCAGTCGCACTCTGCGCGCCGGCCGGCGCGGGTGCCGTGAGCTACGCCCAGGGGCTCGATGTCTCGCATTACCAGGGCGCGATCGACTGGATCCAGGTCGCGAGCGGCGGCTACACATTCGTGTTCGCCAAGGCGACGGAGGGCACGACGCTGATCGACCCGACGTACTCGATCAACCGCGCCGGCACCGACAGCCTCGGCCTCCGGATCGGCGCGTACCACTTCGCACGGCCGGCCGGCACCGGGCCGGGCAGCATCGCCGCGAGCGCGGTCGCGCAGGCGGACTTCTTCGTCGACACCGCCCAGCCCGCGGCCGGCGACCTGCCTCCGGTGCTCGACATGGAGGAGAAGGGCGGCCTCTCGGCGCAGGGCCTCGTCCAGTGGACGCAGGCGTGGCTTGCGGAGGTCTACGCGCGCACGGGCGTCTACGCGACGGTCTACGCGTCGCCCGCGTTCTGGCGGTCCGCGCTCGGCGACACGCCCGCGGTCGCGGCAACAGGCTCCAAGCTGTGGATCGCGCACTGGACGACGAACGCGAAGCCGACGGTGCCCGCCGCGAACTGGGGCGGCTTCGGCTGGACGTTCTGGCAGTGGACGGACTGCTCGAAGGTGGCGGGCATCGCGCACTGCGTCGACGGCGACCGGCTGAACGGCCCCGACCCGAGCCCGTTCACGATCCTTGCCTATCCGACCGGAGTGCCGAGCCTGTCGACGCCGCCCACCGTCGTCGGCACGCCGCAGGCGGGCGCGAAGCTCGCCGGCATTCCCGGCACGTGGAACGGCGGCAAGCCCGTCACGTTCACGTACCAGTGGCAGAGCTGCGACGCGGCCGGCTTCACCTGCGCGCCGATCCCCGGCGCGACGCTCGAGTCGTACACGCCGGGTGCAGCCGACGTCGGCCATGCGCTCGTGCTCTCGGTGTCGGCCGCGTCGGACGCCGGCGCCGCGGTTGCGTCGTCGCCGCCGACGCTCGCGATCGCGCCCGCCGGCGCGGCCGTCTCGGCGCGACCTGCCGTCATCACCGCGCCGACCGTGTCGGGCACGGCCGAGGTAGGCCAGACGCTGACAGCGCTCGCAGGCACGTGGACGGGATCGCCGACGTCGTTTACCTATTCGTGGCGCCGCTGCGATCTGAACGGCGCCTCCTGTACCGCGATCGCGGACGCGACCGCTGCGACGTACACGCTCACGCCCGGCGACATCGGTACCACGCTCTCGCTCGTCGTCACCGCGACGGGCAAGGGCGGCGCACAGGCGGCGACGGCGCTGACCACAGCCGCAGTCGCGGCCGCGCCCGCGCCGCAGGCGGTCGTCGGCTCGGCGGCCGCGCAGCCCGGCGCGGCCGGCGCGGTCGTGACCGCCGACGGCAGAGCCACCGTCACGTGGCAGCCGGGCGCGGTGCCGGTTGGCGCCGCCGTCTCGCTCGCACCGGCCGACCCGAAGCTCACGCTCGCCGGCTCGGGCGTCGCGCTCGACATCGAGCCCGCGACGACGCCGCTGCCGTGGCCGGTGGACATCGCCTACGCGAGCGCGCCCGCCGGGCAGGTGCTCGGGTTCTCCACGGACGGCAACGTCTGGCTGCCGGTGGGAGCGCTCACGGGCCCGACGCTGCCGGACGGCCTCACGAACGGCACGTACCTCGACGGCGCCACGCTGCACGTGCTCACCACCGTGCCCGGCCACTTCGCCTTCTTCAAGCCCGGCGCCTGGGGCGACCCGAGCCGCGTCTCGGCGCACTCCCCCGTGCTGTCGCGGCTCGTCCCGGTGAAGGCGACACGCCGGCGCGACGGCTCGATCCTGCTCGCGACGCGCCTCTCGATCAGCTCGCAGGTAGATCTGTACGCGAACTCGTATGGCCCGGCCGGCCTCCGGCCCTCGATCCTGCCGCGCGGCTCGCGATTCGCCATTGCGCTGCACGGCGCCGCGCACAAGACGGAGCACGTGCGCATCCTCGCCCCGGGCGGCTTCCCCGTGCAGCTGCGGATCGACGGCCGCAAGCTGCCGCCGCACGCCCTCGGCAGGGTCGTCGTGACGGCGATCGACCCGTGGGGCCGGCGCGCGACGTTCGTGCTCGGCTTCCGCGCCCCGTAGAGTCCGCTCGATGCCCGCGGATCTCGTCGTGCGCAACGCGCGCCTGCTCGACGGACGCCTCGTCGACCTCGTCGCGGAGGGCGGACGGTGGACGCGGATCGGCGATTCGCTCGAGGCCGGCGGCGCGCAGGAGCTCGATGCGGGTACGCGCCTCGTCACCGCGCCGCTCGTCGACTGCCATCTTCATCTCGACGCCTCGCTGACCTCCGGCCGGCCGCGCTGGAACGCCTCCGGCACGCTGATCGAGGGCATCCATGTCTGGGGCGAGCTGAAGCCGACGCTCACCGAGCAGGACGTGTTCGAGCGTGCGCACGAGATCGTGCGCTGGTCGGTCGCGCAGGGAACGCTCTTCATCCGCGCGCACGCCGACGTGTCCGGCGAGAACGAGGCGATGGTGCGCGGGCTGCTACGCCTGCGCGACGAGGTCGCCGAGCTCTGCACGATTCAGGTGACCGCGTTTCCGCAGGACGGGATCTTTGCGCGCGACGGCGACGAGGAGCGGCTCGAGAACGCGCTCCGGCTCGGCGTCGACTGCGTCGGTGGCATCCCGCACTATGAGCCGACCTCGGAGCTCGGCCTGAAGGAGGTGCACCGCGTGTTCGAGCTCGCGAAACGCTACTCGCGCCGGATCGACGTGCACTGTGACGAGACGGACGACCCGAACAGCCGCTTCCTCGAGGTGATGGCGGACGACACGGTCAAGTTCGGGCTCGGCGGG
>DATCBP010000031.1:0-2087 GCA_036511815.1 Gaiellaceae bacterium
CTTGAGCGCGGCGAGCGTCATCCCGGCATAGCCGCTGTCGGTCGTGCTCGTGGCCGCATCCGGGTCGTTGGGGCCGGAGGGGACGTTGTCGGCGTTGTACGACTCGACGCTCGGGATGAGCGAGCGGACGTTGGCCGCCGCGGCCGTCTTGTTGGCGCGATCCTTGAAGCTGAGGTACGAGGGGACTGCGATCGCCAGCAGGATCCCGAGGATGATGATGACGACCAGGAGCTCGATCAGGGTGAAGCCCTGCTCCGAGCTGAGGCGCCTCTTTGCGCGATTGATCATAAGAAGGTGGGTCTCCTTCGCATCGGGGGGAACGGGGTTGGCATGGGCTCTATCGACGCCGTACCTCTTCCGAGTGACCCCGAACGGGGGGTTTGCATCCCCTGATGTGAGGGCCTGAGCGAATCCTCAAGGGCTCGCGCCCCGCTGCCGATAGCTCGTCCGAGGGACGATGCCAGAGCTGACTTCTATTGACGACCTGCTCGAGCAGATGGTCGAGCTCGGCGCTTCCGACCTGCATATCACGGTCGGTAGTGCGCCGGCCTTCCGTGTACGCGGGCACATCGCGCGGGCCGACGGCTACGAGCCGTTCACCGGCGAAGATACTCGCGCGCTCCTCTACCGCATCCTGTCGAGCGAGCAGCAGAAGCACTTCGAGCTGAACCGCCAGCTCGACTTCGCATATGCGATCCCGGGCCTCGCGCGCTTCCGCGTGAACATCTACTACCAGATGGAGACGGTCACTGCCGCCTTCCGTTTGATTCCCCAGGAGATCAAGACGCTCGAGGAGCTCGGCCTGCCGTCCGTGCTGCACAGTCTCGCGGAGCGGCCGCGCGGCCTCGTGCTCGTCACGGGCCCGACCGGCTCCGGTAAGTCGACGACGCTTGCCGCGATCATCGACGAGATCAACCGCACGCGCTCGGAGCACATCCTCACGGTCGAGGATCCGATCGAGTTCGTGCACCGGCACAAGCGCTGCATCGTCAACCAGCGCGAGATCGGCCCGGACGCAAAGAGCTTCGCGGAGGCCCTCAAGGCGGCTCTCCGCCAGGACCCCGACGTGATTCTCGTCGGCGAGATGCGCGACCTCGAGACGATCTCCACGGCGCTCACCGCCGCCGAGACCGGCCACCTCGTCTTCGGGACGCTGCACACGCAGAGCGCGCCCTCGACGATCGACCGCATCATCGACGTCTTTCCGCCGGCCCAGCAGGAGCAGGTGCGGATCATGATCGCGAACTCGCTCCAGGCCGTCGTCACGCAGGCGCTGCTGCCGACCGCAGACGGCGTCGGGCGTGTCGCCGCGCTCGAGATCCTCTTGCCGGACGACGCGGTGCGAAACCTGATCCGCCAGGCGAAGATCGAGCAGGTCTACTCCGTCATGCAGACCAACACCGCGCGCGGGATGCTGACGATGGAGCAGGCGCTTGCCGACCTCGCGCTGCGGCGCATCGTCAACATCGACGAGGCGATCGCGCACTCGAGTCGGCCCGACCAGCTGATCGGGATCCTCGAGCGCTCGGGTATGCCGGTCGACTTCCTCCTCGAGCAACAGGGCGCGGTCGCCCCCGAGCCCGCGGGCAGCCTCAGGGCGGCGGGCTGACATGAGCGATTCGATGTGGAAGAAGGAGATCTCGTTCGGCCGCAAGAAGGCGCCGGCGGAAGCCGAGCCGGCGGCTCCGGTCGAGCAGGCGTCCGTCGAGCAGCCGAAGCAGTCGCTGTTGAAGAAGGAGATCTCGTTCGGGCGCAAGAAGCGCGACAAGGACCTCGACCAGCTCGTTCAGGACGCGGGCGAGGCGTTCTCGGCGTCGTTCGGAGTGGCCCCGCCGCCCTCCGAGGTGTCGCCGACCGCGGTGGCGGAAGCGGCGGTCGCCGCGATGCCGGACGCCGACGTGCCGGCGCCGTTCGTCGAGCTTCACGCGGTCGAGCCGTCCCTCGTCGAGGCCGAGCTGCCGCCTGTGCCCCCGCCGCTCTTCGTCGAGCCGATGGCGCCGTCCGCTCCACTCGAGGCCGCACCGCCTGCGCCGCTCTCGTTCGAGCCTGCGCCGTTCGAGCCGGTCGCTCCGCAGCCGGTGTCGTTC
>DATCBP010000032.1:0-13411 GCA_036511815.1 Gaiellaceae bacterium
CGTTCTTCTTCACTACGGTGCAGCTCCTGACGGTTTCGTCGCAGATCAAGAATCCGCTCAGCGTTGCCGGACGAGTGGTCGATGTCTTCCTCGAGATCTGGGCCGTGCTCGTCGTCGCGGGCTCGGCAGGCGCGATCGCGAGCTTCTTCCAGACCGGCGACTCGGAGTAACGCCTACGGAAGACGCGTAGGCGTCTTCGCAGCGCAGGGGTAACGCGCGTCGCCTGCGCGAGCGTGCTGTCATCCGATCCGATCCGTTCGCTATCCCGCTTCGGCCAACTCGCCCTCGAGCCCGTGCGCGAGCCGGCGGAACGCGCCTTCCTGCGCGAGCAGCTCCGCCTCCGTACCGCGCTGGACGATGCGGCCGTGCTCGATCACGAGGATCTCGTCGGCGCGACGAACGGTGGAGAGGCGGTGCGCGACGATGATCGAGGTGCGGCCGCGCAGCAGCCGGTCGAGCGCGCGCTCGATCAGCACCTCCGTCGGGCGGTCGATGTTCGACGTCGCCTCGTCGAGGATGAGGATGCGCGGGTCGGCGAGCAGTGCGCGCGCGATCGAGATCAGCTGGCGCTCGCCCGCGGAGAGGCCGGAGCCGCCCTCGCGCACCGCGTGGTCGAGACCGCCGGAGAGCCGTGCCGCCACGCGGTCGACGCCGACCGCCGCCGCCGCAGCCCGCACCTCGTCGTCGGTCGCGTCCGGCTTCGCGAAGCGGATGTTCGAGGCGATCGTGCCGCTGAACAGGAACGGGTCCTGGAGCACGACGCCGAGCTGGCGCCGATACGAGCGCAGCTTCGCGTCGCGAAGGTCGACGCCGTCGACGCGCACCGCGCCCTCGTCGGGGTCGTAGAAGCGGCCGACGAGCCGCGCCAGCGTCGACTTGCCGCCCCCCGACTCGCCGACGAGCGCGAGACATCCGCCGGCGGGAACGTGGATGTCGACGCCGTGCAGCACCGGCTCGGCGCCGTACGCGAAGACGACGTGGTCGATGGCGAGGTCGCCCTCGATCCGCGGCAGCTCGCGCGCGCCGGGTGCGTCGCGGATCCCGGGCTCCTCGTCGAGGATCGCGGCGATCTTCACCATCGCCGCCGCTCCCGACTGCAGCTGGCCGTACACGTCCGAGAGCTCCTGGAGCGGCTGGAAGACGAGCTGGAGCAGATAGAGCGCGGTGATCAGCGTGCCGATCGTCACCGTGTTGTGCGCGAACAAGCGCTCGCCCTCGAACAGCACACCGCACGTCGCGACGACGCCGAGGAACTCGATCGACGGGAAGAAGACCGAGAAGATCTTCTGCACGTAGATCGCCTGCTCGCGGTTGGACGCGTTCAGCTCGTCGAACTGCGCCTGGAAGCGGCGCTCGCGGTTGAACGCCTGCACGACCGCCATCCCCGAGACGGACTCCGCGATCTGCGCCGTGACGGCGCCGATGCGATTGCGGTTCTCGACGAGCGCGACGTGCGACGTCTTCTGGAACCAGCGCGTCAGCACGAGCGCGGGCGGCATCACTGCGAAGACGACGAGGCCGAGCTGCCAGTCCGCGATCAGCAGTGCGGCGAGCGCCGCCGGCAGCAGGACGAGGTTCGAGATCAGCGTCGGCATCCCCTGCGAGAGCACGTCGCTCACCGCGTCGACGTCGCTCGTCAGGCGCGCGATGATCCAGCCGGCCTTCTGCTGCGAGAAGTAACGTAGCGACAGGCCCGTCAGGTGGTCGAAGAGGTCGCGACGCAAGCCGATTACCATGCGCTGGCCGAGCCCGGCGAGCCCACGGATCAGGATCGCCTGGAGCACCCAGCCGAGCGCGGCGACGCCGAGGTAGATCTCGACGACGATCGTCAGGTGGTGCACGTTGCGGGCGCGGATCCCGTTGTCGATCGCGTCGCGGACGAGCAGCCAGCCGCCGGTCTGGCACGAGGCGTTGCCGATCGCGATGAGGATGAACAGCGCCGCACGCAGGTGCTGGCCTTCGAGATACCGAAGCAGGCGCTTCACGCCGCCACCTCGTCGCCGAACAGCTCCGCGAATGCGCCGCCGGCATTGAGCAGCTCAGCGGGCGTGCCGCTTTCGGTGATGCGCCCGTCGATCAGGACGACGGCGCGGTCGGCGAGCTCGACGGTTGAGAGGCGCTGTGTCGCGACGAGCACCGTCCGCCCCTGGAGCGCGGGACGCAGCCGTTTCACGAGCCGGCGCTCCGTGAGCGTGTCGACGGCCGAAAGCGGATCGTCGAGCACGATCACGCGCGCGTTCGTCACGAGTGCGCGCGCGAGGGCCACGCGCTGCCGCTGCCCGCCGGAGAGGTTGATGCCGCGCTCGCCGATCAGCGTGTCGTAGCCGTCCGGCAGCTCGTCGGCGAATGCGTCGACGCCCGCAGCCGCGCACGCGGCGAGCACCTCGTCCCAGGCGGCATCCTCGCGGCCCGCGGTCAGGTTCTCGCGCAGCGGCACGGAGAAGAGCACCGGCCGCTGGGTCACGAGCGCGACCGAGTGGCGCAGGTCGGCGATCGGCACGTCGCGTGTGTCGACGCCGCCGACGAGCACGCGGCCGCCGATCGGGTCGTAGAAGCGCGGCAGCAGATTGAGGAGCGACGTCTTGCCGGACCCGGTTGGTCCGCAGACGGCGACGATCTCGCCCGGCGCGACGACGAGATCGAGATCGTGCAGCACGTCCGTTTCGCCGCCGTAGGCGAACCGCACCGCCTCGAAGCGCACCTCGAGCGGGCCTGCCGGCAGCGTCCGCGGATCCTTCGGCTCCGGCAGCGGCTCGATCCCCTCGAGCCACGCGAAGCTGCGGCCGGCCGAGGCGAGCGCGCGCTGCGCGAGGTTCGTGATCCAGCCGAGCGCCTCGAGCGGCCAGACGAGCTGCAGCAGCAGCGTCTCGAACAGGACGAACTGGCCGATCGAGAGATGGCCGCCGATCACCTGTTTGCCGCCGAAGAAGACGACCGCTGCGATCGAGAGCGACGGGAGGTAATAGAGGCCGGGCAGGTGCTTCGCCTCGACGCCCGCCTGCCGCAGCACCGTGTCGCGTACCGCCTCGGCCCGGTCGCCGAAGCGGCCGCGCACGTCGTCCTCGCGGCCGAACGCCTGCACCATCTCGATCCCGACGACCGCCTCGTCCGCCGCCTCGGTGACGTCGCCCTTGCGCGCCTGCACCTCGCGCGAGATCGGCGAGACGCGCCGCGCGAAGCGGAGCGCGAGCACCGTGATCGGCGGCATCGCCACCGCGGTGTAGAGCGCGAGCCGCGGATTGACCCAGACGAGCACGATCGCGGCGCCGACGATCATCATCACGCTCTGCACGCCCTGCACGAGCCCCCACCCGATGAAGTACCTGATCGGGTAGAGGTCGTTCGTCGCGCGCGAGAGCACCTGGCCGGTCGCGTGGCGGTCGTAGAACGCGCGCGGGTAGCGGAGATACGCCTCGTAGAGCAGCTCGCGCATGCGCGCCTCGATGCGGATGCCGATGCGTGCCGTCGCGTAGCGCCGCGTGAAGTTGATCAGCATGCGCGCGAGCGCGAGCACGACGATCGCGACGAGGTAGGGCCAGAGACGCTGTTTGTGCGAGACGATCGCGTCGTCGATCGCGCGCTGCTGGAGCAGCGGGATCGCGGTCGAGATCAGCGTGTAGAAGAGGGCGAAGACGAGCCCGACGGCGCCCAGCCGCCACTCGACGCGCCAGAGCCGGAGCAGCCGGCGGAGCGTCGGCAGCAGGCCGAGGTCGGGCGGATCGACGGGGTTGGAATACTCGGGCATGGCGAACGGCGACGGCCGTTGCGCCCGTTTCCCTGGCGAGGCCTACCGTGCAGCGACGATAGCGGCTCGGACTCTAGGTCTGCGTCCGCGTTTGCGCGTGCGCTCGCGCGAGCTCGGTGAGGTCTTCGCTCAGGCTCGGCGTAGTCCCGAGCACGCGCTCGCGGGCCTCGACGGACTCCTCCCGCGCCGCAAGCGCGAGCAGCTCGGCCTCGAGCCGGCGCTGGAGCTCCGCCACCCGCTCGGCGGCCGCGCGCAGCGTCCGCTTCAGCCCCTCGAGCTCGGCGCGCGGGTCGTGGGGAGGCGCCGCGCGGGCGGCAGGCATCCACGTGTCGAAACCTTCCTCCCAGCGCTCCATTCGGGGGAGTCTCGCATGCCGCAGGTGGGGGATGAAGAAGGATCGGCCGGAAGCCGATTTATCGTCTATGGAGCGCAAGATCCTCTGGATGTGCATCACGTTTTTCTCGACCGTCGGCGGCTTCGTCCCCGAGTTGTTCGGCCAGAGCGGCTTCGGCGTGATGGCGATGTTCGGCACGATCGTCGGCGTCTTCGCCGGCGTCTGGGTCGCGAAGCGCGTCAGCTACTAGTCGTCGCCGACGCTTCGGCGTAAGATCGCGCGCGGGTTTGCCTGCGGCGAAAGGGCGGGTTATGGGGAGAGTCGGCGCAGCGGCGCTCGCGCGGCGAGCGTGACGATCGGCGGGCTCGCCGTTGGCTGACGCGCCGCCAGCGCCGCACGAGCAGGCCTGGGCGGACGCGCTCGCGGAGGAGCACGCGCACCAGCGCGAGCTGCTCGCGACGCTGCGTGACGAGCTCGGCGCGTTCGCGCGCGAGTGCGCAGCAGCGCTGGCGGCGCTCGATGCGTACGCCGGGCTCGCCGGCGTCGCGAGCGTGCTGAGCGCGGCCGGAACCGACGTGAAGCAGGCGGCGCTCGTGCTCGAGGTCGGTCGACGGCTGCCCGCGCTCGCGCGCGGGGGTACGTCCGATTCGAAGGACGTCGAGCTCTACGACACGCTCGGCGGCGAGGGAGACGTGCAGCAGCCGCTCGTCCGGCACGCGGGCGAGCTGCTTCGCGCGATCTCTCGCGCGCTCGCCGCCGTCCGCTGCCGTCGTCGAGGCGTCGCGCCTGTCGCTGCTGCTCGGGCTCGGCGCACTGTGGGACGGCGTGTTCGAGCACGCGGCGCATGTGCGCGCTCGACGGCCGTCCACGCGCATGCGCTGGGCGGCTGCGGCGGCCGCAGCCGCCGTGCTCGTCGCGGTGCTCGCGCTCGTGTTCTCGAGCGGGGGCAAGGAGCAGGCAGCCCCGCCGCCGAGCCCACCGGCGACCACGGCGACGTCGACGACGACTGCCGCGGCTCCGGCACCGCCGCCCCCCGTGCCGAAGCAGCCGAACCTCACGCCGGTGAAGGCCGTCTTCAGCGAGGCGCAGCGCGCGACCTTCTACCGGATCTCGGCAGCCGCGCCCGGGCAGGTCGTGACGTACATGTGGCGGCTGGCACCGCCCAAGGACAATCCGACGTGCAACAAGTTCCACCAGGTCGCCGGCACGCCGAGCGAGGCGGTCTGGCACCACGCGAGCACCGACGGCTGTACCCACAACGGGATCCAGCATCTCGGCACGGTCTACGCCACGGCGACGACGAGCGCGTGGCGGTGCACGGCGTCGTTCTTCGGGACGCTGACGCAGACGGGCGCGTCGAACCAGCGCTGCTTCCGCCGCTAGGGTTCCAACCCATGCCCTCCAGGGTGATGCGGCTGCGGATGGCGCTCGGCCGGCGGATGACGCGGCTCGCGCTGCTGGCCGCGGCGGCCGAGCAGCATCGCGGCCCGCTCCCGGATCTCGCCGGCACGATCGAGTTCGAGACGAGCTTCGGCACGCTGTACCTCGACGAGTCGGATCCGGTGATCACGCCGGGGCTCACCGCCATCGGCGAATGGGAGCCGGGACTGACGGCGCTGCTCGGCGGCCATATCGCTCCCGGCATGAGCGTGCTCGACATCGGCGCGCACGTCGGCTACTACTCGTGCCTCGCCGGACGGCTCGTCGGCCCGACCGGGATCGTGGTCGCGTTCGAGCCGAGCCCGCGCAACTTCGAGCTGCTCCAGGCGAACGTCTGGCGGAACGGCTTGACGAACGTCGTCTGCTTCCCGTGGGCCGTGGGCGACAGGCCCGGCTTCGCGCAGCTCTATCTCTCCGACGACAACAGCGGCGATCATCGCATCTACGAGCACGAGCCGGGGCGGGCGAGCACGACGGTGCGCGTCGCGGCGCTCGACGCGCTCGAAGTGCTGCGGCCCCCCGTCGACGTCGTGAAGATCGACGTCCAGGGTGCGGAGGCGAGCGTCTTCCGCGGCGCCGAGCGGCTGTTCGCGGCGTCACCCGGTGCGCTGCTCGCGGTCGAGTTCGCCCCGAACGAGCTGCGCGCCTTCGGCGGCGAGCCGCGCGCGCTGCTCGACCACTACCGCGCGCTCGGCTACACGATCCGCGTGCAGCACTCCGAGGAGCGCGGCGTGCTCGACCTCTCCGACGACGAGATCCTCGAGTTCTGCGGCCGCAACGACGGCACGCTGCACACGAACCTCATCCTCACGAAGCCCGGCTAGCGGAGGCGACGGAAGAAGAAGCCGATCCGGCGCACGATGTTCATCGAATGCTCGTGGGTCTGGACGGGTGCGAGCACTTTGCCTTCGATCTCGCGAAGCTCGGCGCCGACCGACGCGCCGAAGCCGCCCTTGCTGTCGGGCTCGATCGCGGCGGTCGTCGCCGGCTCGAGGAACTCGCCCAGCTGCGCGGCCTGCTCCGGGGACAGCGACAGGTGCACGATGCCGTCCGTGATCTGCGTCACCTGCTCGGCCGGCACGTAGCGCGGCTTGCCGAACGCGCTCGTCGCGATCGAGAGGCCGTCGAAGATGTCCGCGTTGTCGTCGCCGGCCACCTCATCGACCTCGCCGACCTCGCTTCCGTCGGAGGCGAGCACCTTCCAGCCGGTTTTGATCATCAGCCAGGAGACGGGATCAGCCATGCCCCTGGAGCGTAGCGGCCCAGTCATGCCAGTCGTGCTCGACCGCGGCGACGAGCGGCTCGACCGCGGCCTGGAGGCGCTCCGCGGTGAGCTGCGCCGCGTGCGCGCGCACGCGCGCGACCGCATCCGGACTCGAGCGCTGGTGGACGTTTGCGGTCTCGAAGCCCATCGCGCGCAGCAGGTGCCGGTCCGCGCCGTGCGCATAGTCGACGAGGTCGAGTCTCACGCAGTCGGGTGCGAGCCGGCGGCACTGCCAGGCGCCGGCGACGGCGACGAACGGGTCCGGAGCCCACGAAGGCCCGGCCTGCGGGCGGGCGGGGCTCTCGTCGCGCCCGAGGACGATGTTGCTCGCGGGCGGCGCGAGCTCCTTCAGCTCGCGCGCGGCGAGTCCGCCTTGCCAGGCGCCGACGGCGACGGCGCGGCGGTGGCCGAGCGAGCCCATCCCGGCCGTTCGCCGGTGCAGCGCCGGCTGCCAGTCGCCGCCGGGGGCGTGCGCGCGGAGCAGCGTTTGGGCTTCCGCCGGCAGCGGCGCGGCGAGCTCGGGCAGCGCGTTCAGCTGCGCCCAGTAGGCGGCCGCACCGGACGCGGCAGCGGTCTCGAGCGCGGCGAGCCAGGCATGGCGCTCGGCCGCGACGAACGGCTCGCCGCCGTGCTCGAAGCTGTGGCGGTAGCCGTCGAGCACGACCGCGCACACCTCATGCTCGTGCAACGGCAGGCGCTGCTCGTGCACGGCGATCAGCGCGCTCGCGCAGAGACGCAGCAGGTCGTACGTGTACGGCAGCGTGGCCAGCTCGTCGAGGTCGTTGACGCCCCACGCGAGCCTTCCTTCGATGTCGCGCCAGCAGCCGAAGTTCTCCACGTGGAGGTCGCCGACGGTGAGCAGTTCCGGCGCCTGCAACAGCTCGGGCGGTGTCTTCCGCTGCACGCGCGAAAGCCAGAGGTAATACGTCCCGCGTAGGAAGCGCGAGGCCGACTCGGCCATGCGCTCGTGCTTCAGCGCGAGGTCGTCGTCGAGCACGACGCCGAGCTGCGTACGCAGCCAGAGCTCGTACGCAGCGGTTGCCTCGACGGCGTTCACGGTTGCTCCGCGGCGGGCGGCCGGACGAGGAGCGCGACGCCGACGGGGCAGAGCGCGATTGTGACGAGCGCGGCCAGCAGGATTGCGCCGCCCTGGCTCGGGCTGAGCACGTGCTGCTGGAGTCCGAGCGTGACGGCGCCGGCGGGCAGGCCGAGCTGCGCCGTCGCAGCGAGCGCGGTCGGCAGCGCCTGCCGGGTCGCGAGCGCGCCGGCCGCGTGCACGGCGACGTTGGCGAGCGTGAGCAGGCCCGTCAGCTCGAGCATCGACGGGTGCGAGAAGAGCGCACGCAGGTCGAGCTTCGCGCCGAGCGTGACGAAGAACAGCGGCACGAAGAAGCCCGCCCCGATCCCGGCCACCTGGGTCGAGAGCCGCTTCGGCCCTCCGAACAGCGCGACGAGCAGTCCGGCCGAGAAGCCCGCGATCAGGATGCTCGTACCGGCGCGCATCGCGATCCACGCGAGCGTGAACAGCGCGAGCAGGGACAGGCGGAGGTCGAGCGCCCAGGCGCGGTGCTTCGACTCGCGGCGCACGCGGTGCAGGAGCTCGCGGCCGCGCACGAGATAGGAGAGCGCGAAGATCGCGCCGGCCGCTGCCGCCACGGCGAGCAGGCCGAGCCCCGCGTCGCCCGCCTTCGACGGCTGAAGCACGAGCGGGAGCAAGACGATGGCGACGACGTCGGCGATGCCGACCTGCGCCATCAACGCGAGCACCCGTGCGTCGTCGACGAGCTTCTCCTCCTCGAGCACCGGCAGCAAGATCGCCGCCGACCCGCTTGCGAGCAGCAGGGCGTAGATCGCCGCGTGGCCGCCGCCGAGCGCCGCGGCGATCCCGATCCCGGCGGGAACGCTGAGGAGGCCGACGACGATCGCGGCGACCGCGCCGCGCCGCAGGCCGCGCGCGATCCCGGGCTGGCGGATCGGCACGCGCATGCCCGCCGCGAACATGAGCATGGCGAAGCCGACCTGGGAGAGGAACGCCGTCGTCGACTCGTTCGCGTCGACCCAGTGTGTCCCCGTCTTGCCGACGATCACGCCCGCTGCGAGTTCGCCGACGACCACGGGCACGAGACCGCCCCGTCCGAGCGCGAGCAGCGGCCCGCCGAGCCCCGCGCAGACGATCACGGCGAGGGTGCCGAAGCTCATCCCGCGACCCTAGACCACCTTCAACCGAGCGTCGTGTGCAGGAGCAGGATCGCGACCACGGCGGCGAGCGCGCCGACGGCGAGCGCGACGACCGCTGCGGTGAAGCGGACGCGCGCGCTCATCCGGCGGCGTGGTCGACGACGAGGACGTTGAGCGGCGGTCCGGACTTCGGCGTGACGTCGAAGGAGAGGCCCCAGCGGCCGACCATGACGAGCGCCGACGCCGGGTGCGTGTAGACGCCGGGCGCGCTCTCGCTCAGCTGGTACTCCTGGTTCGCCATCTGCATGTCGAGCATCTCGAACGTCAGCGTCACGTTCGCGCCAAGGACGGGCCGGCCGCCCTTCGTGATCTCGAGTGCGAACGAGTTCGAGGCGGCGGCCTTGTTCGGGTCGACGAGCACCTTGAACGTGTAGCCGCTCTTGTGCACGACGGAGGCGACGCGGCCGGGGCCGACGGTGGCGAGCGCCGAGCCCGCCTGGGCGAGCGCGGCCGACGGCGGCGCGAGGCTCGACAGGACGGCGGCCGCGAACACGGCGCCGGCGACGAGCAGCGTCTCGCCGCTGATCGCGCGGCGGAGGAGTCGGGCCGCCGACGCGCCGAGCTCGGGCCGCTCCCGGGCCGCGACGAGCTGCGGCTTCGTGCGCAGGAGATTGACCGCGCCGAGGAGCATGGCCGCCACGAGCAGTCCGATCTTGATGAGGATGGCGATGCCGTATGAGGTCTGCCAGAGGGTGGCCACCGTCGGCAGGTGGATGATCGTCGCGCCGACCCCCGTGCCGAGCAGTAGGAGTACGGAGACGAAGGCGACGTTCGAGAAGCGGGGCACGCACACCGACAGCCCGGCGACGCGCCGGCCTGCGCCGAGGCTGCGCCAGAGCACGAGCAGTCCGACGAGGCCGCCGAGCCACAGCGAGCCCGACACGAGGTGGAGCCAGTCGAGCGGCACGGAGATGCCCCGCGGCGACGTCTGCGCCGCATGGCCGGCGGTGCCGGGGACGAGCAGCACCGCGGCAGCGGCGACACCTGCGCCGAGCGCGGCGAAGAGCTCGGCGATCGAGCGCCGCTCGCGCAGCGGCCGGTCGACCCAGATCGCGATCGAGGCAGCTGCGCAGAACAAGGCGAAGCAGATCTCCATGTCGACGTACGCGCGCCCGAACGCCGTGACGCGGAACAGCGGCACGAGCGCGCCGACGTCGAACACGGATCGCAACGAATCGTTGGCCGTCGCGAGGTCGAGATAAACCGGGAGCGCGACCAGGCCGATCGCTGCGGCGACGCCGAACGCGATCGTGGCGGCGCGCAGGCTCGTCCCCTCGACCCGCCGCACGAGCGGGCGCGCGATCCCGATCCGCAGGAAGAACAGCCCGATCGCGATCATCACCGAGAGGAACACCACCCAGCGTGCGACGAGGAGGTTCGGTGTCGTCGCCGTCTGCCCGATCTTCGGCACGACGAACTGCGGTGCGGGCCCGGGGTTCGGGCCGACCGCGAACGTGAACGCACCCTGGACGGGATGGCCGTCGACGGAGATCGCCCGCCAGTAGACGAGATACCAGCCTTCGGGCAGGTGCGGGCGCAGCGGCACGACGAGGGTGTCGGGGTTCGCCGGCGAGCGGCGCACCGGCCCGGTCGTCATTCGGTGCGCGTTGACGTCGGTGACCGAGATGATCGCGAAGCGCGGCTCGACGGCCTCGTCGTAGGTCAGCTCGACTGCCGGGGGCGGGGCGTTGAGGATGCCGGTCGCCGTCGGCACCGTCTTGACGAGATAGGCGTGCGCCGACGCGGCGGCCGGCACCACGAGCGCGACGAGCGCCGCCGCCAGCACCGGAACGCCCCGCCCCCGGAAGGTCACGCGAGGTCTCGCTTCCCGCCCGAGCCGCTGCCGCGGCCGAGCAGCGCCGACGCGGCGACGATCAGCGCGAGCGCGCCGAGCGCGACCGCAACGAGGGCAAGCGTCGAGCTGCTGCCACCGCCGAGCGAGCTCACCGCTTCGATCGCGGGCGCCGGCGCCGCAGCGGACTCGGGGCCGGACCAGTCGACGATCGAGCCGTCCGAGTACGTCTGCTCGATCAGGAACCTGTACGTGCCGCTCTTCGCGGGCTGGGCGAGGAACTGGAAGAGCGAGTCGTCTCCCGTCGGCACGCTCCCGCCGGTCCAGGTGACCTTCTGCACGACGGCGTTGTCGCCCGCGCCGGTCGACTGGACGACCTGCTTCCAGCCCGGCGCAGGCACGAACGAGTCGATCCCGAAGCCCTCTGGCACGCTCATGACGATCTTCGTCGTCGTCACGTTCGCCTTCTCCGTCGGGATCGCGAGGCTGTAGAGCTGGAGCTTGCCGGACAGCGACACAGCCGGGCTGACGCGCGCGTGCGCGGACGCGACGGCGGCGAGCACGAGGGCGACGACGGCGGTGGCCGCCGTTGCCGCAACGGTGCGCAAGACAGTACGCATGGTCCTCCTTCGCAGATGGTTGACGGGCAGACCGGCGATGCCCGCCGGGCGGCTGCGAGAGCGCTACGCGGCCGCTGCGGCGAGCGCGGCTCGAGGCGGCCCGCGACCCGCGTGTCCCGTTGCGAGGACGGCGATGTGCGGCGGCGAGAAGGGCGCCGCAGCCCATGCGATGCGCCCTGCGGCGAGGCGTGGCCGTCGCAGCGCAGTCCGCAGCGCGGCGCCGGCGCGATCCGCGACGCGCAGCAGCAGCCGCGCGACGACGAAGACGACAAGCGCCACCGGAAGCTGGAGGAGGAGGCCGATCCGGAACGTCGGCTGGAGCACCATCCACCACGGGAAGCCGGCGCCGACGAACAGGCGCTCGAGGAACTCCTGGAGCGTGAAGCCGAGCATCGGCAGCAGCGCGAACGCCCACGGCGGCACCGCGTCGCGGCCGCGATGCCGGACGCCGCCCGCGACCACCGCGGCGAGCGCGACGAGCTCCATCGCGCCGCCCAGCCCGAGGAAGAGCGGCATGGCCGAGGTGTAGCCGTGCCCGGTCGCGAGCAGCTCGCGCAGGCGGACATGCGTCTCCGGGTAGACGATGTGGAACGCGAGCGCGTGTGCCAGCTCCGAGCCCGCAGCCATCAGCGGGGCGGAGAGAAGCCAGACAGCACCGCGCCGGCGAGTCACCGCCGGGATTGAATCAGACCGTCTCAGCCGGCGACGGCCGCGGAGCAGGCGGTGGCCGAGCCGGCGCCGTTCGTCGCGGTCACGAGCGCGCGGAAGCTCATGCGGTGCAGCGGCGTGGCGACGGCGAGCGTGTTGCGCGTCGCCGCCGGGATGTCGGCCCAGTCCTCGCCGTCGCACGAGACCTGCCACTGGTACGCGTAGAGGATCGGGCCCGCCCCGCTCCAGCGGCCGACGCCGACGGTGAGCACGCGCAGGCCGCGCCGCCGGATCGCGAAGCGGTAGCGGCCGGTCTTCCGTGTCTTCGCGAGCAGACGGAGGTACCAGCAGGCGCCGACCGACATGATCAAGGTCGACTGCACCATCGCGTAGAGCGGGAACACCGCCATCAACGGCGCTCTCACCTGCAAGTTCGCGATCAGCGTCGTCACCGCCGAGACGACGATCACGACGGCCATGAGCACGAGGAACGTGACCGGCGCCTTGATCAGGTACATGGGGTAGCGCCAGACGCGCAGGTGGACCGTCACCCAGAAGATCGAGAGGTTGTAGAGCGTCCACATCGGCAGCTGCAGCGCGTTGCGGTCGAAGTTCACGACCGAGTGCCGGAAGTTGCCCGCCCACCAGAGCCGCCTCTGGCGGAAGAGCGCACGCCACGAGTCGGGGACGTCCGCCTCGATCACGACGTCGAGATGCCGGATGCGCATGCGCCGCGCATACGCGATGCGACCCATCTCGATGTCCTCGCCGATCGGGCTCATCGAGTGCCGGCGCAGGATCTCGCGCAGCATGAGCGTCCGCGCCACGACGCCCGCGCCGGAGACGAGCCACGGGCGGTAGTGGCGCGAGAGCATCGCCATGTCGTACTCGAGCGCCTGGAAGCGCGTGCAGGCGTTGTGCCGGCGGTTGGCGGCGAGCACCTTCACCGAGCAGATGTCGGCGCCGTCGGCGGCCGCCGCGGCGATCGCGTTCGGGAGGTTGTGGCCGACGGCGCAGTCCGCGTCGAGCCGCATCGTGTACGTCGTCGTGACGGCGTCTGCGGCGGCTCCTTTGATCAGTCGATCGAAACGTCGAGCAATCGACTGAGGCACCACAGAGACCTCAGGTCAACGTCGTTGCACAGATGTCGGCGGGAAGGGTGCGGCGGCTGGTCACTCGGACGGGGGTTGTCGACAAAGACGTCACGGTCGAACCGCCTCGAGCCAGTCGAGCCGGCGGCCGCAGAGAGACCGCGCCGCCGCCGGCTTCGCGGTGCGGACAGGCAGCTCGGCGGTCGTCGTGCTGAGCACGAGCGGGCCGGCCGGGTACG
>DATCBP010000033.1:0-18492 GCA_036511815.1 Gaiellaceae bacterium
GCTCGACGCGCTCGAGCTGCCGGCCGCGTGGCTGCCGCCGGTGCACGAGTCGACCGAGATCGGCGGCGCGGGCGACCAGGCGGCGGGCGCGCTCGGCATGGGTGTCGACCGTGCGGGGCCGCTGTCGGTCGTGCTCGGAACCTCGGGCGTCGTCTTCGCCGCGCTGCCGGCCTACCGCCCCGATCCGGAGGCGCGCCTGCACGTCTTCTGCCACGCGGTGCCCGACACGTGGCATGCGATGGGCGTGATGCTCTCCGCCGCCGGCTCGCTCCGCTGGCTGCGCGACAGTGTCGTCGGCGAGAGCTACGACGAGCTGACCCGCGAGGCGGCGCGGTGGGCGCCGGGCGTCGAAGGGCTGTTGTTCCAGCCGTACCTCGCAGGCGAGCGGACGCCGCATCCCGATCCGAACGCGCGCGGCGCCTTCGTCGGTCTCTCGCTCCGCCACGATCGCGGCGCGCTCGTCCGCGCCGTGCTCGAAGGCGTTGCGTTCGGCCTGCGCGATTCGCTCGAGCTGCTGCGCGAGCTCGGGGTCGAGGGCGAGCTGGGCCGCGTCTCCGGCGGCGGCGCGCGCAGTGGGCTGTGGCTGCGGATCGTCGCGTCCGTACTCGGCGTGCCACTCGAGCGGACGGCCGCGTCGGAGGAGGGCGCGGCGTTCGGCGCCGCGCTGCTCGGCGGCGTCGCGGCGGGGGCGTTCGCCGACGCGGCGGAGGCGGTCGCGGCGTGCGTCCACGTGACCGAGCGGATCGAGCCCGACCCCGCATGGCGCGACGCATACGACGAGGAGTACGCCCGCTACCGGCAGCTGTACCCGGCACTCAGACCACTGGAGGCATCGTGATCTCACTCGAAGGCAAGGTGGCGCTCGTCACGGGCGCGAGCCGTGGCATCGGCGCGGCGGTCGCCCGCTCGCTCGCCGAGTCCGGCGTCCGGCTCGGACTGGCATCGCGTAGCGGCGACGACCTCGGCCTCGACGCGGTCGCGCAGCCGTGCGACGTCCGCGATCCCGATCAGCTCGAGGCGATCGCCGCCGCAACGGTCGAGCGGTTCGGACGGCTCGACATCCTCGTCGCGAACGCCGGCGTCGGCGCATACGGCCCGTTCCTCGATCTCAGCCGCGCGTACGTCGACGAGATGATCGACGTCAACCTCAAGGGGACGATCTGGGCGGTGCGCGCGGCGCTGCCGCATCTGCTCGAGAGCGACGCCGCCGACATCGTCCTGCTCGCGTCGGAGGCGGGCCGCCGCGGTCTGCCCTACGAGGCGGTGTACTGCGCGTCGAAGTTCGGCCAGGTCGGGCTTGGGCGCGCGCTCGACCACGAGCTGCGCGAGCACGGCATCCGCTGCACGAACGTCTGCCCCGGCGGGGTCGCGACCGATTTCGCGCTCGAGGAAGGACGCGGACGAACTCCCGACGCGCTGCCGGGGATGATGTCGGCGGAGGACGTGGCCGAGGTCGTGCTGTTCGCCCTCACGCGACCGCGCGGGCACCGCATCCTCGAGACGGCGTTGCGGCCGGTGACCGAGCAGTCCTGGGGCTGAGCCCGCCTAAGGGGCTCTCACGCAATGAGCGATTGTGTCGCCCGGCCGCACTCGACGAACGTCATTACGTGAGAGCCTCTAAGACGTGCGAAGGACGACTTCGAGCGCGGTGCCCCGCCCCGGGACGGTGTTGAGCGAGAAGCCGCCCTCGATCGACTCGGCGCGCGCACGCATGTTCTTCAGACCCTGCCCGGCGGCGGCCTCGTCGCCGTCGAATCCTTCGCCGTTGTCGGTGATCGTCACGTAGCGCTCGCCGAACGGGCGCTGCCCGATCGTAACTTCGGCCTGTGTCGCGTTCGCGTGCTTGCGCACGTTCGCGAGGCCCTCCTGCACGATGCGGAAGATTTCGATCTGCTCGTCGGGGGCGAGGCGGATCAGGTGGTCGACGTCCAGCTCGACCTCGAGCGACCCGTCGGCGGTGAGGATCTCGACGTACCGGCGCAGCGCCGCGTCGAACGGAGCGGTGCCTCCGGCCGCCGACAGCGCGAGGATCGCGAAGCGCGCCTCCTGCTGCGCGAGCACGGCCGCCAGCTTCAGCTTCGGCAGCGCCTCCTCGAGCGGGGCGCCGGCCTCGATCATCGACGCGTGGGTCGTCACCGCGAACAAGTACTGTGCGAGTCCGTCGTGGATGTCTCTCGCGACACGCGCGCGCTCCTCCGCGACGGCGCGTCCGAACTCGGCGAAGCGGATCGCGCGCCAGGCGCCGACGAGGATCAGCGCGTACGCGAGCGTGCGCAGGAAGTCGCCCTGCGAGACGTACCGGCTCGCGAGCACCGGTTGGAAGACGAGCTGGAGCGCGGCGAACAGCATCAGCGTGAACCCGAGCGCGAGCCACTGCGCGAGGTCGTCCCCGCGGCGGCGGAAGCGCTCGGCCCAGCCGATCACGGCGACGAGTGCGATGAAGGCCTGGAGCGCGAGCGTGCCGGTGAGGTAGAACGGCTTGCTGACCGCGTCGACGACGTTGAGCGAGGGGAGCGATGAGCCGGCGGCGCGCAGCAGCGCCCACGCGACGAACAGCACCATGCCCGCCGCCGCCACCGCGTTGGCGATCGCCCAGTCCCGGTACTTGCTCCGGCCGCGCACGAGCGGCGCGGCGGCGATGAGCGACGTGCCGAGCATGGCGCCGAGCAGCGCGGTCCAGCCTTCGGCCGGGTGCACGTCCTGGCCGCCGAGCTGCGGGCCGATCGCGAACACGCCGGCCGAGAGCGAGGTGATGAAGAAGCCACTCGCGAGCAACAGGTCGACGCGGTGGCCCTCGACCGAGAAGCGGACGGCGGCGAGCACCGCCACGAGCATCCCGGCCAGGCACATCGTCGTCTGGAGCACGAGCCGCATGGAGGGGAGGTCGTACTGCGTCTGGAGAACGGGATGGGTCAGGAACAGGGCCAGGCTCGCGCCGAGGAGGCCTGCGAGCAGGATCTCCCCCAGGAGCCACCCCTGGAAGTCGGTCTTTCCGTTCTTCACTTCCCTCTTGTCGGCAGAACGATCCGTGCCGATAAGGGTCGTATGCCGACCAGGGTCCTGATCGTGGACGACCACCCGCTGACGCGCGAGGCGCTCTCGTCGCTTCTGCGCTCGCACGGCTTCGACGTTCCCGGCTGCGCCTCGGACGGCGTCGAAGCGATCGCCGCGGCGGCGCGCCTCCAGCCCGACCTGATCCTGCTCGACCTCTCGATGCCCGGCATGGACGGGATCACCGCACTGCCCGGCCTCCGCGAGGCCGCCCCCGACTGCGAGGTCGTGATGCTGACGGCCTCCGGCACCGAGGAGAACCTGCTTTCGGCGATCCGCGCCGGCGCGGCGGGCTATCTCCTCAAGACCGAGTCCCCCGAGAAGATCGCCTCGTTCCTCGAAGGCGTCGCCAACGGCGAGGCGGCGCTCTCCGGCTCGGTCGCCCGGCGCTTGCTCGACCAGGTGCGCACCGGCAACGGCCGCGGCGGCGGCGGTGTGCCCGACTCGATCGCGGCGACCCTGTCGGCGCGCGAGGTCGAGGTGCTGCTCCTCCTCGACGAGCATCTCGGCACGGACGAGATCGCGAAGCGGCTGTTCATCTCCGAGCACACCGTTCGTTCGCATGTGAAGAGCCTGCTCCGCAAGCTCGGCGTCTCCTCACGCCGTGAGGCGCTCGAGCAGCTCGCCGTCGCCCGGCCCTAGGGCAGCGGCCCACTCACCCATCGTGGGGGATGCGGTTCCCCTAGCCGGGGGCACCAATGCAGGCCTCGGTGCGTCGATAACTCCGGCAGGATCCTCCACGTGTTCAAGGGAATGGCGAAACGCGGCGGCGACGAACGGCTCCTTCGGGGGCCGTTCGTGTTTTCCGGCCTCAAGCAGTCCTGAAGCCGTCGAGCGCGGCGTCGACGAGCCGGGGGAGCGTGTCGAGGTCGTACCCGCCCTCGAGCACCGCGGTCACCCGAGGCGCCAAGGCGGCGCAGCGCCGGGCGAGCTCGCGAAAGCCGTCTTCGGTGACGCACATGGCCGCGAGTGGGTCGTCGACGTGCGCGTCGAAGCCGGCCGAGACGAGCACCAGCTGCGGCGCGAACGCGCGCACCGCGGGCTCGACAATGTGCTCGAAGGCGCGCCGGTACTCGTCGTCGCCGGCGCCCGCCGGCAGCGGCACGTTCACCGTCGTCTCGCTCTGGTCGTCCGGGCCGCCGCTCGTCCACGGATAGAACGGCCACTGGTGTAGCGACACGAACAGGACGCTGTCGTCGCCCGCGAAGATCGCCTGCGTGCCGTTGCCGTGGTGGACGTCGAAGTCGACGATGGCCACACGCTCGAGCCCGAGCCGTTGCTGCGCGGCGCGGGCCGCGATCGCAATGTTGTCGAAGATGCAGAATCCCATCGCCTGGTCGGGCAGCGCATGGTGGCCGGGCGGGCGCACAAGCGCGAAGCCGCTGCAGAGGGCGGCCTCGATCGCCGTGCCTGCTGCGAGGCACGCCGCCTCGTAGGTGGTCTCCGAGGCGATCGTGTCGCCGTCGAGCATCACCCGCTCGGTGATCGCCTGCATGCGCGCAACGTGTTCCCTCGTGTGGCAGAGGTGGAGCTCGTCCTCCGTCGCGGCACGGCCCTCGGTCCACGTCGGCAGATGCTCGAGGAGCACGGCGAGACGCTCGGGGCGCTCCGGGTGGTGCCCTGTCGGGTGCAGGCGCGCGAGCGCGGGATGCGTCAGGACGTCGACGCGAGTGAGGCTAGCCGCTCGGCCGACCGGATCATGCCGAGCTCTGCGAGGAAGGAGGACGCCTCCGCCCAGGTGGGTGTGTGCTGCGTGAGGGGAGGAAGAGGGGCGGAGGCGTCCATCGTCGCGATTCGCCGGTAAAGCCGTATGTCCTCCGCCTCGGCCGGGAAACGGCCGTCCGCGAGCACCGCCTCGAGCGTCCCGTACTCGTCGAGCAGCCGGGCCGCCGTCTTCGGGCCGACGCCGCGGGCGCCGGGCAGCTTGTCGGACGGGTCGCCGCGCAGCGCGATCAGATCCGGAACCTGTGCCGGCTCGACGCCGTACCGCTCCCGCACCTCGGCAGGCCCGATGCGCGTGATCTCGCTCACGCCCTTCACCGGCTGGAGGATCGTCACGCGGTCGCTCACGAGCTGGTACGCGTCCCGGTCGGAGGTGGCGACGAGCACCTCGCCCGGCCACGTGCTCGCGGCCGCAGCAAGGAAGTCGTCCGCCTCGTAGCCCGCGGCCTTGGCGGCCACGAAGCCGCACGCGCGGACGATCTCGGGCAGGAGCTCGAGCTGCTCGAGCAGCGCGTCGTCGAACACCCGGCCTGACTGGTAGGCGGCGTACGCCTCGTGCCGGTAGGTCGGGACGGTAAGCGTGTCCCAGCCGACGACGACGGCGTCCGGCGAGGTTTGCTCCCAGAGGCCTACGAGCATGTTCGTGAAGCCGACGAGCGCGCCGGCCGGCCGGCCTCCTCCCCGGGTCGTCGTCTTCGGCAGGCCGTGGTAGGCGCGATGCGCGAACGAGTCTCCGTCGATTGCAAGCAGGCGGCTCAGAGTGACGCCTCGAGCTCCGCGATCCGCGCCATCAACCGGTCGGTCGCCTCGTGCGCGGCGTCGGCGGCGTCGCCGACGCGCAGGTCGTCGAGGTCGACGGGCGGCCCGTAGGCGACGCTCAGCCTGCCGAAGCGGCGCAGGTGGTCCGTGCCCTTCACCGCTACGGGCACGAGCGGCACGCCCGCCTCGAGCGCGATCCTCGCTGCGCCCGTCCGCGGTCGCGCCTCGTACTTCTTCACGAGGCCCTTGCTCCTGCGCGTTCCCTCCGGGAACATCGCGATCGCCTCGCCTTCCCGGGCGAGGCGAACCGCCGTCTCGATCGCGACCGTGTCGCGCTGGCCGCGCCGCACCGGGAACGCGCCCGCCGAGTCGACGATCTTGCTGAGCGGGAACCAGTACAGCTCGGACTTCGCCATGAACCGGACCTGGCGCTGCGGCCAGAGCGGGAGGGCGAGCGGCCACGGGTCGAAGCTCGACACGTGGTTGCAGGCGAGCACGCAGCCGCCGGTCGCCGGCACGTACTCGCGCCCGCGCGCGCGGAGCCGGAACGGGCCGCGGAGAATCGGCCAGCTGAGGGCGGCGATCGCGCTATAGGTGCGGCTCGCCGGCACGCAGGCAGTATCGAGGGGGTGGCGCCTCCGTGTCGAATGTCCCATCTCGCGCCCACCAGCGCCTCGCAACTGCTTCGCTATCGTGAACGACATGGCCAAGACCCTCGTCATTGCAGAGAAACCGTCCGTCGGTCGCGATCTCGCGTCCGCGCTTCCGGGCACGTTCGCGAAGAGCGAGGGCTACCTCGAGTCCGACGATACGGTCATCACCTGGGCCGTCGGCCACCTCGTCCAGCTCGCCGATCCCGAGGAGTACGACGAGAAGTTCAAGAAGTGGCGGATGGCCGATCTGCCGATCGTGCCGGAGGATTTCCACCTCGTCCCGCGCGACGCGAAGTCGAAGAAGCAGCTCAACCTGATCCTGAAGCTGCTGAAGCGCGAGGACGTCGACCACGTGATCAACGCCTGCGACGCCGGCCGCGAAGGCGAGCTGATCTTCGCGTACATCTACGAGATGTACCGCACCACGCTGAAGAAGAAGGACGGGGAGCCGAAGCCGGTCGAGCGTCTCTGGATCTCCTCGATGACGAAGCAGGCGATCCGCGAGGGCTTCGAGCGCCTCCGCCCGGGCGAGCAGCTCCAGCCGCTCGAGCAGGCCGCGCGCTCGCGCTCCGAGGCGGACTGGATCGTCGGCATGAACGCGACCCGCGCCGCGACGATCCGCGGTCGCGCGTGGGTGGGCGGCGTCGTCTCGCTCGGCCGCGTGCAAACGCCGACGCTGGCGATGCTCGTCAAGCGCGAGCGCCAGATCCAGGCGTTCGTGCCGGAGCCGTACTGGCTCGTGCACGCCGCGTTCCAGCCGCCGTACCAGGGCATCTTCGTCGACGGCGACGAGACCCGGATCGCGAGCGTCGAGCGCGCGGACGAGATCGTCGCCCATGCGAGCGGCAAGGACGGCACGATCACGAAGGTCGAGCGCAAGGAGCAGTCGGAGAAGCCGCCGCTCCTCTACGACCTCACCTCGCTCCAGCGCGACGCGAACCGCAGCTTCGGGTTCAGCGCGCGCCGCACGCTGCAGGCGGCGCAGTCGCTGTACGAGGGCAAGAAGGCGATCACATACCCGCGCACCTCGTCCCGCTACCTGTCCGGGGACATGGTCCCGCAGTTGAAGATCGTTGCGTCGACCCTCCAGGACGTCGGCGAGTACCGCGAGGCCGCGACGTACGTGATGCGCCTCGACCAGCTCCCGCTCGCCCGCGTGATCAACGACGCGAAGGTCACCGACCACCACGCGGTCATCCCGACGGACATTCCGCACGACGTCGAGGCGTTCTCGCCCGACGAGCGTCGCGTGTTCGACCTGATCGCACGCCGCTTCCTCTCCGCCTTCCATCCGCCGGCGCGTTACGCACGCACGACCGTGATCACTGAGGTCGAGGGTGAGAGCTTCCGCACGCGCGGCAAGATCACGCTCGAGGCGGGCTGGCGCGGCGTGTACGGGCTCGAGACGGAGGCGGAGAAGCAGTCGGAGGAGGACTCCGAGGGCGGCGAGCTGCCGAAGCTCGAGGAGGGCCAGACCGTGCGCTGCCTCGCCGCGGAGCGCGAGGACAAGATGACGAAGGCGCCGCCGCGCTACACCGAGGCGACGCTGCTCTCGGCGATGGAGACCGCCGGCAAGCTCATCGACGACGAGGAGCTGCGCGAGGCGATGAAGGAGTCCGGGCTCGGCACGCCGGCGACGCGCGCGGAGATCATCGAGACGCTGATCCGACGCGAGTACATCGAGCGTGTCGGCCGCGACCTCCAGCCGACGCCGAAGGGCCTCCAGGTGATCACGATGCTCGAGGAGCACAAGATCACGTCGCCGGAGCTCACCGGCGACTGGGAGAAGAAGCTCTCGGACATCGAGCACGGCAAGGCCGACCGCGGCGCGTTCATCCAGGAGATTGCGAAGTTCACGGGCGAGATCGTCCAGCAGATCGAGGCGCTCGACAAGGAGAAGCTCCGCCCCGAGCGGGTCGAGCTCGGCCTCTGCCCCCGTTGCGGCGCGGAGACCGGCGAGATCATCCGCGAGAACTCGCGCGCTTACGGCTGCACGAGCTGGAAGAACCGCGAGGAGGTCGGCTGCGGCTTCGTGATCTGGAAGCGCGTGGCGAGCCGAACGCTCACCCCGGAGATCGCGCGCCAGCTGATCGAGGAGGGGAAGACCCGCGAGGTTCTGTCCGGTTTCCGCTCGAAAAACGGCAAACCTTTCCGGGCGCGTCTCGTCCTAAACGACGAAGGCAAGGTGGAGTTCGACTTCCCCGTCCGCACCCAGGCTGCCGCCAAGGAGCCGGCGGCGGCGGAATAGCATCATCCAGCGCCGCGTTCGTCATTTCGAGTGTCCGGATCCGCCGCGCGGCCGACGGTTCCCCTGGCAAGCGGAGGACTTCCCTCCTAGAGTGAGAAGGGTTGCTGACGCTTCGCGAGGAACGATCCGAGAGGACTGAGTAGACCCTGACGCAGAATCAGCTCAACGAGTTGCTGGAGACCGACCAGGCCCGCGCGCTTGTCGAACGGGCGGAGGAACGGGGTTACGTCGAGTCTGCCGAGCTCGAGGCGCTCGCACTCGAACACGAGCTGAACGAGGACGAGATCGAGGAGCTCACGCGCGAGCTCGAGCGGATCGGCCTCGACGTCGGCCAGCTGTCGGCCGCCGGGGTGGCTGCAGCCGAGGCCGAGAAGGCCGCGGCGGAGGCGGAGGCGGCAGCGCTCGAGGCGGCGGCCGAGATGTCCGGCGCGGCCGACAGCCTTCAGCTCTTCCTCGCCGACGTCGGCCGCCACAAGCTGCTGACCGCGGCCGAAGAGGTCATGCTCGCGAAAAAGATCGAGCGGGGCGACCCGGTGGCGAAGCGCCGGATGATCGAGTCGAACCTGCGGCTCGTCGTGTCGATCGCGAAGGGCTACCGCGGGCTCGGCGTTCCCTTCCTCGACCTGATCCAGGAAGGCACGCTCGGCCTGAACCGCGCCGTCGAGAAGTTCGACTGGCGGCGGGGCTACAAGTTCTCCACGTACGCGACGTGGTGGATCCGGCAGTCGGTGCAGCGCGCGGTGGCGAACCACGCGCGCACGATCCGTGTGCCCGTGCACGTCGTCGAGCGGCAGCAGAAGCTGTCGCGCGCGGCGCGCCGGCTCGAGGTCGAGCTGGGCCGCGAGCCGACGAAGGACGAGCTGGCCGAGGCGACGGGCCTGCCGATGCAGCACGTCGACGAGGCGCTCGGCGCCGCGCACGCGTCGGTCTCGCTCAACCAGACCGTGGGCGCGGACGACGAGGGCGAGCTCGGTGACCTGTTCGCCGACCGCGAGGCTGCCGATCCGTTCGACGAGGCGGAGGAGTCGCTGCGCCGTCAGGGCGTCCGGCGGGCGCTCGACGCGCTGCCCGAACGGGAGCGGCGGATCCTCGAGCTGCGCTTCGGCTTCGAGGGCGAGCCGTGGACGCTCGAGGCGATCGGCCACGAGCTCGACCTGACGCGCGAGCGCGTCCGGCAGCTCGAGGGGCAGGCACTCGCCCGCCTCGGCGCGTTGCGCGACCTCATCTCTGTCGCCGCGTAGCTAGAAGAGCGCAGCCTCCTGCGGGCCGGTCCTGGTGTCTGACACCGAGACGTGGCTGTTCCGGCCGATGACGCGTTCCGCCGCGGCGAGGATCGCACGCGCTTCGAGCCGAACGACCTTCAGCTCGGGCGGCGGCCTGCGCAGGAACGACCCGATCAGGAGCAGCTCGTCGAGGTCGACCTCCGTGTCTGACACGAGGGCCCGTCTCGCGGCGGCGAGGCCGGCCTGGACCTCGAGGTGCGCGCCGCCGCCGGGCGGCAGCGTCCGCTGGGCGGCGACCCTGCCGCCGGCGACGAAGAGCGCACGGGCGTGCCCCGGCTCGGCCGCCGGCACGACGAGGCACCGCTCGAGCGCGGTCAGGGCGGCGAGCCGGTCGAGCTCGCGGCAGACGTGCACGAGCGCGTCGATGCGGTCGCGGAGCCGGGCGGCGTCCTCGTAGCGGCGGTCGTCGGCGAGTGCGGCGAGACGGGCGCGGAGCCGCGGCAGCGCCGCGGCGGGCCGGTCGAGATCGGCGGCGGTGAGCGCGCGGGCCGCGAGCTGGGCGCGACGCCGCGAGCGGATCGGCCCGAGCGCCGTCGGTTGCGAGGAGGCGACGACGCCGTCGCCCCGCGCGCGCAGCCACACGTGCCGGTCTGGTCTCGCCACCCGGGCGTTCGCGGGAGGTCGCAGCTCCCGGATCAGGCGCAGCTCCTCGAGCGCCGCCTCGAGCTCCGACCCGAGCACGCGCCACTCGATCCGTTCGGCCGCCGCGAGCGCGGCCTCGACCGCGGGTCGCTGGCGGTCGGAGCGAAAGTACGAGCGGAGTCGCGCCCTGATGTCGCGCGCACGTCCCACGTAGAGCACCTGCTCGCTGCGGTCGCGGAACAGGTAGACGCCCGGTTGCGCGGGAGCGCCGAAGGCGAGGTTCCGCTTGTCCCAGATGCGGCGCGTGCGCGTCGCCGCCAACGCGACGAGATCGGCCACCGTGCCCGCACCGCGCTCCTGCGCGAGCCCGATCAGCACGAGCAGCACCTCCGCCGTGGCCTGGGCGTCGGGCAGGGCGCGGTGGCAGGGCTGTGCCGACGTGCCGAAGAAGTGCGACAGCTGGGCGAGGCTCGCCCGCGGGACGCGCCCCGCGAGCAGGCGCCGCGCGAGCGTGACCGTGTCGACGACGGGTGCCGCGATCCGCGAGCCGGTCAGGCGCTCCGTCTCGCGGTCGAGGAAGGCGAGATCGAAGCGCGCGTTGTGCGCGACGAGCACGGCGTCGCCGGCGAAGGCGAGGAAGCGCGACACCGCGACCCGCGGCGACGGCGCGCCATGGAGTTGCCGGTCGGTCAGCCCGGTCAGCGCCGCAACCGCGGGCGCCAGCGACCGGCCCGGGTCGACGAGCGTCTCGAACTCGGCCTCCAGCTCGAGCGCCCGCACGCGCACCGCGCCGATCTCGCAGATCTGCGACGAGCCGGGCCGCAGCCCCGTCGTCTCCAGGTCGACGACGACGTACGTCGCCTGCTCGAGCAGCAGCTCGGCGCCCGCAGGCCGCGCGAGCGCGACGGCGTCGCCGTGCCACGCGAGGCGTGCATCCGTCTCGACCACCTCGGTGAGCAGGGAGCGGGCAAGCCCGACTGGCGCGTGCCGGAGCGCGAACAGTCGCCGCGCGGCCTCCTCGGCGACGACCGGCCCGCGCCGCTCCTCGACGAGCTCCACCAGCCGGTCGGCTGCGTCGAGCCGGAGTTGCATGACGCCGATCGTAGGCGAACAGGTGTTCGTATGCAACAGAGGAGTACGATCCTCGGGTGGCTGCCGTCCGTGAGCTGACGCCGGTTCGCGCCGAGCCGCGCGAGGACGCCGAGCAGGTGACGCAGCTCCTTGCCGGCGAGCCGCTGAGCGTCGAGGAGTCGCGTGAAGGGTGGGCGCTCGTCCGCACCGCCTACGACTACCCGGGGTGGATCCGCGCGGAGGCACTCGGAGGCGACGCCGACCCGGCTTGGCTCGGCGGCGAGGCCGATCCACTCCGATTCGCCCGCCGCCTCCTCGGCACACGCTACCTCTGGGGTGGCATGACGAGCGCGGGGATCGACTGCTCGGGCCTCGTCCACATGAGTTATCGAGCCAGCGGCCGCCTGGTGCCCCGCGACGCCGACGAGCAGGAGGAGGCCGGCACGCCGGTCTCGGCGGACGACATTCGTCCGGGCGACCTCGTCACCTATGGGGACGCCGAGCGCGCCGACCACGTCGCGTTCTGGCTCGGCGAGGGCCGCATCCTCCACTCGACCCAGCGGGAGGGCGTCGACGGCGTGCTCGAAGAGGCGGAACCGGCCGAGCTTCTCGCGCGCCGACGGAGGACGTTCAGGCTGTGACGTCGAACCGAGATTGGCTCTAACTAGCGACGTCCGTCTTACGTCAGTAAGAATGCAGCGCGTGCTGAGGCGGTCGCCTTTGCCCGCGTCAGCACAACCGAGCTCGGGGAGGTAAGAACTTGAATCGTAGGAATCGGTGGAAATGGCTGATGACAGCCACCGCCTTTGTCGTCGGCGTCGCGCTCATCGCGTCGGCGTGCGGTAGCGGCAACAAGAAGACCTCGACGACGACCAGCAGCAGCGGCTCGTCGACCACGGCCGGGAAGACTTTTGCGAACTTCCGCATCGCCTTCGACACCGGCACGGACTATCTCGATCCAGGCCTCTCGTACACGGTCGAGGGCTGGGCGATCATGTGGAACGTCTATCTGCCGCTCATCGGCTACAAGCACGTCAACGGCCCGGATGGGGCGACGATCGTGCCGTACCTGGCCGAGAACCTGCCGACGGTCTCGTCGGACGGCAAGACGTACACGCTCACCCTCCGGAAGGGGCTGAAGTACTCGAACGGCGCCCCCGTCAAGGCGAGTGATTTCAAGGCGACGATCGAGCGCGACTTCCAGGTTGACTCGCCCGGTGTCGGCTTCTTCGGCAACATCGTCGGCGCCAACACGTACGGCACCACGAAGAAGGGCAGCATCACCGGGATCACCGCGAACGACGGCACGGGTGTGATCACGATTCATCTCGTCGCGCCGCAGGGCGACTTCGAGAACATCCTTGCCACCGAGTTCGCAGCACCGGTGCCGGCGAAGAGCCCGGCGAAGGATCAGTCGACGACCCCGATGCCTGCTACCGGCCCGTACATGATCAAGAGCTACGCGCCGAACAAGCAGGCGATCCTCGTCCGGAACCCGAACTTCGTCGCGGCCGACTTCGGCGGCAACGTTCCTTCGGGGAACCCGGACAAGATGACGATCGACATCATCGGTGACGACACGGTCGCCCTCCAGCGCGTGATCAACGGGCAGGACGACTACGACTTCCACCAGATCCCGCCGGATCGGTTGTCGTCCACGCAGGCGAAGTACGGCAACCAGATCAAGGTGTACACGCCCGCGAACACGTACTACTTCTTCATGAACACGCGGGTTGCTCCGTTCGACAACCTGAAGGTGCGGCAGGCCGTGAACTTCGCGGTCAACCGCCAGGCTCTCGTCCGGATCTACGGTGGTCTGGCGACGCCGACGGAGAACATCCTGCCGCCGACGTATCCCCAGTACCAGAAGCACACGCTGTACCCGTACAACCTGGCGAAGGCGAAGTCGCTAATCGCCGCGTCGGGTGACAAGGGGATGTCGGTCACCGTGTGGAACCACTCCCGCGGCCTCGATCCGAAGGCGGGTGACTATCTCACCTCCGTCCTGAACTCGATCGGGCTCAAGGCGACGGAGAAGATCATCAACCCCGCCGTCTACTGGACGACCGTGGGCAACCAGGCGACGAAGGCGCAGATCGGCTTCGCCGACTGGTTCCAGGACTACCCGCATCCGCTCGACTGGTTCGACGTTCTGCTGAACGGCGAGCGGATCACGACGACGCACAACAACAACTACGCGAACTTCGACGACAAGGCAGTCAACGCGAAGATCGACGCGTTGAAGAAGCAGCCGACGTTGACAGCGGCCGTGAACTCGCAGTGGGCCGCCGTCGACAAGGCGGTCATGGAGCAGGCCCCTTGGGTTCCGTTCCTCAACCGTCAGTTCACGGACTTCTTCAACTCGGACATCGACTTGAGCTGCTACGTGAACCACGTGCTGTACCAGTTCGACTTCGCGACGATCTGCCACAAGTAGTCGCGAGCGTCATCTAGACATCGGGGGCGCCGGCGACGGCGCCCCCGATGTTCTTCTTCCGACGTGGAGGGGTTTTGGCCCAGGGCGCAACCGAGACCGAGTTCACGCTCGATCCAACGGGCGGGCTAGCGGCCGGGGAGCCGCCGAGCGTGATCCGCGGCCGGAGCCCGTGGTACCTCGCCTGGCGTCGCCTGCGGCGCAACTACATCGGCTTCGCCTTCCTCGGCCTCTTCGTGGTCATCCTGCTCGCGTGCGCGCTCGCGCCGGTGTACGCGAAGCACGTGGCCGGCACCGGGCCGAGCGAGAACCACGTGCTCGCAACCGTGAAGGTCAACGGGAAGCCCGAGTCCGTCGTGTCGGCAGGCGGGCTCATCAACAAGCGCACGGGCAAGCTCTGCTCGACGACCGACCAGACCGGGTGCGTGCTCATCTCGGCGATCCCGATCGGCCCCACCTGGTTCAACGCGGGCGGCAAGTATGTGCTCGGGGCGGACGCAAACGGCCGCGACATCGCCGTTCGCCTGCTCTACGGAGGACGGAACTCGCTGATCGTCGGAATCGGCTCATCCGCGATCTGCGTCGTGTTCGCCGTGCTCCTCGCGCTCGTCGCCGGCTACTTCGGCGGCTGGATCGACTTCATCATCACGCGCTTCTTCGATCTCTTCTACGCGTTCCCGGTGATCCTGCTCGGGATCGCGCTCGGCTCGGCTCTCGCGATCAACGGCTTCCACCAGTTCGGGATCTCGATCCAGAGCGGGAGCCTGTGGATTCCGACGCTCGTGATCTCGTACGTCCTCGTCCCGTACATCGGGCGACCGCTCCGCGGGCAAGTTCTGTCGCTGCGCGAGAAGGAGTTCATCGAGGCGGCGATCTCCCAGGGCGCCAGCCCGCTGCGGATCATGTTCTCCGAGCTGCTGCCGAACATCATCAGCTCGGTTCTCGTGTTCTTCACGCTCATCATCGCGAACAACATCGTGCTCGAGGCGGCGCTCTCGTATCTCGGCGCGGGCGTTCAGCCCCCGACGCCGTCGTGGGGCACGCTGATCGCGGACGGCCAGCAGCTGATCGTGACGCGGCCGTGGCTGGCGCTTGCGCCCGGCATTGCGATCGTGCTCACGGTCCTGTCGCTCAACGTCTTCGGTGACGGCTTGCGGGACGCTCTCGACCCGCGCGCCAAGGTGAAGATCGACCACTGATGTTGACCTTCCTGATCAGACGCACGATCGGCGCGGTGCTCGTCTGCATCGCCGTGACGTTCATCGTCTTCCTGATCTTCATCGTCGTCCCGGGCGGCGGCAAGCTCGGGACCGCGCAGCGGATCGCCGGCAAAAACGCAACGCCGCAGAACGTGATCAACATCGAGCACGACTGGGGTTTCGACAAGCCTCTGCCCGTGCAGTACTGGCGGATGATCGAGAAGATGTTCACGAACAATCTCGTGAGCTACACGAGCCAGCAGAAGGTGCTCACGCAGATCTGGGCGGGCATGCCGGCCACCTTCTCGCTCACGGTCGGAGCCGGGATCATCTGGCTCTTCTTCGGCGTTCTCGTGGGGGTGATATCCGGGGTCACCGCGGGGAGGCTGTCGGACCGCATCATCACGGTGCTCGCGCTGATCGGCATCTCAATGCCGGTGTTCTGGCTCGGCATCATCAGTCGCTACTACCTCGCCGAGGGCGGCCTGACGACGTTCTTCCCGGACGGGGAATACGTCGGGCTGACGCAGAACCCGCTCAGCTGGTTCTCGCACCTGATCATTCCGTGGCTCGTGCTGGCGGTGCTCTTCATCGGCTTCTACGGCCGGGTGCTGCGTGGGAACATCCTCGACACGATCAACGAGGATTTCGTGCGGACGGCGAAGGCGAAGGGCCTGACGCCCCGGAGAATCCTCTTCCGGCATGTGCTGCGGACATCGCTGATCCCGATCGTGACGCTGTTCGGGCTCGATTTCGCCAGCGTGCTCGGCGGCGGCGCGATTCTCACCGAGACCGTGTTCGACCTCCACGGAGTCGGCCAGTACGCGGCGCAGTCGATCAACAACTTCGACCTGCCCCCGATCATGGGCGTGACGATGTACGGCGCATTCTTCATCGTCATCTTCAGCGTGCTCGTCGACCTGTTCTACGCCTATCTCGACCCGCGGATCAGACCTACGTAACCGAGTGGCCGAGACTCTGCTCGAGGTGAAGGATCTCCACGTCGGTTTCGCGACCGAGGATGGTGTCGTGCGCGCGGTCGACGGCGTCTCGTTCGAGCTCGAGCGCGGCAAGGTGCTCGGGATCGTCGGCGAGTCGGGCTCCGGCAAGAGCGTGACCGCGATGACGCTGCTCGGCTTGACGCGGGATGTCAACGCGCGCTTCGAGGGCGAGGTGCTCTACAAGGGCAAGGATCTCCTGCAGGTCTCGGAGAGGGAGATGCAGCAGTACCGCGGCGCCGAGCTGGGGATGATCTTCCAGGACCCGATGACGTCGCTGAACCCGGTGTACAGGATCGGCGAGCAGATCGCCGAGGCGATCCGGACGCACGAGTCGATCGACAAGCGCGGCGCGAAGAAGCGCGCAGTCGAGCTGCTGCGCCAGGTCGGGATCCCGAACCCCGAGACCCGCGTCGACGACTTTCCGCACCAGTTCTCCGGCGGGATGCGCCAGCGCGCGATGATCGCGATGGCGCTGTCCTGCAATCCCGACATCCTGATCGCCGACGAGCCGACGACCGCTCTCGACGTGACGATCCAGGCCCAGATCATCGAGCTGATCTCGCGTCTGAAGGATGACTTCAACTCGGCGGTGATCCTGATCACCCACGACCTTGGCGTCGTCGCCGACATCGCGGACGAAATCGTCGTCATGTACGCGGGCCGCGTCGTCGAGCGGGCAGCGACGCGCGAGCTCTTCTACAACCCGCAGATGCCGTACACATGGGGGTTGCTCGGCTCGATTCCGCGGCTCGACCGACCGCGGCCCGACCGGCTGCACTCGATCAAGGGCGCGCCGCCGTCGCTGATCAACGCGCCGCCCGGCTGCCGGTTCCGTCCCCGCTGTCCGCACGCCTTCGAGAAGTGCACGGAGGAGCCGGCGCTCGAGAGCCACGTCCAGGACAGGAGCCACCTCGACCGGTGCTGGCTCGACGAGGACTACAAGGTCGCCCATCGCGCGCTGACGATCAGCGGCCAGACGGAGGCGGCGTGAGCACGAACGGCAACCCCGGCCAGCCGCTCCTCGAGGTCCGTCACATCAAGAAGTACTTCCCAATCCGCAAGGGCGTGCTCCAGCGCGAGGTGGCCCGCGTGCACGCCGTCGACGACGTGAGCTTCGTCGTACACGAGGGGGAGACGCTCGGTCTCGTGGGCGAGTCCGGGTGCGGCAAGTCGACGCTCGGACGCACGATCGTACGTTTGTTCGCGCCGACGGCGGGCGAGATCATCTTCCGCGGGCAGTCGATCGAGAAGCTCGGCCCGCGCCGGCTGCGGCCGCTGCGGCGCGAGATGCAGATGGTCTTCCAGGATCCCTACGCGAGCCTGAATCCGCGCAAGCGCGTCGGCTCGATCATCGGCGACCCGATGAAGATCCACAAGCTGGGCAACAAGCAGGAGCGGAAGGCCCGCGTCGAGGAGCTCCTGGAGACGGTCGGGCTCTCGCCCGAGCACTACAACCGCTTCCCGCATGAGTTCTCGGGGGGCCAGCGGCAGCGGATCGGGATCGCGCGGGCGCTCGCGCTGCGCCCGAAGCTCGTGGTCGCGGACGAGCCGGTGTCGGCGCTCGACGTCTCGATCCAGTCCCAGATGCTCAACCTGCTCGAGGATCTCCAGAACGAGTTCAAGCTGACCTACATCTTCATCGCCCACGACCTCGGCGTCGTCCGTCACGTCAGCGACCGGATCGCGGTGATGTACCTCGGCAAGCTCGTCGAGCTGTCCCCGGCCGAGGAGCTGTACCAGCGGCCGATCATGCCGTACACGGAGGCGCTGCTCTCGGCGGTGCCGGTGCCCGACCCGGACATCGCCGCGGCGCGGGAGCGAATCGTGCTGGAGGGGGACGTCCCCAGCCCGATCGACCCGCCGACCGGCTGCCGCTTCCATCCGCGCTGCCGCTACGCGACCGGGGTTTGCTCCGAGATCGAGCCGCCGCTCGTTGACTACGGCGGTGGACATCTCGCTGCCTGTCACCACCCGTTGAACGTGGACAAGGCGACGCTCGAGGCCACTCGGGCGACCGTCCGTTCGTAGCGCGGGGCCTGGCCATCCCTGGAAAGAGGTAAGAGGCCCCTAAAGGGGTGATTCCAGACCGCCGATACTCGGGCCGTGGACGCTGCAGAGCGCAAGGAGATTCTTAACCGCTACGCGGATCACTCCCGCCGGTTCGAAGAGGTCGCCGCAAGGCGCTCCGGGAACGGCAATGCGGAGGTGATTCCGTTCCAGGGGCCCCTTCGGGAACTGGAACAGGAGCCGACGATGCGGGAGATCGAGGTGCTCCAGCTGATCTCGGACGGCCTTGTGAACCGGGAGATCGGTCAGAGGCTCTTTCTCTCCGAGGAGACCGTCAAGTCCCACGTCCGCCACCTGCTCGCGAAACTGCAGTCCCGCTCTCGCGCTCATGCCGTCGCCGTCGGCTTCCGCCGCGGCATCATCGGCTGAGCGGAGCGAGTTTCCCCCCGGTCCTGTAGATAACCCGTTTGTGAGAACCATCG
>DATCBP010000034.1:0-5049 GCA_036511815.1 Gaiellaceae bacterium
CGGCGAGAACAGCAGCGCGAGTCCGGGCACCGTCGTCGTCCAGGTCAGGTTGACGCCGCTCGGCGCCCAGACCGCGTGCGACACGAACGGATTCTCACCGTGCAGGATCGCGTGCGGCCACCACGCGAACGACCAGATGAACACCTGCGGATCGGCCCCGATACCGGAGTAGTTCGGCCCCGGATGTGTCAGAAGCGGCAGCCCGAACAGGACGAACGCGACGGCCCCGTAGAGCACGAGCGCCGCAGTTCCACCGGGGCCGCGTTCCGAGAGATCGACTCGAAGCCGGGCGACGCGCATCGCGGCGAATCGTAGGTGTCGCTACCGCGCGGGCGAAGGCCCGGGCCCTGCGTCAGTGCTTGACGGCGGCGACGGCTGCCCTGACCTTGCTCAGGAGCCCCGCATCGCGACCGCCGTAGCTGACGAGGAGATTCCCGAGGCGCTGCTCGTAGGGGATCGCTGCGCAGACCGTGCAGAACCCGACTTTCGCGTGCGGGTCGAAGATCGTCACGAGCAGCGAGTCGCCTGCCACGCCGGGGTGCTTGTCGGAGAAGTACGTCGTTCCGCCGGCACCGCTGCGGCGAATCAGCACGATTCCCTGGGCGGCGAACGCCGGTCGTACCTCGGCGATCGTGTAGTGATCCTGTGTCGTCATGTCCACGGTCTTGCTCGTGACCGCCGGCTGATAGGTCGGCTTCGCAAAGACGAAGACGCCTGCAGTTCCGACGAGGGCAACGGCCACGGCGACGACGGCGACGGCATGACGGTAGATCCAGGGCACGCTTTGGGTATCGGTGCCTCGGCTGGAGGTCTTGAGCGGCTTCCCCGGTGAAGCGAGCGTGTCGCGCCACAGGCGGCACGCAAAGCGACGATGGGCCGTGAAGGATTCGAACCTTCGACCTTGGGATTAAGAGTCCCCTGCTCTACCAACTGAGCTAACGGCCCGAGCGAGCGGCGGCCATTCTAGCCCGTGCTGTGCGTAGGCTGGCCCACCGTGAAGGTGCTCTCCGTTGTCGGCAACCGGCCGCAGTTCATCAAGTCCGGGCCGGTGTCCGTCGCCCTCCGCGGGGCGGGGATCGACGAGGTCGTCCTCCATACGGGCCAGCACTGGGACCGGGAGCTGTCGGAGGTGTTCTTCGAGGAGCTCGGCCTGCCGGAGCCGGCGTACCGGCTCGACCTGCACACGGCCGACCCGGAGGCGATGCGGCCCGGGATCGCGGACGCCCTCGCGCGCGAGCGCCCGGACTGGGCGCTCGTCTACGGCGACACGAACTCGACGCTCGCCGGTGCGGAGGCAGCCGTCGACGCGGGAACGCCGGTCGCCCACGTCGAGGCAGGGCTCCGCAGCGGCGACCTCTCGATGCCGGAGGAGCACAACCGGATCGAGGTCGACCGGATCTCGTCGCTCCTGTTCTGCCCCGACGAGCGCTCGCGCATGACCCTCCTCGCGGAGGGCATCGCAGGACGGATCGAGGTCGTCGGCGACGTGATGGCGGACGCGTGCTTCCGCTTCGCGCCGATCGCACGCGAGCGCTCGAACATCGTGCGCTCGCTCGGGCTCGAGCCGGGCGCCTACGTCGTGGCCACGATCCACCGCGAGGCCAACGTGCGGCCGGAGCGGCTGGCACGGATCGTGGACGGGCTCGGCCGGATCCCCGAGCCGGTGCTGTTCCCGGCCCACCCGCGCACACGAGGCTGCCTCGGCCCGCTGCCGGCCAACGTCCGCCTGCTCGAGCCGCTCGGCTACCTCGACATGGCTGCCCTCGTCTCGCAGGCGCGCGTGCTCGTCACCGACTCCGGCGGGCTCCAGAAGGAGGCGTACTGGTACGGCGTGCCGTGCGTGACCGCGCGACCCTCGACCGAATGGAAGGACACGGTCGAGCTCGGCGCCAATGTCCTCGTCGACGACGATCCGGCCCGGCTCGCGCGGGCGGTGGCCGCGGCCCGGATGCCGGACGCCCGCCCGCCGTTGTACGGCGACGGGGACGCCTCGTCGAAGATCGCCGCGGTGCTCCGCGGTAGCCTTCCGCCGGCGTGAAGCCCGAGATCGCCATCGTCGGCGCCGGCTATGTCGGCGTCCCCCTCGCCCGGGTCTTCGCCGAGGCGGGCAGGCGCGTCGTGCTCGTGGACGTCGTCCAGGAGCGCGTCGACATGCTCAATCGCGGCGAGAGCTACATCGCGGACGTCCCGAGCGAGCTGCTCGCGACGCTCGTCGCGAATGGGCTCTCCGCGACGACCGACTTCGACATCCTGCGGGATGCCGACGCGATCCTCATCGCGCTGCCGACGCCGCTCTCGCGCCAGCGCGAGCCGGACCTCTCGATCGTGAAGAACGCTGTCGCGGAGATCGCAAAACGGCTCCGCAAGGGACACCTCGTCGTCCTCGAGTCGACGACGTACCCCGGAACGACGCGCGAGGAGGTCCTGCCCATCCTCGAGACGTCCGGCCTGAAGGCAGGCGAGGACTTCCACCTCGCGTTCTCGCCGGAGCGCGTCGACCCCGGTCGCACCGACTTCACGACGAAGAACGTGCCGAAGGTCGTCGGCGGCATCACTGCGGCCTCGACCGAGCGCGCGGCCGAGCTCTACGGCAGCGCGATCGACACGGTCCACCGCGTCTCGACGCCCGAGGCGGCCGAGCTGACGAAGCTGCTCGAGAACATCTTCCGCTCGGTCAACATCGCGCTCGTCAACGAGCTCGCGATGCTCTGCGACCGGATGGGCATCGACATCTGGGAGGTCGTGGACGCGGCGGCGACGAAGCCGTTCGGCTTCATGCCCTTCAGCCCGGGCCCCGGCCTCGGCGGGCACTGCATCCCGATCGACCCGTTCTACCTCACCTGGAAGGCACGCGAGTTCGGCTTCTACACCGAGTTCATCGAGCTCGCCGGCAAGGTGAACGAGGAGATGCCGTACTTCTGCCGCTCGCTCGTCTCGCAGGCGCTCAACCACGCGAAGCAGAAGTCGCTCAAGGGCTCGCAGGTGCTCATCCTCGGCGTCGCGTACAAGCCGGACATCGGGGACATGCGCGAGTCGCCGGCGCTGAAGCTCATCTCGCTCCTCCAGAACGCGGGCGCGACCGTTTCGTACCACGATCCGTACGTGGCGCAGTTCGCCGAGCACGGGCTCGAGATGGCATCCGTCCCGCTCGACCCCGCCGCGTACGACGCCGTCGTCATCGTCACCGACCACCGCTCGATCGACTACGACAAGCTCGTCGACGACGCGACACTCGTCGTCGACCTGCGCAACGCGACGGGCGCCAGGGGCACCGAGAGCGACAAGGTCTTCAAGTTGTGACCGCCATTGCCGTCGCCGGCCTCGGCTACTGGGGCCCGAACCTCGCGCGGAACTTCGACGACCTCGGCGCGCTCACGGCCCTCTGCGATCTCGACGCGGAGCTGCGCGAGCGGTTCGCCGCGCGCTATCCGCAAGCACGCATGTTCGCGGACTTCGACGAGCTGCTCGCCGACGACACCGTCGACGCCGTCGTGATCGCGACGCCGGTGCCCACCCACTACGACCTCGCGCGGCGCGCGCTCGAGGCCGGCAAGCACGTCCTCGTCGAGAAGCCCCCGGCGATGCGCGCGGCGGAGATCGACGAGCTCGTCGCGCTCGCGGCGGAACGCAACCTCGTGCTGATGCCCGGCCACCTGCTGCTCTATCACCCGGGCGTGCGCAAGCTGAAAGCGCTGATCGACTCCGGCGAGCTCGGCGAGGTGCTCTGCGTCTACGGCAACCGCCAGAACCTCGGCATCGTGCGCACGAACGAGAACGCCCTCTGGTCGCTCGGCGTCCACGACCTCTCGGTGATCCTCTACCTGCTCGACGAGGAGCCCGACGAGTGCGTTGCCCACGGCCGTGACTTCCTCACCGAGGGTGTCGAGGACGTCGTCTTCTGCTATCTCCGCTTTCCGAGCGGGAAGATCGCGCACATGCACCTGTCGTGGCTCGATCCGCACAAGATGCGGCGGATCACCGTCGTCGGCCGTGAGAAGATGGTCGTGTTCGACGACATGGAGCTCGAGCGCAAGGTGACGGTGTACGAGAAGGCGCCGTGGAAGCGCACCGACGTCTACGGGGAATGGCAGACCCGCTCCGGCGACATCTCGATCCCGAAGATTCCGACCGACGAGCCGCTCAAGCTCGAGTGCCAGGAGTTCCTGCACCTGATCGCGGGCGGAGGCGACCGGCGCAAGGTGGCGGAGGACGGCGCGCGCGTCGTGCGGGCGCTCGACCGGCTGACGGAGTCGCTGCGTGACCGCTGAGATCCACCCGAGCGCGACCGTCTATCCCGGCACGGTGCTCGGCGAAGGCGTGAAGGTGCTCGAGAACGCGGTGATCGGCAAGCAGCCGACCCTCTCGCCGCGCTCGACGGCGAAGCGGGAGCCGTTACCTCCCGCCACGATCGGCGACGGCACGATCGTCTCCACCGGCGCGATCGTCTTCGCCGGCGCGACGATCGGCGCGCGCGTGATCCTCGGCGACCAGTCGTGCGTGCGAGAGCGCGTACAGGTCGGCGACGACGTCGTCCTCGGCCGCGGCTCGCTGATCGAGAACGACTCGACCGTCGGGGCGCGTACGAAGATCCAGGCGCACGCGTACATCACCGCCTACTCGACGCTCGAGGACGATGTCTTCATCGCCCCCTGCGTCGTCACGACGAACGACAACTTCATGGGCCGCACCGAACGGCGGCACGAGCTGATCAAGGGCCCGACGATCAGGCGCGGCGCACGGGTGGGCGGCGGCGCCACCCTGCTCCCCGGGATCGAGATCGGCGAGGAGGCGTTTGTCGGCGCGGGCGCGGTCGTGACGAAGGACGTCGAGCCGCGGATGCTCGTCGTCGGCAATCCCGCGCGCGTCGTGCGGCTCGTCGCCGACGACGAGCTGCTCGAGAACCAGTCGAGCTAGGTCGCCGGCGTCGTCTTGTTCAGCGTGAGCGTGTACGCGCCGTAGCCAGGCGTGACCACCCTCGCCTCGACGTAGTACCAGCCGCGGCCCGGCGCCGTGAACGTGAGCCGCTGCGTCGCGCCTCGGGCGACGGAC
>DATCBP010000035.1:0-25373 GCA_036511815.1 Gaiellaceae bacterium
GAGTGCATCTGGTCGCAGGCCTACGAACGGCTGAAGGCGTACGGCGAGGAAGAGTCGCTGCTCGACGGCCCCGTCGTGTTCAAAGACAACGCCCTCGACCACACAAGCGCCTGGGCCAACACCTTCCTCGGCCGCGACCACCGCGCGAAGGAAGAGGAGTAGCGTTATCTCAGGTAGCCTGATATAGTGCCCACCATGTCATACGAGAACCGCTGGACGACCGTGCGGGTCGAGGTCGACGAAGGCATCGCCTGGGTCGAGCTCCACCGGCCCGCGAAGCGCAACGCGATGAACCCGACGCTCAACGCCGAGATGGTCGAGGTGCTGGAGGCACTCGACGCCGACGACGCGTGCGGCGTGCTCGTGCTCACGGGCGCGGGCGACGCGTGGTCGGCCGGCATGGACCTGAAGGAATACTTCCGCGAGGTCGACGCGTCGCCCGAACACGTGCAGCGGAAGGTGCGCCGCGACGCGGCGTTGTGGCAGTGGCGGCTGCTGCGCACGTACGCGAAGCCGACGATCGCGATGGTCAACGGCTGGTGCTTCGGCGGCGCCTTCACCCCGCTCGTCGCGTGCGACCTGGCGATCGCCGCGGACGAGGCGACGTTCGGCCTCTCCGAGATCAACTGGGGCATCCCGCCCGGCAGCGTCGTCAGCAAGGCGCTCACCGACACCGTCGGCTCGCGGACGGGACTGCTGTACGTGATGACCGGCCGGACGTTCAGCGGGCAGGAAGCAGCAGCGATGGGCCTTGTCAATGCCAGCGTTCCGCTCGCGCAGCTCCGCGGCGAGGTCGAGTCGCTCGCGCGTGAGCTGCTCGAGAAGAATCCCGTCGTGCTGCGCGCGGCGAAGCTCGGCTACAAGCACTGCGCGGCGATGAGCTGGGGCCAGGCCGAGGACTACCTCTACGCGAAGCTCGAGCAGTCGCAGTTCCTCGACGCCGAGAGTGGCCGCGAGCAAGGGCTCGGACAGTTCCTCGACGAGAAGCGGATCAAGCCCGGCCTGCAAACGTACGAGCGGCCGCCCGCATCGTGAGCACGGAGCCGCGTGTCAGCTACCTCGTCGGCCGCCTCGAGCGGGTCGTGCGCCGCCGCCTCTCGGCCGCGGTCGAGCCGGCCGGTCTCACGCTCCCCGCGTACACCACGCTGTCGGTGCTTCGCGTCCAGGATGGTCTCTCGAATGCGGAGCTCGCGCGCCGCTCGCTTGTCACGCCGCAGTCCATGAGCGAGGTGCTGACGCTCCTCGTCGAACAGGGCTATGTCCGCCGCCGCGCCGAGCCGGGGCACGGGAGGGTGATTCGCACCGAGCTGACACGCGCGGGACAGCGGGCGCTCGAGCGCTGCGACCGTGCCGTCGACGCGGTCGAACGGGAGATGCTGGGAGACCTCGACGGCGACGAAGTGACGAGCCTCCGTCACGTCCTGCTCCGCTGCGGCCGCGCCCTCGAGGGCGACGTCGTGGCGCGCGTCAGCGGCTAGAAGGGCAGCTCGGCCACCGTCGCGGCGACCGCATCCGGGCGGCGCTCGGCGGGAAGCGCGTCGACGTCTGCCTGGTGCGATATCCCGGTCAGCACGAGCGCGGTGCGCGCGCCCGCTTTGCGCGCCATCTCGATCTCGAGGGTGAGGTCGTCGCCGACGACGAGCGCGCGGCGCGGCACGGTGCCGAGCGCGCGGCACATCTCGCGCAACGCCTCGGGCGCGGGCTTGCCGAGCGTCCGCGCCTTCGCGCCCGTCGTCTGGCGGATACCGGCGACGACGGCGCCCGACCAGCCGGGCGCGCGGCCGCCGCCGACGGAGAACACCGGCGCCGTGGAGGTGGCGAGCAGCGGCGCTCCCGCCCAGACGGAGTCGCAGGCGGCGCGGAGCTGTGCGTACGTGAGAGTGTCGTCCCAGCCGACAAGGACGACCTCGGCGCGGCCGGTCACGGTCTCTATCCCGAGATCGTGCAGCGGTGCCGCGACGCCGAGTCCGCCGAGCACGAGCACCGTCGTGCCCGGATGGTGGCGCGCGATCCAGCGTGCGGCGACAACCGCCGGATTCATGAACTCCTCGTCTGCGAGCTCGAAGCCGACCCCGCGCAGATCGGCGGCATACTGCGCGGGCGTCGGCCCCGTGCCGTTCGTGAAGAAGAGGACGCGCCGGCCGGTCGCGCGGACGCGGGCGACGGCCTCGACCGTGCCGGCGATGGGCTTCGCGCCGACGACGCCTCCGGGATCGCCCGCGTGCAGCAGCGTGCCGTCGATGTCGAAGACGACCGCATCGATGCCGTCGAGCAGGCTCACCGGCGCATCCGCAAGCGAAGCCCCGGCGCGACGACCTCCACCTCGCGCAGCCGGCGCGCGGCCAGCTGGTCGACGAGCTCGACGATCGCGTTGCGCGCGGCGACCGGCGGCGCGCCGCGACCGATCGAGTCCACCTGCTCCGGCGGGAGGGTCATCCGCAGCAGCAGCTCCTCGTCGCTCATCCGCGCGCCGAAGCGCGCGCGGGCATCGGCGAGATCGAGCCGGTGCTCCTCCCCGGCGAACCGCTCGGCGCCCGGCGAGCCGAGCACCTTCGCCGCGACGTCCGGGTCGAGCTCGCCCGGCGGTGGACCGTACTGGCCGAGCACGTACTTCACGACCTCGTCGGGGATCTGCGCGTAGCGCTCGCCGGTCGTGACGTTGAGGAACGCCTGCACGGCGACGAACTGCGAGAGCGGCGTGACCATGATCGGCCAGCCGAGCTCCTCGCGCACGCGGGGCAGCTCGGCGAGCACGTCGTCCCAACGGTGCTCCATGCCGACCTCGGCGAGCTGGCGGCGCAGCGTCGAAGTCATCCCGCCGGGGAGCTGGTGCTCGTAGACACGCGCGTCGTACGCGAGCGGGACGCCCGCCGGGCGTCCGAGGCGCGCGGCGAGGCGCGTGAAGTACGCGGAGATCTCGACGAGCGCGTCCTCGTCGACTTCCACGCCGAAGCCGGCGGCGCGGAGGTCGGCGACGGTCTGCTCCGCCGACGGCTGCGACGTCCCGTTCGCGAGCGGCTCGACGGCGGTGCAGACGAACGAGGCGCCCCAGCGCACGGCCTCGAGGTACGACGCGCCGCCCATCGTCACGGTGTCGTGCGTGTGAACCTCGAGCGGCAGGCCGGGCGCCGAGGCACGCAGCGCGGGTACGAGCGTGCGCACGCGCTCCGGCGTGAGCAGCCCGCCTGGATCCTTGAGGTTGAGGACGTCGACGTCGGGGCTCGCGGCGACGGCCCGCGCGCGCTGCGCGTAGTAGTCGTCGGTGTGCACCGGGCTGATCGTGTAGACGAGCCCGAGCACCACCTCCTCGGCTCCCTCGCGTTTGGCGATACGCGCGATCTCGAGGTCGGTGGCGATGTCGTTCATCGACTCGGCGACCCAGATGCGCCGCACGCCGTTGCGGATCACGCAGCGGAGCGCGAGCTCCATCACGTCGAGCGGGGCGCGCTCCCACGAGATGAAGCGCATTCCCGGCGTGATGAAGCCGAGTCGCGTCTCCGGCATCAGCTCGCGGATCGCACGGATCCGCTCCCAGGGATCCTCGCGCTGCCAGCGCACGGCCATCGCCATGTGCGTGCTGCTCGTGAAGTCGATCGCGTGGAAGCCGACGCGATCCATCACGGGCGCAATGCCGGCGATCATCGCCGTGGTCAACGCGTTCGCGCTCCAGAGGCTCTGGTGCCCGTCGCGCACGGTGGTGTCGACGAGTCCGATCACGGCGCGATGCGGAAGAGCACGTCACCGTACTGCACCGGCTCGCCGTTCGTGCGGCAGATCTCGGCGATCGTCCCGCGTGCGCCGGCGACAACGCCGCTCATCAGTTTCATCACCTCGAGGATGCACACCTGCGTGTCCGGCTCGACCGCGCTACCGACCTCGACGTACGGCGCCTCGTCGGGGGCGGCCGCGCGATAGAACGTCCCCACCATCGGCGCCGTCACGTCGACGCGCCCGGCGGGCTGCTCCACCACGGGCGCTTCGCCGCGGCGGAAGCGAACGCTGAAGCGCGGCGTCTCGACGTCGAGCTCCTCGACGCCCGACTCGTCGACGAGCCTGAGGATCTCCTGCACGTCCTCGGGTGTGAGGTCGCTCACCGAGCCGGGTTGCCGCCGGTGTACGTCGACGCGATCGCGGCAAGCGGGCTCTGCGCGACCGCAACCTTCCGCTTCTGCGCCCACACCGTCTCCGGCCGCGCCTGGAGGAGCTGGATCTCGCCGCTGCGGTCGATCGCCCACTCGATGTCCTGCGGGCGCCCGTAGTGCCGCTCGACGCTTCGGCCGAGCTCGGCGAGCCGCGCTACCTCGTTCGGCTCGAGGCACGGGCGCCCGCGGCGCTCCGCCTCGACCTCCCGCGCGACCGTGCCGGCGCCTTCCGGACCGGCGACGCACTCGACCTCCTTCGCGCCGATCGCGGTGCGCACGAGCTCGCGTGTCACCTTCGAGAAGAGGTAGGAGTCGGGAGTCACATCGCCGCCGACAACGGTCACGCCGAGGCCGTAGCTCGCGTCGATCGCGATCGACGCGGGGTCGCCCGTGACCGGGTTGAGCGTGAACATCACGCCGGCGACGCGCGCGTCGACCATGGCCTGCACCGCGACGCTCATCCCCGCGGCTCCGCCGCGCTGCGCGCGGTACGCGAGCGCCTCCGCGTTGAAGTAGCTCGCCCAGCAGCGCCGGACGCCGGCGAGCACGTCGTCGGCGCCGCGGAGCCAGAGGTACGTGCTCTGCATGCCCGCGAAGCTCGCATCGGCGGCATCCTCCGCAACCGCGCTCGAGCGCACCGCGACCGCAAGGCCGTCGCCGAGCCCGCGGTAGCCGTCGGCCACGGCGGCGGCGATCTCCTGCGGCACGTCGAGCGACTCGACGACTGCACGGACGTGTTCCGCTTTCCGCTCGAGCGCGGCGACGTCCTCGGTGTCGATCCCGGCGAGCAGCTCGTCGACGTGGCGCTGCACAACCGCCTCGAACGCGCTCGCCGTCACCGCGAACCCCGGCGGAACCGGGAAGCCCGCCTGCGTCAAGTCGCCGAGATGCGCGCTCTTGCCGCCGACGAGAGCGACGTCGGCGAGGCCGAGCTCGCAGAACGGGACGACCTGCACGTCAGTCGAGGATCGTCACGGTTCCGTTGTCGCCGTCCACGCGGACACGGTCGCCGGTCTTGATCTGCTTCGTCCCGTCGCCGGTGCCGACGACGGCGGGGAGCCCGTATTCGCGGGCGATAATCGCCGCGTGCGACATCATCCCGCCGATGTCGGAGACGGCGGCCGCGATCTTCGGGAAGACCGGCGCCCAGCTCGGCGCCGTGACCGGGCAGACGAGCACCTCGCCCTGCTGCACCGTGCCGATGTCGTTGACGTCGCGCACGACGCGGGCGACGCCTTCCACGACGCCCGGCGACGCCGCGTACCCGTGCACGCCTTCCTCGCCGCCGCCCGCCCACTCGCGGAGCCGCTCGGCGGTGACGCCCCAAAGCAGCTGCACGGTCGGGTCGTTGATCACCTCCGGCACGACGCCGAGCGCCGGCGGCGGCGCCCACTCGGACAACTTCGCGAGGATCTCCTTGCGCCGCGCGACCCGCGGCGGCCAGTAGACGGTTCCACGCGCGCGTGCGCCGCCCGACCACGCGAGCCCGAGGTCCGACAGCGCCTCGCGTACCTCGTGGATGTTGAGAAAGAAGATGTCCTCCGCGTCCTCGACGAGCCCGTTCTCGGCGAGCACGGCGCCGACCTCGCGCACCTTGTTGAAGAACAGCGACGTGCCCCAGTGCTCGATGAAGAACTTGTGGCTCTCGGCGTGCGGAAACACGTGGCGGCAGAGGCCGAGCATCTGCTCGAACTGCGCGCGCTCCTCGTCGGTCGAGAGGAGCTCGCTGTATTCGCCGGCGATGCGGTCGCGCTCGGCGAGCAGCTTCTCGCGCGGGCGCGCGAGCTCCTTGCCGTCGCGCAGCTGCGCGATGTAGCCGCCGATCGCGGCGAACGGCAGGCGCAAGTCGTCGGCCCACGCTCGGTGGTGATGGTAGAAGCCGTCGCCCGTCGACATGAAGAACCATGGGTGCTGGCGCGCTTCGAGATCCGCAATCCACGCGCGGCCGGCGTCGCCGCCTTCGAGCTCCGCGAGCACATCCTTGTGCGGCCGGCCCTCGCCGAACGACCCTTCGACGCCGAGCTCGAGCGCTTTCGCCGCCAGCGCCTTCAGCTCGTCGTCGGGCCGCATCATCGTCGTGTCGTAGCCGGCGATCATCTGGGACATCAGCTGCAACTTCATGTCGGGGAACGCGCCCTGGCAGAACTGGAAGAAGGTGAGGTATGCGCCGTACGCGAGCAGCAACAGCTCGAAGTGGAGCTGGTTGAGCTCGTTGTAGAGGTGGATGCAGCGGTCGTACGCCGCCATCAGCCGGTAGTTCGAGCCGAGCTGGTGCTCGTGGATCAGCTCCTGCTCGTCCTCGAGATCCGGCAGCCGGGGCACGCGGAGCTTCGACAGCTCCGCGATCCGCGTGTCGACCTCCGCCTGCCAGCGGTCGACGAGCGAGTCCCAGTTCTCGTAGTAGAAGCCGATTCGCGGCAGGAAGGTCTCGAGCCGCTTCGCGATCGTGTCGGGGTCGGTGACCTCGTTCGCGGTGATGTAGACGTAGCCGTTGACGACGCGGTGCTCGATGCCGAGCACGGTCGGGATCGAGAAGACGCGCCCCTGGTAGAGCCCGATCGAGAGGTAGCACGACTCGGCGGTGATCATGTCGAACGCCGGCATCGGCTCGGGGAAATGCATGCCGTTGTAGAACCAGAAGCGGTTCTCCTCGTCGGCGCGCCGCGCCGGGTCGAAGAGGAGGTAGTACGGGTACATCTCCTCCCAGCCTTCTGCGCCGGCCGGGGTCTCGACGTCGAACGGGCTGAGGAATCCGTCGGTCATCGCGCTACCGTAACCGGGCCGAGCTCCGCCTGGAGCTCGACGCCCGCGGCGAGCAGGTCGAAGTCGCGCCCGGGCGGGCCGATCAACGAGACGCCCACGGGCAGACCGCTGCGTTCTCCGAGTCCCGCGGGCAGGGCCGCGACCGGGAACCCGGTCCAGTCCCAGGTGTGGGTGAGCGAGATCAGCGCCGCGTCGGTGAAGGCGTGGTCGTAGCCGTTGCCGCGCAACGGTGCGACGACCGGGACCGTCGGCTCGAGCACGGCGTCGATCCGGTGCGCGGCGAGCCAGTCGGTCCATGCGAAGGTGGTCTCGGCGCGCCGCGCCTGTGCCGCGAGATAGGCCTCGGCGGAGAGTGCGCGCTCCTCGGCGGTCTCCACCCACTCGCGCAGCGAAGGCCGGTAGAGCTCGCGCTGCGCGTCGAAGCGGCGGTGATACGGGAGCAGCTCGGCGAGGACGACGTCGATGAAGTCGGCGCCGACGTCGAGCGGCGCGTCGGGCGGCGGAGGCTCGACCAGCTCGGCGCCGAGCCGGCGGCACGCGCCGATCGCTGCGTCCAAACCCGCCGCGACGTCTGCGTCGAGCTCGACGAACGGGATGCGGGGCGAGACGGCGATCCGCATCTCCGCGAGCGGTCGCATCCCCGGTAGCGGGCCGGGCAGCCCGAGCAGCGCGGCCAGGAGCGGCGCGCAGTCGGCGAGCGTCCGCGCCATCGGGCCCGCGTGGTCGAGCGACGGCGCGAGCGGCACGACGCCGCGCAGCGGCACGAGGCCGCGCGACGGCTTCAGCGTCGACGTGCCGCTGAGCGCCGAGGGGATGCGCAGCGAGCCGGCGGTGTCCGTACCGGTGGCTGCGGGAATCTGGTGCGAGGCGAGCGCGGCGGCCGAGCCGCCGCTCGAGCCGCCCGCGGTGCGGTCGAGCGCCCACGGGTTGCCGACCTGGTCGGTCGTGCCGCCGACCGCGAACTCGTGCGTGTGGAGGTGCCCGAGCAGCACCATGCCTGCGCGCGCGAGCCGCGCCCAGGCGTCGCTGTCGCGCGCGGGCACGTCGTCGAGCAGGCTGCTCGACGCGGTGAGCGGCTTGCCGGCGACCGCGTAGAGATCCTTCAAGCCGACGGGCACGCCGCAGAGAGGGGGCGCACCGCCGTCGGCCAGACGCGCGTCGGCGAGGCCCGCCGCGGCGAGCGCATCCTCCTCGTACACGCGCACCCACGCGTTGATCGAGCGGGGATCCCCTTCGCGGCTGTGGACGCCGTCGCGCTCGTGGATCCGCGCGAGGCACGCCTCGACGAGCTCGCGCGACGAGAGCGTGCGCCGCGCGAGCTGCTCGACCGCGTCCACGACGCCGAGATCGGCCGGGTTGCTCACGCGGGGATCATCTCCTATCCGATATACACGGCTAGGTCGTGGCGCAGCGCACCTCACCTCCCTTCCGGGCCGACCACGTCGGCAGCCTCCTGCGGCCGAAGCATCTGCTCGCGGCGCGGGAAGACCTCGCCGCAGGTCGGATCGACGCCGTGGAGCTGCGCGTGCTCGAGGACGAGGCGATCCGCGAGATCGTGCGGATGCAGGAAGAGGTCGGGCTCCGGTGCGCGACGGACGGCGAGTTCCGCCGCGGCTCGTGGCACATGGACTTCATCTACCAGCTCGACGGGATCACGAAGGAAGCCGGCCACCTCGCGGTCAAGTTCTTCAACGAGGACGGCGAGCTCGAGTTCACGCCGGCGGCGATGCACGTCGACGGCAAGCTCGGCGTCTCGCACACGATCTTCGGCGACGCGTTCACGTTCCTGCAGGAGAGCGTGACGACGAGCGTTCCGAAGCTGACGATCCCGTCGCCGAGCATGGTCCACTACCGCGGCGGCAAGGCTGCGATCGACCCGGCGGTCTACCCGGATCTCGCCTCGTTCTGGGGCGACCTGACGGCGGCGTACGCGGAGGAGGTGCGCCGGCTCGGCGAGCTCGGCTGCACGTACCTCCAGTTCGACGATACGAGCCTCGCGTACCTGAACGATCCGCACCAGCGCGCGTACATGGCGTCGATCGGCGGCGATCCCGACCGACAGCACGTCGAGTACATCCACCACATCAACGAGGCGCTCGCCGCCCGGCCGGAAGGGATGGCGGTGACGACGCACATGTGCCGCGGCAACTTCCGCTCGTCGTGGGTCGCGTCGGGCGGCTACGACTTCGTCGCGGAGGCGCTCTTCGGCGAGCTCGACGTCGACGGCTTCTTCATGGAATGGGACGACGAGCGCTCCGGCGGCTTCGAGCCGCTGCGCTTCGTGCCGAAGGGCAAGCAGGTCGTGCTCGGCCTCGTGACGACGAAGCACGGCGAGCTCGAGACGAAGGACGAGCTGAAACGGCGGATCGAGGAGGCGTCACGCTTCGTCGACGTGGAGCAGCTCTGCCTCTCGCCGCAATGCGGCTTCTCCTCGACCTCCGAAGGCAACGAGCTGAGCTACGAGCAGCAGGTCGCGAAGCTCCGCCTCGTCGTCGAGGTGGCGGCGGAGGTCTGGGGCTAGCGAGCGGAAAGAGGTGCGGAACGTGAGTGCGTCGCTGAAGAATGTTGGTGCCATCACCCTCTTCGTCGAGGACCCGAAGCGGGCGAAGATGTTCTACGAGGCCGTCTTCCGCGTGCCGGTGATCTACGAAGACGACGACTCCGCGGCGTTCAGGTTCGAGAAAATGATCGTCAATCTGCTCAAGAGCTCGGCGGCGGGCGGCCTCATCGATCCCGGAACCGTCGCCGCTCAGGCAGCCGGATCGCGCTTCCAGCTCACGATCTGGGTGGACGATACGGATGCGGTGTGCGCGGAGCTGGCAACGCGCGGCGTGGGGCTGCTCAACGGCCCGATCAACCGCGAGTGGGGAATGCGCACCGCGTGCTTCAGCGATCCCGACGGCCATATCTGGGAGATCGCGCAGGAGCTCCCCAAGGCCGAGAGCTCGTAGCGGCACGGCGCTGCAGTGCCGCCAAGCGCATCCGCAGGAGTCGCCTCACGAGAACGGCCTGACGTTCAGCGCCCGTTCGTCCGGGTTGTAGACTCGCCGGAATGGCGGCCGCAGCGGAGGTGACGATGCCAGCACCGGGGGCGCCGGCGATGCGGCGCCCCGTCGTGATCGTGCCCGTCCGCGGGCTGCCGATCGTGGCGCTCGTGCTGACCGGCGTCGTCGTGGCGATCGCCCGCAACGCAGAGTGGGGCCTCACGTTCTGCCACGTCGTCGGCGGTGCCCTGTGGACGGCGATCGATCTCTTCGTGGGCTTCGTCGTCGGGCCGATCATCGGGCGAATGTCGATCCCCGCACGGATCGAGTTCTCGACGCGATTCATGCCGAAGATGCTCTTGATCATGCCGACGGTCGTCACCATGACGCTGGCGGCGGGCTTCCAGTTGGCACGGGCCAGCGGCTACCTCGACACTGCGAACCCCAGGCACGCATGGGTCGTTGCTTCGTTCGGCGTCGTCGGCGTGATGGCGGTGATCGCGCTCGCGTATCTCGAGCCGGCGAACGTTGCGGTGCTGTTCGAGCTGCGCAAGCCGGAACCGGACGGCCGTGTGATCGAAAAGCTGATGCGCCGCTTCGTCTACACGGCCGGCATCACCGGGGTCATGCAGGTTGCGACGCTCGTGATCATGACGAGGCTCGCGAGTTGACCGCGCCAGCCCACGCAGAGTCCGGCGCGCCGAGCCTACTCGACCGCCGCCTGCCGCCGGTGACGGAGATCGGTGCGGCGTCGATGATCTCGATTGCCGCCGGCGTGATCTATCTCGCCGCCTATCTGCCGAAGCACGCGCCGCTCGGCGTCGCCGTCGCACTGCTTGCGCTCGCCGCCGCGCTGCAGGTGACGAACGCGATCCTCCTCTTCCGCCTGCGGGACTTCGCGTGGGATCGCTTCTTCCAGGTCGGCGCCTGGGCGCTGCTCGCCTACGCGGTGATCGCGGGCATGATCGAGTACGCATTCGTGTACGACGAGACGCGAGGGACGCCGCTCATCGTGATGACGCTGATGCTGGCGCTCTTCATGCTGAACGTGCCCGTTCTGATCGCGTTCACGGTTACGCGGTACCAGCGGACGCGCTGACGGCGGCGTCGACGCCGCCGCGAGGACGCCGACGATCGCCGAGCCCGGCGCCTCGGGTGTCGCGCCCGGACCGGCTCCTGCCGATATCCCGGGCATGGAGGCTCGCCGGGATCACGCTGCACCGATTGCTCCGCTGGGACAGGCGGCCCTGCCGCAGCGGCCGCCGCCCACGACACGTCGACAGCTCAATCCGGCACATGTCGTCGCCGCCGTCATCGCCGCGGTCGCGCTCGGGCTCGTCTTCCACTTCCCGCTCGCGGCGATGCTCCTGCTGCCGTTCGCCGGCCTCGCCGCTGCGGTCGCGTCGCACTGGCGGGGAGGTACGCCGATCGCGCTGACCCTCTTCCTCTCCGGCTTCCTCGCGGAGGTGACGTCGATCTTCGTCACACCGTTCACCTGGTGGATGCGCTTCGGCTTCTTCCTGACCTTGATCGGTGCATACGTGCTGTTCATCACGCGCCAGGCGCGCCACCTCTGACGCGCTCGGTGTCGCACCGCACTGCCTCGCTACCTATCGACGGATGCGCGCATATGTCGTGAACACGAAGACGCGCACGCGCAAGCAGAACGAGCTCGATCTCTACGCGGAGCACGCACCGACCTTCATGGCCGAAGCGAGAGCCTGGTACGAGAGCCCGGCGTACCAGGAGGCGAGCCGACACCGCTTCCTCGGCGGCGACTACGACGTCGTCATCGTCGATGGGCTATCGCCGACGGCGGTGCACTAGCCCGCCCGGCGCGCGAGCTCGTCCTCGACGTCCGCGATGTCGACGCCCGCGACCGCGAGCAGCACGTACAGGTGATAGAGCACGTCGGCCGCCTCCTCGGCGAGGCGCCCGTCGCCCGCGACCGCGGAGAGGGCGGTCTCGACCGCTTCCTCGCCGAGCTTCTGCGCGCACCGCTCGACGCCGGCCGCTGCGAGCGAGGCGGTGTACGAGCCCTCGGGCCGGTCGTGCACGCGCTCGACGACGGTGCGCCAGAGCGCGGGCGCGAAGCACGAGCGCGAGCCGGTGTGGCACGCGGGCCCCGCCGGACGGACGCGCAGCAGCAACGCGTCGCCGTCGCAGTCGTCGCGAATCTCCTCGACGGCGAGCGTGTTCCCGGAGGTCTCGCCCTTGTGCCACTGCTCCTGCCGCGACCGGCTCCAGAACCATGCCTCGCCCGTCTCGCGCGTCCGGCGCAGCGCTTCGTCGTCCATCCACGCGAGCATGAGCACGCGGCCGTCCGCTGCGTCCTGCACGATCGCGGCGCGCAACTCAGGCTGCATCGCGCAAGGGGACGCCGAGGGAACGCAGCTCGTCGCGCAGCGTGCGGAGTCGCGCCGGCTGCTCGTGCAGGATCGAAGCCAGCAAAGCGGCCTGCGAGATCTCGAGCGCGGCGGCGATGTGCGCCGCGCCCCCGGCGCCGCCCGACGCGATCACCGGCAGCGAAACCGCGTCGCGCAGCGCCGCGAGCAGCTCGAGGTCGTAGCCGTTCTGCGTGCCGTCGCGGTCGATCGAGGTGACGAGCAGCTCGCCGGCGCCGCGCTGCTCGCACTCGCGCGCCCACTCGACCGTGTCGCGCTCCGCGTCGCGCGTCGCGGAGTGCGAATGCACACGTCCGCCCTCCGTGTCGATCGCGACGACGACGGCCTGCGTGCCGAGCGTGCGCGCGAGCTCGGCGATCAGCTCGGGTCGCGCGAGCGCCGCCGAGTTGACGGAGATCTTGTCCGCGCCCGCCTCCAGCACCGCCGCGGCGTCCGCGACCGAGCGAATGCCGCCGCCGACCGTGAACGGGATCGAGACGCGCTCCGCGACGCTCGCCGCGACCTGCACCGCCGACCCGCGCGCCTCCAGCGTTGCGCTCACGTCGAGGAAGACGAGCTCGTCCGCGCCCGCGTCCGAATACGCGGCGCCGAGCTCGACCGGATCGCCGACGTCGCGCAGATCGCGGAAGCGCACGCCCTTGACGACGCGGCCGCCCGCGACGTCGAGACAGGGGATCAGGCGCGGAAGAGGCATCTGTCCAGGAATCGGCTGCCTGCCGCGCCGCTCTTCTCGGGGTGGAACTGCACGCCGAGGAACGAGCCGGACTCGACGATCGCGACGATGCCCTCGCTCGTCGCGACCGCGGCGTCCGTCTCCGCTGCGTATGAGTGCGCGAACCAGTACGTCTCGCCGCCCGGATCGACCTCCGCCCAGCCGATGCGCGGCACGCGGCCCTCGCGCAGCCGAACCGCGCGGCCGGGGACGAGCCCGAGCCCCGGCACGCCGCCGTCCTCCTCGCTCTCGTCGAGCGCAAGCTGGAGCCCGAGGCAGACGCCGAGCACCGGCCGGCCCGCGGCCACGCGCTCGCGCAGCGCGTCGTCGAGCCCACGGGCGCGCAGGCCCGCCATCGCCGACCCCGCCGCACCGACGCCCGGCAGGACGGCGAGATCCGCCGCGAGCACCGACTCCGCGTCCTCGGCCAGCTCCGTGCGCGCGCCGAGCCGCTGCAACGCGAGCTCGACCGAGCGGACGTTGCCCGCGCCGTACGCGCAGATCGCGACCTTCACAGCAGGCCCTTCGTCGAGGGCAGCTCCGCGCCCTCGCGCGCGACGGCCGCGCGCAGCGCGCGCCCGACCGCCTTGAACGCCGCCTCGGCGACGTGGTGTGCATCGCGGCCGGTCGCCTCGACGTTGAGCGTCATCCGCGCCGCGCCCGCGAAGCTCTCGAGCGCATGACGCGCGAGGCCCGGATCGCGCTCGAGGCCGATCTCGGCGCCGCGCCGGCCGCCGAGATCGATCGCGGCGCGCGCGAGCGCGTCGTCCATCGGCACGTCGGCCGAGCCGTAGCGGGCGATTCCGCGCCGGTCGCCGAGCGCGCGGTCGAGCGCTTCTCCGATCGCGATCGCGGTGTCCTCCGCCGTGTGATGCGGACCGTTCTCGAGGTCGCCGCTGCCCTCGACGACGAGATCGAGGCCGCCGTGGAAGGCGAGCTGCTCGAAGAAGTGGTCGTACAGCCCTGCGCCGGTGGACACGCGCACGCGGCCGCCGCCGTCGAGCCCGAGCCGGACCCGGATCGTCGTCTCGGCCGTCGGCCGCACGTGCCGCGCTCGCCGCGGAGTCGTGCGACGCTCGCCGGCGAGCGCTCCGAGCAGGTAGTCGTCGTCCTCGCGGTCGCGCACGGTGATGCGGATGCCGGTGCGCGAGACGCGCACGGCGCAGCCCGCGGCGAGCAGCTCCTCGTAGATCCGCTCCGGCTCGGCGACCGAAACGAAGACGAAGTTCGCACGGGAGGGCAGTGGCTCGAAGCCGAGCGCTCGCAGCTCGTCCGTAAGCCGCTCCCGCTCTTCGAGCACTGGCCCGACATCGGGCGGCGAGCGAAGCGCAGCGAGCGCGAGCGCCACCGAGAGCGTCGAGACCTGCGCGGGCGACTGACGCGCGCGCAGCTCCGCGGCGAGCTCCGGCTCGGCGAGCAGGTAGCCGATGCGCGCCCCCGCAAGCGCGAACGCCTTCGAGAACGTGCGCACGACGACGACGCCCTCGTCGAGCAGGCCGACCGCGGTCTCGCCGCCTGAGTACTCGAAGTACGCCTCGTCGACGACGAGCGGCCGCGCCGCCGGCAACTCCGGCAGATCGCCGTACGGATTCCCCGGCCGGCAGCAAAACGTGAGCACGGGCGCCGTGTCGCCGACCGTCGCGCCCGCGAGCTCGGCGGCCGCACGGAACAGCGGGTATGTCGGCTCGGCCGGAATCGCGACCGTGTCGCCCGGCCGCGCGAACGCGCGCCCACAGAGCAGCAGCAGATCGTCCGCGCCCGCGCCGAGGACGACGCATTCGGGCGCGACGCCTGCGTACTCGCCGATCGCCTCGTCGATCCCCTGATAGCCGCCGTGCGGGTACGTGTTGATCTCGGCGAGCGCGGCGGCGATCGTGCCCGGCCGGGAACTGGGCAGCGGCAGCGGCGGCACGTTGCCGTCGAAACGGATGATCTCGACCGGATCGAGTCCCGCGCGCCGTGCGAGCTCCTCCGTCGAGAGCGCCCACTCGTAGGGACGGAACCCTGCGGGCAGCGTGCTCATCGCACGACCGCCGCCGCGTGCGCCGGCATCTCCTCGACCGCGGCGAGCGCGCGCACGACGGGCGCGACGCGCTCGAGCCCGGCCGGCGTCAGGCGCTGCACGGTCACCGGCTTCAGGAACGTCTCGAGCCCGAGCCCGCCGCTCGAGCGGCCCCAGCCGCCGGTCGGCAAGACGTGGTTGCCTCCCGTCGCATAGTCGCCCGCGGCGACGGGCGAGCTCGCGCCGACGAAGATCGCACCCGCGTTGCGAATCCTGCCGGCGAGCGATTCCGCCTCCCCGAGCAGCACGACGTGCTCGGGCGCGAGCCGCTCGACCTCGGCGAGCGCGTCCTCGAGGTCATCCCCGTCGACGATCGCGCACACGCTGTCCGGCCCGTGCTCGGCCTGCGCTGCGAGCTCGAGCTCCGCGATGCGACGATCGCCGCCGCGGCCGAGCACGACCGCGATCTCGGAAGGTCCGGCGGGCAGGTCGATCGCGACGTCGCGCGAGACGAGCAGCTTCGCCTCGTTCACGTATGCGTTACCCGGCCCGACGATCTTGTCGACGCGCGCAATCGTCGCGGTGCCGTACGCGAGCGCCGCGATCGCGTGCGCGCCGCCGACCGCCCAGACCTCGTCGATGCCGAGCACGAGCGCCACAGCCGCGATCAGCCCGGCGCCCGCCGGCGGCGTGACGACGACGATCCGATCGACGCCGGCCACGCGTGCAGGGATCGCGCACATCACGAGTGTGGAGACGAGACCGCGCGGCACGTAGATGCCGACGGAGCGGAGCGGCACCCAGTGCCGCTCGAGCTCGACGCCCGGCTCGACCTCGAGGCGGATGTCGACCGGCCGCTGAAGCTCGTGCCAGCGGCGCACGCGCGCCGCAAGCGTGAGCACGGCCTCCTCGGGCAGCCCGGGGCCGGGCTGCGCACGCGCCGGCTCGGTGCTGTCCAACCGCACCGCCCATTCGCGCAGCGCCTCATCTCCGCGCGCACGGACGTCTGCGACGATCTCGGCGACGGCGCTCATCCGAGCATCCGTTCGACCGGGACGAGCAGGATCGACGATGCGCCCGCCGCCTCGAGCGCGGGCAGCAGCCGCCAGAGCTCGGCCGCCGGAACAACGCTGTGCACCGCCACCATCCCCGGCTCGGCAAGCGGCAGGATGCTCGGCGCGCGCGAGCCGGGCACGAGCGCGCAGATCGCCGCAAGCGACGCCTCGGGCGCGTTCAGCATCAGGTAGCGCGCGCCGCGCGCCTCAACGACGCTGCGGAACACCGCCGCGAGCTGTAGCGCCTCCTCGCTCGGCTCGGCGCCCGCGATCAGCACCGCCTCCGACTCGAGCAGCGGCCCGAGCGAGCGCAGTCCGTTCGTGCGCAGCGTGCTGCCGCTCGAAACGAGGTCGACGATCGCGTCGGCGAGCCCGAGCCGCGGCGCGAGCTCGACGGAGCCGTCCACCGGCACGAGCTCGACCTTCCCCGGCAGCAGCTGCGCCGCGAGGCGAGGAAATGTCGTAGCGACGCGGACGCCGACGAGATCCTCGAGCGTGCGCAGTTCCGACTCGACGGGAACAGCCGCCTCGAGCGTGCACGCGCCGAAGCCGAGCTTCAGCAGTTCGGTCACGTTCGCGGCGCGCTCGCGCACGAGGTCGAGACCCGTGATGCCACATTCGACGACGCCGTCCTGCACGTACTCCGGCACGTCGTCCGCGCGCACGAGCAGCGCCTCGACCGGGGCATGCCGGCACGGGAAGGCGAGCGCGCGGTCGCCCGGCGTTTCCGGACCGAGCCCGGCGTCCTCGAGTAGCGCGATCGCCGGCTCGCGCAGGCGCCCCTTCGAGGGGACCGCGACTCTCAAGCGCTCCGCCGCCGGCGCAGCGCCAGCTCGTAACCGCCCTCGCCGCGGCGCAACCACTGCGCCACCCGCGTCACCGTCGTCGTCGACGCGTGCGCCCGTCGCGCCACCTCCAGGTACGGCAGCCCCTCGTTCAGGAGCCGCGCCACCTGCCAGCGGTGCGCCATCGCGTCCAGCTCCGCGATCGTGCAGAGGTCCCGGAGGAACCGCCCCGCTTCGTCCTGCGTCCGGAGCGACGCGATCGTCGCGAACAGCTCCTCGTGCTCGGCGGTCGGCCAATGTGAGGGCTCGGTTGTGGTCGGCGCCTTTGCCATCGTGTTAGCATGTTACCACGATGACATCGGGTTTCGCAATTGTTCCGGCGGTGGACGTCCTGGAAGGCCGGGCCGTCCGCCTCCTGCGCGGCGACTACGGGCGGGTCACGACCGACGCGGGCGACCCGCTCGAGCTGATCCGGCGGCTTGCCCAGGCGGGGCCGCCGCTCCTCCACGTCGTCGCGCTCGGCGCGGCGCGCGACGGCGGCGCGCCGCTCGAGCTCGCCCGTGACGCCGTGGCGGCGGCGGCGACGGTGCCCGTCCAGCTCGGCGGCGGCGTGCGCTCGGTCGCCGACGCGAAGGCGCTCGTCGCAGCCGGCGTCGCGCGGGTGATCGTCGGCACGGCCGCGTTCGGCCCGCTGCCCCTGGAGGACTTCGTCGCGGCGCTCGGCGCGAAGCTGGCCGTCGCGATCGACGTCGCCGGCGGCATCGTGCGCACCGCGGGCTGGCTCGAGTCGGCGGAGCTGACGACCGCCGCGGCGCTCGAGCGCTGCACGAACGCCGGCGTGGGCCACATCGTCTGCACTGCGATCGACCGCGACGGCACTGCTTCGGGCCCCGATCTCGAGCTGCTGCGCGAGGTGCGCGGGCTGTTCGGCGGCACCGTCTTCGCCGCAGGCGGGATCCGCGACGCGACCGACGTCGAGGCGGTGCGCGCCACCGGCGTCGACGGTGTGATCGCCGGCCGCGCCGTGCTCGAGGGGACGCTCGAGATCTAGGAGGCCGGCCGGGCGGCCAGTCGATCAGCGGCTTCCCGACTTCCCAGTGATGTCCGAACGGATCGGCGATGCGTCCGAGCAGCCAGCGATGCTCCTCGCTCACCGGAGCGATTTCCGTCGCGCCGAGCGCCACGGCGCGGGCGACGACTGAGCGAGGATCGTCGACGACCAGCAACAGTCTCACCGTGCTGCCGCCCAGCGTCTCGGGACTGAAGTTCGCGTGCGCGGGCGATTCGTCGGCGACCCAGAACGAGGTCCCCCCGACCGAGAGCTGCGAGACGACGGCCTCGTGGTCGTCCGTCCCGCCGACGCGATAGACCTCGACCGCACCGAAGGCGGCCTTGTAGAACTCGACGGCCTCGCGGCCACGCCGCACCGACAACTCGGCCGAGACACCGCTCTGCACCATCGGCGCGGAGGCTAGCTCAGCGTCGCAACGACCGCCTCGGCGATCACGCGCAGCGGCCTCCCGGACGTCTGGCTCGCCTTGCGTAGACGCGCGAACGCGACGTCCTCGGTCAGCCCGTCCTTCGCCATCAGGATCCCTTTCGCGCGCTCGATCACCTTGCGCGCGGCGAGCGCCTCCGCGAGCGTCTCCACCTGCTCGCGCACGGCGACAAGCTGGGAGAAGCGCGCGCGGGCCGTCGCGATCGCCGGGAGCAGATCCTCCTCGCGAAACGGCTTCGAGAGATAACCGAAGACGCCGGCCTCCGTCGCGCGCTCGACGAGGCTCGTCTCCGTGTACGCGCTGACGATCACGATCGGGATCGGGCGCTCGTCGATGATCCGGCGCGCGGACTCGATGCCGTCGAGCCGCGGCATCTTCACGTCGAGGATCGCGAGGTCCGGCTGCTCCGAGCGCGCGAGCTCGACCGCCTCGACGCCGTCGCGGGCCTCGGCGCACACCTCGAATCCGACCGAGGTGAGCATCCCCGTCAGGTCGAGGCGGATCAGCGTCTCGTCTTCGCCGACGAGCACCCTCACGGCGAGTCACCGTCGACGACGACGCCGAGCGAGCCGTCGGCGTGCCGCTGGACGCGCAGCGGCCAGAGGTCGCCGCTCTGCGAGCGCAGCCCGATCTCGATCGGCTTCGGCGAGGCCGTTCCGCCGACTTCGCGTCGCGCGGCGAGCAGCTCGGAGTGGCGCGCGACGGCGAGGCGGATCGCCGGCATCAGGTCGGTCTCCCGGAACGGCTTCGTCATGTACGTGAACACGCCGGCGGAGATCGCCTTCTCGACGCTGCCGCGGTCGGAGAACGCGGTGAGCATGACGATCGGGATCGGCCGCTCGGCGTAGATGCGCCGGGCCGCCTCCGCGCCGTCGAGCACCGGCATGCGCAGGTCGAGCAGCGCGACGTCCGGCTCGGCGGTGCGCGCAAGCTCGACCGCTTCCGCGCCGTTGCGCGCCTCGGCGCAGACGTGGAATCCGTTTTGCTCGAGCATCTCCTTCAGGTCGAGCCGGATGATCGCTTCGTCCTCTGCGATGAGCACGTTCACGAACGCCTCCTTCGGTCCAAACAAAAAAGCCCCCACGAGTCCAAGACTCGTGAAGGCCACTGCGCCTCCGGCGGCCGCGTCGGCGCGACCGTCGAGACCCAGGCTAGCAGGTCAACGGGCGTCGAGCACGCGCCGGATCCCGCGCACGGCCTGCGCAATCCGCTGCTCGTTCTCGACAAGCGCGAAGCGGACGAAGCCCTCCCCGTCGACGCCGAAGCCGCTGCCGGGACTGACCGCGACGTGCGCCTCGCGCAGCAGCCGCAGCGCGAACTCCTGCGCGCCGTCGGCTCGGAAGCGCTCGGGGATCGGCGCCCAGACGAACATCGTCGCCTGCGGCCGCTCGACCTCCCAGCCGAGCCGGGCGAGCCCGTCGCAGAGCGCGTTACGGCGGCCCTGGTAGATCTCGGCCACCTCGGCCGGCCGCCCCGCAGCCTCGCGCAGCGTCACCGCCGCGGCGATCTGGAGCGGCTGGAAGCTGCCGTAGTCGAGGTACGACTTGAGCCGGGTGAGCGCGCCGATCACGTCGGCGCGGCCGAGCACGAACGCGATCCGCCAACCGGCGAGCGAGAACCCCTTCGTGAGCGAGTACAGCTCGACCGCGACCTCCTTCGCGCCCTCGGCCTCGAAGATCGACGGGGGCCGGTAGCCGTCGAAGGCGAGGTCGGCGTACGCGAAGTCGTGTACGAGCACGAGCTCGCGCTCGCGGGCGAAGTCGACGAGGCTCTGCATCAGCCCGAGGTCGGCGCACGCGGTGGTCGGGTTGTGCGGGAACGAGCAGAGCAGGACGCGCGGGCGCGGCTGCGACGCGAGCCACGCGGACTCGACGTTCGCGCGAAAGTCGACACCGACGCCGACGTTGACGCGGGCCACGGTCGCGCCGGCGAACACGGGCGCGAAGAGATGGATCGGATAGCTCGGGCTCGGCACGAGCGCGACGTCGCCGGCGCCGAGCAGCACCCACAGCAGATGCACGAGCCCTTCCTTGGCACCGAGTGCGAGCGTCGCCTCGCGCTCGGGGTCGAGCTCGACGCCGAAGCGGTCGCGGTAGATCGTGCAGACGGCCTCGCGCAGGCGCGGCAGCCCGCGGCTCGAGGAGTAGCGGTGGTTGCGCGGCAGCAGCGCCGCCTCGCGCAGCTTCTCGATCGAGATCTCGGCCGGCGCGACGTCGGGATTGCCGAAGCCGAGGTCGATCACGTCCTCGCCGGCCCGGCGCAGCTCGAGCTTCAGGCGCTCGACCTCGGCGAACGCGTACGGCGGGAGCGCGTCGACTCTGCGGAACTCGGTCACGCCGCCGATCGTCGCAGAGCGGCGAGCGTTTCGCGCAGCGATACCACCTCGCCGACCACCACGAGCGCAGGCGTCGGTAGGTGCTGCGCCGCTCGGGCAACCGCGCCGAGCGGCGCGACGACGACCTGCTCCTGCGGCGTGGTGCCGTTCGAGACGACCGCGACCGGCGTCGCGGCGCTGCGCCCGTGCTCGATCAGCCGCTCGGCGAGCCGCGCGAGGCCGGCGAGGCCCATGAAGCCGACGAGAGTTCCCGGGGCGCGGGCAAGCGCGGCGGCGTCGAGCTGCTCGACGTCATGCGCGGCGAACGCCGTGACGGACGAGGCCAGCCCGCGGTGTGTGACCGGGATCCCGGCGGAGGCCGGGACGGCGGAGAGCGACGACACGCCGGGGATCACCTCGAAGGGCACCCCGGCTTCGACGAGCGCGAGTGCCTCCTCGCCGCCGCGGCCGAACACGAACGGGTCGCCGCCCTTGAGCCGGACGACACGGCGCCCGCGCCGGCCGTGTGCGACAAGCAGCGCGTTCACGTTCTCCTGGCTGAGGCGGTCGCGCTCGATGCGCAGTGCGCGGGCCGGCGCTTCCGCGACGAGGTCGGGCGCGACGAGGCGGTCGAACAGGACGACGTCACACGCGCGCACGCGCGCCAGGCCGCGGACGGTGATCAGCTCCGGGTCGCCCGGGCCGGCGCCGACAAGCGAGACCGTCATCCGAGGGCCCGTGCAACGAGATCGCGGAAGTAGTCGCGCCGCTCCTCGTAGCTGTGCAAGGTTCGTAGCTGTGCAAGGTCTGCTTCGCCCACGGGCGCAGCCGGCGAAGCTCGCGGGCGAGCTGCTCGTGCTCGAACCCGATCTGCGCGGCGAAGCGGTCGCGCAGCCATTGCGCGAGCGCCGGCGACGCGCCGTTCGTCGAGACTGCAACCGTCAGGTCTCCGCGCCGGTGGATCGCCGGCAGGATGAAGGAGCAGAGCTCGGGGACGTCGGCGACGTTGCAGAAGATCCTCCGTTCGGCCGCGTCGGTGAAGACGCGCGTGTTGACGTCCTCGTCGGCGGTCGCCGCGACGGCGAGCCACACGCCGTCGAGATCCGACGCGTCGTACTCCGCCGGCGCGACGGTCGCGACTTCCGCGCCGCAGTCGGCGAGTCCCTTCACCTTCTCGCGCGCCGTCGCGCCCTCGCCGACGACGAGGCAGCGCCGCCGCTCGAGGCCGAGGCACGCGACGTAGTGCCTGTCCGGCATCAGACCCCGACCGAGTGGACGCGCGCGCCCGCGTGGTCGAGCCGCACCGACAGCTCGAGGCCCTCGACGCCGAGCGAGACGACGAACGCACCAGGCCCCGCCGACTGGATCGAGACGCGCTCGAGCAGCTTGCCCTCGAGCGCGCCGAGCGACTCGGTCACCTCGCGCGCACTGTCGGCGAGCTCGCGGCCGCGCGGCAATCGACGGTGCGTCTTCAACGCGGCCTGCTCGCCCTCGGGGCCGTAGATGCCGCGGATGCGGCCGGTGGTCAGGCCGAGCTCGATCAGCTCCTCGAGCGCCTGCGCCTCGTCGTCGCCGAGCTCGCCTTCCTGGACGGCGGCGACGAGGTCGGCGAGCCGGCCGCGCCGATCCTCGTCCTGCACCATCGCGAGCACCGCTTGAGCCTCGCCGAGCGCAACCTCGGCGGCTTCGCCGCGGAGCGCGATCAATGGTCTCCCGCGTCCTTGCCGAGGATGGCATGGAGCTCGTGCTCGAAGCCGCCGTGCTCGATCGAGCAGTGCATCCCGCACTCCTTCGGCGCATTCGACTCCCACCACCAGCGGCCGGCGCGGTCGTCCTCGCCCGGCCCGATCGCGCGTGTGCAGGGCGCGCAGCCGATCGACGTGTAGTTCTGCGCGTAGAGCGCGTGCGTCGGGACGTCGTGCTCGCGCAGGTAGTCCCAGACCTCGTCCTTCGTCCATTCGGCGAGCGGATTCAGCTTCACGATTGCGCCGTGATCGTGGTCGATCTCGACCTTGCGGATGTTCGTGCGCGTCGCCCACTGGTCGCGGCGAAGGCCCGTGATCCACGCGTCGAGCCCGGCGAGATGCTTCGTGAGCGGCTGCACCTTGCGCACGTTGCAGCAGAGCAGCCGGTTCTCGACCGACTCCTTCATCAGGTCGAGTCCCTTCGTCGAGACGAGGCGCTGCACCTGGCCGGCGTCGGGCTGGAGCACGTCGAGGTTCAGTCCCGGATAGCTGTCGCGGAGCTGCGCGATCAGCTCGTGCGTCTCGTCGGGGAGCCGGCCGGTGTCGACGCTGAAGACGCGGATGGCCGGGTCGATCGCGTACGCCATGTCGATCAGGGCGAGGTCGTCGGCCTGGAACGCGGCGGAGAGCGCGATGCGCGGGGCGAACTCCGCGATCGCCCACTCGAGCAGCGCCTGCGGTTCTTCGCCCTCGTACTTGACCGAGAGCTCGCCCGCCTCCAGATCGTCGAGTAGTTCAAATACTTCGGGGACAGGTTCCCGTCGTTCGCCGATATCGAGCGGCCGGGGCAAAGACTGGAACCTGTCCCCGGCGTGCAATCCAGTGCTCATGCTCCGATCTCCTCTCGTACGCGTTTCTTCGCGGGCTCGAGCCCTGCGAGGGCGCCGAGGTCGTCGTCGGACAGGCGGCGCTGGAACGCCGTGAAGCTCTCGCCGTCGCCGCGGCCGTCGAGCCAGCCGCGGACGAGGCCTTCGACGGCGCCCTCGAGCCGCTCGCTCGGAACACGCCGGAACAGCGGCTGGGCGACCTGAGCGACGGGCCCGAGCGAGCCGCGGACGAGGATGTCGTACGCCGACAGGCGCTTCCCCTCGTCGTCCTTGCCCGTCGTGGCCTGGAAGCCGAGATCGCCGACCCAGTGCTGAGCGCAGGCGTGCGGGCAGCCGTCGAGGTGCAGGCGGAGATCGGCGACGTCGTCGCCGAAGCGCGTCTCGAGGTGGTCGACGAGGGTCTCGAGGCGCGTCTTCGTCTCGCCGACGGAGAAGTTGCAGTGCGGCTCGCCGGTGCAGGCGATCGAGTTCGCCCAGATCTCGTTCGTCTCCAGCGGCAGTCCGAGCTCGGCGAGCTGCGCAGTCGCGTAGTCGACGCGCTCGTTGGGGACGCCGGTGACGATCAGGTTCTGCTGGCGCGTGAGCCGGACGTCGCCGCCGAGCTCCTCGGCCAGGCCGGCGACCGCAATCAGCTGGTCGCCGGAGGTGAGGCCGAGCTTGACCGGGACGCCGATATACGAGAAGCCTTCCTGCTTCTGCACGTGCACACCGACGTGCACCGAGGGTTGCGCGTCGATCGGCGGGAGCTCGTAGCGCTCGAGCGTGCGCCCGAGCTTCGCCTCGACCCGCTCGAGCATCCCATCGGCGCCGATGTCGTCGACCATGAACTTCATCCGCGCCTTCACACGCGATATGCGGTATGTCAGATCTTCGCTCCAGACGGTCGTGACCGCACCGAGGATCTCGTTCGACTCCTCCTCGGGAACGAAGACGCCGAGATCGCGCCCGATGCGCGGCACGGATGCGAGGCCGCCGCCGACGAGCACTCCGTATCCCTCGCGGCCGTCGTTGACGACGCCGACGAGCGAGACGCAGTTGATCTCCGGCGCGTTGCAGCGGTCGGGGCAGCTCGCGATCGAGTACTTGTGCTTGCGCGGGAGGTTCGCCCAGGTCTGATTGCCGTAGAACTCGGCGGTCGCGCGCTCGATCGCGGGCGTCGAGTCGAACAGCTCGTCGGCGGCGAGCCCGGAGACGGGGCAGCCGGTGATGTTGCGGACGGTGTCGCCGCAGCCGCCGGCGCTCGTGATCCCCGCCGCCTCGAGATCGGCGAACACGTCGGCGAGCGCGGACAGCTCGAGCCAGTGCAGCTGAATGCACTGCCGCGTGGTCAGCTCGGCGTCACCGCGGCCATAGCGGTTGGCAACTTCGCCGATCGCGCGCAGCTCCGACGGCGCGAGGATCCCGCTGGGGACCTTCACGCGGAGCATGAAGGTGCCGATCTTCGGCTTGTCGTGGTAGAGCCCCCACCACTGGAGCCGGACGACGTCCTCTTCCTGCATCCGCTCGTACCCGAGGGCGACGAGCGCGGGCAGCTCCTCGCGGATGAGCAGCGGCGGCTTGTCGCGCTTGATCCGCTCGACGGTGTTCCGCTTGTAGACGGTCTCCCAGTCCATTGGTGGAAGCTACTCGCGAAATGCTATACAAAGTAAAGCGGTTGTTCGGTTAGAGCTCCGCCTGAAACGCTGCGCGTTTCAGGCGGGGATGGGTACGGCTTCGCGGAGCGCCCGTCGGCCAAGCCGACGGTCTCTTGGCCTCGCGGAGGGCCGGCGGATTGTGGGAGCGCGGCCGGTGGCGCTAAAGCGTCCCCGTCCGCGTGGATCCGCCTGCGGCGAACGCGAGCGAAGCCGCGTTCGTGGAGGCCGCACACTCGCGCGTGGGGATGGCGCAGCCACCACCACGCGCGCCACCACCCCCACCGCCCCAGCGTCAGCCCAAAAGCCCGCCGGCTCCGCCGACGGGCGCTCCGCGAAGCGGTACATAGCCCCGGGAGAAGTGCGCAGCACTTCTCCCGGTAGCACTTCTCCCGGATATCAGCCCGTATTGCGGAGGGCCGCGGCGATTCCGGCGATGGATCGGAGGAGCGGCGGCGCGGCCTCCTCGTCGCCGCCGCGGTAGCGGCGGAGCAGCTCGACCTGGATCG
>DATCBP010000036.1:0-8273 GCA_036511815.1 Gaiellaceae bacterium
CGACGAACGCCGCCGCGCACTCGCCGGCTGGCTCGACTTCTACAATCACCGACGACCACACCGAAGCCTCGGCCGCCAAGCCCCGATCGAGCGCCTACACACGCTCAACCGGAACAACGTCCTCGGGTCCTACACCTAGCGGGAACGTCCTTCGCGTGCCGTTCGTTTACACCTTCGGTAGCTTTATGAAGGAAGGAAACGATTGACCGAGACCCATGAGCTCATCATCGTCGGCGGCGGCCCCGCCGGGTACACGGCAGCCCTCTACGCGGCCAGGGCGAATCTCCGCCCGCTCGTGATCGAGGGCTTCAACTGGGGCGGCCAGCTGATGATCACGAGCGACGTCGAGAACTACCCCGGTTACGCCGACGGGATCATGGGGCCCGAGATGATGGCCGACTTCCGTCGCCAGGCGGAGCGGTTCGGCGCGGAGTTCGTCACCGACGACGCGACGAAGGTCGACTTCTCCCAGCGCCCGTTCCGCATCTGGGTAGAGAGCGACGAGTACCGCGCCCAGGCGGTGATTGTCGCGACCGGCGCGAGCGCGCGCTGGCTCGGGCTCCCGGGTGAACAGCGCCTCCAGGGTCACGGCGTCTCCGCGTGCGCGACCTGCGACGGCGCCTTCTTCAATGAGAAGGAGCTCGTCGTCGTCGGCGGCGGCGACACGGCGATGGAGGAGGCGGCGTTCCTCACCCGGTACGCCACGAAGGTGACCATCGTCCACCGGCGCGACGAGTTCCGCGCCTCGCCGATCATGCTCGACCGCGCCGCCTCGAACCCGAAGATCGCCTTCGTGACGAACGCGATCGTCGAGGACATCGTCGGCGACAAGTGCGTTACGGGCGTCCGCCTCCGCGACACGCGCAGCGGTGAGACGTCGGTGCTGGCGACCGACGGCGTCTTCGTCGCGATCGGGCACGACCCGAACACGGCGCTGTTCGTCGAGCACCTCGACCACGACGAGAACGGGTACCTCGTCACGCAGCCCGGCTCGACCGCGACGAACATCGAGGGCGTCTTCGCCGCCGGCGACGCCCAGGATCACATCTACCGGCAGGCGGTGACCGCCGCCGGCTCCGGCTGCATGGCGGCGCTCGACGCCGAGCGCTTCCTCGCCCACGGCCACGTGCCGCCGGCCGCCGCGACCGCGACCGCGACCGCGACCGCGAAGGTCTAAGCGCTCCGACGTCGAAACGCGGTCGGATGGCCGCGACGTGGACCGACCTACTCGACCCGACCGCCGACGAGTTGCACTCGAACGCGGTGTGCAAGCTCGAGGAGTCCGCGATCGGGCTCCTGCTCGCAAAGCCGGCCCACGACGACGAGCCGCGCCCGACGCTCCAGGGGCACGGCCACTACGTCTTCGGGGTGTTCATCGTCGCGGTCGCGCTTCCCGACGAGGACTGCGTCTTCTACCAGGAGGTCGACGTCGTGCTCACCCACGATGCGATCCTTACCGTGCGCAAGTCACCGCACAAGGGCCGGCCCCCCTACGACCCGGCCAACCTCCGCGAGTCGATCCGGGAGGACGACTCGGCGGGGATGATCGCGTACCGCGTCCTCGACGACATCGCCGAGCGGTATCTCGACCTCGTCGACGACCTCGACCTGGAGATCGACGAGCTCGAAGACAAGGTCGAGGAGCAGTCGGCCGAGACGACCCGACAGCGCATCTCCTCGCTCCGCCACGACATGCTGCACATCCGGCGCACGCTGGCCCCGCTACGCGACGCCGTCCGCCGCGTGATCGTGAACGCGGTCGAGGTCGACAGCGGGCCCGAGGTCTTCCCGCACGACGTCGAAGTCGCCTTCAACGCGGTCTACGACAAGCTCATGCGCGCGCTCGACAGCCTCGACCTCACCCGCGACCTGCTCGCCGGCGTGCGCGACTACCACCAGGCGCAGATCTCGAACAACCAGAACGAGGTGATGAAGCGCCTGACCGTGATCGCGTCGCTGCTGCTCGTGCCGACATTCATCGTCGGCCTCTACGGACAGAACTTCGCCGACATCCCCGAGCTGCACTGGCACCACGGCTACGCCTTCTCGTGGGGCCTGATCGTCGGCACCACCCTGTTCCAGCTCTGGTGGTTCCGGCGCAGCCGCTGGTTCTGACGACTCGGCGCGCCGCCCCCTGACTACGATCGAACGCGTGACGCCGCGCGTGTACCGGATCCCCTTCTCGACGAACGTCGAGCGTATCGCGCTCGCGGCCGGACACAAGCGGCTCGCGCTCGAGTGGATCGACGTCGACCCGGACGACCGCTCACCGGTCGAGCAGATCAGCGGACAGTCGCTCGTGCCCGTGCTCGTCGACGGCGACCTCGTCGTCCCCGACTCGCCGGCGATCCTCGAGCTGCTCGAACAGCGTTTCCCCGACCCGCCGCTCTACCCCGCGGCGCCGGCCCGCCGGGCCGAGGTGCGCGTCTTCGTCGACTGGTTCAACCGGGTCTGGAAGCGGCCGCCGAACCTGATCGCCGACGAGCTCGCGAAGGCGGCGCCGGACACTACGCTCGTGACCGAGCTCGGAGCGCGGATGCGGGCGTCCCTCGAGCTCTTCGAGGATCTGCTCGTCGGACGCGACTACCTGTTCGGCGAGTTCGGGGCCGCGGACTGCATCGCCTTCCCGTTCCTGAAGTACGCCGTCCTCGGCGTGCCGGCCGGCGACGACGAGCGCTTCCACCACGTCCTCGTCGAGTACCAGCCGCTCGGCAGCGGCCACGCGGGCGTGCGCGCGTGGGTTGAGCGTGTCGACGCGCACCCACGCAGCTAACCTCTCGCCCCGTGCCGTTTTTCATCTGCCCGAACTGCAAGGAGCGGTCGATCGATCTCGACCGCAAGGAAGGCCTCTTCGACGAGGCCGTCGCCTGCCACCATTGCGGGTTCGGCTTCCTCTTCGAGCTGATGGAGGACTACTACCCGGCGCCCGGCACCGGCTTCGTCGTCTGCGACAAGGAGGGCCGCGTCCTCGCGGTCGGCCGCGGCGTCTTCGAGCTGACGGGCTGGTCGGAGGAGGACCTGCTCGGCGCGGACGCCGTCACCTCGCTCGGCCTCGCAGGCTTCGACGACGAGCGGAACCCCGTGAAGCTCGCGCTCGAATGGGGCGTGCGGCGGCTCGACGAGAAGCTCGAGCTGCGCGCCCGCTCCGGCCACACGAAGCCGATCACCGGCGACTTCTTCCCGGCGTACGACGACGACGGCGGCCTGCTCATCGCACTGACCCCGCGGGCGGAACCGGCGCCGTGAGGTCCCGGTGCGCGTTCTCCTGCGGCTGGTAGAAGCGCTGCGCGATCGCCGTCGGCACGATCGCCGAGATGACGACGACCGCGATCAGCAGTGAGAACTGCGTCCGGTCGATGATGTGCGCATTGAGACCGTATAGCGAAGTGATCGTGCCGAAGGTCAGGCCGGTCGACATCAGCAGCGTCGTGAACGTCGCGTGCGGCGCGGTGAAGCGCCGCGCCAGCGGATAGATGGCGGCAAACTTCGGCGCCATCTTCGCGACGATCAGGATCCCGAGGATGCCAAGGTTCGCCCATAGCGCCGACACCGAGACGTTCATCCCGCCCTTGAGGAAGAAGAAGGGCGTCAGGAAGGCGAACGACACCACGCGCAACCGCTCCTGCTCCGTTCGGTGCGAGACGTAGAAGGACGACATCACGAGCCCCAGGATGAACGCCGGCAGCGCGGCCTGCGAGTTGGCTCTCGCGCCGAGCCACATCAGCAGGAAGAGGCAGGCGAACACGAGCTTGATCTCCGGCTCGATCACGCGGTTGCCGTAGCGGCGGAAGAAGCTCGCCGCGACGCGCGGCAGCCCGACGATCAGCGCGATCGAGACGAGCACGAACGGCACGATCCAGAACGTCGGCTTGAGGAAGAGGATCGTCAGGCCGGCCACCGTCGCGATGTCCGTGACGAACGTCGCGGACATCAGCCGCTTGCCGACGAGGTCGCGATTGAGCCCGGTCTCGACGAGCACCGCATAGACGACGGCGAGGCTCGTCGTCGAGAGCGCGAGCCCGCCGATCTCCGCCTGGCGGTAGTTCCAGCCGAGCCCGTAATAGGCGACGAGCCCGGCGACCGCGAACGGCGCGAAGAACGACGCGAGCCCGATCGAGAGCGACGCCTTCCACTCGCGCCGGAACTGCGGCACGTCGACCTCGGCGCCCGCCTGGAAGGTGAGGACGATGCCGGCGAACGAGCCCACGAAGCTGAGCCAGCTCGGCACGGCGAGATGGAACGCGTTGCCGACGATCACCCCCGCGAGGAGCTCGATCAGCGCCACCGCGAGCCCGATCTCCACCGAGATCGTCGAGGCAAGAAGAACGGTTCCGGCTAGGACTGCTGCTATCGCGATGTCGCTCACGGCTCTACCTCCAGTCGAAAAACCGAGGGGTAGAGGCCATCAGCGGCTGCGCCGCGGTTCAGGTGCGCGAGCCTCATCGCGCTTCGAGCACGCCGATTGTAGCCACAATGGGGGGCGTGGACATGCTCCAGGGCCAGCTGCTGATCGCCTCCCCCGGCCTGCTCGACCCGAACTTCCGGCGCACGGTCGTGCTCGTGACCGAGCACACGGGCGAGGGCGCCGCGGGTCTCGTGCTCAACCGCCCCTCCCCCGCAGCCGTCGCCGAGCTCGTACCGGAGCTCGAGCCGCTCGTCGAGGACGGCGAGCAGGTGTGGCTGGGCGGGCCGGTGCAGCAGGACGCGGTGCTCGTGCTCGGCGAGTTCGTCGATCCCGACGACGCCGCGGTGCCGCTGTTCGGCTCGCTCGGCTTCCCGTCGCTCGAGGATCCGGACGAGGTCCTGCCGGCGACGACGCGGCGGCGCGTCTTCGCGGGCTACGCCGGCTGGGGCGCGGGACAGCTCGAGGACGAGCTCGCGCGCGAGGACTGGATCGTCGAGCCGGCCCAGCCCGACGACGCCTTCACCGAGTCGCCCGACGCGCTCTGGTCCGACGTCCTGCGCCGCAAGGGCGGCGTCTACGAGCTCGTCGCGCGGATTCCCGAGGATCCCTCGGTCAACTGAGCGGACGAAACGCGAGATACAGCTCGGTCAGGTAGGGCAGCACCGCGTGCCCGCCACGCGCGCGGCTGAGCGCGCGCGCCTGTTCCTCGATCTCGGCGCGGCGCGAGCGAGGGGCGGCGGCGACGAAGCTGATCGAGAGCACGCGCTCGACGAGCCCGTCTTCGTCGAGCGCCTGCCGGTGCCGGAAGAGCGACGTCTCGCACGGCCCGAACAGACCGCTCTCGTCGACGAGGCGGCGCCAGTCGCGCTCGCGCCGCCGCGGCGTGTCGCCTTGCAACGGCTCGAGCAGCGCCGTGATCGCCGCCTGAAGAGGATCGCGCTGGTCACGCGTGTTCCAGATCAAGGCGAGGCCGCCGCCGGGCTTCAGCACGCGGTGGATCTCGCGCAACGCCTCGTCGCTGCGGAACCAGTGGAACGCCGACGCGACGACGACGGCATCGACGAAGCAGTCGCCGAGCGGGATCCGCTCGGCCGTGCCGGTCATCGCGGCGACGCCGGGCACGCGCTTCTCGAGCTGGGCGCGCATCTCCGGGATCGGCTCGACAGCGACGATGTTCGCGCCGGTCGGTACGAGCGCCCGCGTCAGCTTGCCGGTGCCCGCGGCGAGATCGAGCACCATCCGACCGGGCCGCAGCCCGAGCCGCTCGACGAGCCGGTTCACCGCCGCCGCCGGGTAGTCCGGCCGGCCGCGCTCGTAGGCCTCGGCGGCGGCGCCGAAGCCGAGAGCGCCAGGATGCAGGTCAGGCACGGTCGGCAACGAGCACGGTCGTGATCAGCGGGAAGCGGACGGCGCCGTCGCCCACGAGCGCGCGCACCGCCGCCAGCGCCCGCTCGCGGACGTCGGGCTCGGCGGCCGAGATCGCGCTCACCGAGGACGCACGCTCGACGACAGTCTTGGCCGCGAGCAGCTCTTCGTGCCGGAACGCGCGCTCCTCGAGACCGGTGAAGAGCGTCGACTGCTCGAGCGCTTCGCGCCGTCCGTCCTCTCGCCTGCTCTCGGGGCGCAGCGGCTCGACGATCTCGTTGAGCGCGTGCAGCAGCTCGTCCTCGTCGTCCCACTCGTTCCAGAGCAGCGCGAATCCGCCGCCGGGCCGGAGTACCCGATGCATCTCCGAAAGTGTCTCCTCCACCTGGAACCAGTGGAATGCCTGCGCGACGGTGATCGTATCGACCGACCTGTCGGGAAGCGGGATCGCTTCCGCGCTCCCGGCGATCGCCTCCGCGCGCGGCACGGCGCGTGCGAGCACGGCCCGCATCTCGTCCCCTGGCTCGACTGCGACGACCTCGGCGCCGAGTGCGAGCAGCTGGCGCGTCAGCTTGCCGGTGCCGGCTGCGAGATCGAGCACGCGCCGGCCCGGCCCGATCCCGAGCCGCTCTGCAAGCCAGGCGAGCGCGGCCGGCGCGTAGCCCGGCCGGGAGCGCTCGTACACGTCGGCGACGTTGTCGAAGCTGAGCCGGTAGCGAGCGTCAGACACGACTCGATGGGCAGAGGTCGTTGACGACGCAGTCCTCGCAGCGCGGCCGACGGGCGTCGCAGACGCGGCGCCCGTGCCAGATCAGCAGGTGCGGAAAGCGAGGCCACTCGGCGCGCGGGACGAGCCGCACGAGGTCGCGCTCGATTTTCACGGGATCCTCCTCCCGCGTGAAGCCGAGCCGCTGCGAGAGCCGGCGCACGTGGGTGTCGACGACGATCCCCTCTGCGTTACCGAGCTCCGACGAGACGACGTTCGCCGTCTTGCGCGCGACGCCCGGCAGGCGCACGAGCTCCTCGAGCGTGCGCGGCACCTCGCCGTCGAACTCCTCGATCAGCAGACGCATCGTGCCGCGCAGCGACTTCGCCTTCTGCCGGTAGAACCCGGTGGCGAAGATGTCGCGCTCGAGCTCCTCCTGCGGCACGGCAAGATAGTCCTCAGGCCGGTGGTACTTCTCGAACAGCGTCGCGGTGACGCGGTTCACGTTCACGTCGGTGGTCTGCGCGGAGAGCATGACCGAGACCAGCAGCTCGAGCGGGTTGCGGAACGCGAGCGCGATGTCCGCGTCGGCGTGCTCGCGCGCGAGGCGTTCGATCACCGGGCCGATTCGTTGCTTCTTCGGCCCGACCCGCTTGCGTGCTTCCTTGACGTAGCTCTTCGGCACGCGCCCGACGCTAGCCGACTGCGGCGAGCGGTGCGAAGCCGTCGCGGTCGCCGTCGCGCAGTCGCGGCCCCGCGCAGATGAGATCGAGCGCCGGGCACGTGGAACAGGCGAACTCGCTCGGGCTCGGCCGGAACTCGCCTGCGTGTATGCGCGCGATCGCCTTCGAGAGCTCCGCCTCGAGCTCCACCGCCTGCTCGAGCGAGAACACCGTCGAGACGACCGCGTCCGCGCGCTCGAGGAAGTGGTAGACGACCTCGACCTCCTCGGCGCCGGCGCGGAAGCACGCGAGCGCATACACGAGCCGCTGGAGGCGGTAGTCGACCTCGACGATCTCCGCGGGGGAGGAGTCGCCGAGCATGTTCGTCTTGTAATCGAGGACGAGCGCGCGCGTGCCCTCGAGGTGGAGCGCGTCGATGTAGCCGTGCAGGAGGACGCCGTCGTGCTCGAAGGTGAAATGCCGCTCCTTCTCGACGCCGGCGAGCGCGGCGACGCGGCGCGCGAGCTCGGAGTCGCAGTACGAGGCGACGAAGACACGGATGCGCTCGAGCTCCTCGTCGCTCACCTTCGGATACCAGTCGCGCACCTGCCCGAGCGCGGGCGCGACCGGCGCATGCAGGTCGACCTGCTCGAGCAGCCGGTGCACGGCGTCGCCGACCTCCGTCGCGCGCAGGCCGCCGTCGCCGTCGCCGCGGTGCTCGCCTCGCCGCTCCGACATCCCGGCGACACGGAGGGCGTAGTACTTGTACGAGCACTGCTCGAAGGTCGAGAGCGCGGTGAACGAGAGCCGGCGCACCCGATGCAGCGGCGGCTCCGCCGGGGCGACGAGCGCCGGCAGCTCGAGCGCGGGCGGGCCTGCGCCGTTCCCGTCGAGCCCGGCGAACAGCGCGAGCTGAGCCGCCTCCGACTCCTCGACGGGCTGTGCAGGCGCCTGCTCGGCCCAGTCGGCCTCGCGGAACCGGTCCATGCGAACGACGAGGAGCGCGTCCCGTCGCTGGATCTCGACCGGCGTGTCGCCGGCGGCGGCCAGCTCCTCGTCCGCGTCGAGCCGGTCGAGCACCCAGCCGATCGGCGTCGCCGCGTCGGCCTTCTTCTCACGGTCGATTGCGCCGGAG
>DATCBP010000037.1:0-54002 GCA_036511815.1 Gaiellaceae bacterium
GCTCGATGCATCTCGCCGACGTCTCGAACGGCTTCCTCGGCACGTCCGGGATCGTCGCCGCCGGGATCCCGCACGCGACCGGCGCGGCATGGGCGGCGCAGATTCGCAAGCAGGGCCAGGTCGTCCTGTGCTTCTTCGGCGACGGCGCCTCGAAGCAGGGCGCGTTCTCGGAGTCGCTGAACATCGCGTCGCTCTGGAAGCTCCCGATCGTCTACGTGATGGAGAACAACGGCTACAACGTCCACACGCGCACCGAGCAGGAGGACGCGAACCGCGCCAACGGCGAGGATCTCTCCGTCAAGGCGAAGGCATTCAGCATGCCCGGCGTGACGATCGACGGCCGCGACCCGATCGCGGTGTACGAGACGGTCGGCGCCGCCGTGGAGCGGGCGCGTTCGGGCAACGGGCCGACGCTCGTCGAGTCGCAGATGTACCGCCTATCCGCGCACGGCAACATCATCGCCCCGCCGGGCGTGCCGCTGCACTACCCCGAGCACGAGGCGATCGAGAAGTTCGGTGCGCCGGAGGAGTACGCGGCCGCGCTCGCGGGCGACCCGGTGCCGGCGTTCCGCGGCCGGCTCATCGCCGACGGAACGATCTCTGCGGATGAGGCGGAGGCACTCGCCGCGGGCGCTCGCGACGAGATGCAGGCCGCGGTCAGCTTCGGCCTCGACAGCCCGTTCCCCGCCGTCGAGTCAGCCCTCGAGTACGTCTACGCGTAGGAGGACTCATGGCACATGAACTCCCCTTCATCGCCGCCATCGACGAGGCGATCAGGCTCGAGATGGAGCGCGACGACACCGTCCTCTACTTCGGCCAGAACATGGCCACGACCGAGAACGAGCCCTACGTCGACGCGTTCGGCAAGGACCGCGTCCGCGTCACCCCGATCTCCGAGACGGCCGAGATCGGCATGGCGATCGGCGCCGCACTTTCCGGCTTCCGGCCCGTGGTCGAGCTCTACATGGCCGAGTTCATGCTTGTCGCGATGGACCAGGTGATCAACGAGGCGCCGCGCTTCCGCGCGATGAGCGGCGGCCAGGTGAAGGTGCCGCTCGTCCTGAAGGCGGGCTTCGGCTTCACCGCGGGCTGGGCGGGCCAGCACACCGGCACGATCGCCGCGATGTTCATGGGCGTACCCGGCCTGAAGGTCGTCGTGCCGTCGACGGCAGCCGACGCCAAGGGTCTGATGGCGACGGCGATCCGCGACGACAACCCCGTCGTCTACCTGCACAACTATTTGCTCACGCTCGAGCACGGCGAGGTGCCCGACGGCGAGTACCTCGTCCCGTTCGGCGAGGCGGCGATCCGGCGCGAGGGCGGCGATGTGACGATCGTCGCCACCGGCTGGACGGTCGACCGCGCGCTCGGCGCAGCGGAGCTGCTGGCCGCGGCGGGGATCGAGGCGGAGGTGATCGACCCGCGCACGCTCGCGCCGCTCGACACGCAGACGATCCTCGAGTCGGTCGACAAGACCGGCCGGCTCGTGCTCGTCGACCAGGCGACGCGGCACGCGTCCGCCGCGTCGGTGATCGCGGGCGAGGTGGCCGAGCACGGGTTCTCGTCGCTGAAGGCGCCGATCGTGCAGGTGACGGCGCTCGACGCGACGATTCCGTACAGCGAGCCGCTCGAGGCCTTCGTGCTGCCGAACGAGGACAAGATCGTCGCCGCCGTGCAGCAGGTGCTCGGTTCCGCGCCCGTGACCGCGTAGCCGAACGACGTGATCGCCGCCGTCACCGAAGCGGTCGGCTCCATGGTGGTTCGCGACGTGCCCGAACCGGACGAGCCGGGCGCGGGCGAGGTGATCGTGCGTCCGACCGCGGTGGGCATCTGCGGCTCCGACTTCCACTTCTTCGAAGGCCTGCTCTCCGAGCACGCCGGCGGCTCGGGCTTCCCGCGCATCCAGGGCCACGAGGTGGCGGCGACCGTCGAAGCGGTCGGACCGGACTGCCGCGAAGGACTCGAAGCCGGTCAGCAGGTCGCGCTCTGGCCGCTGACGCCGTGCGGGACGTGCTACCCGTGCCGGGTCGAGCGGCCGAACGTCTGCACGAACTTCAGCCTGATCGGGATCCACGAGGACGGCGGCCTCCAGGAGCATCTGCTCGTCGCCGACACGCAGGTCTTCCCGATCGCAGGCACGACTCCCGCGGTGGCGGCGCTCGTCGAGCCCGTCTCGATCGCGGTACGCGCGGTGCACCGCGCGCGGATCGCCGACGGCGAGCGCGTCGTCGTGCTCGGTGCGGGTCCGATCGGACAGTCGCTGCTCGTCGCGGCGCAGGATCGCGGTGCGTCGGTGCTCGTCGTCGACCTGCTCGAGAGCCGCCTCGACACCGCCGCGGCGCTCGGCGCGGAGACCGTCCTCTGGACGACCGCCGGCGAAGTCGTCGCGCGCGCGCGTGCGTGGACCGACGGCGAGGGCCCGCAGGTCGTGATCGACGCGACCGCCGTGCCGGCCGCCGTGCAGGCCGCGGTGGAGATGGTCAGCTCGGCTGGGCGGGTCGTGCAGGTCGGGATCTCGAACGACGAGGTCGCGCTGCGCCTGGGCAGCTTCACCGAGAAGGAGATCGACCTGCTCGGCGTCGCGTGCTGCGGCACCGGCGAATTCGCCGAGGCCGTCGACCTGACGGAGCGCAACGCCGACCGGCTCGGCTGTCTCGTCAGCCACGAGTTCTCGCTCGCCGAGGCTCCAGAGGCCCTGCACTTCGCCATGGAACACCCGACCGAGGTGATGAAGGTCGTCGTTCGCGGCGCCTAGGCGCCGGACTAATATTCGGCTACCTGAGATAGAGGAGGTGCGGTGTACGACTACGTGATCGTCGGCGCAGGGTCGGCGGGCTGTGTGCTCGCGGCGCGCCTCAGCGAGGACGCCGACGTGAAGGTCGCGCTGCTCGAAGCAGGCGGCCCGGACACGCGGTCGGAGATCGCCACGCCGATGGCCTTCCCGATGCTGCTGAAGTCGAGCATCGACTGGGACCTCCTCGGCGAGATGGAGCCGGGCCTCGGCGGGCGGCGGCTGTTCCTGCCGCGCGGCAAGGTGATCGGCGGCTCGGGCTCGATCAACGCGATGATCTACCTGCGCGGCAACCGCGCCGACTACGACGAGTGGGCGGCAGACGGCGCCGAGGGTTGGAGCTACGACGACGTGCTGCCCTACTTCAAGCGCTCCGAGGACAACGAACGCGGCGCGGACGCGTTCCACGGTGCGGGCGGGCCGCTGAGCGTGTCCGACAGCCGTGCGATGAGTCCGCTGATCGAGACGATGATCGAAGCGAGCGTGCTCGCGGGTTACGAGCACAACCCGGACTTCAACGGGGCCCGCCAGGAAGGCGTCGGGCGCTTCCAGCTCACCCAGCGCAACGGCCGGCGTTGCTCTACCGCGCTCGCCTTCCTGCACCCGGCCGCGGGGCGGCCGAATCTCGACGTGATCACCGACGCGATGGCGCTGCGCATCGTGTTCGACGGAACGCGCGCCGTCGGCGTCGAGATCGCTCGTGACGGCAAGGTCGAGGAGATCCGGGCAGAGCGCGACGTGATCCTTTCCGCCGGCGCCTATCAGTCCCCCGTGCTGTTGATGCTCTCGGGCATCGGCCCGGCGGACCATCTCGGCGCGTACGGGATCGAGGTGCGCGAGAACCTGCCGGTGGGGCACGATCTCCAGGACCATTGCATGGTGCAGCTCAACTACGAGACCGACGAGCCGTCGCTCTTCGGCGCATTCACGCCGGCGAACTTCGAGCTGCTCGAACAGGGTCGGGGGCCGCTCACGTCAAACATCCCCGAGGCGGGCGGGTTCTTCCGCACCCGGCCGGAGCTTGGCCCGCCCGACGTGGAGTTCCACTACGCGCCGTCGATGTTCTACGACGAAGGGCTGACCGCTCCGCACGCCGGCGGCTACTGCTTCGGGCCGGTCGTGATCAAGCCGACGAGCCGCGGCCGCGTGCTGCTGCGCGCGCCGCTGCCGGACTCCAAGCCGCGCGTGCTGTGCAACTTCCTCATGACCGACGAAGACCGCCGCTGCATGATCGCGGGCGTCCGCATCGCGCTCGAGATCGCGGCCCAGGAGCCGCTGCGGAAGGCGGCGAGCAAGGCCTACAGCGTGCCGGCGGGCGACTCGGACGCGGAGATCATCGACTTCGTCCGTCGTGCCGCCCAGTCCGTCTACCACCCGACCTCGACCTGCGCGATCGGGTCGGTCGTCGACCCCAACCTCCGCGTGTACGGCGTCGACGGCTTGCGCGTCGTCGACGCGTCGGTGATGCCGACGATCACGCGGGCGAATACGAACGCTGCGACGATCATGATCGCCGAGAAGGCTGCGGACCTGATCGCAGAGCGCGACGTCGCGCGCGAAAACGCCGTCTCCGTCTAGCCTGCGCCGCCGTGACGGTGAGCGGAGTCGCCGACAGCAGCACGACGACGTCGGCGTCCCGCGCGTCGCCGATGTCGCCCATTCGGACGACGGCGCCGGGCGAGAGCTCCAGCACCTGCTCGAGGTCCATCGCGTGCGACGTGATCATGTCGGTACGGTTGTCGACGAGGACGAATCTCGTGCGCGCAGCGCAGCAGCGCGAGGTTGAAGGCCGCGGATGCGCCGACGCCGCCGGCTCCGCCGACGAGTGTCACCTTCACGACGGCCGTCGTCCGGCCGACAGCCGGAAAAGTCAAATCATTTGTGTGTAAGCTGCCGTCGTGGGAGGCCGGTCGGTGCGCGACGCGACGTTCGACGTCTTCCGTGAGTACGGGCTCACATCGCTGTTCGCGAATCCCGGCTCGACGGAGATCGACCTGCTCTCCGATCTGCCGGGCGACCTCCGCTTCGTGCTCGGGCTGCACGAGAGCGCGGTCGTGGGCATGGCGACCGGCTGGGCGATCGGACGCAACGAGCCCGCGCTCGCGATCCTGCACACGACCGCCGGACTCGGGAACGCCGTCGGCGCGCTCGCGACCGCGCGGGTCAACCGCGCGCCACTCGTCGTCCTCGTAGGCCAGCAGGACCGGCGGCATCTCGCCACCGAGCCGTTTCTCGCCGGGAAGCTGCGCGGGCTTGCGGGCGACTATCCCGTCTGGGTGGACGAGCCCGTCCGCGCGCAAGACGTGCCCGGGGCGGTCGCCCGTGCGTGCCACGAAGCCGTCACCGCGAGCGGTCCCGCGCTCGTGATCGTGCCGATGGACGACTGGACGGCCGAGGCGGGGGCGACCGACGAGCGCGCCGCGCCGCGCCGTGTCCTCCGCGCGCGGGCGGCGTCTGCGCATGCCGTGGCGGAGCTGGTGGAGCTCCTCGCCGGTGCGAACAGCCCGGTGCTCGTCGTCGGAGCAGGCGCAGACGACCCCGAGACGTGGAAGGCGCTTATCGCGCTGGCCGAGCGTCTCGGCTGCGCGGTCTGGCAGGAGTCGTTCAGCGCCCGCGCCGGATTCCCGCAGGATCACGCGCTCTTCGCCGGCCACCTGCCGGCCGACCGGACGCGGCTGCGCCAGACGCTCGCGCCGCACGACGTCGTGCTCGCCGTCGGCGCACCGGTGTTCCGGCAATACCCGTTCCATCACGGGCCGTTCGTCGAGCCCGGGACGCGGGTCGCGATGGTGAGCCACGATCCGGCCGAGGTGCACCGCAGCACGGCGGACCTCGCCGTGCTCGCGCATCCCGCGCTCGTCTGCGCCGACCTCGCACGCCTCGTGCCCGCGCGCGACCGCCGGCCACCGGCGCCGAGGGCGCCACTCGCCGCGCCGGCGCCGCCCGCTGCGGGCGAGCCGCTCCGCCCCGGCCATGTGTTCGCCGCCATGGCCGAGCGACTCGCACGCGACGCGATCGTGATCGAGGAATCGCCGTCGAACCGGCCCGAGCTGCTCCTGCGCCTGCCTGCGCGGATGCCGCTCGGCTCGCTGAGCCCCGCCATGGGCGGGCTCGGGTTCGCGCTTCCCGCCGGCACCGGGCTGCGCATGGCGCTGCCCGAGCGGCCGGTCGTCGCGATCGTCGGCGACGGCTCGTCGCTCTACGGGATCCAGGCGCTCTGGAGCGCCGCGCAGTATCGCGCCGGCGCGCTGTTCGTGATCCTCGCGAACGGCGGCTACTCGATCATGGATAGGCTCGCGGAGCAGAAGGGCGGCGCCGTGCCGTGGCCGGGCTTCTCCGTCGACGTCGCCGGTCTTGCCCGTGCGCTCGGCTGTCCGGCGCGGAACGTGCGCGACCACGACGAGCTCCTGCAAGCCTTCGATGAGGTGCTTCCGGAGCTCGGCAGCCGCGACGAGCCGCTGCTCCTCGAGATCGCCGTCGCACCGGACGAGACCTTCGCGCCATGACGCCGCTGCGGACGACGACGCAGGCCGCGGGGCGCTTCCGGTCGCCGCGGCGCGACGCGAGCGAGCAAGTCGCGTTCGAGATTCGTCGCTACCTCTCGACGCGCGGCCTGGGCCCGGGCGCGCGCCTCGGGACGGAGCAGGAGCTCGCGGCCGAGCTCGGAGTCAGCCGGCCGACCCTGCGCGAAGGGCTGCGCCTGCTCGCCGGCTCGCACCTGATCCGCGCGACGCAGGGTCCGGGAGGCGGCATCTTCGTCGACAGCACGGAGAACGAAGGCATGAGCCGGAACGTGAGCGACTCGATCGCGGCGATGCTCGAGACCGAAAGCGTGTCGCTCCGGGAGCTCGTTGACGCGCGCATCTATCTCGAAGTGCCGCTCGCCGGTCTCGCTGCGCAGAACGCGACGGAGCAGACGGCCGCGGACCTCCAGGCTGCGATCGCGGAAGCCGAGGGGCACCAACCCGGTGTCGAGCCGTTCAACGTCGCCGACACGCGCTTCCACCGCGTGATCGCAGCGACCGCGCGAAACGAGCTCCTGCGCGCGTTCACGAGCTGGACGCTCGACGTGCTCCAGCCGTCGCTGATCGACACGATCGGCGGCTCGATCGACGGAGACGCGATCCTGCGCCAGCACGGCGAGATCGAGCGCGCGATCAGGCTGCGCCGGCCGGCGGCCGCCCAGCGCGCGATGCGCTGTCATCTCGAATACTTGCGTGAGCTCGTCGACGCATTCAACGACGGAGAGATGCCATGAAGGCTGCACTCATGCGCGAGTACCACCGGCCGCTCGAGCTCGTCGAACGGCCGGTGCCGGAGCCGTCGGAGGCGGCTGACGTGCTCGTCCGCGTCGGCGGCGCCGGAGTCTGCGCCACCGACCTGCACGCGATCGAAGGGTTGATGGAGCCGGCCGGCGTGACGCTGCCGCGTGTCCTCGGTCACGAGAACGCGGGCTGGGTCGAAGAAATCGGGACGGGTGTGACCACGGTCGCGAAGGGCGACGCGGTGCTCGTATATCCGCCGTACAGCTGCGGGCTCTGCGTCGCGTGCCGCCGCGGCAACGACATGCACTGCGTGCGACACGAGTTCACCGGCCTGTCGGTCGACGGCGGCTTCGCCGACTTCGTGCTCGTCTCGGAGCGCTCGCTGCTTCGCCTGCCCGACGGCGTCGAGCCCGCTGCAGTCGCGCCGCACGCCGACGCCGGCCTCACCGCGTACCACGCGGTGCGTCGGCTGGCCGCGCTGGCGACGCCCGGCACGACGGCCGTGGTGGTCGGCGTGGGCGGTGTCGGCCATATCGCGCTCCAGCTCATCCGCGAGCTCGGCTCGAGCGCGACGATCGCCGTCGACACCGACGCGCGGCGGCGGCAGCTCGCTGCCGGCCTCGGCGCCGACGAGGTCGTCGACGGCAGGAGCGCGGTCGACGCGGTGCGCGAGCTGACGGGGGGCCGCGGCGCGGATCTCGTCTTCGACTTCGTCGGCACCGACCAGACGCACAGCGATGCGGCTGCAATGCTCGCCCGTGGAGGCACGTATTCGGTGATCGGCTACGGCGGGATGATCGCGTTCCCGTCCGCCGCGCTCGTCGTGAACGAGCACGCGGTCGTCGGCAACCTCGTCGGCACGTGGATCGACCTCTACGAGCTGCTGCAGCTGCACTCGGCGGGCCGAGTCATCCTGAAGACCGAGGTGCACCCGCTCGACTCCGTCAACGAGGTGCTCGCGAAGCTCCGCGACGGCGAGGTCACCGGCCGCGCCGTGCTCGTACCCTAGGAGAGCTCCAGTCCGGGCGTTCCGCTCGTGTCCATGTCGCGCAAGAGGTACGCCGACCGGAGCAGCTCGGGCTCGTCCCGGAGCCTCTTCGCCGTGCCGCTGTAGCGAATGCGTCCGCCTTCGATCACGTAGGCCGTTTCGGCGAGCGCGAGCGCCACGTGCGCGAATTGCTCGATGAGGAGCACTCCGACGCCGTTCGCCGCCACGGTCTCGAGCGTCGGCACGAGCCGCTTGACGACGACCGGTGCGAGGCCGAGGGACAGCTCGTCGACGAGCAGGATCCGCGGGTGCCCGACGAGCGCCTGGGCGAGCACGACCATCTGCTGCTCGCCGCCCGAAAGCAAGCGCGCCGGCGCGTGCCAGCGCTTCTCGAGCTCGGGGAAGAGCTCGAGCGCGTAGGCGATCCCCTCCTTCGCATGTGCGCTGCTGAGCGAGTAGGTCGCAACCCGAAGATTGTCCTCCACCGTCAGCGAGGTGAGCAGACGCCGGCCTTCCGGTACGACCGCGACGCCGGCGGCACGCACCTGCTCGGGCCGCAACCGCGTCAGGTCGCGGTCGCCGAGCAGCACACGGCCGCTGCTCGGGCGAAGGAGGCCGGCGACTGCGAGCACCATCGTCGACTTTCCCGCGCCGTTTGCGCCGAGCACGGCTGTCACCTGCGCCGGAGGGATCTCGAGCGAGACGTTCCTGACGACCGGGCGCCCGCCGCGCGGCACGCACAACTCGTCCAGGCGGAGCGTGAGGCCTCCGTCCGGGCCGCTCACAGGTCTTCCTCCGTGCCGAGGTACGCGCGCATCACGTGCTCGTTGCGCAGCACCTCTGCGGTCGGCCCGGACGCGATCAGCTTTCCGAAGTCGAGCACCGCCGTCGTCTCGCAGCAGGCCGACACGAGGCTCATGTCGTGGTCGACGAGGATGACGAGCGCACCGAACTGGCCCGGAATCCGGTGGATCACCTCGCCGAGCCGCCCCGTCTCCTCGTCGGGCAGCCCTGCCGCAGGCTCGTCGAGCAGGACGACGCGCGGGCTTCCGACCACCGCGCGAGCGACCTCGACGAGTCGCCGCTCCCGCGCGCCGAGCTCTCCGACCCTGGCTTTCGGCCCGGCCTCGAGGCCGACGAACTCGATCGCGCTGAGCACGTCCGCCCGCCGGGTGGCGCGCTTGGCGCCGGAGTGCTCGTGAATCATCGCAACGTTGTCGTAGACGGAGAGCTTCTCGATCGCCATCTCCGTCTGGAACGTGCGACGGAGACCCCAGCGGGCCCGCCGGAAGTCGGCCATGCGGAGGATGTCCTCGCCGAAGGCGGTGATCGACCCGGCCGCCGGCTTGACGAAGCCGCTGAGTACGTTGAAGAACGTCGTCTTTCCCGCGCCGTTCGGGCCGATCAGCCCGCACGTGCCGCCCGGGAAGACGATGCTCACGTCGTCGATCGGCGTGACGCCCGCGAAACGAACCGTGAGGTCACGGACTTCGATCACGACGCGCTCTGCCTTCCTCCGGCCAGCCGTCGTACGCTGCGGAAGAGGAGCCGCGCCAGGTTGGCCATGTCTCTCGGGAACTGCTCGATCAGGCCGCCGGGAGCCGTCAACAGCACCTGGAGCAGGCCGACGCCGAAGATGATCAGCAGGAAGTTCGAGTTCACGCCCCACTGAGCCTGGAAGATGAACGGCAGGAGCTGGTTGAAGATCCCGGCGAGCACCGCGCCCCAGATGCTGTAGATGCCGCCGATCAGAGACGTCGCTGCGAGCGTCAGCGAGTCCTGCGTCTGGAAGGTGATCGCGCGCGGCACTCCGACCTGTGCGGCGAGCAGGCAGCCTGCGACGCCGGTCATGAACGAGGCGAGCGCGAACGCCCACATCTTGTAGAGCGTGATGTTCACGCCCGCGGCGAGCGCGGCCGGCTCGCTTTCGCGAATCGCCGCCCAGGCGCGGCCCGGCTTGCCGGAGACGTGCAGGAGCGCGAGGAGGAACATCACGGCGGTGACGATCACGATGTAGCGATAGAACGCGGTATCGCCCACGGCCATCGAAGGCCGTCGCACCGGCGGCGTGCTCGTCGTCAGCGCGCCCGTCGCGGACCGTCCTGTGAAGCCGTGGCCGCCGTCGGGAAAGTCGGTCACCGACAGCACGACCGTCGTCGCACCCGCGAACATCAGCGTGATCAGAGCGAGATAGAGGCCGGAGAGCCGGAGCGACGGCAGGCCGACGAGCGTGCCGATCACGCCGGTGATGACCCCGGTGACGAGCAGCAGGACTGGGAACGGCAGCGACGTGGCGTACGCGAGACGGGTGCCGATCCAACAGCCCACCGAGAGCAACGCCACCTGGCCGAGCGAGATCATCCCGACCCGGCCGTAGAGGATGCCGAAGCTGGCGGCGACGATCGCATAGATCGACACGCTCGCGAACGTCGTGAGCCAGTCGGCGCCGACGAGGGTGGGTACCGCGAGGACGACGAACGCCAGCAGTCCCGCGATGATCGCGCCGCGGACGGCAAAGCCCCGGTCGACGTTCTGCACGGCGCGCGCCATCTCGGCGCGACCGCTACGTGCGCCTTCGACGCTCACCTTGTCACCGGTCACCCCGTCGCCCGGGCGATCGAGACGACGCGCCGTCGCGCGAGGATGAGCAGCGCGACGATCGCCAGCACGAACGGCGCCGACGAGCGATAGGCCGAGACCGAGATGTACGGAGTCAGCACCGCCTGGGCGAGGCCGACCGCGATCCCGCCGACCATCGTCGCCCAGAGCGAGCGCAGCCTGCCGATCAGGGCCGCCGCGAGCGAGGAGATGACGAGAAACGTCAAGGCCGCGTAGTCGAGCGAGGTGAGCAGGTCCGGCAGCAGCAGCCCGGCAGCGCCGCAGGCGATGCCCGAGCCGAACCATGCCGCCGCCTCGACCCGCCGTACGGGCACACCGAGCGTGGCGGTGATCTCGCGATCGTTCGCGAGCGCCCGCATGGCCGTGCCGAGCTTCGTCACGCGCAGGAAGATCGTGACGGCCGCGGTGAGCGCGAGCGCGAGCACGATCGAGATGATCTGGGTCAGGTTCACGTTCGTGCCGGCGATCTGGTACTGGTGCTGCGTGCTCGGAAGGGGCAGGAAGCGGGCGAACGCGCCGCCTACCGGCGCCCGCCACGCCATCAATCCGAGCAGGATCAGGGCGAGGGCGAGCGTTCCCATCATCTTCACGAGCGGGTCTCGCCGCGCGAAGGCGGGGCCGAACACCATGCCGTAGGCAAGGTTGACGACCCCGCCGAACAGGACGCAGACCGTGAAGGCGAGCCACTCCGGGCAACCGGTGTGGTTGAGCAGGTAGTACGCGATCAGGGCGCCCGCGGCGCCGATGGCGCCGAACGCGAGGTTCAGCACACCGGTGGCCCGGTACAGCACGACCAGTCCGACGCCGGAGAGCGCGTACACGCCTCCGAACGCCAGGCCGATCACGATGAACGGCTTGAGGAACAGCCAGTCCACGCCGAAGATGCTCAGCGCGAGCACGCTACTCATCGAAGCCTCCGGGCGCCCTGATCGTCATGCGTTCGTTCGTCCTCCGCTTTCTACTTGCCGTTGAGGTGGTACTTCTTTTCCCACGCGCGGGTCTGCGTGATCGCCGCGTCGACCGGGGCGATCGCCGTGCAGCCCGTCCGCGTGACGACGTTGCCGCCCTTGTAGTCGACGGTGATGTCGGTGTTGTTCGGGATGTGGTACGCGAGGTTGCCGACATACCACGGCTTGCAGAGCATGTCGGTCTTGATGTCCTTCAGCGCCCGGACGGCATTGTTGTAGGACTTCGCCGTGATCGGCCCCTTGATGCTGAGCAGGGCCTTCGTGGCGAAGTCGGCGTCCATGTAGCCCATCTGCCCGAACGACTGCGGTGCGATCGACGGCGCGTACTTCTTGAGGATCTGGAACATCAGCGCCGAGTCCGGCCCGACCGACGGAGAGATGAGGCTGAACTCGCTGTTGATCCAGAGATGGCCGTCGAACGCCGGCGAGAACTGCCCGGCCATGAACGTGTTCGCAATCGGCGTGGACGAACCCCACAGCATCTTCGTGACGAGGTTCTGCGCCTCCGCCGCCTTCATGAAGGCCGGGGCGGTGTCGGGTGTGAAGTCGAGGATGATCCCGCCTCCGTTGCCCGCGAACTGGTACATCTGGAGCAGCTCCGACGTCGCGTCGGTCACCGGCAGGTGCGTCGGGAAGACCTGGACGGCGACACCCTTCTGCTTGCCGAGCTGCACCACGCCGCCGTCGGCGTACGCGGAGATCGTGTCAGGCGACGCGATCGCGATCTTCTTGACTCCCGCCGCGATGAGCGCCTGCGCCGCGCCGACGTTGCTGTAGCGCGGCCCCATGTTCGTCTCGGCGAACGACGGGGTGCTGTAGCACTCGGCCTGCACGCCTGCGCCGATCACGACGAAGCCCTTGCTCTTGTAGTAGGCCGCGTTTGTTCCGCACTCGGCGAAGCTCGTGTTGCCGACGATGCCGACGACCTTCGTGCTCTCGATGAGCTTCTGCGCGTCGGCCTTCTCCTGGTTGGGGTCGAGAGCCTCGGTCAGGAGCGTGTACTTGATCGGGCGGCCGTTGATGCCGCCGTTGTCGTTGACGCAGGCGAAGTACGCCGCGGCAACCTTGCCGATGGTCGTGAAGTCGACGCCGGGGATCAGCATGTCGATCCCGCCGATCTTGATCGGCGCCCCTGTCGCCTTCTTGCCGGTGCCCATGCCGCAGACGGAGTGCGTCGCGGACGCGGTACCCGAACCGACGGGTCCTGCGCTCGTCGCCGTCCCCAACCTGGCCGTGAACAGCGCCAGGACGCCAACGGAGGCGCAGACAAGAACGAACTTGATCTTCTTCGATCGCATCAGGACTCTCCTCTGATCTCTAGCTTCGGACTGAACCACGAGACGGTCGACGCAACGGAAGCCGCAGCGCCCCTCCTCAGGATCTCGTCAAGTGCGTCCTCCTCGCGTCGGATACCTGTGGGAGGGCCTCGGCATCTTTACCGGCTTGTGGAACGTCGAGGGCACTACGAGATGAGACGCCGCTCGAGGCACAAAGTGGGGGAAAGAGGCCGCGCGTCACCGGGCCGGCGGCCGGTCGCCGTCTGAGCTCCGATTTCACGTCCCGGATACTAGACCACTGTCTTGACGAATGGAACACTCCGTCAAGCGGGTTGCCTCGAGGCCGTTCTGTTCCGCTACACGGGACGGTGTCTTGACAGGCAGGAAGGTCTGCTCCTACGCTGCCTGGACTCTGAAAGAGTGCATCGAAACGCTTGCTGACGAGCCGGCCCCAGGAGAGGAGACGACGTGACGAGCGTCCAGTCCGACGTACGCGAGGTCAAGCAGTTCATCGCCGGAGGATGGACGGACGCTGCGGGGGGCGCCACGTTCGAGGACCGCAATCCCTTCACGGGGGACGTCGTCGCGCTCGTGCCTGCCGGCGCCCGGGAGGACGCCGTGCGCGCGGTTGAGGCGGCCGCCGCCGCCTTCCCCGCCTGGTCGCAGAGCCCGCCTGCCCAGCGCCAGGCCATCTTCCTCAAGGCTGCCGACGTCCTCGAGTCGCGTCGCGACGAGATCGTCGGGCTGCTGGCGAACGAGACGGGCGCCACCTTCGGCTTCGCGATGTTCCAGATGGGCTTCGTGCCGGGGCTGCTGCGCCAGGCCGCCGGGGCCGCGTACTCGCCGCTCGGGCAGATTCTTCCCTCGGACCATCCGGGCACGCTCGCCATGGGCATTCGCCGGCCGGTCGGCGTCGTCGGCGCGATCGCGCCCTGGAACGCCGCGCTGATCCTGTCGGCGCGCTCGATCGCGGCGCCGCTCGTGCTCGGGAACACGGTCGTGCTCAAGCCGTCGGAGCTGTCGCCGGTGGTCGGCGGCCTGATCTGGGGCGAGATCTTCGCCGAGGCCGGCCTGCCTGCCGGCGTCCTGAACGTCGTCACGCACGCACCCGGCGAGGCCGGGCCGATCGGCGACGAGCTCGTCGAGAACCCTGCGGTGCGCCGGATCAACTTCACCGGCTCCACGGCGACCGGCCGCCGGCTCGCCGAGGCCGCCGGGCGCAATCTCAAGCGCGTGCTGCTCGAGCTGGGCGGGTTCAACCCCATGCTCGTCCTCGCGGACGCCGACCTCGACTTCGCCGTCAACGCCTCGGCGTTCGGCGCGTTCCTCCACCAGGGGCAGATCTGCATGTCGGCCCGGAAGATCATCGTCGAGCGCCCGATCGCGGAGGAGTTCACCGCTCGGCTCGCGGCGAAGACGAAGACGCTCAAGGTCGGCGATCCGAACGAGCACGACACGGTGATCGGCCCGCTGATCAACGAGGCGGCGCTCCAGATGGTGAAGGAGCGGGTGCAGGACGCCGTCGCGAAGGGCGCGAAGGTGCTCGCGGGCGGCAAGGCCGTCGGCCCGTGCTTCCAGGCCACGCTGATCACGGACGTCCCGGCCGACTCCGACTTCGCGAAGCACGAGACGTTCGGCCCCGTGCTCGCGATCGAGGTCGTGGACAGCGCCGAGGAGGGGATCGCGCGCGCCAACGCGACGAGCTACGGCCTCAGCGCCGCCATCTTCACGGCGGACACCGATCGCGGCTTCGCGCTCGCCCAGCAGGTCGAGTCGGGCATCGTGCACGTCAACGAACAGTCCGTCGGCGACGAGCCGCAGATGCCGTTCGGCGGCGTGAAGGACTCGGGCTGGGGGCGCTTCGGCGGGCAGGCGGTGGTCGACGAGTTCACGGAGCTCCGCTGGATCACCGTGCAGAGCAGCACGGGCCATCCGTACCCGTTCTGAGACCGATGGGCAACGCCGTCACCCTGGCCGAAGCGGTGCGGGAGCTCGTGCACGACGGAGACACCGTCGCGCTCGAAGGCTTCACACACCTGATCCCGAGTGCCGTCGGGCACGAGCTGCTCCGGCAGGGCCGGCGCGACCTCACGCTCGTCCGCATGACGCCCGACGTCGTCTACGACCAGCTGATCGGGATGGGCGCGGCGAGGAAGCTCGTGTTCAGCTGGGGCGGCAACCCGGGAGTCGGCTCGCTGCGCCGGCTGCGCGACGCGGTCGAGCACGGCTGGCCGCATCCGCTCGAGCTCGAGGAGCACTCCCACGCGGGCATGGCGGCCGCATACGCAGCCGGGGCGGCGAACCTGCCCTTCGGCGTCTTGCGCGGCTATCGCGGCGGCGACCTGCCGGGCCTCACGCGCGTGGCCACCGTGACGTGCCCGTTCACCGGCGAGGAGCTGGCGGCCGTGCCGGCGCACCGGCCCGACGTCGGCATCATCCACGCGCAGCGGGCCGACCGGCGAGGCAACGTGCAGCTGTGGGGGATCCTCGGCGTCCAGAAGGAGACGGTGCTCGCTTCGGCGCGCTCGATCGCGACCGTCGAGGAGATCGTCGACGAGCTCGACCCGCGGCCCGGCGCGATCGTGCTGCCGGCATGGGTCGTCGACGCCGTCGCGCTCGCACCCGGCGGCGCGCATCCGTCGTATGCGCACGGCTACTACGACCGCGACAACGAGTTCTATGTCGCCTGGGAGGAGATCGCCCGCGACCGGGACGTCTTCCAGGCGTGGATGCAGCGCCACGTGCTCGATACGGCCGACATCGGCGAATACCACGCGAGCCTGGCGGCGGAGGCGCTGGCGGTGTGAGCGTCGACGTGCAGGCTCCCGTATCGGCCGACGAGATGATGGCGGTCGAGGCGTCGCGGCGGCTCCGCGACGGCACGGTCTGCTTCGTCGGCATCGGCCTGCCGAGCGTCGCCGCCAACCTCGCGCGCCGCACGCACGCGCCCGGCTGCGTGCTCGTCTACGAGAGCGGCACGATCGGCGCGAAGCCGACGGAGCTGCCGCTCTCGATCGGCGACGGCGAGCTCGCGGACACGGCCGACGCGGTCGTCTCCGTGCCGGAGATGTTCGCGTACTGGCTCCAGGGCGGCCGGATCGACGTCGGCTTCCTCAGCGCCGCGCAGATCGATCGCCACGGCAATCTCAACAGCACGGTGATCGGCGACTATGCGCACCCCGACGTGCGCCTGCCCGGCGGCGGCGGTGCGCCGGAGATCGCGCTCGACGTCGCCGACGTCTTCATCCTCCTCCGCCAGTCTCCGCGCGCGTTCGTCGAGCAGCTCGACTTCACGACGAGCCTCGGCGACAACGTGCGCGTCGTCGTCACCGACCTCGGCGTGCTCGAGCCGCGTGACCGCGAGCTCACGCTCGTCGCCGTCCATCCCGGCATCGACGTCGAGCGCGTGCGCGCCGCGACCGGCTGGAGCCTCGCCGTCGCCGACGACGTGCGCGAGACGGAGCCGCCCACCGAGCTCGAGCTCCAGGTGCTGCGCGCGCTCCGGACGAAGGGACGGTGAGCATGGCCGACGCCGACGAGTCACCGATCGTCCTTCCCGACGACCCGAGCTTCGGGCCGGAGGTGCAGGTCGACTACCCGGGCTACCGGTCGACCCGGTGGCGTGCGCCGAAGCGGCCGCTCGTCACGCTGCCCGAGGAGCTGCACGCGCTCGACGGGCCGGTGTTCGGGGCGGAGTCGTTCGGAGCGCTCGACCACGACCTGACCCGCCAGCACGAGGGCGAGCCGCTCGGGGAGCGGATCATCGTGCACGGACGCGTGCTCGACGAGGACGGGCGTGCGATTCGCGGCGCGCTCGTCGAGGTGTGGCAGGCGAACGCGGGCGGACGCTACAAGCACGTCGTCGACCAGCATCCGGCGCCCCTCGACCCCAACTTCTCCGGAGCGGGCCGCTGCCTCACCGACGACCAGGGCCGCTACCGCTTCGTCACGATCATGCCCGGCTCGTACCCGTGGGGCAACCACGAGAACGCGTGGCGGCCGGCGCACATCCATTTTTCCGTCTTCGGCCGCCAGTTCACGCAGCGGCTCGTGACGCAGATGTATTTCCCCGGCGACCCGCTCTTCGCGTACGACCCGATCATCAACTCGGTGCGCGACCCGCAGTCGCGCGCGCTGCTCATCTCGCGCTTCGACCTCGACGCGACGCAGCCGGAATGGGCGCTCGGGTACGAATGGGACGTCGTGCTCGGCCGCGGCGCCCGCGGGACGACGCCGCTGGAGGACGCGCCGTGACGCTGGGTCGCACGCCTTCGCAGACCGTCGGCCCGTTCTTCTCGATCGGCCTCTCCCGCCGGCCCGAGAACGAGCTCGTGCCGGGCCCGGCGCCGGAGGCGGTGCGGCTGACCGGCCGGCTGCTCGACGGCGCCGGCATGCCGATCGGCGACGGCCTCGTCGAGGTCTCGGACCCGCCGGCGCGGCGGTGGGGGCGGACCGGCACCGATGCCGAGGGGCGCTTCTCCTTCGTCGTCGCGAAGCCGGTCGCCGCAGCCGGGCAGGCGCCCCACCTCGAGCTGTTCGTCTTCGCCCGGGGCCTGCTCCGGCACCAGCTCACGCGGATCTACTTTCCGGACGAGCCCGAGGCGAATGCGGGCGACCCGCTCCTGTCCTCGCTCGGAGAGGTCGACCGAGAAACGCTGGTGGCGGTGGACGACGAGGGTGTCCTGCGCTTCGATATCCACATGCAGGGCGAGCGGGCCACCGTCTTCTTCGCGCATTGACGACCTTCGCGCCGATCTTCGTGCCGGCACCGCTGCGGGACGCGGTGTCGGACGATGCGTGGCTCGTGGCGCTGCTCGACGTCGAGCGGGCGCTGGCGCATGCGGAGTCGCTCGCGGGCGTCGTTCCTGCGGCGGCGGCGGCCGCGATCGCGGACTGCTGCGCGCCCGAGCTGTACGACATCGCCGAGCTGTGCGAGCAGGGTCGTGCGTCGGGGAATCCGGTCGAGCCGCTCGTGCGCGCGCTCCGCGCGCGGGCCGGCGACGACGCGGCTCCATACGTCCACTTCGGCACGACGACCCAGGACGTGCTCGACAGCGCGTCGATGCTCGTCGCGCGCCGCGCGTGCGAGCTGATCGACGAGCAGCTGGCTGGACTGGCGGCCGCGTGCGCGCGGCTGACGGAGGAACACCGCTCGACGCCGTTGGCGGCGCGCACGCTCCTCCAGCAGGCGGTGGCGACGACGTTCGGGGCGAAGACCGGCGGCTGGCTCGTCGCCGTCGTCGAGGCGCAGGCGCGGTTGACCGAGGTGGGCTTCGCAGCCCAGCTCGGCGGCGCGGCGGGGACGCTCGCGTCGCTCGGCCGGCAGGCGCTCGAGGTGCTGCGCCTGTTCGCGCGCGAGCTCGAGCTCGAGGAGCCGGTCGTGCCGTGGCATGCGCACCGCGGCCCCGTCGCCGAGCTCGCGGCTGCGCTCGATGCGGTCGCCCTGGCGTGCGCGAAGATCGGCCTCGACGTCGTGCTCCTCGCACAGACGGAGGTCGGCGAGGTGTCCGAGGCGGCGGGCGGCGTCTCCACCGCGATGCCGCACAAGCGCAATCCGATGCGTGCGGTGTGCGCCCGCGCGTGCGCGCGGCTCGCACACGCGAACGCAGGCGTGCTGACCGGCGGCGAGCACGAGCACGAGCGCGCCGCGGGCCACTGGCATGCGGAGTGGAGCGCGCTCTCCGATCTGCTCGCACTGTCGGGCGGTGCGGCGAACGCGGCGCGCGAGTGCCTCGAGGGGCTCGAGGTCGACACCGCGCGCATGCGCGCGAACATGAGCGGCGACCTCGACGCGGGCGACACGGGCTCGGCCGAGGCGTTCGCCGACCGCGCTCTCGCGCGCTATCGGGAGACGGCATGACGCTCGGCTACCGGCTCGACGGCCCCGAGGGCGCATCCGCGCTCGTCCTCTTCGGCTCGCTCGGCAGCACGACGAACATGTGGGAGCCGCAGCTCGCGGCGTTCGCGTCGCACCACAGGGTGGTGCGCTTCGACCACCCGGGTCACGGCGTCTCGCCCGTTCCCGACGGCTCCGTCACCGTCGCCGGGATCGCAGAGTCGGCGCTCGCAGTCCTCGACGAGCTCGGCGTCGGCAGCGTCGCGGTGTGCGGGCTGTCGCTCGGCGGCATGGTGGCGATGTGGCTGGGCGCGAACGCGCCGGAGCGCGTCGGCCGGCTCGTGCTTGCCTGTACGGGCGCGAAGCTCGGCACGCCCGAATCGTGGCGCGAGCGCGCTGCGCTCGTACGCCGCGAAGGGACGAGCGCCGTCGCCGCGGGCGTCCGCGAGCGCTGGTTCACGCCGGCGTTCCGCGACTCGCCGGCGGCGCAAGCCGTCGTCGACGAGCTCCTCGCGGTCCCCGCCGAGGGCTATGCGCGCGGCTGCGAGGCGGTCGGCGCGTTCGACTTCCGCGCCGAGCTCGGCCGCATCGGCCAGTCCGTGCTCGTCGTCGCCGGCGCGGAGGATCCGGTGACGCCGCCCGAGGTCGTCGATGCGCTCGTCGGCGGCATCCCCGATGCGACGTACGTGACGATCGCGCACGCGGCGCACCTCGCCAACGTCGAGCAGGCCGGCCCGTTCGCGCGCGCCGTCCTGTCCCATCTCGAAGAAAGGGCCGCAGCATGAGCGACGACGCATACGAACGCGGCATTCGCATCCGCCGCGAAGTGCTCGGCGACGAGCACGTCGACCGTGCGATCGAGAACACGACCGAGCAGACCGCCGCCTTCCAGGAGCTGATCACCCGCTACGCCTGGGGCGGAGTCTGGGCGCGGCCGGGCCTCGACCGGAAGACGCGCAGCGCCGTCACGATCACCGCGCTCGTCGCGCTCGGCCGTCTCGACGAGCTGACGATGCACATCCGGGCCGCCCGCCGCAACGGGCTGACGCTGGACGAGATCGCCGAGGTGCTGCTCCAGACCGCCATCTACTGCGGCGTGCCGGCGGCGAACAGCGCCTTCCACGTCTTCCAGAGCGTGCTCGAAGCCGACGGCGAATGAGGACGCAGGTCGGGATCGTCGGCGCCGGCCCGGCCGGGCTGACGCTGGCCCGCCTGCTCGAGGTCGCCGGCATCGAGTCGGTCGTGATCGAGAACCGCAGCCGCGACTACGTCGAGCACCGGGTCAGAGCCGGCGTTCTCGAACAGGGCACCGTCGAGCTGTTGCGCGAGGCCGGCGTGGGCTCCCGGATGGACGGCGAGGGCATCGTCCACCACGGCATCCACCTCCAGTTCGAGGGCGAGCGCCACCACGTCCCGCTGAGCGAGCTTGCCGACGGACGCTCGATCACGATCTACGGCCAGACCGAGGTCGTGAAGGATCTGATCGCGGCCCGGCTCGAGGGCGGGCTGCCGCTGCTGTTCGAGATCGACGACGTGAGCGTGCACGACCTCGACACGGAGCGGCCGCGTGTCCGCTTCACGCACGAGGGCGCAGAGCAGGAGCTCGAGTGCGACGTGCTCGCGGGCTGCGACGGCTTCCACGGCGTGTGCCGCCCCAGCATTCCGGCCGGCGTGCTCCGCACGTTCGAGCGCGAGTACGCGTTCGGCTGGCTCGGCATCCTCGCGCAGGTCGCGCCGTCGATCGACGAGCTCGTCTATGCGTACCACGAGCGCGGGTTCGCGCTCCTCTCGCTTCGTTCGCCCGAGCTGTCGCGCTACTACGTGCAATGCCGCCCCGACGAGGACATCGGTGAGTGGCCCGACGAGCGGATCTGGGCGGAGCTCCAGCTGCGCACCGGCCTCGCCGGCTGGACGCTCGCAGAGGGGCCGATCCTCGAGAAGGGCGTGACAGGGATGCGCAGCTTCGTCGCCGAGCCGATGCAGTACGGGCGCCTGTTCCTCGCCGGCGACGCGGCCCACATCGTGCCGCCGACGGGCGCGAAGGGCCTTAACCTCGCGGTTTCCGACGTGCGCATCCTCGCCGAGGCGCTCGTCCGCTGGTACGGCTCGGGCGACGCGACCTGGCTCGACGGCTACTCGCAGACGTGCCTGCGCCGTGTCTGGCGCGCCGAGCACTTCTCCTGGTGGATGACCTCGATGCTGCACACGCTCGACGGCGGCGACCCGTTCGACGAGCAGCTCCAGCTCTCCCAGCTCCGTTACGTCACGAGCTCGCAGGCGGCCGCCCGGTCGCTCGCGGAGAACTACGTCGGGCTCACGACGCTCTAGGAGTCACCGCACGAGTCCGGCCGGCTCCTCGATGAGCACGGCCAGCGAGTCGAGGAACTCGGCGCCGCGCGCCCCGTCCACGACGCGGTGGTCGAACGACACGCTCAGCTCGAGCACCGGCCGCACGACCGGCCGGTCGCCGTCGGGAACGATCCGGTTCGCGATGCGCCCGACGGCGAGGATCGCCGCCTGCGGCGCGTTGACGATCGCGTCGAACGAGTCGACGCCGTACATACCGAGATTCGAGACGGTGAACGTGCCGCCGGCGACGTCGTCGGGGCGCAGGCGGCCGTCGCGCGCAGCCGCGACGAGCTCGATGCGGCGCGCCGCGATCGCCGCGAGCTCGAGCCGGTCTGCGTCGTGGATCACCGGCACGACGAGCGCATTGTCCGTTGCGACGGCGATCGAGATGTTGATCCGCTCGCTCGGGACGACCGTGCCGTCGTACCACGTCGAGTTGACGCGCGGATGGCGCCGAAGCGCTTCGGCTGCGAGCTTTACGAGCAGGTCGGTGTGCGTGACGCGCCCGCCGTCCTCGCGGGCGCGCACGGCCTCCCGCCAGCTCTGGAGGCGCGAGGCGTCGACCGCGCGACGGAGATAGAAGTGCGGCGTCGACTGCCAGCTCGCCGTCGTCCGCTCGGCCATCACGCGCCAGGCCGTGCTCACCGCGGCGGGCGCGACCGGAACCGCCGCGCCCTGCTCGACGTCGGCGGCGACGACGGCGCCGCCGGGCCCGGAGCCGGCGAGCGCGTCGAGATCGATTCCGCGCTCGCCCGCCATCCGCCGTGCCTTCGGCGAAGCGAGCCGGCGCCGCCGCGCCGCGCCGTTTCCGCCGCCCGTGGCGGGCGCCGCCGGCACGGCCGCCGCCGGCAGCTCCGCTGCGCTCTCTCCCGCCGCGAGCACGAAGGCGATCGCGTGTCCCACCGGCACTTCGTCGCCCGCGGACGCGCTCACGCCGGCGAGCGTGCCGGCGGTCGGCGCCTCGATCTCGACCGTGACCTTGTCCGTCTCGATCTCGAGCAGCGGCTCGCCCTTCGCGACCGCGTCGCCCTCCGCCTTGAGCCAGCGCACGACCTTTCCGGTCTCCTGCGCCATCCCGAGCGCCGGCATGATCACCTCGGCCGGCATCAGTCGACGGCCGTCCCCTCGACGCGCGCGGACAGGGCCACCGCGTCGGCGAGCGACGGATTGTTGAGATGGGACTGCGTCTCGCGGATCCCCGGCAGCGGCCCGCGGACGGTCGTGTGGCGAATGCCCGCGATGAGCAGCTCCTCGGCGGGGAAGCGCGTGATCACCTCGCAGCCGTCGGCGGTGACGACGAGCTGCTCCTCGATCCGCGCGGCCTGCCAGCCGTCCGAGGCCGGCCAGAACGTCTCGAGCGCGAACACCATCCCGGGCTCGATCGTCTCCGGATGGTCGAACGAGACGAGACGGCTGAAGATGGGCTTCTCCCAGCTCGAGAGCCCGACGCCGTGGCCGTACTGGAGCGCGAACGCCGCCTCCTCGTCGGGGAAGCCGAACTCCTGCGCCTTCGGGAACACCTCGACCACCTCGGCCGTCGTCGTTCCCGGCCGGATCAGCGAGATCGCGTGATCGAGGATGTCGCGGCAGCGCTTGTACGCGTCGACGAGCCCCGGCGACGCGCTGCCCACCGCGAACGTGCGGTAGTAGCAGGTGCGATAGCCGTTGTACGCGTGCAGGATGTCGAAGTAGGCGGGGTCGCCCGGGCGCAGCATCCGGTCGGTGAACACGTGCGGATGGGGGCTGCAACGCTCGCCGGAGATCGCGTTGACGCCTTCGATGTGCTCGGAGCCGAGCTCGAACAGCCGCTTGCTGACGAGCGCGACGCACTCGTTCTCGCGCATTCCGGGCTTGAGCGCGGCGAACAGGTCGTCATACGCCGCGTCCACCATCGCGCAGGCCGTGTTGAGCAGCGTGATCTCGTCGACCGTCTTGACCATGCGGATGTCCTGCATCAGCGCCTGGCCGTCGACGACCGTGATGCCGGCCGCCTCCAGTGCGCGTAGCACGGGCAGCTCGACGATGTCGACGCCGAGCGGCTCGTCGAGGAGGCCGCGCAGCTCCAGCTCGACGCGGATCTTCTCGGCCACCGCCTCGGCGCGACCCTTCACGGAGCCCCGCAGCGTCGAGATGCCGGCACGCGAGCGGCCCTCGCCGAGCCACGGGCTGTAGAGCGTGTGATGGCGCGCGGCCGAGCCGAAGTCCCACATGATCGGGTCGTCGCCCTGTGGCAGCAGGCAGAACCGCACGTACTTGTCGACCGCCCACATGCCGATGTGCGTCGCGGTGATGTAGCGGATGTTGCTCATGTCGAAGCAGAGCAGTGCGCCGAGATCCGAGCGGGTGAGGCCCGCCTGCGCGCGCGCGAGCCGCTCGCTGCGGAGCCGCTCGAAGTTCGCGCGCTCCTCCCAGTCGACCGCCATCACGCCGTAGCTGCGGATGCCCATGCTCTTCCTCTCCTTTTTCAGCTCCGCCGGCAGAGCTCGCGCGCGGCCTCGGCCACGCGCTCCGCTGTCGGCACGGTCTGGTCCTCGAGCGGCGGCGAGAACGGCACCGGCACGTCGAGCGCGCCGAGTCGCCGCACGGGCGCGTCGAGGTGGTAGAACGCGCGCTCCGCGATCACGGATGCGAGCTCGGCGGTGACGCCGTAGCTGCGATGTCCTTCGTCGACGACGATCGCCCTGCCCGTCTTCTCCGCAGAGCGCACGAGCGTGTCCTCGTCGAGCGGCGCGAGCGTGCGCGGGTCGACGACCTCGGCTGAGATGCCATCGGCGGCGAGCAGCTCGGCGGCCTCGAGGCACACGCGCACCATCGAGCTCGTGCCGACGAGCGTGACGTCCTCGCCGATGCGTTTCACATCCGCGACGCCGAGCGGCACCGTGTACTCGCCCTCGGGGACCGGACCCGTGACTCGCCAGTCCATCTTGTCCTCGATGAAGACGACGGGGTTGTCATCGCGGATCGCCGACTTGAGCAGGCCCTTCGCGTCGTACGGCGTCGAGGGCAGCACGACCTTCAGCCCCGGGACATGCGCGACCCACGCCTGGAGGCTCTGGCTGTGCTGCGCGGCGGAGCGCCGCGTCGCGCCGAGCGTCGTCCGCAGGACCAGCGGCACGGTCAGCTTGCCGCCCGACATGTAGTGCGACTTCGCAGCCTGGTTCGCGAGCTGGTCCATCACGAGCGTGAGGAAGTCGCCGAACATGATGTCGACGACGGGGCGGAGGCCCGTCATCGCCGCGCCGACGCCGAGCCCGGCGATCCCCGCCTCGGAGATGGGCGAGTCGACGATCCGCTGCGGGCCGAACTCCTCGACGAGGCCGGAGAGCACCTTGAACGGCGTTCCCGCCTCGGCCACGTCCTCGCCGATCACGAACACGCGCTCGTCGCGGCGGAGCTCCTCCGCGAACCCCTCGTAGACGGCCTGCGCGATCGTGAGCTCGCGGACGGCGCTAGGCGAAGACATCGTCCGTCACCTCGCCCGGCTCCGGGAACGGCGCCGCCAGCGCGAACTCGAGCCCGCGCTCGATCTCGTCGCGCGCCGCCGTCTCGAGCGCGGCGAGCGTCTCGGCGTCGGCGACGCCCTGGTCGACGAGCCAGCCGCCGAGCAGCGCGATCGGGTCGCGCGCGCCCTGCCACTCCTGCTCCTCGGCCTTCGAGCGGTAGTAGGCGCGGTCGACGTCGCCGACATGGTGCCCGTGCTGGCGGTACGTGTTGCAGAGCAGGAACGACGGGCCGTCTCCGCGCCGCGCCCGCGCGACGAGCTCCTCGGCGGCGGCGTGGACCGCGCGCACGTCCTGGCCGTCGACCTCGACCGCGTGGATCCCGAACGCGCGCGGCCGGTCGAGGATCGCGCCTGCCGTCACCTCGAGGTAGTGCGTGTACTCGTTGTAGAGGTTGTTCTCGCAGACGTAGACGACGGGGAGCGACCAGAGCGACGCCATGTTCATCACCTCGTAGAGGATTCCCTGGCCGAGCGCGCCGTCGCCGAAGAAGCAGACGGCGACCTGATCGGTGCCGCGCTGCTTCGCGGAGAAGGCGGCGCCGGTCGCGATTCCCGTCGAGCCGCCGACGATGGCGTTGGCGCCGAGGTTGCCGTTCGCGTGGTCGGCGATGTGCATCGAGCCGCCCTTGCCCTTGCAGTAGCCGGCTTCCTTGCCGAGCAGCTCCGCGAACATGCGCGCGACGTCGGCGCCCTTCGCGAGGCAGTGGCCGTGGCCGCGGTGCGTGCTCGTGATGTAGTCGTCGCGGCGGAGCGCCGAGCACACGCCGACGGCGACCGCTTCCTCGCCGATGTAGAGGTGCGCGAGCCCCGGCATCTTCGCGCCGCGGTAGAGGTCGTTCACGTGCTCCTCGAACAGCCGGATCGTCGTCATGGCGCGGTACATGTCGAGCCACGCGCCGGCTTCGCCGGCTCCGCTCTCAGCCGCCCTGCGCTCGGCGGCCGTGCTCACGACGCGGTTCCGACGCCGGACAGCGCTGCCAGGACCTCGAACAGGATCGAGAAGTCCTTCTCCGCAAGCCCCATGCCGCGCGCGGCCGTGAGCAGCTCGTTCGTCGTCGCGGTCGACGGCAGCGGCACGTCGAGCTGCCGTCCGAGCTCGAGCGCGAGGTTCATGTCCTTCTGCATCATGTTCACGTTGAACCACGCCTCGTCCGGCTGCGCGAGCACGAACGGGCCGCGGTAGGTGACCATCGGCGAGGCGATCACGGTGCCGAGCAGCACCTCGACGGCTTTCGCGCGCGGGATCCCGCTCTTCTCGGCGAGCAGCACGCCCTCGCTGAACGCGAGCATCTGCACGGCGAGCTGGAGGTTCGACGCGATCTTGATCGTCACGGCCGCCCCGTTCGGCCCGACGTGGAAGACCTTGGGCCCGATCGCCTCGAGCACGGGCAGCACGCGTGCGAAGACGTCCTCGTCGCCGCCGACCATCACTGCGAGCTTCCCCTGCTCGAGCGTGATCACGCTGCCGGAGACGGGAGCGTCGAGCATGTGGGCGCCGAGCTCGGTGACGCGGGCCGCGAGCGCCCGCGTGTTGTCGGGGCTCGCCGTCGACTGGTCGACATACACCTTCCCCGGCGCGAGGCCCGCAAGGATTCCGTCGGGGCCGTCCGTGACGGCCTGCACGGCGGCGGTGTTCGTGACCATCGTGAAGACGATGTCGCTGCGCTCTGCGACCTCGCGCGGCGTGTCGCCCCAGCGCATGCCCGCGTCGAGCAGCGGCTGCGCCTTCTCCTTCGTGCGGTTCCACCCGGTGACGGTGTGGCCCGCGTCGAGCAGCCGCTTCGCGATGCCGCTGCCCATCACGCCGAGGCCGACGTAACCAACTTCAGCCATGCGCTCCTCCTGTCACCGCAGGGAGCCCGCCCGCGGAGCGTGCGTGCTGGATGTCCGATTCGACCCGCTCGAGGTGCGCGCGCATCTCGTCCCGTGCCCGTTCCGCGTCGCGGCCGGCGATCGCCTCCCGGATCGCGCGGTGCTGCTCGGACGAGCGCTCCGGGCTGTCCGGGACGAGGAAGATCGACATGAGCGCGCGCCGGATCAGCTCGCGCAATGCCCGCATCGTGTGCAGGACGACGCCGTTGCGCGTCGCCTCCGCGATCGCGAGGTGGAAGCGGAGATCGCCGTCGATGTAGAGCTCGGCCCGCTCGGGTCCGTGGCTCTCGAGGCCTCGCACCATCTCGGCGATCGCCGCGTCCATCAGCTCGAGGTGGCCGGGGGCGTGGCGCACCGCCGCGAGGGCGGCCGCCTCGCACTCGACCATCCGGCGGAGCTCGTAGACGTCCACCATCGTCGCCTGATCGAGGTTGAGCAGCAGCTGGAGCGAGCTGTTGAGCGGGTTCGCGTAGGCTGCGACCGCAAAGGAGCCGCCGTCCACCGCCTCGATCACGCCCTTCGACTCCAGCATCCGCAGCGCCTCGCGGACGGAGGACCGGCCCGCCCGGTAGAGGTGGGTGAGCTCGCGCTCCGTCGGGAGCGGGTCGCCGGGGCGCAGGCGGCGCTCGCTGATCTCGGCCAGCAGCTGCTCGGCGATCAGCTCGTAGATCTTCCGGCGTTCGATCGGTACGTAGCTCACGCCGCTCCGTTGTCAGACAGCAAGAACGCGCGGACTGTATCGCGGCGTCTGGCCCGCAGGCAAGTTTTCATCCCGCATTTCTTGCATTCAGGGAACGTCTGTGCGTAAATCGCCCGGTCTTGGTCTGCTTGTCTGACAGAAGGAGGGCTTTGATGGGGAAGCGGACGAAGGGGCTGCTTGCAGCCGTCGCCGCTCTGGCGGTCGCCTCCGCCGTCGTGGCGGCAACGGCGAGCTCGCGTCCCACCGCGGGGCCGATCAAGATCGGCATCTCGCTCTCCCTGAGCGGAGATTTCTCCGATCCGGGTAAGGCTGTGAAGCGCGGCTACGACCTCTGGGCCGCGTACGTGAACGCCCACGGCGGGCTCCTCGGTCGGCAAGTCCAGCTGAAGATCGTGGACGACGCCTCCAACCCGAACCAGGCCGTGACGAACTACCAGAACCTGATCACGCGCGATCACGTCGATCTCGTGTTCGGTCCGTTCTCGTCGCTCCTCACCGGCCCGGCGGCGACCGTGGCCAACCGCTACCACTACGCGTTTCTCGAGCCGGCCGGAGGCGGACCGGCGGTGTTCGCCCTCAAGCTGCACAACCTGTTCTTCGTGCAGCCCGCGCCGGTCGTGAAGTGCGGCGACTCGTTCGTCGCCTATCTGAAGTCGCTGCCCGCGTCGCAGCGGCCGAAGACCGCCGCGTACCCGTCGCTCGACGATCCGTTCTCCTCGCCGATCGCGGATGCGATGCAGTCGCAGCTCCAGAAGATGGGCGTGAAGACCGTCTACAGGCATATCTATCCCGCAGAGACGACCGACATGACGCCGATCATCGCCTCCGCGATCGCGAAGAAGCCCGACATGATCGTGGCCGGGACGCAGTCCCAGGACGCCTACGGCCAGGTCAACGCGCTCGTCCAGGCGAACTACAGCCCGAAGTTCCTCTTCTTCGCCAACGGCGCGAACTCGCCGACGGAGTTCCCGAGCAAGGTCGGCAAGAACAACGTCAACGGGATCTTCAGCTGTAGCGACTGGACGCCGGCCGCGCCCACGAACGGCAACAAGCTGTTCGTGGCGCAGTACCTCAAGAAGTACGGCGGCAACCAGTTCGACATCGACAACAACTCGTCCGAGGCGTGGGCCGTCGGGCAGCTGCTCCAGCTTGTCGCCAAGAAGACGGGCTCGATCGACAACCAGACGATCATCAACACGCTCCACTCCGGAACCTGGTCGACGATCGAGGGCAACCTCTCCTGGAACCAGTACGGCCAGCCGAGCGGCAACGACCTGCTCGTCGAGTGGGTCAACGGCAGGCTGCTGCCCGTCTACCCGAAGAGCTTCGCGCTCGCGAAGCCGTTCTCGCCCAAGCCGGCCTGGGGCAAGTAGGGGGCGGCGAGCGACCGGCGACCGCGATGCACCTGTTCGTTCAAGCCTGCATCCTGGGCCTGCTCACCGGCGGGGTGTATGCCCTGATGGCGAGCGGTCTCGCGCTCGGCTTCGGCGTGATGCGTGTCATCAACGTCGCACAGGGAGCGCTGATCATCCTCGGCGCGTACCTGAGCTACACCCTGTACACCGACCTCGGGCTCGATCCGTTCGTCGGGCTGCTGCTGATCACGCCGGCGATGTTCCTGCTCGGGGTGGCGCTCCAGCTCGTGTTCCTGCGACCGCTGCGTGACGAGGAGCGAGAGGAGCTCTCGCTCCTCGTCACGTGGGCGATCGCGCTCGGCATCGAAGGTCTGCTCAGCGTCGCCTACCAGACGACGTACCGGACGACGATCACGAGCTACGCCAACCGTTCGTGGACCGTGTTCGGCTACTACGTCTCCGTCGCGCGTGTCTATGCGTTCATCGCGTCGTTCGTCGTACTCGGGCTGCTATTCGCGATCCTCCGCACGACGAAGCTCGGCCGCGCGATCCGTGCCACCGTTCAGAACCCCACTGCCGCGCGCCTGCTCGGCGTCGACACGCGCATGGTGTCGGCGCTCGGGTTCGGGCTCAGCGTCGCGACGGCGAGCGCCGCCGGGGCGGTCTACGGGCTCGTGTTCTCCTTCAACCCGGGCAGCCACTACGACCTGATCTCGCGGCTGCTCTCGATCATCGTGCTTGGCGGGCTCGGCTCGCTCGGCGGCGCCGTCGTCGCAGCACTCTTCATGGGGCTCGCCGAGTCGGTGTTCGCCGCAGAGATCTCGCCGACGTGGTCGGGCTTCACCTTCTTCATCGTGCTGATCGCGATGCTCGTCGTACGGCCGCAGGGCCTGTTCGGGGCGCGCGTGCGAGGTGCCATCTGAGCCGGCTGCGCATCGGCGGCCTCCTGCGCGCAGCACTCGTGTTCGGAGTCCTCACGGCGCTCCCGTTCGGCTTCACGGCGCCGTGGATCCAGAATCTCTTCATCTTCACGCTGATGTACGCCGCGCTCGCGTCGGCATGGAACATCGTCGGCGGGTACTCCGGCTACATCTCGCTCGGTCATGCGGCGTTCTTCGGCGTGGGCGCGTATGCGGTCGGCATCACCTTTACGCACTGGTCGATCGGCGCCGGCTACCGCCCTTTCTATGTCTTGCCGCTGGTGGGGATCGGCGTCGGGCTTGCCTCGGTGCCGATCGGGTGGATTGCGTACCGGACGCGCGCCGCCACGTTCGCGATCGTGACGATCACGCTGCTCTTCGTCGCGCAGCAGCTCGCGTACAACCTCCGCTCGCTCACGGGCGGCTCGCAGGGGATCGCGATTCCCACGCCGAGCTTCTCGGTGGCGACGTACGAGGAGCCGTTCTACTACGCGATGCTCGGCGTGCTCGCGCTGTCCGTGCTCGCGAGCTGGTACGTGCGCGGAAGCAAGCTCGGGCTCGCACTCGTCTCCATTCGCGACGACGAGGACCGGGCACGCGGCCTCGGCGTCCAGACGACGTTCGCGAAGCTGACCGCGTTTGGGCTCTCGGCCGGGCTCGTTGCGATGGCGGGCGGCGTGTGGGCGTACTACCTCGCGTTCATCTATCCCGAGTTCGCGGTCGATCCGCTCGTGACGATCGGGATGGTGCTGATGGTCTATCTCGGCGGCCGCGGCACGCTCTGGGGACCCGTGCTCGGCGCCTTCATCCTCGTGCCGGCGCAGCAGTACCTCGCCTACCAGCTCGGTGCGAGCGAGCTCTACCTCGTCGGCTACTCGGCGGTGTTCCTCGTCGTGATGCTGCTGCTGCCGCGCGGGATCCTGCCGTCGCTGAGCGACCGCGCGCGCAGGATGCGCGTCGGCCGGCCGCCGGGGCGGCGCAACGAGGAGGCAGTCGCCTCGTGACCGCGCTGCTCGAGGTCGAGGCAGCGAGCAAGCGCTTCGGCGGCGTCGTGGCGGTCGACGCATGCTCGCTCGCCGTGCGGGCGGGGACGATCACCGGCCTGATCGGGCCGAACGGATCGGGCAAGACGACGGTCTTCAACCTCGTCACCGGCTACCTGCCGGCCGACAGCGGGACGATCCGCTTCGACGGCCGGGTCGTGCGGCGGCCGGATCCGACGCGGCTCGCTCGGCGCGGCCTGATCCGAACCTTCCAGCAGGCCCGTGTCTTCCCCAACCTCACCGTCGTCGAGAACCTCGTGCTCGCGGCGCCCCAGAGCTGGTGGAGCGCCGGGCGCGTGCGCGTCTCCGGCGCCGAGCGCGCGCTGGCGGAGGAGCTGCTCACCGACTTCAACCTCGCCCCTCACGGGAGCACGGTCGCCGCCGAGCTCTCGTTCGGGCAGCGCAAGCTGCTCGAGTTCGCAGCGACGCTGATGAGCCGCCCGCGGCTCGTCCTCCTCGACGAGCCGGCCGCCGGGGTGAACCAGGTGCTCGTCGAGACGATCGAGCGGCACATCCGGCGCCTGAACGCGCAAGGCCTGACCTTCCTCGTCGTCGAGCACGACATGCCGTTCGTGATGCGGTTGTGCGATCCGGTGATCGTGCTCGACCGCGGGCGCCCGATCGCCGAGGGACCTGCGTCACAGGTGCAGCAGGACCCGAACGTCCTCGACGCCTACCTCGGGGCATGAGCGAGGTCCGGCTCGAGGGCGTCGTCGCCGGTTACGGGTTCGGCGACGTCCTGCGCGGGATCGACCTCGTCGCGGAGCAGGGGAAGATCACCTGCCTGATCGGCCCGAACGGCGCCGGCAAGTCGACCGTGCTGCGCGCCGTCAGCGGGCTGCTGCGACCGAGCCGGGGCTCGATCCTGCTCGCCGGCCACGAGATCTCGGGGCTGTCCCCGCGGCGCCTGCTCGACCTCGGCGTCGTGCACGTGCCGCAGGAGCGCAGCCTCTTCCCGCTGATGACCGTATGGGAGAACCTGCTGATGGGCGGGTTCGTCCAGCGCGACCGGCGGCACGTGCAGCGTCGTGCCGAGGAGCTGGCCGAGCGCTTCCCGCTCATCGCAGAGCGGCGCGGCGAGCGGGCCGGTTCGCTCTCCGGCGGCGAGCAGAAGACGGTCGAGATTGCGCGCGCGCTCATGCTCGAGCCGAAGGTGATGCTGATCGACGAGCCGTCGATCGGGCTCGCGCCGAAGGCGAGGAGCGACGTGTTCGCGACGCTCGCCTCGCTCTCCGACGGCGGCTGGACGATCCTGCTCGTCGAGCAGAACGCGCGCTCCGGCCTGGCCGTCGCACATCAGGGTGCGGTGCTCGACGGCGGCGTCGTCAAGCTCGCGGGTCCGGCCGCCGAGCTGCTCGCGAACGACGAGGTCGGCCGCCTCTACCTCGGCGTCGACCACCTCGCCGCCGCGAAGGTCTAGGTCTCGGCGGGCCCGAGGAGGTTGAGGCGGACCCGCTCGAGATGGGCGCGTGTGACTTCGATCGCGGTGTCGAGCTCGCGCGCGCGCAGCGCGTCGACGAGCTCGCGATGGTCGCGCTTGTAGGACTCCCGCCGCTCGCGCGAGTCGTTTCGCCGTTTCATGTTGCCCCAGAGCGGTCCCTGGCGCGCCAGCTCGATCGCCCCGTACATGCGCACGAACAGCTGGTTGTGGCCGGCCGCGACGATCGCATGATGCAACGCGAAGTCCCACGCCTCGAACTCCTCGCTGCTCTCGGCCGAGTCGCCGCCGGCGAGGCAGCGCCGCATCTCGTCGAAGTCCCGGCCCGTGGCGCGGGCGACGACGAGCGGGAGCACCTGCGGCTCGAACAGCTCACGCGCGGTCATCACGTCGGCCGGTCCGAGGTCGTTCGGCTTCGCTCCGGGACGCGACCGCTCGGCGTCGCCCGCCGGCTCGTCGGCTGCGCGCAGGAAGGTGCCGCGGCCGACCTCGCGGGACACGCGGCCCTCGGCCTCGAGCACGCCGAAGGCGTGGCGCACGGCGGCCCGCGTCACCCCGAGCATCTCCGCGAGCTGCCGCTCTGTCGGCAGGCGGGCGCCGTCGGGCGAGCCGGCACGCTCGCACTCGGCGAGGATCAGCTTCGCGAGCTCCCGTCCGCGCGGGCTGGGCGTCGCCGTGCTGCGGATCGAGATCGCGTCGAGGATGGGCTTGTCCATGGGCTTGGTCGGGTCTCGCCGACCAATCGTATCGCGGACAGCCGCGAGCGTTCCCCCACCCCGAGCGTGCTTCCAGCTTGACGCATGGGATCCCGGCATCGTAGAGTCGCCCAATCCGGCCTATGACAACCAAGTGGGCAACCAATCCAAATGGCCGCCGGCGAGCGGCGGGGCGCCGATGAGGCTCGCGACCGTCTCCACTCCGGACGGGCTGCGCCTCCACGTCAAGGGCCCCTCCGGGTACGTGGACGTCGCCGCCGCCTCCGGGGACGAGCGGCTTGCCGAGCTCGCGCACGTGCTCGACGGGGGCGCCGCCGCGCTCGAGCGGGTGCGAAGCGTGTCCGACCGGGACGGCATCGAGGTCGCCGAAGAGCAGTTCGGCGCCGCCGTGCCCGCGCCCCGCCGCATCTTGTGCCTCGGGATGAACTATCGCGAGCATGCGCTCGAGGGCGGCCGCCAGGTTCCGACCTGGCCCGAAGCGTTCATTCGCGGAGCCGACTCGGTCGCGCCGCCGTTCGGCGATCTCGTGAAGCCCGCGCTGACGGGCCGGTTCGACTTCGAGGGCGAGCTGGGGGTCGTGATCGGGAGCGGGGGCCGCTACATCCCCGCAGCGGACGCGCTCGCGGCGGTCGCGGGCTACGTCGTCCTCAACGACGGCACCGCTCGCGAGTGGCAGCGGGCGGCGTCCCAATGGACCGCCGGCAAGAACTTCGACGGGACGATGCCGATCGGCCCGGAGCTCGTAACCGCCGACGAGGTCGACATCTCGGACCTCGAGCTGACGACACGGCTCAACGGCGTGGTGATGCAATCCGCCCGCACGTCGAAGCTGATCATCGACGTCCCCAGCACGATCGAGTTCTTCTCCTCGTTCACGACCCTGCGGCCGGGGGACGTGATCGCCACCGGCACTCCCGGCGGCGTCGGCTTCGCACGGCAGCCGCCCGTGTGGCTCGAGCCCGGCGATGTCGTCGAGGTGACGATCGAGGAGATCGGGACGATCAGGAACCGGGTTGTCGCCGAACCGACGCAGAACGGCCACCCATGGCGCTGGCACGCGCCGGTCAAGGAAGGGCTCACGCTCTAGCTCGAATCGACATCTCGCAGCGTCCAGAACGACCGGCAGGCGCCGACCGAAGGATCTCGGACAGGAAGGAAGGGAGGGAGCAGATGTTCGACACCAAGACTCTCGATGGCGTGCCGCGCCGTCGTCGTCGCATGCTTCGAATGGGGGGCCTCGCGGTGCTCGTCGCGGTCACGGCGGCCGCGGTCGCCGGTGCGCCCGGCGGAGCAGCCGTGAAGAAGGCCTCGGCGGGAACGCTCACGATCGCCGACGTCGCACCCTTCACGGGCGTCGACGCCGCGCTCGGGCCGACATATCTCGTCGCGTGCGACGCCGTCACCGGCGCGATCAACAAAGCCGGCGGCGTGCTCGGGAGCCAGCTCGCGTGCAAGTCGGTCGACACGAAAGGCGACCCGGCCGACGCCGTTCCCGCGGTGCGTCAGCTCTACGCCTCGACCTCGAACCTCGCGCTCGTGATCGGGCTCACGTCGGACGAAGCGGCAGCGGTCGTACCGATCATCAACTCGAACAAGACCGTCGCCTTCGGGATGACCGGGCAGGCGGAGTTCGACCACATCCACTTCCCGTACTTCTACCGCCTCGTTCCTGCCGACCTCGCGGAGTCGTACGCGATGGTGGCGATCGCGCACTTCCGCAAGCACGACAAGCGGGTTGCGCTCGCGTTCGGAAACGACATCGGCTCGCAGACATTCGTCGGGCCGGCGGTCGCTTCCGTGAAGAAGGCGGGAGAGAAGCTCGTCGCCAACGAGACGCTCGACCTGAAGGCCACGACGTTCCGCACCGAGGCGGCCAAGATCATCGCGGGCCATCCCGACGTGATCCTGACCGAGGCTCTCGGTCCCGCGGAGGCGGCGTTCCTCTCAGAGGTGAAGCAGCAGAACGGCGGCAAGGTGATCCCGGTGATCGGCACCTCGGCCACGATCTCGCCCGACTGGTTCAAGTCGGTCGCGGCGGCCGTCGGGGCGAGCACGCTCGCGAGCGACTTCCTCGCGGACAACCTCGTCGTCGACACCACCGGACCCGCCTACACGGCGTTCAAGACTGCTCTCTTCGCGGAGAAGGGGAAGGTCGGTAGCACCGGGAGCTTCAGCACGTACCTCACCGCTCCGGGCGCCGTGCACCTGTACGACGGCATCAACCTCGCCGCCCTCGCCATGGTGGCCGCGAAGAGCACGAACTCGAGTGTCTGGAGGCCGTACCTCCAGAAGGTCGCCAACGGCTCGGTCGTCGTGCACGACTTCGCCCAGGGAGTCGCGGCGCTCAAGCAGGGCAAGACGATCGCCTACGTCGGGCCGGGCGGCCCGACGAAGTTCAACGGCTACAACGACTCGAACGGGATCTTCCAGATCGACGCATACACGACGTCCGGCGCTGTGAAGGTTGTCGGCAACATTTCCAGCGCGTGGATCAACGCCGTTCGCTGACCCGACCGGAAGGCCGGTGCCGGGGAGCTCAGCTCCCCGGCACCGGCGCTACGGCAGCGACTCGGGCATCGTCGCTCGCCGTCGACGGGGAGTTGCCGTGAACGTCTTCTTCGCTTCGATCGGGTTCGGCCTCGTGTCCGCCGCGGTGCTCGCGATCGCCTCGGTCGGGTTCACGCTGCAGTTCGCGGTCACGAACGTCCTCAACCTCGCCTACACCGCGGTCATGACCGCGTCCGCCTACGCCGCCTACGCGCTCAACGTTCGCGGCGTGACGATCTGGGCTGCGGCGCTGGCGGCGATGCTGATGGGCGCACTCCTCTCGCTCTTCCTCAATCGCGTCGTCTACACGCCGTTCCAGCGGCGCCGTGCGTCCCCGATCGCGCTCGTGATCGTCGCGCTCGGGATGACGTTGATCATCGAGTACGGCACGCAGGCGGTGGCCGGGCCGACGAACGTCTCGTACGCGATGAGCCAGGGCGCGAACGTCGGCATCGGCTCGTTCCAGTTGAGCGTCGCCGAGCTCGCGATCATCGGCCTGAGCGTCGTGCTCATGCTCGGCGTGCACGTCCTCATCCGCTTCACGCGGCTGGGGAAGGCGATGCGCGCGACCGCGGCGAACCGCGATCTCGCGCGGAGCTCCGGCATCCGCACCGATCGCATCGTCACCGTGACATGGCTGATCACCGGTGCGCTCTGCGGGCTCGCCGGCGCGGTGTTCGGGATGAACGCCGGCACGTTCGGCGCGACGAGCACCGACATCTTCCTTGTCCTCATCCTCGCAGCGGTCTTCCTCGGCGGCCCCGGTGAGCCGTACGGCGCGATGCTCGGCGCGCTCGTGATCGGCCTCGGCACGGAGGTGAGCGCCGCGTTCATCGTCTCCGACTACAAGGACGTGATCGCCTTCGTCGCGCTGCTCGCGATGCTCGCGCTGCGCCCCAACGGCCTGCTCGGCGCGAGAGCCTGACCGGGCGCGGGCGCCGATGGCGTACTACGTCACCACGCTTCTCGTCTACGGCGGCGTCGACGCGATCGCCTGTCTCGCGCTGAGCCAGCAGTTCGGCGTCGGCGGCGTGACCAATTTCGCCTTCATCGTCTTCCAGGCAGCGGGGGCGTACGCGGCCGCGGTGCTCTCCCTTCCGTCCGACAGCGCGAACGGTGCCTTCCAGACCTACGTGGGCGGGCTCAGCCTTCCGTTTCCGCTGCCGCTGCTCGGGGCGATGGTGGCCGGCGGGCTGCTCGCGCTCCCGTTCGCCGTACTCGTCGGCAAGCGCCTGCGCGGCGACTTCGCCGCCGTCGGCCTCCTCGTCACGGCGGTGATGGCGAACCTCCTCGTCACGAACTATCGCCCGTTTCTCAACGGCGACGCCGGCCTCGCGCTCGTCCCGGCCCCGTTCCAGAGCAGGATCAACCCGCAGTCGAGCGCGTATCAGTGGGGATACGGCGCGGTCGCGGTCGTGCTCGCGCTGCTCACCTATCTCTTCGTCAACCGCGTCACGGAGTCCCCGTACGGCCGCAGCCTCAGGGCGATGCGCGACAACGACGTCGTCGCGGACGCGCTCGGGAAGAACCTCACGTCGCTGCGAACGTCGATGCTCGTGCTCGGCGGCGCGATCGCCGGGCTCAGCGGCGGCGTGCTCGTCGGCTTCATCAATCTCTGGGACCCGGCGGCATGGGGGTACGCGGAGTCGATCGTCCTCTTCGCGGCGGTGATCATCGGCGGCCTCGGCAACCACCGCGGCGCGATCCTCGGCGCCGTCCTCGTTCCGCTCGGCTTCCTCGAGGCGAGCCGGTACATCCCCGACACCTTCGGCGGCCCCGGGCTCGTGCCCGCGCTGCAATGGGTCGCCGTCGGCCTCGTGATCGTCCTCTTCCTCTGGTTTCGACCGCAGGGAATCCTCCCCGAGCGGCGACGCGCGATCGCAGGCACGTCCGGCCGCGAGCCGGACGACGCCCCGCCGGTTGGGCGCATCGCCGTGCCGAGGGGCGTGGCGCGGCCGGCCGGCAAGCCCGAGATCGTGCTCGAGGCGCGCGGGCTCGTCCGGAGCTTTGAAGGCGTTCGTGCCGTCGACGGCGTCTCGGTCTCGTTCCAGCAGGGTCGCCTCACGGGGCTGATCGGCCCGAACGGCGCGGGGAAGTCGACGCTGCTCGGAATGCTCGCGGGAACGATGCCCGCGAGCGAGGGCGCCGTCCTCTACCGGGGCGAGGACGTCACGCGCGCACCGGCCTACCGGCGGGCGCGCAGCGGGCTGATCAGGACGTTCCAGCTCGCGAGCGAGTTCAGGCGCCTCACCGTGATCGAGAACCTGCTCTCGGCGGTCCCCGACCAGAAGGGCGACTCCCTTCGCGGCGCGCTTCGCGGCCGGCGGTATTGGGGCTCGCAGGAGCGCCTGGCGATCGCGAGGGCGGAGACGATGCTCGAGCGGTTCGGCCTCACCGCATACGCCGACACGTACGCGGCCGACCTCAGCGGCGGACAGCGGCGGCTCGTCGAGATCATGCGCGCCTTGATGGCGGAGCCGCAGGTGTTGCTGCTCGACGAGCCGATGGCCGGCGTGCATCCGCAGCTCGCGCACCAGATCGGCGAGCTGCTGCTCGGGCTGTGCGCCGACGGCATCACGATCGTGATGGTCGAGCACGAGCTGGCGATCATGGACGAGTTCGCGGACCCCGTCGTCGTGATGGCCGATGGGCGCGTGCTCGCGGAGGGGCCGATGGCGGCGCTGCGCGCCCGCGAAGAGGTCGTCGAGGCCTACCTTGTCGGCTGACCGCGGCGTCCAGGGACTTCCGCTGCACGCGGAGGAGATCACCGCAGGCTACGGCGGCAGCCCGATCGTGCACGGCATCTCGATCTCCGTCGAGCCGGGCGAGGTCGTCTCGATCGTCGGGCCGAACGGATCCGGAAAGAGCACCTTCCTGAAGAGCCTCGTCGGTCTCGTCGAGATCCATTCCGGCACGGTCACCGTCGGCGACCGCGAAGTCACCGGCTGGCCGCCGGAGAACGTCGCCCGCATCGGCCTCGGCTACGTCCCGCAGGTCGACGACGTGTTCGCGCCGCTCACCGTGCGCGAGAACCTCGAGATGGGCGGCTATCTGCTTCGCTCGGCCGAGATTCCGGCCCGGCTCGAGCACGTGCTCGAGCTCTTTCCGCAGCTGGCCCGGATGCTGCGGCGGCGGGCGGCGAAGCTGAGCGGCGGCGAGCGCAAGATGCTCGCGATGGGACGTGCGCTGATGCTCGAGCCTGCGCTGATCGTGCTCGACGAGCCGACCGCAAACCTCGCGCCCGCGGTCGCTCGGTCGGTGCTCACGGAGCACGTGCGGCGGCTCGCGCTCACCGGCGCGTCGGTGCTGATCGTCGAGCAGCGCGCGAAGGCGGTGCTGGAGATCTCCGACCGCACGTACGTCCTCGGCGGCGGGCGCGTGTTGATGGAGGGAACGCCGGCCGAGCTCAGGACGAGTGCGGCGTTCGTCGACTCGTTCCTCGGCGGCGGGCAGCGGGCCGCCGCCCCGGCGGCGGAGTAGGACCCCGCCGGCGCGTCTCTCAGGCGTCGAACGCGCGCAGCGTCGCGGCCTGGCTCTCGCGGAGGAGGATGCCGCGGTTGACGGCGTTCACGACGGCGCGCAGCGTCGCGGTGACGATGCTCGCGTGGATGCCGACGCCCCACACGAGCTCTCCGTCGACGTCGGCCTCGACGTATGCGGCCGCGCTCGCATCCTCGCCGGTGCTGAGCGCGTGCTCGTGGTAGTCGCGCACGCTGATCGCGATCCCGAAGCGCTCGGCGAGCCCGTGCACGAGCGCGGCGAGCGGGCCGTTACCCTCGCCGCGGATCTCGACCTCGTCGCCGCCCGCGCGCATCTGCGCGGTCAGGCTCTCGGTGGCGTCGCTGGCCTCGTGCCGGTACGAGAGGAGCTCGTACGGCTCGCCGACGGCGAGGTACTGGTCGCGGAAGACGTCGTAGAGCTCCTCCGCAGACACCTCGCCGCCCTCGGCGTCCGTGATCGCCTGCACCTTCTGCGCGAACTCCACCTGGAGTCCGCGCGGCAGGTCGAGGCCGTACCGGCTCAGGAGCAGGAAGGCGACGCCGCCCTTCCCGGACTGTGAGTTGACGCGGATGATCGCCTCGTACGTGCGCCCGACGTCCTTCGGGTCGATCGGCAGGTATGGGACATCCCACACCTCGTCGCCGGAGCGCTCCCACGCGTACATCCCCTTCTTGATCGCGTCCTGGTGCGAGCCGGAGAACGCCGTGTAGACGAGCTCGCCGGCCCACGGATGGCGCGGATGCACCGGCAGCTCGTTGCACTCCTCCACGATCCGTTTCGCCTCGTCGAGCTGCGAGAAGTCGAGGCCGGGATCGACGCCCTGCGTGAGCAGGTTGAGCGCGAGCGTGACGATGTCGACGTTGCCGGTCCGCTCGCCGTTGCCGAACAGCGTGCCCTCGACCCGCTCGGCGCCGGCCATCAGCCCGAGCTCGGCCGTCGCCACCGCGGTGCCGCGGTCGTTGTGCGGATGCACGGACAGGATGATCGAGTCGCGGCGGGAGAAGTGGCGCGAGAACCATTCGATCCGGTCCGCGTACACGTTGGGCGGGAAGTGCTCCACCGTCGTCGGCAGGTTGACGATCATCTTCGCGCCGGGTGTCGGCTCCCACTCGGCGGCGACTGCTTCGCAGATCTCGTGCGCGTAATCGAGCTCGGTGTGATGGAAGCTCTCGGGCGAGTACTCGAAGACGATCTCCGTCGCGGTCTCGCCGGCCAGCCGCCGGCAGAGCGCGGTGCCGCGCACGGCCAGCTCGGTGATGCCCGCCTTGTCGAGCCGGAACACGACGCGCCGCTGCGTGACCGAGGTCGAGTTGTAGAGATGCACGATTGCGTGCCGTGCGCCCTCGATCGCCTCGAACGTCCGCTCGATCAGCTCGGGCCGCGCCTGGGTGAGCACTGCGATCGTCACGTCGGCGGGAATGAGGTCTTCCTCGACGAGCTCGCGCGCGAAGTCGAAGTCCGTCTTCGACGCTGCGGGGAAGCCGATCTCGATCTCCTTGAAGCCGAGACGGATGAGGAGGTCGAAGAACCGGCGCTTGCGCGCGCTGTCCATCGGGCTGACGAGCGCCTGGTTGCCGTCGCGCAGGTCGGTCGAGCACCAGATCGGCGCCGCGGTGAGCACGGCGTCGGGCCAGCGCCGGTCGGGCAGGCTGACGGTCTCGTATTGGCGGTACTTGCGGTAGGGCATCGGCACGGGAAGCTCCTTCGACAGAGGGCGCACGTCTCCTGATGGAGGTGGACGGGTATGTGCGCAGATGCTTCCCCTACCGGGGAAGCGCGAGCAGGAGCGAGCCGAGGGCGAGCGTGGTCGCGGTCGATGCGTCAGCCGTCGGCAGCATGGTCAAACGTTAGCCGATCCGGGCCCTCGCGCCAACGGCTTCGTGCGGTTTGCAGGCGGCCGCGAGTTGTCCGGGCGCGCGCTGGAGTGTCGGCTCGGTCCCCGATCTCTCCTCGTTCGGCGTGGACGGCAACGGCGAGCTGTACGCCGTCAGTCTCGCCGGCGACCTGTACGAGCTGCGCTGACCCGCGCAGAGAGCGGGCTACGATGGATCGATCCGCGTCGTTCTCGCCCTTCTGGCCGTCACGGCCGGCCTCGCGACCGCCGCAGGGGCAGCTGCGCTCCCGCTCACGGTCGGCGCGTACTACTACGCGTGGTACGGACAGAACGGCTCGCCGTGGGCGCCGGGCGCGCTGCGCGCCGGGCTCGACTCGCCCGAGCTGCCGCTGCTCGGCGAGTACGACAGCCGCGACCCCGCGGTGATCGCGCAGCACTACGCGTGGGCGCAGCAGTACGGCGTCGACGTGTTCTTCGCGAGCTGGCACGGCCCGGGCAGCTACGACGACGGCACGATCCGCGACGACCTGCTGCCGTCGCCGGCGCGCGGGTCGACGAAGATCGCGCTGCTCTACGAGTCGCTGCAGCGACTCGGGATCTCGACCGACGCGCGGATCCACCTCACGGGTGCGTCGGTGGCGACGGTGGTGAGCGACTTCGACTACATGGCGCGGACGTACTTCGACAACCCGGGGTACTACCGGATCGACGGCCGCCCGGTTGTCGTCATCTACGCGTCGCGGATCTTCGTGGGCGACGTCGCGGGGCTCATCCATGCCGTGCGGACGAGCCTGATCGACCTGTACGGCATCGATCCGTATCTGATCGGCGACGAGGTCGACTGGGACAGCACGCCCGACCGGGCGCGGATCGCGCTCTTCGACGCGATCACGGGCTACACGTTGTACAGCCGCACCCTGCACCCGGGCTGGGCCGGCCAGACCGGGTGGCTGACGCGTGTCGGAGACCGTGTCCGCGCGTTCCGGCGGGCGGCCGAGGCCGAGGGTGTCGGCTTCGTGCCCGGAGCGCTGCCCGGGTTCGACAGCCAGGCGATCAGGCCGGGGAGCGACGAGTGGGTGCTCCCGCGGGCGCTCGGGCCGTCGAGCGCCCCGGACTCGCTGTTCGCGGCGACGCTCGCGCTCGCCGGCGGCCTCGTCGACCCGTCGCTGCGCTTGCTGACGGTGACGTCGTGGAACGAGTGGTTCGAGGACTCGCAGATCGAGCCGACTGCGACGGGCCCGCGGGCCACGAGCGGCCCGAGCCCGCTCACGCAGGGGTACGCCTTCGCGCCGTACGGGTTCTCCGACCTCGAGCTGCTGGCGCAGTTCAAGGCGAGCTGGGAAGCGGGCGCGCCGCCGGATTCGCGTGCGCTCCCGCCCGCTCGACCCTTGACCGGGTGAGCCGGCGCGCCGCTCTCTACCATGTGACCCGTATGAGACGCGTCGCGCTCGCAGGATTGATCGTGGTCGTGCTTGCGGGCTGCGGCACGAAGACCGTGACGGTGACGCAGACCGTCACGACCACGGTCACGAAGACCGTGACGACGACGCCCGCGCCGCCGGCTGCCGCCGCCGCGTGCACCGGCAGCGACCTCGGCGGCAGCTTCTCCGAAGTGCCGGGGAGCGCCGGCGCCGGCCAGGTCACGTACACCCTTCACCTCACGAACACGTCGTCGTCTCCCTGCTTCGTCTCCGGGTTGCCGCAGCTCCAGCTCCTCGGCGCGAACGGCGCCCAGCTGCCGACGGCGGCGACCGCCGCGCAGCCCGGCACAGCGACGGCGGCGAAGATCGAGCTTCAGCCCGGGGCGTCCGCCGCGTCGGACGCGCGCTTCTCCCCCGACGTGCCGGGGGTCGGCGAGCAGCAGGCGGGCGCGTGCGAGGCGACGGCCTCACAGGTGCAGGTCACGCTGTCCGGCGGCGGGAGCGTCACCGTGCCCGTGAGCCCGCCGACCCCAGTGTGCGAGCACGGCGCGATGCGCTTGTCGCTGCTCGCAGCCGCCTAGGGAGTCGGCGCCGGGGGTGGGGGCGGCGGCGCAGCCGCGGCTGCCGTCAGCGCGGGCAGCGGCACCGTCGTCGTGAATGCGGCCGAGTTCGTCGCTTCGAGCGCGGCGTTCCAGGTGCCGGGCGGGATCGCGAGCTGCAACGTTCCCGCCGTCGGCTGCTGTCCGAGATCGATCTGCTGCGGCGGCTGGACGCCGGTCGGGTCGGAGAGATCGAGCTTCAGCTCGAGCCACGGCGTGCCCGGGTCGCTCGCCTGCCACGAGAGCACGAGCGTCGTCGCGTCGACCTGCGCGACGACCGGCGGCGGGAGCGTGTCCCAGACGACCGTGACCGGCGCGAGATGGAACGTCGCGCGCTTGCCGGTGAAGTCCGTCGCCTGCACGGTGACGGCATACGTGCCGGGCGTGACGCCGGGCCCGGGCTTCCACGTGAGCGTGTGCGCGCCGCGCGCGAGATTGCGGTACGTCAGCACCTTCCCGGCGACGGCGACGTTGAGCGACGCGCGCTTCGAGAGCGTGAGCGGGATCCCGGCCGTGTCGAGCCAGCCGTCCAGCGGCTGCGGGACCACGAGCAGCGCGGGCGGCGGGTCGGGCTGCGTCACCTGGGGCGGCTCGTACGTGTAGTTGGTGAACCGCGTCGCCGCGTCCTGCCAGAACGGATCCTGGGTCTGCTTCGCAAGCTTGCCGAGGAGCGTCGTCACGAAGATCTGGTACGAGCTCTTCGCGTACCCGCCGCCGAGCTCGTAGCGCGACCAGTCACCGGTGTCGAAGCGCGGCAGCAGCGACCGAGCCGCCGCCATCATCTGATCTGCGAGCGACACCGCGCCGGCGTCGCTCGCCGTCTTCCCGTACTCGGCGAGCGAGAGAATCGCCTGGAGCTGTGCGTTGAGCACGATCTCGTGATCGAAGCCGTAGAGGCGGATCCACGGCCCGGCCGAGGTCTCGAGGTCGAGCTTGCCGGGAATCGCGGCGTATGCGCGCGCGGCCGCCGCGAGCAGCGTGCTGTCGCCGAGCAGGACGCCCGCGCGCGAGAGCGCCTGCGCAGCCACTGCCTGCGCGAGCCCGGACGCCCACGGCGCCCGGCCGGGCCCCTCCGGAAACGCATACTCCCAGAGCAGGCTTCCGCCGCGCGGAATCGCCCGCGCGACGAGCGCGGCGGCGAGCGTGCCCGCCGCGGCGCTGTTCTTCGCGGACGCGAGGTTGTTGAGCTGCGCGAAGTTCGCGAGCGGATGGAACTCGAGGCCCTTGTCGGGGAACCAGCGGTAGACGACGCCGTCCTGCGCGGCCACGTCGGTGGCGACATCGGGGATGCGGTGCGTGTCGAGGTACGCGATGTTCTCCTCGAGCTGCGAGAACAGCGCAAGCGCGCGCGGTGAGGTGTACGAGTCCCAGATCGCCGAGACCTCGCCGAGCTGCACTGCGAGCACGCGTGCGCGGAGCTTGGGCAGGAAGCGGATGCCGTGCTGCGCCAGATAGACGTCCGCCCGGTAGCGCTGCGCGTCGGGCGCTTTCAGCCAGCCGTTCTTCACCGCGGCTGTGATCCCGCGCTGCGCGAGCGTCGCGGAGGAGGCGGTCGCCGACGAGGCGGGTGCGGCGACGGCCAGCGCAGCGGCGGCGACGGCGAGCAGCGCCGCAGCCGGGTGGGTGCTCGTGTTTCGCGTCACGGTCGGCACCCATCGTGCCTGCGCGCGGCGCGCACCGTTGTAAATTGCCCTGCAAATGGGGCTGTCGGGCCCGACCCGACTCCCGACTCGGGTTACAGTCGCGTCCGATGACGCACGCGGCCGGTCAGGTGGCGACCACATGAGCGCGGCCTTCGCCGAGCGGCGCGTGCAGGCGGACGGCTTCGACGTCCGCGTGTGCGAGGCAGGGAGCGGCGAGCCGCTCGTCTACCTGCACGGCGGCGGCGGCCTGCATCTCAACGAGACGATCGTGCTCCTCGCAGAACAGTTCCAGGTACTGGCGATCGAGCTTCCCGGCTTCGGCGCGTCGGCCGAGAACACGCGCACCGCGTCGTTCGACGAGCTCGCCTGCACGATCGTCGCCGCGGCCGGCATCGACGGTGCGTACACGCTTGTCGGCACGTCGTTCGGCGGCGTGACGGCGCTGCACGTGGCGCTTCGCGATCCCGCACCGATCGCGGCGCTCGTCCTCATCGGCCCCGCCGCCTTCCGCCCCCCGGGCTGGGCGCTGCCGGAGCCGGACGCGCTCATGCGCGCGCTGTTCAAGTATCCCGAGCGCGTGGCGCTTCCGCCGCCGCCGCCGGAGGAGGTGATCGAGAAGCAGATGCGTCTCGTGTCTCGGCTGATCGGCACGATCGACGAGGAAGCGCTTCGCCGACGGCTGCCCGGGCTGCGCGTGCCGACGCTCGTGCTGTTCGGGGCGGAGGACGGTGTGATTCCGCCGGAGCTTGGGCGCGTGTACCGCGAGCTGATGCCGAACTGCTCCCTCGTCTACATCGACGAGGCCGCGCACGAGGTCGCCGTCGACCGGCCGGAGACCGTCGCCGCGCTGATCGCGGACTTCGCGCGCCTGCGGCGGGTCTAGGCCTCTTCGGCGGGATCGAGGATCGCGAGCAGCGCTCCGATGTCGATGTCGCGCTGGATCGGCAGCCCGAGCGGGGCGTCGGCCCGCACGCTGTAGAGGTTGCGCCGCCCGTCCCGCTCGCGCTCGATGTAGCCCGCGCCGGCGAGGTCGGCGACGATGCGCTGGGTCGCGCGCTCGGTGATGTGCAGCCGGTCGGCGATGTCCCGCATCCGGATCCGGCGGTCGTGGGCGATCAGGAGCAGCGTCTTGCCGTGGTTCGTCAGGAAGGCGAAGTCCGGTAAGCCGCGCCAGGCAGGCTCTGTCGATGTCTGCGTCATCAGTATCGACGACACAATATACACGAAATTACATACACGAAACAAAGGTCGTGTATTGTGGATGAATCGGTCCTTGCCTAAGCCCCGCCTGGATCAGAGAAGGATCGCGCGCCACCGACGCCGCGCGCTGAGAGAGATCCATCCACTAGGAGAGGCAAGCGATGAGACGTATCCCGTTATTGCTGGTCGTCATGGCCGGCGTTGTCCCGCTGCTGGCCGGCTCGGCCTTCGCAGCGCCCGTGCGAACGGCTGCAAGTCCGCCGGTCAACAGCTCACTGCCCGCCATCAGCGGCACGGCCCGCGAGGGTCAGACGTTGACGACCACGAACGGCTCGTGGTCCGGCGTGACGCCGATCACCTACGCGTATCAGTGGCAGCGCTGCAACGCCGAAGGAAGCAGCTGCGGCTCGATCAGCAAGGCGACGAATCAGAACTACGTTGCTTCGTCCGGCGATGTCGCGAAAACGATCCGCGTCGAAGTGACGGCCACGAACGCCGACGGCCAGGGCCAGGCGCTCTCCGCAGCGTCCAGCTCGATTGCCGCGTCCGGCAATGCGCCGGCGAACACGAAGCAGCCGAATCCGTCGGGGACGGCGCAGGACGGCAACACGATCTCCGTCGACAGCGGCGCGTGGACGGGGCTCCAGCCGATCACGTTCACGTATCAGTGGCAGAGCTGCAAGGCCGGCACCTCGACGTGCACGAATCTCACCGGCGTGACCGGCTCGAGCTTCGTGATCAGCACGAGCCTCGTGGGCACCTTGCTCCGCGCGACGATCCTCGCCACCAACGCGGCCGGCAAGACCTCGGCCACCTCGAACGCGACGGCGATCGTGATCGCGAAGTTGAGCTCACCGGTCAACGTGAGCCGGCCGACCGTCTCCGGTTCCGCATCGGTCGGTAACCGGCTGACGGCTGCATCGGGCACCTGGACCGGCGCGACCAACTTCAGCTACCAGTGGAGCCGGTGCAATACGAACGGCAGCGCCTGCGCGAGCATCAACGGCGCCACCGGTCAGACGTACGGCGTCGGCACCGCCGACCGTGGCATGGCGCTCCGCGTGACGGTCACGGCGACGAACACCGCCGGCTCGACCCGCTCGACGTCGAACTCGAGGGGCGTCGCGGCGATCAAGACCGCGAGCTTCAACGCCGTGCTTCGGTCCGGCCAGGAAGTCAGCCGCCCCAAGGGCACGTCGAAAATCGCCGCCGGGCACTTCACCGCCAGGGTCACCGGCAAGACGCTCCGCTGGACGTTGACGTTCTCGCACCTCAGCAGCCGGCCGACCGTCGCCCGCCTGAACAAGGGCGTCCGCGGCGTGAGCGGGGCGGCATTCAAGTCGCTCTGCTACACGTGCCGCTCGCCCGTACACGGCACGGTGACGCTCACCGCAGCGCAGCTCGACATGTTGCTGCGCGGGCGGACGTACGTGAACCTGATCACGAAGAGAAACACCCACGGCGAGATCCGCGGTCAGATCATCCGCGTGAACTAGCCGAACGACAGTCAGGTCTCGGGTTCCAACGGCAGCCCGAGGCCTGGCTCGTTCCTCTCTCGCCCTACCCGTCGGCGCGCGCGCGCTCTTCGTCGGCCGTCAGCTCGGCCGTGGGAAGGATCTCGAGCCGCTCGTCCGGAATCGGCTGTCCGCTCTCGACCGACAGGCCGTACGTCCCCGCGGCAAGCCGCTCCTCCGCCCGCTCGACGGCGGCGAGCTGCTCGCGAAGATCGTCCGCCAGGCCCTCGTCGAACTCGTCCTGGTAGAGATCGGTGGCGCGGTTCGCCGGATCGAACTCGTCGGCGGCCTCGCCGTCGTCCTCGTGTTTCATGCCGGCGAGCGCACGCTCGATCCTCGTGCGCTCGGCGGCGAGGAGCTCGCGTGCCCGTTCGGTATCCATCAGGCCACGTTACCTGGCGGACACCACGACGAGCGCAGATCGTCGAGGGGCCAGCCCGCTGCATGGGCCCCGGCCTCGTAGGAGCTCTGGAGAAACGCGAGCAGCGTCGCGCGCGGATCGGCCGAAGTCCGGACGGTCTCGTAGGGCAGCAGCGCAAGCGAGCCGGTGCCGGTGTCGGCCCATTCCGCCCCGCTCGCGAGCGGGGCGTCGGTCAGCCGGGCCGGCTCCGGCGCGGTGTACGAGTAGAACGCCGGCAGGGGCGTGCTCACGTCGCCGGGCCAGAAGCCGAAGCTGATCGCCTCGCGCGAGTAGGCCTCGCGCGTGACGGCGTCGGCGCCGGGCGCAGGCGGGGCCGCCTTGCCGGAGAAACGCGTCAGGGCAAGGTCGAAGCTGTGCCAGAACAGGTGCACCGGGCTCGTCTTGCCGCAGAACCAGCCGCTGAACTCGCGGAACACCCAGTCCACCCACGAGAGCGTCTGCCAGTAGCGGTGGACGAACACCGGATCGTACGAGTGGTGCTCCACGTCGTCGGGGAACGGCGTCGTCATCGGCACGCCGAACGGCTTCGGCGTGATCGTGACGTCGATCCCGAGCTGCGCGAGCAGCGCGAAGAACTGCTCGTAGAACGAGGCGACGCTGAGCCCGTCGCGCAACGGGAACGACCCGACGGCTCCGGAGTCGGTACGGACGACGAGCGCGTGGTCGACGAAGTCGAAGGCAGCGTCGAAGCTCACCGGGCCTGCGTGCATCCTCCCGCTTGCGACTCCGCGCGCGTCGACGGCGAACGTCGCGTTCCACCAGTGATTCTGCGGCGGCGTGCAGGCGAGCTTGACCTTGCCGAGCTGCTGGGCGAAGAGGTGGAGCGTGTCCTTCGTGTCGCACCAGTCGGCGTACGGCAGCTCCGGGGGGCCGGCGACGCTCACGTTGCGTCGGCGGCCGTGAGCGCCACCTCGTCCTCGTAGCACCAGAGCCAGTCCTCGCCCGGCTCGGCCGAGCGGATGATGGGGTGGCCGCCCTCGCGATAGTGCGCGCTCGCGTGGCGATTCGGCGAGTCGTCGCAGCAGCGGATGCCGCCGCAGGCGGTGCACATGCGCAGGTGCACCCAGCGGCCTCCCATGCGCAGGCAGTCCTCGCAGCCGGCGATCTCCGCCGGAAGGCGGGTCACCGCGATCGTGTCCAGGTGGGAACAGATCGGCATCGTCATGTCCTTTCTGCGCGTCGCGAGATCATGACCGGGAGAGTGCACGTCTCACGGTATCCGGCCCGCGCGTAGACAGGACGCCCGAGAGCCGTTGCCTGGAGGACGGACTGCTCGATTCCGCGAGCCTCCGCGTGTGCGTGCGAGGCGTGCACGAGTGCCGACGCAATACCACGGCCGCGCATTCGGTCGCGCGTCGTGAAGCAGTACAACCCCGCCACGCCCTCCGCAACGTAGACGGCGCCGGTCGCTGCCGGCACGCCGTCGACACGAGCGAGCAAGAGCCCGAGCGACGCGTTGCCGTCGGGGCCGAGCGCGTCGTGAACCCGTTGCCAATCCTCGCGAGAGCGCCGGTCCCCGCCGAACACCTCGCAGTAGACCTCGTGCCAGGCATCGAGATCCGCACGCGACCGGACATCGACGATTTCGGCCTCGCTCGACGCTGGGACGGGTCGCGTCGCCGTCGAGGCAGTCATCCCGTGCATCACGGCCGGTACGAGGTGCTCGCGCGCGAGGGCGTCCGCCTCGCTCGAGGCCGGCTCGGCCACCGGCCAGACGAAGCCGGGCCTGCCGTCCAGCGCCGCTGCCGCTTCCCGCGCTCCGATCCCGGCACGGGAGAAGACGTGGTTGAGGAACGGATCGAACTCCGAGCTCACGAACCCCGTGAGGCCGCGCTCCTCGATGGCCACGCCGGCGAGGACGGCCGCCACGGTGGCGGCGAAGCTCCGGAGATTTCCCAGTGGCGCGCGCTCCACGTCGGTTCGAGGTCGTCCCACCGCTCGTCTAGGCGACGACGCGCGCGAGATGCTCGTGGACGAGCCGGACGGCCATCGATCCCTCTCCGACCGCCGAAGCGACTCGCTTGACCGACCCGCTGCGGGCGTCGCCCACGGCGAAGACGCCGGCGCGACTCGACTCGAGGAGCAACCGCGGACGGCCGACCGGCTCGCCGCCGTCGTCGGCCACATCCATCCCCGTCAGGATGAACCCGGCCCGGTCCATCGCCAGCGAGCCCTTCAGCCAGTCGGTGTGGGGATCCGCGCCGATGAAGACGAAGAGCGCGCCCACGCCGAGCCGGCGGCGGGAGTCGTCGCGGCGGTCGACGACCGTCAACCCGTCGAGCTGGCGCTCGCCGTGGAGCTCGACGACCTCGGTCTGGGTGAGCACATCGATGCGGTCGTCGCGTTCGATCTCGTCGATCAGGTAGCGCGACATCGTCTCCCCGAGATCCGGCCGGCGAATGATCAGCGCGACGCGGCCCGACTCGCCGGCGAGGAAGAGCGCCGCCTGGCCTGCCGAGTTTCCACCTCCGACGATGGCGACCGCAGCGCCCGCGCACATCCGCGCCTCCGCAAGCGTGGCTGCGTAGTAGACGCCGAGGCCCTCGAGCTCCTCGAGGCGATCGAGCGGCAGCCGCCGGTAGCTGGCGCCGGTGGCGAGGATCACCGCGCGCGCGACCACCTCGTCCCCGTCCGAGAGCCGCGCGAGATGAAGGCCGTCCTGTGGTTCGAGCGCGACGGCCTCGCACGGGTATGTGAGGCGCGCCTCGAACTTCTCGGCCTGGATCGCGGCCCTCGCTGCGAGCTCCGCACCCGACACGCCGGCCGGAAAGCCGAGATAGTTCTCGATCCGCGACGACGTTCCGGCCTGTCCGCCGATCGCCACGCTCTCGAGCAGGATCGTGGACAGCCCTTCGGACGCGCCGTAGACGGCCGCGGCCAGTCCGGCCGGGCCGCCGCCGATCACGAGGAGGTCGTAGACGTCGCGATGATCGGGTGAGGGCACGAAGCCGAGCAGGCGCGCGAACTCCTGGTTCGTCGGGTTGTTGAATACGTGATCGCCGAGCAGGACGACCGGCATCTCGTCGGGAGAGACGTCCAGCGTGCGCAGCAGCTCCTCGACCTCCGGGTCGCTCTCGACGTCGATCCAGGCATGCGGAAGGCGGTTGCGCGCGGCGAATTCGCGCAGGCGCCTGGCATCCGACGAGTAGCGAGAGCCGATGATCCGAGCACCGGCGTTCTGGCCGATCAGAAGCGCGCGGCGCCCCAGGAAGGCGCCGAGGAGGACGTTGCTCAGCGCGGCTTCGCTCGAGATCAGCGTCCGCAACTCGTTGAGCGGGACGGTGAGCGCGCGACCGGCCTCGCGAGCGATGCCGGTGAAGAGCGTCGGCTGGCCGGAGATCGCGTTGAACTCGCCGAGGAAGCCGCCTGCGCCGTGCTCGACGATCAGGCGCTCGTCCGGCCGGTCGTAGTCGTCGACGATCGCGATGCACCCCTCGAGGATGACGATGAAGTGGGTGGTCGGGTCGCCCGGCCGGAAGAGGATCTCGCCGGCCGCGAACGGCTGCTCCTCTCCGAATCGCCGGAGCAGCGCGAGCTGCTCCTCGGTCAGGAGCGGGAACGCCGCACTCCGGCTGCCTCCGGAGAAGTCGATCTGTGACATCAGCCCGATCCTGGCACGTTCATGCCGGCGACGGCTGCTTGCGCCGCGGGAGCACTCGGCCGAGCGGGGCGCGCGCACGTTCGGTGATCGCCCGGGCGGGCTCGACGAGCGCACCTTGCAGCCGGCGGGCGGCGTCGAGATGGTCGCCGGTCCAGATGATCCGCACGGCCACGGCGCCGGCGCGACCGTCCTCGCCGCGAAGGTCGCGTCGCACGGCGTCGACGAGCTTGTCGTCGGCCGTCCGGTCTTGCGCGACGGGCTCGGGCACGTTGCTTCGGCCGGTGAGGCTTGCCGCGAATCTCTCGTACCAGCCGGCCACGGCCTGCGTGCTTGCGAGCAGCTGCAGACGTGCAGCCGTACGATCGCCTCCCGACCGGCCGTCGTCGCGCTGCCAGAGATCGAGCACGGCATCGGCGGCCAGGCGCAGTCCGGCGACCCCGGTGAGGAGCGCCGTCACCTCGGCCAGGGGAACCGGCTTCGCGCCGCGTTCGGCCAGATAGCCGCGGAACGCGTCGTCGAGGCGCCGCGCCGCCGCCGCCGCGCGCGTCCTCTCGTCCGTCGGCGCGTGCCGTGTCGGCGTGCCGCTGTCGCAGCGACCGAGCCCGAACTCCACCGCAGCGGCCAGATAGCGGGCGCTGTCCGCGTACGCGTCCGAGAGCGCCTGGCCGAGCGCCGCTGCAGCGCCGCGCGGCCAGAAGAAGAGTCCGACGACGACGCTCACGGCGCACCCGATGGCGACGTCTTCGACGCGGAGTAGACCGACCCGCCAGCCGGCCGGCTGGATGATGTTGAACAGGATCACGAGTGCGAGCGTGAACGCCGCCTGCCCGGCGGCGAACGAGATCGCCGCGGGAGCGAATCCGGCGAACAGAATCGCCGGCGGGAGGACGAACCACAACAACGTCGTGTTGGTGCCGATCAACGCGAGCAGCCCCGCGCCGACGACGAAGCCGACCACCGTGCCGAGCAAGCCGCGCACGACGTTCTGGCCCGTGCTCAGGGCGTTGGAGCGCAGGACGGAGAGCGTGCCGAGCACCACCCAGAACGAGTGCTGCACGCCGGACAGCTCGGCGACGAGGACGGCCAGGCCGAGGCCGATCGCGCCGCGCACGCTGTTGTGCAGCCAGACCGAGTGGCGCTCGACGTGAGCCGCGGCCCGTTCCTGCGCCGCCGACAGGGTTCCGGGCAGGCCGCCGGGCTGCCGGCCGAGGAACCGTTCCAGCCAGCCTCGGCGCTCGGCCGCGGCGGTCAGCTCGATGTTGGCGGCGATCAGCGAGACGGCGAAGCTCAGCTCTTGCGCCCGGAAGCTCGGGTCGAGGGAGGTGACGAGCGCCGCGATCCGCCGGTCGTCCGCCGCCGGGCCCGCGGCCGCGTGATCGGCCGGCAGCTCGACGGTCGTGCTGCTCTCCAGCGCCGCAAGCGCTTCGTGCAGCTCGGCGAGCGCAGCGTCGAGCGCGTCGGGGCGGCCGCCGGACTCGTCGAGCAGGTCGGCGCCGCGTTCCAGCACGGTCGCCGCCCTCGACTTGACCGCGCAGGCAGCGCGGTTGACCGCGATCCGGTCCGGATACGACGGCGTCTGCACGATCATCGCCTCCAGCCAGTTCAACTCGTCCACGAGCCGCACGACGGTTCGCCCCGAGGTGCTCAATCCGGTCGGGCGGTACGGCGTCGCGAAGAACGTGCGGCGAACCGCGGCGACGGCGCCGTCCGCCCGCGCGATCGCTTCGTCGTGCTGCGCGCGCGACGGCCCGGCGTCGCCCTCGAGCACGTAGGCGACGTCCGAGCGAAGTCGCGCGGCCAGTCCCCGGCAGGCCGCGACCGCCGCTCGTCGCAACGGTTCGCGAACCGGTGCCGGCCACAACAGCGCGACGGCGACGAACCCGGCCGCCGAGGCCAGGCCCCAGCCGGCGAGCCGGTCGGGGATCGACGACGCGGGCCCGGGCAGCGAGACCGGCAGGATGAACGCGAGCAGCAGCGCCACCGTCGCGCTCGCGAGCACGGAGCTGACCACACCTCCGAAGAGCACGCCGAAGCCGACGACCGCCATCGCAGCCGCGGCCAGCCAGGCGGAGCGCGAGGCCAGCGTCCCGACGCAGACGAAGACGGCGCCGACCGCCGCGAGCGCGGCCTGTGCTTGGAGCCGGGTGCGCATCGGGCCGCCGAACTCGACGAGCAGGAGCATCGCGAACGAGCCGAACGCGGCGAAGGTGGCCAGCGTCGGATTGCCGATCACCTTCGAGCCGAGCGCGAACATGGCCGGCATCACGAGCGCAGCACGTCCCGCACGGCGCAACGCCGAGAACCCGGGATCATGCGCCTGTAGCCATTGCAGAGGATGTGTCTGCGTCTTCGCCACCGTCCTAGATCATCTATGACGCACTCTGTCCAACACATCCGGAGAAGGGGGACGTCATGAACCTCGCCAGCTTCCTGTCCAGACGATCGGCCGGCGCCGGTGCGCTGGCCTGCGCCGTCGCGCTCGCCGCGGGCGCCTGGTCCTCGGCGGCGGCATCCGCGCGAACGGCGGTCGCCGCGTGCACGACCTCCGGGCTCGTCGTCTGGCTCGACACCCGGGGCAACGCCACGGCCGGCAGCTTCTACTACGACCTCAAGTTCACGAACCTCTCCGGCCATGCATGCACCCTCCGTGGCTTTCCCGGTATCTCTGCAGTGGACATCCGCGGCCACCAGCTCGGCAGCCCAGGATCCCGCGCGACCTCCTCCGCCCGTCTCGTCAGCCTCGCCGACGGCGGCACCGCGACCGCGTTGCTGCGCATCACGGTGGCAGCCAACTTCCCGAACGCGACGTGCCGCCGGGTGACCGCCGCGGGTCTGCGCGTCTATCCGCCGAATCAGCGTGTGTCGAAGGTGGTCCCGTTTCCGTTCGAGGCATGCTCGCGCAGCGGGCCCGTGTACGTGAGCGTGAGGGCGGTGGTGTCGTCCTAGCTGTAGTTCCTGAGAGCGTTGTTCCATCCGGGTCTCCTTGGAGGCTGGAGCTGCCAAGCAACCAGCTCCAAGGAGGGTGATCCGGATGAAGTTGCACGCTAACGCGAGGACCTGTCCGCATAGCCGTCGGTTGGCG
>DATCBP010000038.1:0-39181 GCA_036511815.1 Gaiellaceae bacterium
GAGCACCTCCCCGCTCCAGCCGCGGTGGCGCACGTCGAAGAGGAGCGTCCCCGACGCGTCGGCAACATCGATCGCGTGCTCGCCGGTCAGGCGGAGCCGGACGTAGTCCTTCGGCAGCAGCACGCGGCGGATGCGCGCGAACGTCTCCGGCTCGTGCGTGCGCAGCCAGAGCAGCTTCGGCGCGGTGAAGCCGGTGAGCGCGCGGTTGCCCGTCAGCTCGATCAGACGGTCGACGCCGATGCGCTCCTCGATCTCGGCGCACTCGGCTCCGGTGCGCTGGTCGTTCCAGAGGATGGCCGGCCGCAACGGGCGGTCGTGCTCGTCGAGGGCGACGAGCCCGTGCATCTGGCCCGAGAGGCCGATCGCGCGCGGCTCGACGCCGAGGTCGCCGAGCGCGGCATGCGCCGCCGTCCACCAGTCGTCCGGCTCCTGTTCGCACCAGCCCGGCTGCGGCGTCGAGAGCGGGTAGCCGCGCTCCGCGCGCGCGACGACGTCGCCGTTCTCGGAAACGGCCACCGCCTTGACGCCGGTCGTCCCGACGTCGAGGCCGACGAGCGGGTGCATCAGGCCCCGAGGGCCGCGTACACGAGCTCGTAGGCGGCGACCGCGTCCTTCCGCTGTTGCGCCTCGTGCAGCGCGGCGCCGTCGAGCCGTGCGGCGACCCCGTCGATGAAGCGCCACTGCAGCACCGAGCGCTTCACCGCACCGACCGCATCCTCCGTGTACGGATAGAGGTCGAAGCCGAGCCGCTCGCCGTTCTCGCCGTAGCCCGCCCGCCGCAACTCGACCGCGAGCTCGATCGTCTCCATGAACGCGGTCGCGCCGACCATGTTGTCGTCGTCGAAAGTTCCCCAGCCCGAGTTCGCGTGCTGGTGCCCGAGCAGGCCCTCGGCCGCGAGCAGCGCCGCGTACTCGGCGAGATTCTCGCCGTTCATGATCAGGTGCTGCCAGTCCATGTTCACCTGGACGTTGTCGATCCCCTGCGCGCGCAGCGTGTGGATCACGTGGAGTGTCATGCCGATGTTGCGCATGAGGATCTTCATCGCCGGCTCCGAGTTCTTGTGCTCGAGGAAGATCGTCACGCCCTGGTCGCCGGCATGCTGGGCCGACTCGCCGATGCCGTCGATGAATCGCGCCCACGACGTCTTGTACGGCGTCTGGAACGGGTAGTTGTAGCCCTCGATCCCCGGCCAGATGATCATGTGCGCGCCGGTGTGCGCGGCGAGGTCGATCGCCTCGCGCGTCAGCCGCAGCGCCTCCGCACGCGTCGCGTCGTCGGGGGAGCAAAAGCCGCCCTTGCCGAAGCGCGAGTCGAGGTGGAGCCCGCTCGCGATGCAGTAGATCCCGTGCCCGTCGAGCGCCGCCTGCACGTCGTCGAGGTTCGCCGGCGATAGTTCCTGCGGATAGTGGAACTCATAGTCGTCGATCAGGTCGCCGAGCCCCCCGACCGCCGTCCGCACCTTCTCCGCGGTCGACTGCCCGGTCAGCTCCGGCTTGTAGCCGGCGGCGTTGAACCGCGTCGCCATGTTCCCGAACGCCCAGATGCCGAGGCTCGTCTTCATCTGCGCGAGCCTACAAGGTTGCGAAACGGAGGAGTAGGATCCGCCGGTGATCGAGTTTCACCTCGACCCGCGATCCGGCGTCGCCACATATCTCCAGATCGTGCAGCAGGTGAAGGAAGCGCTCCGGCTCGGAACGATCTCGGTCGGCGACCAGCTCCCGACCGTCCGCGAAGTCGTCGCCGACCTGGCGATCAATCCGAACACCGTCGCGAAGGCGTACCGCGACCTCGAACGCGAGGGCCTTGTCATCGCGCGTCAAGGACGCGGCACGTTCGTCGCGAGCACGCTCGCGCCTGCGGCGGCCTCGCTGCGGCACTACAAGGGTCTCCGGGTCGAGCTCGAGCGCTGGCTCGAGGCAGCGGGCAATGTCGGTCTCGACGAAGAGAGCATTCGGGCTCTGATCTCCGCGACGCTTCGAGAGACGCTCGCCCGCCGGGTGGCATGACTCCGCCGATCGACGCGCGGGCGCTGGGGAAGCGCTTCCGCCGCGAATGGGGTCTGCGCGATTGCACGGTCACGATCCCCGAAGGGGCAGTCGTCGGTCTCGCCGGGCCGAACGCGGCGGGGAAGTCGACGCTGCTCTCCCTCGCCGCGGGGTTGCTCGCTCCGAGCGAGGGCTCGATCGAGGTGCTCGGCCGGAACCCGCTGCGCGAGCCCTCGGTGCTGGCCGAGGTCGGATACGTGGCGCAGGGGGCGCCGCTGTACCGCTCCTTCACGGTGGCGGAGACGATCGAGTTCGCGCGGCGGACGAACTCGTGCTGGGACGAGGCGCTTCTCGCGGACGTGCCGACCCGCATCGCGCCGCGGACGAAGGTCGGCGCGCTCTCCGCCGGTGAGCGCGCCCGGCTCGCGCTCGCGCTCGCCCTCTGCAAGCGGCCCCGGCTCGTCCTGCTCGACGAGCCGTTCGCAGGGCTCGACCCGCTTGCGGGGCGCGAGTTCCTGCAGCTCCTGATGGACGGCGTGGCCGAGACCGCGGCAACGGTGGTGATCGCGTCGCACGTGATCGCCGACATCGAGCGCGTGTGCGACCACATCGTGCTGTTGACCGGCGGCGGGGTCCGGCTCGAGGGCAATGTCGAGGAGCTGCTCGAGTCGTACCGCATCCTCATAGGCCCGCGCCGTCCCCTCGGCTCGATCCGCGGCGTTCGCTCGATCGTCCGCGAGCGGCACAGCGGTCGCCAGCTGACCCTGCTCGTGCGAACCGATGGGCCGATCGTCGACCCGTCGTGGACGGTCGAGCCTGTCGGCCTGGAGGAGTTACTGCTCGCCTACATGGCGCCGGAGCGAATGCCCGAATCGGCGCCGCCCGAGAGGCTTCCGTTGCGATGGCATGGGTAACGTGGCGCCAGCACCGTCCACAGCTCGTCGCGGGACTCGGGCTCCTCGCCGCGCTCGCCGTCGCCGCGTTCGGCACGCACCTGCCGATTCAGGCGGCGTACCACCGCGACGCACTGGCGGACTGCCTGCCGCCCGCGTCGCGGTCGGGGTGCGACATCATCGTCAGGCACTTCGAGAGCGAGTTCGACAGCTGGGTCGCCGCGCTCCGCGGACTGGCGGTGCTTCCCGCGCTCGCCGGACTGTTCGTCGGCGCGCCGCTCCTCGCGCGCGAGATCGAGCACGGCACGCACCGGTTCGCGTGGACGCAGGGGGTGACGCGAAGTCGCTGGCTGCTCTCCAAGACGGCGCTTCTGGCCGGCGCCACGCTTGCAGCCGGCGCCGCCGCAAGTGCGATCGTCATGTGGTGGCGTAGCCCCTTCGACACGCTCGAGGGACGGATGGCGCCGAGCGGCTTCGACATCGAGGGGCTCGTCGTGCCCGCGTACGCCCTCTTCGCGCTCGCGCTCGGCGTGCTCGCCGGGCTCGTGTACCGCCGCACGGTGGCGGCGATGACCGCGACGCTCGTGGCGTTCGCCTCCACGCGCTTCGTGGTGCTCAAGTTCCTCCGGCCTCACTTCCTCGCACCGCTGCACAGCATCGTGATCGCGACCGACTCGCCGCCCGCGGGCGGCGACTGGGTGTTGAGCGACATCCTCGTCGACGGCGGCGGCCGCCGCATCACGGCCGGCAGGGAGGACCTCGCCGTGCTGCACGCGCAGCAGGCGGGGATCGATCCGCACACGTACCTTGTCACTCTCGGCTGGAAGCGCGTGATCTCCTATCAGCCCGCCGCGCGGTTCTGGACCTTTCAGCTGATCGAGGCCGGCCTGTTCGTCGCGCTCGCGGTCGCGGTCATCCTCGCGACGCTCTGGCTCGTCCGCAGGACGCCGACATGACGCCGGGGCTCGACCGCGCTGCGATGCTGCGGCTCGCGGTCGCGGCTGTCGCGGGCGCGGTCGCGCCCGACGCGGCGCTCGCAGCCTCGGGGATCGGATTCCCCCAGGCGCACCCGCGCTGGCGCTTCGTCTTCGTCAACCATGCGCTGACCAACCCGTTCTTCGTCCCGGCGAAGAACGGCAGCCAGGACGCCGCCGCCGCCGTCGGCGCTTCCGCCGAGTGGACCGGCTCCGTGAGCAGCGACGTCGGAGAGATGGTCAAGGCGATGCGTCACGCAATCGCCACCGGGGCGGACGGGATCGCCGTCTCGATCATCGATCCGAACGCGTTCGACGGCCCGACGGCGCTCGCGCTCCGAAAGGGCATCCCCGTCGTCTCGTACAACGCCGACGGCGGCAAGGCGAACAAGCGGCTCGCCTACATCGGCCAGGACAACTACCAGTCGGGGCTCGAGATGGGTGCGCGCATCGTCAGCCTCGTCGCCAGCGGCGATGTGTACGTCTTCATCGCGACTCCCGGCCAGGAGAACATCCAGCCGCGCATCGACGGCGCGCTCGACGCGATCCGCGATTCCGGCCGGCCGCTCCGTGTGCACGTCGTCGCGAGCGGCGTCGACGTGCACACGGAGCGCAAGAAGATCGAAGCGACCTACGAGGCGAACAAGGGCCTCCGCGGCCTCTTCGCCGTCGACGCCGGATCGACCGCGGGCGTCGCGGCGACGATGCGCCTGCATGCGCTGCACGCGCGCGGCGTTCGGGCCGGCGGGTACGACCTGTTGCCGGCGACGCTGCAGGCGATCCACGACCGCGACCTCGACTTCACGATCGACCAGCAGCCGTACCTGCAGGGGTTCCTGCCGGTGCTCCAGCTCTTCCTCGATCGCTACAGCGACGGCCTCGTCGTGCCCGCGGACACGAACACCGGCCTCAACTTCATCACCCGCGCCAACGTGCGGCGCTACCTGACGACGAAGAGCCGCTTCGAGGGAAGCTCGAGCCGCGAGGAATACCCGGTCAGATAGCCGCCGAGCGGAGACTTGAACTATTGCGCTAGGGGAGTAGTATTGGCGCGCCCGCGGCCTAAGCCGGTCGCGGCTCGGCTGGAGTCCCGCCGGGCGCGCGCCGACGCGCGCCCGTCCAGGAGGCGCTCGAGGGCGCTCAACGAAGGAGGCAAGAGGGTGAGGAGATTTGCTGGTAGGACGGGTCTGGTCCTGGCGCTATGCGCAGGGCTCACGGCCACGGTGGTTTCCGCGGGCGCGATGGCGGGCGTGAGCAAGAAGGCCGCGAGCGTCCAGGTTTGCGTCCTGCTTCCGGACACGAAGTCGTCCGTCCGCTGGGTGCAGTTCGACGCGCCGGACTTCAAGAAGGCGTTCGCGAAGGCCGGAGTGTCGGCTTCGATCAACAACGCGCTCAACGATCCGGCGAAGCAGAAGGCACAGGCTCAGGCGTGTCTCGCAGCCGGCGCCAAGGTGGTCATCGAGACCGCGCTCGACAACGGCTCCGCAGCCGCCATCGAGAAGCTGTTCACGTCGTCGGGCGGATACGCGATCGACTATGACCGTCAGGTCCTCGGCGGCTCCGCCGCCGTCTACGTCACCTTCGACGGCAAGTCGGTCGGAGAGGCGCAGGCCAAGGGCGTCATCGCCGCGATGAAGACGAACGGGACGTACAAGGGCGGAACGGTTGCCGAGCTCTGGGGCGGCCAGACCGACCAGAACGCGTTCTGGTTCAAGAGCGGCAACGACGCCATCTTCAACCCGCTCTTCAGCAGCGGCGCGATCAAGAAGGGCCCCCAGCAGTTCGTGCCCGACTGGGATGCGAACAACGCGGCGACGATCTTCTCCCAGATGCTCGTCAAGACGAACAACAACATCCAGGGAGTGCTGGCGGCGAACGACAACATCGCCGGCGCAGTGATCGCCGACCTCAAGGCGAAGGGCCTGAAGCCGGTTCCGATCAGCGGCCAGGATGCAACCGCGCAGGGCATCCAGTACATCCTCGCGGGCTGGCAGACGGGCACCGTCTACAAGTACGTGCCGCTCGAGGCGAATGCGGCCGCAGCTGCTGCGGTTGCGCTCATCAACGGGCAGAAGCCGAAGGCGAACACGTTCCGGCTGAACGGCAAGAAGAAGGAACCGACGCAGACGCTTCCCGTGGAATGGATCACGAAGGCGAACTACACCCAGCTCTTCACACAGGGCTTCCTGAAGAAGAGCGCGGTTTGCGTCGGCACGTACAAGCAGTACTGCAAGTAGGATCCGCAGACTGGCCGGTGGAGGCGCCCTGCAGGGGCGCCTCCACCGCGTTTCAGCCGTGAACCTCCTGCGATGGCAGAGACCCCACTCCTCCAACTTCGCAACGTCACGAAGACGTTCGGCTCCGTGGAGGCGCTCACCGACGTCGACTTCGAGGTGCGGAAGGGCGAGGTGATGGCGCTCGTCGGCGACAACGGCGCCGGCAAGTCCACGCTCGTCAAGTGCGTCGCCGGCACGCATGCCGCCGACAGCGGCGAGATCGTCTTCGAGGGCTCGCAGGTTCACATCACGGGACCAAAGGACGCGGCGCGCCTCGGCATCGAGGTCGTCTACCAGGACCTCGCGCTCTGCGACAACCTCGATGTCGTCCAGAACATGTACCTCGGCAGAGAGGTGAACCGGTTCCAGGTCCTCGACGAGCCGACGATGGAGCAGTCCACGTCCAGGACGCTGAAGTCGCTCGCCGTCACGACGATCTCGTCGATCCGCCAGCCGGTCGCGACGCTCTCCGGCGGCCAGCGGCAGTCGGTCGCCGTCGCCAAGGCGGTTCAGTGGAACTCCAAGCTCGTCATCCTCGACGAGCCGACAGCGGCGCTCGGCGTCGCGCAGACCGAGCAGGTGCTCGCACTCGTTCGCCGCCTCGGCGAGCAGGGTCTCGGAGTCGTCATCATCTCCCACAACCTCCACGACATCTTCGAGACGGCAGACCGGATCACCGTGCTGCGGCTCGGGCGGAACGCCGGTGTGTTCGAACGCCGGAAGACGAGCCAGCAGGAGATCGTCGAGGCGATCACGGCCGGGACCCGGACCAAGGTCGCCGGCGGACCGTCGACGGGAGCCTCGGGTTGAGCGCGGCCGACACGCTCGGGCAGGAACGGGCGCCCGGCGGGATGGAAGACGAGCCGGCGAACCTCCTCACCCGGACGATCGCCAACATCCGGTCGGGCAACCTCGGGATCGTCCCGATCGTCGTCGGCCAGATCTTCATCGTCGTCTTCTTCAGCTTCAAGGCGACGAACTTCTTCACGGCGGTCAACTTCGGCAACGTCATCATCCAGATGGCGGGAACGACGATGCTCGCCTTCGGCGTCGTCTTCGTGCTGCTGCTCGGGGAGATCGATCTCTCGATCGGCTACGTCGCGGGAATCGGCGCGCTCACCGTCGCCGAGTTGCAGCTTCCGGGCAGTGGGCACCAGCTCAACGGCCTGATCGCGATCGTCATCGCGGTGGCCGTCTGCGCGCTGATCGGCGGCATCCAGGGTTCGATCGTCGCGTTCGTCGGCGTGCCCTCGTTCGTCGTCACGCTCGCGGGCTACCTGATCTGGCAGGGGGTGATCCTGGGCAGGCTGGAGGTTCCCGGGTCGATCATCATCCAGGACCGCTGGATCAACTACGCGGCCAACTACTACTTCTCGCCGTTCGCCGGGTGGTTGATCGCGGCGATCATCACGGCCCTGTACGCGCTGGGCGCGCTCGTCCGAGTTGTAACCGCGTGGCGGAAGCATGTCGCGATCACGAATTGGTTCGCGATCGTGGGGACGACGGTAGGAGTCGCGATCGCCACGTTCGGCACGGTTGCGATCTGCAATCACGGCGTCGTCCAGAGCAGGCGGCTCGGCCTGCCGCTCGCCGGCGTCCTCATCGTGATCTTCCTGATCGTGCTCTCGTTCCTCGCGAAGCGGACGACCTTCGGGCGGCACGTCTACGCGGTCGGCGGCAACGCCGAGGCCGCGCGCCGCGCCGGCATCAACGTCCCGCGCATCCGCGTGCTCGTCTTCATGATCTCGGGAGCGACCGCCGCGGTCGGCGGCATCATCCTCGCTGCGTACGTGAACTCGGTCGCTCTGACGTTCCCGCCCGGCACGCTGCTCCTGAACTCGATCGCGGCCGCCGTGATCGGCGGCGTCAGCCTCTTCGGCGGCCGCGGCCAGGTCCGCGGCGCGTTGCTCGGCGCGCTCGTGATCGCGACCGTCTCGAATGGCCTCGATACGGCGGGCTACTCGAACGGAACCATCTACATCGTCACGGGCCTGATCCTCCTGCTGGCCGTCACGCTCGACACGGTTGCACGGCGCCTGCAAGTGCGCTCCGGGCGCTGACCGCAGCCGGACGGTGCAGCCGTGAAGCTGGAACACGCGCTCGCGATCGTCAACCACGTCGTCTCGAAGGCACCGGGACCGGTATCAGTCTTCGTCGCCGACGACCACGGCGAGCTCGCCGCAGCAGCGACGATGGACGGCGCGGCGCCCGACACGCGCCTCAACGCGCAGCGGAAGGCGTACACGGCGGCGCGGTCAGACGCCCGGTCGACGCGCGAGCTGGCGGAGAAGGTGCGCGACGACGCGGTCGAGCGGGCGAGCTTCGACCCGTTCTTCACCTTCTTCCTCGGCGGCGTCGCTGCGTTCGACGGCGAGGTGCGCGTCGGCGCGGTCGGAGTGAGCGGGCTGCCGGGCGCCGACGACGAGGCGCTCGCCCGGAGCGCGCTCGCGGCGGCCGGGCTCTCAGCCGGCTAGCCCGTCCCGGAGAGCGGGAGACGGGCTCACGCTTCCACGACGACGGTCTGCCGCCGGATCCGCGGATCGGTGAAGACGTCGAGGTGGTCGCGGCTCTCGGTTGAGAACTCGGAGACGACCGCGCCCTCGTCGCCCCCCTGGAACCAGTGGAGCGTGCCGGGGGCGATCGTGTGCTGGTCGCCGGGCCGGAGCACGATCTCGTGCCAGACGGTGAAGACACCGTCCTGCGGCGGCCGCGCGACCGGCTGCGAGGCCGGCTCTCCCTCCGTGTAGAGGTAGACGATTCCTGCGCGGCAGCGGAACGTCTCCTCCTTGCCGGGCGTCCCCTCGAAGGGCGGATGCAGATGCTCCGGGCACAGCTGACGCGGGAAGAGCACGAGCTCCTTCGCGCACAGCCGCTTGGTGTTCATGTACACGACCACTTCGAGCCCCGTCTCCTCGAGACGGGAGAGGCCGAAGTCGGCGACCTCGATCGCGTCGAGTTCGGCCGCCGTCAGCACGATCCCGGCGCCGGCCAGCACCGCGGCGGCCCGTTTCCTCGCTGCGTCCTGCTCGGCCTGCGTCAGCATCGCTCTCCTAGGCGTGGAGGGTGAACGGGCGGCTCGTCTCGGCCGAGCGATGGAGGGCCTCGAGCGCGCGCGCCTGGCCGAGCGCGTCCTCGCGCCCGAGCAACGGCTCGCCCTCGCCCCGAATCGCGTCGCTGAGGTTCTCCAGCTGGAGCCGGTAGGAGTCGACCGGCTCGAGCTCGATCCGCTCGGTCTCACCGCCGCGGCGCAGCTCGATCACCGGGCGAAGGCAGTGCCACGGGTCGTCGAGGAAGAGCGTGCCCTCACTGCCGATCGCCTCGAGCTCGTCGCGTTCGGGGAGCGCGGTGCCGCAGTCGAAGAGCGCGAGCACGTCGCCGGCGAACCGGAGCTCGCCTGCGAACACCCAGTCGGTCCCGGTCTCGCCGAAGAACGCCTGCCCGTAGACGCTCTCGGGTTCGCCGCCGAGCAGCCGCGAGCCGCTGACGCAATAGCAGCCGACGTCCATCAGCGCGCCGCCCTCGACGTCCGTGCGCAGCCGGATGTTGGCCGGGTCGTACAGCGAGTAGCTGAACGTCGAGCGCAGAAGGCGGAGCGCGCCGATCGCCCCGTCGTCGACGAGTCGCGTCAGGCGCTGCGTCTGCGGGTTGTGCCGGTACATGAACGCCTCCATCAGCAGCCGGCCGCTGCGCTCGGCAGCGGCGAAGGCGGCCTCGACGTCGGCCGGGTGGCGCGAGAGCGGCTTCTCGCAGAGCACGTGCTTCCCGGCCTCGAGCGCCCGGATCGACCACTCGCAGTGCAGCGTGTTGGGCAGCGAGATGTAGACCGCTTCGATCTCTGGATCCGCGAGCAGCGCCTCGTACGAGCCGTAGGCGCGTCCGATCTCCCATCGGCGCGCGTACTCGTCGGCACGGGCCCGGTCGCGACTTGCGACGGCCGCGAGCTCGACCTTCGGGGAGGCATGCGCGCCCGGTATCACCGCCCTGTTGATGTCCGCGGTCGAGAGGATGCCCCACTTGACGGCGTTCGCCACAGCTGTCTCCTGTCCGGTCGACACTCGATGCGTAATATCGCGGAATGGCAGAGATCGGGGTCGGGATGCTGGGGTACGCGTTCATGGGGAAGGCCCATTCGAACGCGTTCAAGAGCATTGCGTACATGACGTGGCCGCCGCCGCTCGAGCCGCGGCTCGTCGGCATCGCCGGGCGCAACGAGGCCGCCGTGGCCGAGGCGGCCGTGCGCTACGGGTACGACTACGCGACCGGCGACTGGCGTGACCTCGTCGCCGACGAGCGGATCGGCCTCTTCGACAACGGCGGCCCGAACGCACTTCATGCGGAGCCGACGATCGCCGCCGCGGAGGCGGGCAAGCACGTGATCTGCGAGAAGCCGCTCGGCCGAGACGCCGGCGAGAGCTACGCGATCTGGCGCCGTGTCGCCGCCACCGGGGTCAAGCACCTGTGTGGGTTCAACTACCGCTTCGTTCCTGCCGTCCGGCTTGCGCGCGAGATGATCGAAGCCGGCGAGCTCGGGGAGATCCGGCATTTTCGCGGGCGTTATCTCCAGGACTGGGCCGACGACGCGTCCCTCGACACCTGGCGTTTCCATGCGGATGAGGCGGGCTCGGGCGCGCTCGGAGACCTGGGCACGCACGTGGTCGACCTCGCGCGCTTCCTCGCCGGCGAGATCGCGACCGTGTCGGGTTTCGTCACCACCTTCCTGCCCGGCCGCGAGGTCGACGACGCACTCGAGGCCGCCGTCCGGTTCGAGAGCGGCGCGGTGGGCACGATCGAGGCGACACGATTCGCGCTCGGGCGGCGCAACGCGTCCCAGTGGGAGATCAACGGCTCGAAAGGCTCGCTCGCGTTCGACATGGAGCGCCTGAACGAGCTCCAGGTGTTCCGTGCCGACGGCGACCGCGCGCGCGGCTTCAAGACGGTGCTCGTGTCCGAGACCAACCACCCGTTCTGGGAGCACTGGTGGCCGCCCGGCCACATCATCGGCTGGGGCGATACCTTCGTGCACGAGCTGCACCACATGCTGCGGGCAATCGCCGGCGAATGTGACGTCGCGCCGTACGGCGCGACATTCGAGGACGGCTACCGCGCCGCCGAGGTGTGCGACGCGATCGTCCGCTCGGGTGAGAGCGGGCAGCGCGAACAGGTCCCGTACCGCACGCTGTAGCCGGCGCCGGTCTCGGCCTCGTTTCGCACCGCGATCCCGTTCGCCCACAGGCATCGGGCCGATCTCGTGACCGAGACGACGCGTAGTTTCCCCCCTGTGCGCGGCGCCTGCGACCGCCGATACGTTGAGCGGAACGATGTGCTTTGCGGCGAAGGGACAGCCCATGTCGAGGACCAAGCTCGTGCTCGGAATCGCCCTCCTGTTGGGGCTGAGCGCCAGCGCGGCGCTCGTGGGGCTCGAGCGTAGAGCCGCAGCAAGTCGTGCTGCACAGGTCTCGCTTGCCAACGTCTCCACGGAGCTGACTCAGCTCGTGCTCGTGCCGCTTGCAGCAACGGCGATGCCCGGAACGCCGGCCCAGAAGAGGCCGGTGCTCGAGAGCACGCTTCGCGCTCAGGAGCAAGCGATCCGAAGCACGCTCGACCGCCTGAAGCGAGCATCGCCGCCGGCCCAGCTCGGCGAGGTGGGCAAGCCGCTCGATGCAGCTATGGCTGCCGCGAACGCGGGGCTGCCGGTCTGGCTCGCCAACAAGCAGGGGCCCACCACGATCAAGGTTCTCAATCGGCAGGGCGCCACGCTCTCCGCAGCGCTGCAGAGCCTCGGCGACGCGAACCACGCCTACGGATCGCGCGCGTCCGCATCTCAGATCGAGGCACTCAGCGGCTCGGCGGCTGTCGTCGCCCTCCTGCTTGGCGCTTTTGGCTTCTTCTACCGGCGGTCCGAGGCGTCGCGGCGCAGGATGAACGACCAGGGAGTGACGCTGCGATCGGCGCTGGGCGAGCTGGAGGCGGTTCAGGCTGACCGCGCACTCCTGCTCCAGCGGACGGTCGAGATCGCCGAGCACGAGCGCATTCGCGTTGCGGCCGACCTCCACGACGGGCCGATCCAGAGGCTCACCGCGGTGACGCTCGGGTTCGACCTGCTCTCCAACAAGCTCAAACGGGGAGAACACGAGCAGGCGCTGACGCTCGTTGAAGAGATCCGCGAGAGCCTCGCCGAAGAGACCGTGTCGTTGCGGCGACTCATGACCGAACTGCGACCGCCGATCCTGGACGCGCGCCACCTCGGTGCGGCTCTGCAGGATTGCGCGCTGCAAGTTCTCGACGGCAGCGCCGTCCGTTGCGAAGTCGATGTCACGCGCGCTTCGATCCACCTCTCGCCGGAGCTCGAGACCGTCGTGTACCGCGTCGTGCGTGAAGCGCTCGTGAACGTGCGCAAGCACGCGCCGAACGCGCACGCGAGCGTTACGCTCGAACCACTGGGCGACCTGCTTCGGCTCGCGATCGTCGACGACGGTCCAGGCTTCGACGAAAACACGCCCCTCGGACACACGAACGGGGCGCGCTATGGCCTGATCGGAATGCGCGAGCGGGTCGAAAGCGTCGGTGGCACCTGGTCGCTCGCCACGGCACCGGGCGCCGGCACGCGCATCGAGATAACGCTGCCCCGACGACTGCGCGTGGTCGCCGCGTCGCGGGAGTCGGCCGGACTCGCCGCCTGAGTCGCGCATGACGGCTGGCCCGAAAGCGGAGAAGGCGCGGCGGGTGCTGGTCGTCGATGACGACGACACCTTTCGACGCATGCTCGTGGCCGTGCTCGCCGACGAGGGCTTCGAGGTTCTGGGCCCGGCGACGGACGGGCTGGAGGGGGTTGCTCTGGCGCATGCCCTCCGCCCGGACGCAATCGTGCTGGACATCCGCATGCCGGGCCTCGACGGGCTCGCAGCCGGGCGCAAGATCCGCGACGCCGATCCTGCGGTTCGCCTCGTCTTTCTCTCCGCTTACAACGACAAGACGCTGCAGCGGGAGGCGGAGGCCCTCGGCGCGCACGACTTCCTCGTCAAAGGCTGCAGGCTCTCAGAACTCGTCGACGCTCTCGTCCGCTAGCCGGTGCCCCATAGAAAAAGCCCCGTTTCCAGGGCTTTCTCCGTAGCAGGCCTGTAAGCCGGATTTTGTCGAGGGTGACCATCCATCTGTGCGGCTACCCGGCTCCTCGGCGGGCCGCCTCGGCGGAGCCTGTTCGCCTTGCACCGGACGGGGTTTGGCGAGCCGGTCGTGTCGCCACGATCGCTGGTGGGCTCTTACCCCACCGTTTCACCCTTACCGGCGGCGTCTCCGGAGATGCGCCGCCGGCGGTCTGTTTTCTGTGCCACTTTCCGTCGGCTTTCGCCGCCTCCCTCACGGGAGCGTCCTGCCCTGCGGTGTCCGGACTTTCCTCGAGCCCCGGAGGGCCCGCGGTCACCCGGCCTGCGAGCCGAATGCTACCTGGACGACGACGGAATCGATGCGCCCGTGCAGGGCAAGACCGCACTCCGGGCAGCGGACGGACGGGCCTTCGTGCAGCACGAACTCCCCGCAGGCCGGGCACTCGAGCGAGGCGCCGCGCAGGAGGGCCAGCAGCTCCTGCTCGAGCGTCCGGTGCAGCGGGGCAAGCGTCGTCATAGCTCGCGGAACACCCCCACCACCTTGCCGAGGATCTGCACGTGCTTTGCGTAGATCGGCTCGAGCGCTGCGTTCTCCGGCTGGAGCCGCACGCGGCCGCCCTCGCGGTAGAACGTCTTCACCGTCGCCTCCTCGGCGGACTCGTCGTCGCCGGCGAGCGCGACCACGACGTCGCCGTTCCGCGCATCCTGCGCCCTGCGCACGATCACGATGTCGCCGTCGAGGATGCCGGCGTCGATCATCGAGTCGCCCTTCACGCGCAGGAGGAAATCTCCGCGCAGCGTCTCGGGAACGGCGATCTCGTCCTCGACGTTCTCGGCGGCGAGCAGCGGCCCACCGGCCGCGATCTGCCCGAGCAGCGGGAGCCGCGGCAGCTCGACGGCGGCCGCTTCGGCCGCCCGCTCCCGGCCGACGAGCTCGAGGGCCCGCGGCTTCGTCGGGTCGCGGCGCAGGAGGCCGGCCCGTTCGAGGTTCGCGAGATGCGCGTGCACGGTCGACGGGGAGGCGAGCCCCACCGCCTCGCCGATTTCGCGCACCGTCGGCGGATAGCCGTGCCCGTCGACGTAGTCGACGAGAAAGGTCCAGATCTCCTGCTGTCGGCCGGTCAGCTCCACTGAGTCCTCCTGCGGGTCGGTTCGTGGTCGAACGTGTGTTCGCCAGAAGGGTAGAGAGTCCTGCGGACGGCGTCAAGCCGGGTCCACGGAGAAGGGTCGCCCGCGGCGACCCTTCGTCGTGCATGCGCTGGAGAGGACTTGAACCTCCACGGCCTTGCGGCCACTAGGCCCTCAACCTAGCGCGTCTACCAATTCCGCCACCAGCGCGAGAGCCGGCCTAGTGTAACGACGCCGCGGAGCCGGAGGCGCTACTTGAGGAAATGGAAGAGCGCGACGCTGTTCGCGACGAAGAGCACCGCGATCACGGCCGTGAAGCGCGTCAGGTTTCGCTCGACGATGTGGGTGCCGCCCTGCGAGGCGGGCGTGAAACCCATCCCGCCCATGCCGGCGTCGCGCCCGCTGTGCATGAGCACGAGCGCGATCAGGGCAAAAACGAGGATCACCTGCACGACTGCGAGAAAGCTCGTCACGCCCGGCAGGGTAGCGAACGCGGGGCCGCTGGTACGCTCGGCCGGTGGAGGGGGACGACGCCCGCGAGCGGATCCAGAAGCTGCTCGTGACCGGTGACAACCGGCTGAAGCAGGGCGTCGACCCGGCGAAGGCGCGGGAGAGCTGGGAGCAGGCGCTCGCGGTCGCGCAGGAGGCGGGTCTCGAGGGCGCGGTGCGGCCGCTCGTCGAGCTCAGGCTCGCCGGTTTGCCGCAGCACTGAGGATCGCCTCGATCCGCGCCGCCTGCCGGAGGACGTCGTGGGGCTCCGCCGCGGCGCGGGCGGCCTCGTTGGGCCGGGGCAGCCCGGCGGCGGCCCGCATCGCCTCCGAGAGCGCGTCGACGTCGAGCGGGTCGACGAGCATCCCCGCCTCGGGCGTGACGAACTCGGGCGGGCCGCCGATGCGCGTGGCAACAACCGACCGGCCGCACGCCATCGCCTCGAGCAGCGACTGGCCGAGCGGCTCGATCAGGCTCGGCTGGCAGAGGACGTGGCTCTCGGCGAGCAGCCGCGGGATCTCCTCGTGCGCGACTCGGCCGAGCAGCGTGACCCCGGGCCGGCCTGCGAGCTGTGCGCGCAGCGGCCCGTCGCCGGCTAAGGTCAGCGTCCCCTCGCCCAGCCGCGTGTGTGCCTCCGCGAGCCGGACGACGTTCTTGCGCTCGACAAGCGCGCCCAGGCAGAGGTAGCGCGGCGGGCCTTCCGGCGGCGCGACGACGTGGAACCGCTCGAGGTCGACGCCGCTCGACACGACCTCCGTCTTCCCGCGCGCCGCCGGCACCTTCGTCTCCAGCTCGCGGCGGAGGTACTCGGAGACGCAGACGACGGTCGCCGCGCGGCGGACGACGAGTCGCGTCGCAGCCGCGACCCCGGGGATCGCGCCGACGTTGCGGACATCGCGGCCATGCGCGGTGACGACGAGCGGCGCGCGCACGCCGAGCACGGCGATCAGCCCGGACGGGACGAGGAAGTGCGCGTAGACGACGTCGGGATGCGTCGACCGCGCGCGCAACGTTCGCCGGGCGAGCGTGAGATAGCGCAGCTTGCCGCCGGCGCGCGTGTCGAGGACAGCGCGCTCCACCTCGTTGCCGCGCGCGACGAGCGCGCGCTCCACCTGCCCGACGAACGTTCCGAGATCGGGATCGTCCGGCCCTGGGTACATCTGCGACACGAGCAGGATGCGCACGGCCGCAGCGTACGCCCTCGCCCCGCGAGCACCCCGTGACCAAGTCGGCGCACAGCTGCCGGTAAGGACGTCTATCGCCGCCGCCGCGCGCTCGTTAGGCTGATGCCTGAGCAGGGGGCGGGTCGGGACCCGAGGTTAGACGCGCGCGCGCGTGAAACAGAAAGAGCTGCGCGGCCGGCGTTACGCCCGCGGACGCATCGCGTCGTACATGCCCCACTCGTCGCGCAGCGCCTCGCAGAGCTCGCCGACGGTGCAGCGCAGCCGCAGCGCCTCGCGCAGCGCCGGCAGGAGGTTCGCCTCGCCGCGAGCGGTCTCGCGGACGACCGCGAGCGCGGCCGCTGCCTCACCGGTGTTCCGCTCGGCGCGCACGCGCGCCGTGCGCTCGAGCTGACGGCTTTCCGCGTCCGGGTCGATCTGCTGGAGCTCGACCCCCTCATCCTCCCCGCCCCGGAACTGGTTGACGCCGACGATCACGCGCTCGCCCGCCTCGACCTGCTGCTGCCAGGCGAACGCGGCCTGCTCGATCTCGCCCTGGACGAAACCGCGCTCGATCGCCTCGACCGCGCCGCCGAGCTCGTCCACCCTGGCGATCAGCTCCCAGGCGCGGGCCTCGAGCTCGTCGGTCAGCGCCTCGATGTAGAACGAGCCGCCGAGCGGGTCGGCCGTGTCGATCACTCCGGCCTCGGCCGCGATCACCTGCTGCGTCCGCAGCGCAATCGTCGCCGCGCGCTCCGTCGGCAGGGCGAGCGCCTCGTCGAACGAGTTCGTGTGCAGCGACTGCGCGCCGCCGCAGACCGCTGAGAGCGCCTGCAGCGCGACACGCACGATGTTGTTCTCGGGCTGCTGCGCGGTGAGCGTCGAGCCGCCGGTCTGCGCATGGAAGCGCAACGCCATCGCCTTCGGATTCGTCGCGCCGAAGCGCTCCTTCATGATCCGCGCCCAGAGCCGGCGCGCCGCGCGGAACTTTGCGACCTCCTGGAAGAAGTCGTTGTGCGCGTTGAAGAAGAACGACAGGCGCTCGCCGAACGCATCCGGCGAGAGCCCCGCCGCCTGCGCAGCCGAGCAGTACGCGATCCCGTTTGCGAGCGTGAACGCGAGCTCCTGGACGGCCGACGATCCCGCCTCGCGGATGTGGTAGCCGGAGATCGAGATCGTGTTCCATTTCGGAATCCGTTCCGCGCAGTACGCGAACAGATCCGTCGTCAGGCGCATCGACGGCCTGGGCGGAAAGATGTAGTTCCCGCGCGCGATGTACTCCTTGAGGATGTCGTTCTGCACCGTGCCGCGGAGCGCGGCCGGCGCGATCCCCTGCTGCTCCGCCACGAGCTCGTACAGGAGCAGCAGCAGCGACGCGGGCGCGTTGATCGTCATCGACGTCGACACCTCGCCGAGGGGGATCCCTCCGAGCAGAATCTCCATGTCCGCGAGCGAGTCGATGGCGACGCCCGTACGGCCGACCTCGCCGAGGGAGCGCGGATCGTCGGAGTCGTAGCCGAGCTGCGTCGGCAGATCGAACGCCACCGACAGCCCCGTCTGGCCCGCCTCGAGCAGGTACCGGTAGCGCGCGTTCGACTCCTCGGCCGACGCGAACCCCGCGTACTGGCGGATCGTCCACGGCCGCCCGCGATACATGTCGGCGTACGGGCCGCGCGTGAACGGATACGCGCCCGGCGCCTCCAGCGGCCTCGGTGCATCGTCCGACGTGTAGACCGGCTTCACCTCGATGCCGGAGTCGGTGCGCCGCTCGTCGGCCGCCGCCATGTGACAGATCGTAGAGCCGCGCCGTACATTGAGCCGTCGTGGTCGCCGCCGTCGCCGTCGCAGCTGCGCTCTCCTGCCGCCCTGAAGCAGGCCTCGGATCCGTTTCGCTGACCCGTGGCACGCACGTCGAGGTCGTCGACCTCGCCACCTGCAGCCGGCGGACGGGCCCTGCTCCGAGCGCGGCCCCGCCGGGGATCGCCTCCCCGGACGGCCGCTCGGTCGCCGCGATCCGGGTCGTTCACGCGGCCAACGCACACGTCGGCTCGCAGGCGATCACGGTCCGCGACCGCGCCAGCGGGAGGACGCGCGACGTCTACCGCGTGCGGGAGTCGTACGCCCGCGTCCCGGCCGGTGAGCCGGGACGGTTGGGTCTCGTCGGGTGGTCGCCCGACGGGCGCTGGCTCCTCTTCTACCTCGACCCGATGGGATCGGCGTCGATCGCCGCCGACGGCCTCCAACTCGAGGTCGTGTCCGCTCGGGGCGGGAAGCCGATCCCGATCGCCGGCATGCTCATGTATCCCGACTACCTCGACTGGTGCGGCGGGAACCTTATCCTGACCGGCGGCGGCGATCGCATCGCCACGACGAACAAGCGGCTGCTCGTCGCATCACCTCCCGCCTGGCGCGCGCGGACGCTCGAGTCGGCACCGGTCCGTGCCTGGGGTGCGCTGACCTGCGCGCCGGACGGGCACTCCCTCGTCGTCCAGTCACAGGCTGCGAGTGTCGACGCGAACTTCTTTCACACGCACTGGTCGCTCTGGCGCATCGGCCTCGACGGCACGCGCAACCGGCTGACCACTCCGCCCTCCGGCTATGCGGACGAGTCGCCGCAGTTCTCGCGCGACGGCAAGACGATTCTCTTCGTCCGCTCGCGGAATGGCATCGGCAGCCTGTATGCGCTCCGCGACGGCACGCTCCTCGGCCCGCTGCTCTCGCTCGGGTACCAGCTCGGCTACTTCGGCCACGAGGACTGGTGGCAGACAGCCGCCTGGTCACTCGCGGCGCGCTAGGAGCTAGATGCTCGCGGCTCCGTCGACGAGCTCGCGGCGCGTACGGGCGACCCCGTCGAGCTCCGCGGCGGCGGCGACCGCAGCGGCCACCGCCGGAACGACGTCCCGGTTGAACACGCTCGGGACGATGTAGTCGGCCGAGAGTTCCTGCTCGCCGATCGTCGCCGCGATCGCATGCCCGGCGGCGACTTCCATCCGCTCGGTGATCGCCGAGGCGCGCACGTCGAGTGCGCCGCGGAAGATCCCGGGGAACGCGAGCACGTTGTTGATCTGATTCGGATAGTCGGAACGCCCGGTTGCGACGACGGCGGCGAGGCCCGCGATCTCCTCCGGCGACACCTCGGGGGTCGGGTTCGCCATCGCGAAGACGATCGCGTCCGGAGCCATCGTGCGGACACCGGCGACGGTGACGGCGCCGGGCTGCGACAGACCGATGTAGACGTCGGCGCCGGCGAGCGCGTCGTCGGCGCTGCCGCGCACGCCGTCGGGGTTCGTCTCATCCGCGTAGCGCGCCTTCTGCTCGGTGAGACCGTCCCGACCCCGGTAGACGGCGCCCCCGCGGTCGCAGCCGATCACGTTACGGACACCAGCGGCCTGGAGCGTCTTCGTCACCGCCACGCCGGCGGCGCCGACGCCTGTGAGCACAACCTTCACGTCCTCGACCCGCTTGCCCACGACCCGCAGCGCGTTCAGGAACGCGGCGAGGGTGACGACGGCCGTGCCGTGCTGGTCGTCATGGAAGACGGGGATGTCGAGCAACGCGCGGAGCCGCTCCTCGACCTCGAAGCACCGCGGCGCGGAGATGTCCTCGAGGTTGATGCCGCCGAAACCGGGCGCGATCGCCTCGACGGCCTCGACGATCCTGTCCGGGTCCTTCGTGTTCAGGCAGATCGGCCACGCGTCGATGCCGCCGAACTCCTTGAAGAGCAGCGCCTTGCCCTCCATCACCGGCATCGCCGCTTCCGGGCCGATGTCACCGAGCCCGAGCACCGCGCTCCCGTCGGTGACGACGGCGACGGTGTTGCGCTTGATCGTGAGATTCCAGACGCTCTCGGGGTCGGCCGCGATCGCCTCGCAGACGCGCGCCACGCCCGGCGTGTACGCCATCGACAGGTCGTCGCGCGTCTTCACGGGCGCGTTCGCGTTCATGTGGATCTTGCCGCCGAGGTGGAGGAGAAAGGTGCGGTCGGAGACGCGCTCCACCTCGACGCCGTCGATCGCACGGCACGCGCGCACGATCCTGTCCGCGTGCTCGGCGTCGGTGGCGAGCACGCTAACGTCGCGCACCTTCAAGCCGGGCTCGACACGGACGAGGTCGATCGCGCCGAGCAGCCCGCCCGCGTCGGCGATCGCGCGCGCAAGATCGGCGAACGAGCCGGGACGGTCGTCGAGGCGGGCGCGGAGCGTGATGCTGTGCGAGGCGGAGAAATGACTCATCTCGAGCTGTCCTTCTACCGCAAAGGCCCGAGCGCCGCCAGCGAGCCGAGCTCGGCGTCCCTCGCCGCGAGCGACGTATAGCGGCCGCCGGCGAGGATCAGCTCCTCGTGCCGGCCGACCTCGACGACGCGGCCGTGGTCGAGCACGACGATCTGGTCGGCATCGCGAACCGTCGAGAGCCGGTGCGCGATCGCGATCGTCGTCCGCCCTTCGGAGAGCCGGTCGAGCGCCTCCTGCACGAGCCGCTCCGTCTCCGTGTCGAGCGAGCTCGTCGCCTCGTCGAGCACGAGCACCGGCGGGTTGCGCAGGATCGTCCGCGCGATCGCGATCCGCTGCTTCTCGCCGCCCGAGAAGCGGTAGCCGCGTTCACCGACAACGGTGTCGTAGCCCTCGGGCAGGGCGGCGATCACGTGATGGATCCGCGCCGCCTCGGCCGCCGTCTCGACCTCGGCGTCGGTCGCGTCCGGCTTCGCGAACCGCAGGTTCTCGCGCACCGACGCGTGGAAGAGATACGTCTCCTGCGAGACGACGCCGACGAGATCGGAGAGCGCCTGAAACGAGAGGTCGCGGACGTCGACGCCGCCGATCGAGATGCGGCCCCGGTCGACGTCGTACAGCCGCGCAGCGAGGTACCCGAGCGTCGTCTTCCCCGACCCTGTCTCACCGACGAGCGCGGTCGTCGTCCCTTCCGGCACCGTGAACGTGACGTCCTCGAGCGTCCATTCGTCCCCGTACTTGAACCAGACACCGTCGAAGACGACGTCGCCGGTACGGCCTTCCGAAACCGCGTCCGGCTTCTCCTCGATGTCGACCGGGTAATCGAGGTACTCGAAAATGCGGTCGAAGAGGGCGAGCGACGTCTGCACGTCGAGCGACACGCCGAGCAGCGAACCGACAGGGAAGAACAAGCGGGTCTGGAGCGTCGTGAACGAGACGAGCATCGGCACCGACACGAACCCGTGCGCTCCGTGGGCGAGCGCGAGACCGCCGAACCAGTACACGGCCGCCGGCATCACCGAGAAGCTCGTCTGGATCGAGGCCATCACCCAGCGCCCGGCCATCCGCTGCCGAACCTCGAGTTCCGAGAGCCGCAGCGAGTCCGTCTCGAAGCGGTCGGCGAGCTCCCTCGTCCGCCCCATCGTCTTGCCGAGCAGGATCCCCGAGACCGAGAGCGACTCCTGCACGAGGCTCGAGATGTCGGCGAGCGTCTCCTGTGTCGTCTTCGCGATCCGCCGCCGCTCGTTGCCGACGCGGCGCGTCAGCAGGACGAAGAGCGGGATGAGCGCGAACGCGAAGAGCGCCAGCTCCCAGTTGAGCAGGAGCATGCCGATCATCGTCGCGGCCACCGTCGTCACGCTCGAGGCGATCGACGTCGCCGTGTTCGTGACGACGTTCTGCACGCCGCCGATGTCGTTCGAGATCCGGGACTGCACCTCGCCCGTCCGCGTGCGCGTGAAGAAGGCCAGCGACAGCCGCTGGAGATGCCGGAAGACCGCGGCGCGCAGGTCGTGCATGACGCGCTGGCCGACCTGGTTCGACAGCAGCGTCTGAAGCACGCCGAGAATCCCGGTCGCGACAGCGATCGCGATCATCCCGCCTGCGTTGAACGAGAGCGCCCGCGTGTCGTTGCGCCCGATCGCCTCGAGGACGTTCCTGAGCAGGAAAGCCGGAACGACGCCGAGCGCGGACGAGACGACGATCAGCCCGAGCACCCCGCCGAGCCGCAGCTTGTACGCCCTGAACAGGCGGCCGATGCGGCGCAGATTCGCCCTGCGTACGGCCCGGTCGGCAGGCCGTTCCGGCGCAGGTCCGGACGAATGGAAGAACATGCCCATCGACTCTCAGAGTACGCGGTGAGGCAAGATCAAAGATGTGCGCATCACCGTCCGTCTCTTCGCCGGCCTGCGCGAGCGCGCGGGCGTCGCGCGCGTCGAGCTCGACGGTGTGCACCGCGTCGCCGACGTCTGGCCCGCGCTCGGCCTCGGCGATGAGCCGCCCGGGCTTCTCTACGCGGTCAACCGCGCGTATGTCGAGCCGGGACAGGAGCTGCGCGACGGCGACGAGGTGGCGGTGATCCCGCCGGTGTCCGGCGGCGCTTTCCTGCTCTCCGCGGAACCGCTCGACGTGCGGGCCGCGATGGCCGAGGTGGAGCGCGACGACGCAGGCGCCGTCGCGACCTTCGTCGGCACGGTGCGGCGCCGCTCACGTGAACGCGACGTGCTCCGGCTCGAGTACGAGGCGTACGAGGAGATGGCGGAGGCGATGCTGCGCGCGCTCGGCGCCGACCTGACGACGAAGCACGAGCTGACCGCGATCGCGATCCACCATCGGGTCGGCCGCGTCGAGATCGGCGAGCCGAGCGTGGTGATCGCGGTCTCCGCGCCGCACCGGGCCGCCGCGCTCGAGGCCTGTCGCGAGGCGATCGACACGCTTAAGGAAAGGATCCCGCTCTGGAAGAAGGAGGTGTACGAAGGGGGCGCCGAGTGGATCGGTCGGGGCTCGTGAGTACTCTCCGACCGATGGACGACTTCCGGGACGGACGCCCGATCCACCCCCGTGGGAGCGTCCGCCGCTCGCTCGAGCGGGTGGGCGGCCTCGCGCTCGTGATCGGCACGACCGCGCTCAAGTGGAGCTTCATCTTCGTCAAGTTCTTCGGCGTCTTCATCTCCGTCGCCGCGTACACGCTGTGGTTCCACAGCTGGACGTTCGCGGTCGGCTTCGTGCTCCTGATCCTCGTCCACGAGGTCGGCCACATGATCGAGGCGCGCCGGCAGGGCCTCCAGGTCTCGCTGCCGACGTTCATCCCCTTCTTCGGCGCGTACGTGACGATCCGCCACGCCGGGCTGACGCCGTGGCGGAACGCGCTCATCTCGCTGTCCGGCCCGGTCGCCGGCGGGCTCGCGTCGGCCGTCGTCTGGGCGGTGGGGGCGCAGCGCGGCTCCTCGATGCTCGAGGTGCTCGCGAACCTCGGCTTCCTGCTCAACGCGTTCAACCTGCTCCCGATCGGCTTCCTCGACGGCGGCTCGATCGCGCGCTCGATCGGCGAGGCGTGGCGGATGCCGGTGATCCGGTTCGAGGGCGCAGTGCCGATGCAGGCGCTTGCACCCGACCGCGCGCGCGCGGTGACGATCGCGTCGCTCTACGTGGCGCTGGCGGGCGCACTCGTGCTCGGCCTGCTCGCCACCCGCCCGAACGGGATGCTCTAGCCCGTGCCCACCGGCGACCGGATGTTCGACGCACCGGAGACGCTCGCCGAGCTGCGACGGCACACCGAGTCGACCGCCCAGGAGTTCCGCGCCGGCTTCGAGGCAGTCGACCGCATCGACCGTCCCGCCGTCTCGATCTTCGGGTCGGCGCGGGTGCGCGAGGACTCCGCCACCTACGTCGCCGCGCACGAGACCGGCCGACTGTTCGCGGCGGCCGGCTGGGCGGTCGTCACCGGCGGCGGGCCGGGCGTGATGGAGGCGGCCAACCGCGGCTGCCACGAGGGCGGCGGACTCTCCGTCGGCTTCAACATCGGGCTGCCGGACGAGCAGAGAGCGAACCCGTACAGCGACATCTCGCTCACGTTCCACCATTTCTACGTCCGCAAGACGATGTTCGTGAAGGCGGCGGAGGGCTTCGTCGTGTTCCCCGGCGGCTTCGGTACCGCGGACGAGCTCTTCGAGTCGCTGACGCTGATCCAGACGGGCAAGGTGCTCCACTTCCCCGTCGTCCTCGTCGACTCGTCGTACTGGTCGCCGCTCCTCACCTGGCTTCGGGAACGGATGCTCCCGGAGGGAATGATCTCGCCGGCGATCTCGCGCTCGTGACGGTGACCGACAATCCGGCGGCCGCGGTGGCGTGCGTGATCGACCGCTACGAGAGCCGGGCCCGCAACGTGGGCGCACGTGGGACAATCGCCACATGAGACCCGACGACGTCAGCGCGCTGATCGACCGCTACAACGACGCCTGGAACCGGCAGGACGTCGACGCGATCGCGGGGATGCACCACGCCGACATCGTGTTCCACAATCACACCGCGGACGAGCACGCCGAGGGCGCAGACGCGGTGCGCGAGCACATCGCCGGGATCTTCCGCAACAACCCCGATCTCCGCTTCTGCGGGCGCAGCTTCCACACCGGCGACGACTTCGCGGTCAGCGAGTGGACGGCGAACGTCACGAAGGACGGGCGCCGGCTCGAGTGGGACGGCGTCGACGTGTTCCCGCTCAGGGACGGCCTGATCGCGCGGAAGGACGTGTATTCGACGTCGCATCGGCCGCGCGAGCTGACGGCCTGACGTGGGCAAGAGCTACGACGGAATCGACGCGAAGCTCGGCGGCTGGATCGAGCAGCAGCGGCTCTTCTTCGTCGCGACGGCGCCGGTCGCGGAGGACGGGCACGTCAACGTGTCGCCGAAGGGCGACCTGCGCTGGTTCCGGATCATCGGCCCTCGCGAGGTCGCGTATCTCGATTTCGTCGGCAGCGGCGCCGAGACGATCGCGCACGCGCGCGAGAACGGCCGCATCGTCGTCATGTTCTGCGCGTTCGACGGGCCACCGCGGATCGTGCGCCTGCACGGACGCGCGAGCGTGCTCCTTCCCGGCGAGGACGGGTTCGACGAGCTGCTGGCGCACTTCGACCCGCCCGAGCACGCGCTCCGCTCGCTCATCCGCATCGAGGTCGAGCGCGTCGCCGACTCGTGCGGCTACGGCGTGCCGCTGTTGCGCTTCGAGGGGACGCGCACGCAGCAGGAGCAGTGGCAGGACAAGATGGTGCGCAGCGGCGGCTTCGACGACTACATCGCGGAGAAGAACGCAGAGAGCATCGACGGACTCCCGGCGATCGAGGTCAGATCGTGATCGAGCCGTCCTCGCCGACCGTCCAGAATGGGTTGTGCGCGACCTCCCACGCGTGCCCGTCCGGATCGACGAAGACGCCCGAGTAGCCGCCCCAGAACGTCGCGGCTGCTTCGCGTGTCACGGTCGCTCCCGCGGCCCGCGCCTCCGCGATCACCGCGTCCGCCTCGGCGGAGGAACGCGCGTTGTACGCGAGGGTGACGCCGCCCCAGCCGCCGCCGTCGTCGACGCCGCTGTCCTCGGCGAGACTCGCTCTCCCCCAGAGCCCGAAAACGCTACCCCCGGCCTGGAAGAACACGACGTCGGCGTCCGGCTCGCTCTCCGTCGTCCAGCCGAGCGCCTCGTAGAAGCGCCGGGCGCGCGCGACGTCAGCGACGCCGAGCGTGACGAGGCTGAATCGCTGCTCCACGGCCGCATGATTTCACGCCGCTCAACACGCACCAAATCCGCCGCCGCCCGGCGTCTCGATGCGAACCACGTCGCCGGCGGCCAGCTGCTTCGTCACCTTCGCCGGCTGCTCCTCGCCGTTGACGAGCGTGCGCCCCGCCGCGCCGTCCGCGCCGCCGCGCGCGCCGTGTGGACCGTGCGCTCGCCGCTCAGCGAGCACGGAGAGCCGGCAGTCCTCGAGCACGCGCAGCTCCCGCACGACGCCGTCGCCGCCGCGGTGCGCGCCGGCGCCGCCGGAGCCGGTGCGCAGATGCCAGCGCTCGACGCGGAGCGGATAGGAGAGCTCGAGCGCCTCGACCGGGGTGATCAGCGTGTTCGACATCGCCACGTGCACGCCGGACGGGCCATCCGCGTCGGGACACGCGCCCTGGCCGCCGCCGATCGTCTCGTAGTACGTGTACCGCTCGTTGCCGAGCGCGACGTTGTTCATCGTCCCCTGGCCCTGCGCCGGAACGGGCAGTGCCTTGCCGAACGCGCGGAAGACCACGTCGACGATCCGCGACGACGTCTCCGTGTTGCCCGCGACGACGGCGGCGGGGTGCCGTGCGTTGACGAGGGAGCCTGAGGGCGCGGTGACCGCGACCGGCGCGAACGCGCCGCCGGAGGCGGGCAGGTCAGGCACGGTCAGGCAGCGAACGACGAAGTAGCAGGCCGAGCGCGTGACGGAGAGTGGACAGTTGAGGTTGCCCGAGTCCTGTGCCGCGGTTCCGGCGAAGTCGATGTGGATCTCGTCGCCGGCGACCTCGACGGTGCAGCGAATCGGCAACTCGCCCTCGACCGCCTCGACGACGTCCTCTGCCGACCACCGCCCGTCGGGAAGCTCCGCGATCGCGGCGCGCACCATACGCTCGGAGTACGCATACAGCTCGTCCATCGCGGCGGCGACGCGTTCGCGCCCACGCCGCGCGCAGAGCTCGTCGAGCCGCCGCTCGGCGAGCCGGTGGGCGGCGACCTGCGCGCGCAGGTCGCCGCGGCGCTCGTCCGGGTTGCGCGCGTTCGCGACGAAGAGCGTCACCACCTCGGCGGTGAGCCGCACCGGCGGCAGGATCAGCCCCTCCTGGTAGAGCTCGCGCGAGAAGGCCGGGAGGCTTGCCGGCTCCATGCCGCCGACGTCGGCGTGGTGCGCCCGCGAGACCGCGTAGCCGAGCGCGGTCCGCGAGACGAGCGTCACATCCGGCAGATGCGTGCCGCCGGTGAACGGATCGTTGAGGACGCACGTCTCGCCCGCCACCAGACCGAGCGCCATCGCCGCAGCAACCGCGTCCGGCATCGCGCCGAGGTGGACCGGAATGTGCTCTGCCTGCGCGATCATCCGCCCGTCCTCGGAGAAGATCGCCGTCGAGCAGTCGCGGCGCTCCTTGATGTTCGCCGAGAAGGCGGACCGGATCAGCACCGCGCCCATCTCCTCAGCCACGGCGCGCAGCGCGCTTCCGGTCACTTGAAGCTCGACGTTCATCGACGCAACACCAGCGTTCCGTCGTCGTTCGTCTCGCCGCGCCAGCCCTCGGGCACCCAGCAGCTCGCGCCCGGCAGCTCGACGAGTAGCGGCCCCTCGACCTGCCTGTGCGACGTCGCCCGCAGCGCGACGGCCGGCCCCGGCGTCACCTCCGCCGTGCGCACCGCGACGAGCTCGATCGCGCGCGTCTCATCCGCGTAGCCGTAGCGGTCCGCGTGCGCGCGGTGGAATGCCGCGGCCAGATCCGGTTGGAGCGGCACCGTCAGCTCGAACGACTGGCCGCGGTAGCGCAGGTCGGCGTCGCCCTCGGCGGGCAGGTCGCGCACCTCCGCGAGCGGGCGCACGTGCGAGACGACGCGGTCGCGCCGTTCGTCGCTTGCGACGAGGCCGAGTGCGGAGAGCACGCCGGCCGCCTCGGGGACGAGCACCGCCGCGATCCCGAGCTCCTCGGCGAGCGCGCACGCGTGCAGCGGGCCGGCTCCGCCGAACGCGACGAGCGCAAAGTCGCGCGGATCGTGCCCGCGCTCGACCGAGACGACGCGCAGCGCGCGCAGCATCTCCGCGTTGACGACGTCGATCACGGCGGCCGGGTCGATGTCGCCGAGCGCCGCTTCGGCCGCCGCGCGCTCGAGCACGAGCCCGCCGGGCAGCTCCGCCGGCAGGCGGCCGAGCAGGAGGTTCGCATCGGTCACGGTGGCGCCGCCGCCCGCGCCGTAGCAGGCTGGACCGGGATGCGCGCCGGCGCTCTCCGGGCCGACGATGAGCGCGCCGCCCGCGTCGCGGCGGACAAGCGATCCGCCCCCGGCTCCGACCGTGTGCAGGTCGACGGAGGGCAGCCGGATCGGGAACCCGCCGACGACGCGCTCCGCGACGCGAGCCGCACGGCCGCCGGGCAGGAGGCAGACGTCGGTCGAGGTGCCGCCCATGTCGAAGGCAAGCGCGTGCTCGAATCCCGCGCGACGCGCAACGAGTCCGGCGCCCACGACACCCGCGGCAGGCCCGGAGACGAGGATCGTCGCCGGGTGCGCTGCGGCCTCGTCCACCGACGCGACGCCGCCCGAGGAGAGCATCACGAGCGGCTCGGGCAGCCCCGCCGCACCCGCCCCGTCCGCGACCGCGCGGAGATAGCGCGCAGCCACCGGCGCGAGGTACGCGTCCGCGGCCGTCGTCGACGCGCGCTCGTATTCGCGGAACTCAGGCGCGAGCTCGTGCGACGCGACGACGTGGACGCCCGGATGGCGCGCGCGCAGCTCCGCGGCGACGGCCGCCTCGTGCGACGCGTCCCGGAAGGCGAAGAGCAGGCACACCGCCACGGCTTCGGCGTCGCCGATGTCGGGCAGCGTCGCGAGGTCGAGCGGCTCGAGCTCGCCGTCCGGCCCGAGCCGGCCGCGCACGCCGTGGCAGCGTTCGAGCGGGACGAGCGGCTCGGGATGCCGCGCGCAGAGCCGGTACAGGTGCGCGCGCGTCTGGCGGCGCAGATGCAGCAGATGCTCGAAGCCCTCGTTCGCAACGAACGCGGTCCGGGCGCCGCGCCGTTCGAGCAGTGCGTTCGTCGCGACGGTCGTCCCGTGCGCGAAGCGCTCGACGCCGCTCGCCCCGACCGCGCGGGCAGCGGCCAGAACGGACTCCTCCTGCCGGACCGCCGTCGGCACCTTGGCCGTGCGCACGGTGCCGCCGTCGAGGAGGACGGCGTCGGTGAAGGTCCCGCCCACGTCGATGCCGAGTACCGACACGGCGCGAGCCTACTTCCCGGCAGGATGGGGACGTGATCCGCGCCTTCCTCTTCGACTTCGACGGGCTGATCATCGACACCGAGGTGCCTTCGCGCGCCGGCTGGCAGCACGTCTACCGCGAGCTCGGGTACGACCTGCCGCCCGAGAAGTGGGCGCTGATGGTGGGCACGGTCGGCGGCTGGGACCCGATGGCATATCTCGAGGAGCTCGTCGGCGGCCCGCTCGACCGGGAGCTGGTCACGGAGCGGCGCCGCGCGCACGAGTTCGCGCTGATCGACGCCGAGGAGCTGCTGCCCGGCATCGCCGAGTACCTCGCCGAGGCGGAGCAGCGCGGGATCAAGCGCGCGATCGTCTCCAGCTCGTCGCGCACCTGGATCGACACCCATCTCGCCCGGCTCGAGCGCGAGGTCGGCTGGGACGCAATCGTCACCGCCGACCACGACGAGGCGCGGGCGAAGCCGCGGCCCGATCTCTACCTCGAGGCGCTCGACCTGCTCGGCGTCGCCGCGGCCGAGGCGATCGCGTTCGAGGACTCGCCCAACGGCGTGCGCGCCGCGCGGGCGGCGGGGATCTTCTGCGTCGCCGTCCCGAACGAGGTCACGCGGAACCTCGGGCTCGACCACGCGGATCTCGTGCTCGGCTCGCTGGCGGAACTGACGCCGGCGGAGCTACTGGCCCGGCTCGAGGCTTAGGGGCTCTCACATCATGACGTTCGACACAATCGCTCATTGTGTGAGAGCCTCTTTTAGCGCGTCACCCACGACAGGAGGCGGCGTGAGCGGATACCAGGTAGCGCATCTGGACGAGATCGTGGCCGAGAAGTGGCCCTACTGGGCTCCCGTGCGGCATCACTTCGGCATCCGCGCGTTCGGGATCAACGCGTGGCGCGGCGGCGACGGCGACGAGGTGATCAAGCGGCACGCCGAGGACGAGGGCGGTCACGAGGAGCTGTACATCGTCACGAGCGGCCACGCGACCTTCACCGTCGGCAGCGACGAGATCGACGCTCCGGCGGGCACCTACATCTATGTGTCCGAGCCGACGACCGAGCGCGGCGCGTTCGCGAAGGCCGCGGACACCGTGATCGTCTCGCTCGGCGGCTGGGCCGGCAGGGCCTTCGAGCCGTCAGACTGGGAGTCGGAGTCGTTCGCGTGATCGCACGCGTCTGGCGGGGCGTGACGCGCGCCGAGGACGCGGAGGACTACCTCCACGTCACCGATCGCGACGTGGACGTCCAACTGCCCGGGTAACGGCCCGCTCGATGTACCCGGCCGCCAAGGTGGCTCAGGAGGCGCGGCCGAAGTCGACGTTCTTGGTCTCGACCGTCCCGGCCGTCCGCCCCGGCGCCGTCTGGTATGTCCAGTACAGGTTCGTGTGCGCGATCACCTGGCCCGGCGGCGGCGCCCCCCATGCCGTCTGGTCCTCCGTCGTGTGGGCGTCGCTGACAAGGGTCGCGTCGTGTACCCCCTGGCGAACGCGCCGTGGAGCGTCGAGCGGATGCACGCATCGGTCTGTGCGCCGACGACGACGAGCCGTCCGACTCCGAGCCCCGACAGCACGGTCTCGAGGGTGGTGTCCTCGAAGGAGTCGCCGTAGTTCGTCTCGACGAGCGGCTCGTCGGCCGGAGTCAGCTCGGGGACGATCCGCCAGTTTTCGCTCCCCTTCGCAAGCTGCTCGTCGGAGTGCTGGACCCAGACGACGGGCACCCGTTCCCGGCGCGCCTTCTCGACAAGGCTGCCGACGTTCGCGACGACCGAGTCGCGCTCGTGAGCCCCCTCGACGACGCCGTTCTGCACGTCGACGACGAGGAGTGCGGTGTTCGGCCGGTTCTCGAGTGTGGTCATCGTCTCTCCTTCCTCACGCTGGGCTTCTGTGTCCATACGGTAGAGACCGCGAAGTCTGCCGGACCCGCGGCCATAACCGAACGTCGTTCAAACCGCGCCGCCGCATGCTGCGTATCTCCTCCCGGACGAGCGATCTCGTCGACACCAAGGGGAGGGTCACATGCGTACGTTTCGTCTCGCAACGGCCGCTGCTGCGGCAACGCTCGCGATGCTCGCGGTCGGATCGGCTTCCGGTGGAATCGCCGACGACGTCTTCACCGTCCACGATCTCGTCGGCGACACCGCAGGGGCGGCGCCGGTGACGGACGCCTCCCTCGTCAACGGCTGGGGTCTCTCGGCCGGCCCGACGACGCCGTGGTGGGTGTCGAACAACGGAACGAACACGTCAACGCTCTATAGCGGCGCGGGCGCGAAGGTCGCGCTGACCGTCACCGTGCCCGGCGCACCCTCCGGCACCGTGTTCAACGGCTCCGCCACGGACTTCATCGTCAGCCAGAACGGGAAGTCGGGCGCGGCGCGGTTCCTGTTCTCGACCGAAGGCGGGACGATCCTCGGCTGGTCGCCGGCAGTGAACGCGGCGACGGCGATCCCCGGCGTCGACCGGTCCTCGACCGGCTCGGTGTACAAGGGCCTCACGACGATGTCGGACCGGCTGTACGCGACCGACTTCCACAACGGACGCGTCGACGTGTTCGATGCATCGTTCGCCCCGGTCACGACCGCGCCGTTCAGCGACCCGAACCTGCCGGCAAGATACGCGCCGTTCGGCATCCAGGCGCTCGCCGGCAGCATCTTCGTCACGTACGCGAAGCAGGACGGCGCGAAGAAGGACGACGCTCCCGGCAACGGCTTCGGTTATGTCGACCAGTACACGCCGGATGGAACGCTCGTCGCGCGCGTCGCGTCGGGCGGCCGGAAGAACGCGCCGCCGAACGCCCCGTGGGGGCTCGCGATCGCGCCGTCGAGCTTCGGCGTGTTCTCCGGCGACCTGCTCGTCGGCAACTTCGGCAACGGTCGCATCAGCGCGTATCAGGATCGCAACGGCAAATGGGTGTTCAAGGGCCAGCTCCGCCACGGCGACAACACGCTCGTCGCGATCGACGGTCTGTGGGCGATCGCATTCGGGAACGGCGCTGCCGGCGGTCCGACGACGACGCTCTACTTCGCGTCGGGCCCGAGCGGCGAGTCGCACGGCCTCTTCGGGTCGATCACGGCGGGGTAGGTCGCGTCAGCCGTAGGGAACGAGCCTCGTCCCCGTGGCCTTGAACGAGGCGACGACGACGCTTCCGGGGGCGAGGCCGAGCTTTTCGACGGAGGCTTCCGTCACTTCGGCGGTGACCGGCCCAATCCGCACGCGCGCGCGATTTCCGATGTGGACGACCGACCGCACCCGGCCCTCGATCACGTTCATGGCCGAGTCGGGCTGGTGCTGACGTCCCACCGATACGTCCCACGGGTAGACGACGACGTCGACGAGACCCTCGGCGTGGTCGGTCGAGTACACGATCTCACCGCCCTCGAGCTCGATCTGCGTGAGGTCGTCTTCCCGCTTGCGCGCCGTACCGCGCAGCAGGTTCGCGCCCGTGAACGACGCGACGAAGCCGTCGGCCGGATGCGCGACCAGTTCCTGAGGCGACGCGAGCTGCCGCAGCTTGCCGTCGACGAGCACACCGACCATGTCGGCGAGCGACGCCGCGTCCTCGTAGTCGTGCGTCACGAGCAGCGTCGGTAGGCCGAACTCGCGCAACAGTTCCTGGAGCTCGCCGCGGACGGCGATCTTCGTGTGCGCATCGAGCGCCGAAAGCGGCTCGTCGAGCAGGAGCACGCCCGGATCGCGCGCCAGCGCCCGGGCGAGTGCGACCCGCTGACGCTCGCCACCCGAGAGCTCGGCCGGCCGCGCCGTGGCCAGGTGCGAGATCCGGAACCGCTCGAGATACTCGTCCGCCCGCGCCTTGCCCGCGAACGCGACGTTCTCGCGCACGTTCATGTGCGGGAACAACGCGTACTCCTGGAAGACGAGACCGACCCGGCGCTCGTCCGGCTTGCGGAACATCCCCTTCGCCGCGTCGAACCAGACGTCGGCGTCGAGGGCGATCCGCCCGGAGGACGGCCTGGCGAGACCTGCGACCGAGCGGAGAACCGACGTCTTTCCGGCCCCCGAAGGCCCGACGATCGCCACGGTGCCCTCGACGTCGAGTTCGAGCTCGAGCACGAACGACCGCAGGGGCAGCTCGAAGCGCGTCGACAGCGTCGCCACGGCGCTCAGCTCGACTCGGGCCGGGCGACCGGGATCGCGGACGGCCGCGATCGCTCCCACAGGCCGCTCCCCTTGAGCGCGATCAGGATCGCGAGGCTGATGACCACGAGCAGCGCGCTGATCGCGAGCGCGACGTCGAGCCCGTTCTGCGTCTCGAACGTCGTGTACACGGCGAGCGGCAACGTCTGCGTGCGCCCCTGGAGACTGCCCGCGAACATGATCGTCGCACCGAACTCGCCGAGGCCGCGTGCGAGGCAGATCGCCTCACCGGCCGTGAGCCCGCCGCGTGCCAGCGGCAATGTCACCTTGAAGAACGTCCGCACCGACCCCGCTCCGAGCGTGCGCGCGGCCGCGATCAGGTTCCGGTCGACCGCCTCGAACGACGCGATCGCCTGCCGGACGTAGAACGGGCCCGCGACGAGGGAGATCGCGAGGACGACCGCGGCCTGGTTGAACGAGACGTCGATCCCGAGTGCGTCGAAGGTCGAGCCGAGCAGGCCGATACGTCCGAACGCGACGATCAGCCCGATCCCGGCAACGGCCGGCGGCAGCACGATCGGCAGCTCGACGAGCGTCACCACGAGCGGCCGTCCGGGGAATCGGCGCGACGCGAGAAAGTACGCGGTCGGCGTGCCGAGCAGGAGGATCGCGACCTGCGAGATCGCGATCGTCTTCAGGCTGACGACGAGGGCGTCCGTGACGATCGGGTTGGAGAACTCGTGGAGCAGGCGGCTCAGCGGCACGTGCGTGAAGATCGCGATCACCGGCAGCACCATGAACGTCATCGCGAACGCGATCGCGAGGAAGAACAGCACAGCCAGCACTGCGCGAACGACCGTCTGCCTGCGGTGCATATGAGCCACGCCCGGCCGGCGTCTCTAGTGCTGGACCATCACCGAGGTCGACTTCACGATTGCCGTGGCCGACATGCCCGGCCGCAGCTGAAGCTCCTCCACCGCGTCGCGCGTGACGAGCGCGACGAGCCGGACGGGATCGCTGATGACCATCTCGACCTGCGCCATCAGCCCGTCGATCTTGACGTCCGTGACGATGCCGTTGAAGCGGTTGCGGGCGCTGAGGTGGGCAAGCCCCGGCTCGCCGCGCAGGCGGTCGATCTCGCTCGCCGGCACGATGCGGCGGTTGCTCTCGTCGCGCTCGGCCTTGATCCGCCCCTGCCTGTCCCAGCGGCGCAGCGTGTCGACGCTGATCCCGAGCGCCTTGGCGGCCTCGCCGACGCTGTAGAACTCCCGCGGCATACGGGCACCTTACCTATGCAAGTCCTAGCGCACAAGTCAGCCGATGGCGATGCGCCTCGATGTCGCCGTTCCCGAGGGGTTCGTGACCGTGACCGGACCTGACCTCGCCCCGGCCGGAATCGTGAGCGTGAGCTTCGTCGCCGACACGACCTTGAAGCGCGCGGGGACGCCGCGGATCGTTACCGACGTCGTGCCGGTGAAGTTCGCGCCCGTCAGCGTCACCTTCGTCCCCACCTTCGCCCTGACGGGAGCGACCTTCGCGATCGACGGCACCGGCGCAGTCAGCGGCAGGAAACCGCTCCTGACGAAGACGGCCTGGCCTGCCGGGCTCAGCACCTTGTCCACCCACGCCTGCGCGGCCGCCTGGTTCGGGCTCTTCGTCACGATCGCCATCGCGTACGTGATCTTCGGCTGCGCCCACGCGGGCACCCTGATCAGGCCCAGGTGCGCCGCATCGACCACGTAGTCGGAGAGATAGACGAAGCCGGCGTCGACCTGCCCGAGCGCGACCTTCGCGACGACGTTCGCGTCGGTGGTCTCCTTGCTGACGACGTTCGCCTGGACGGCGGTGTTGATCCCCATCTGGTTCAGCACCTGCACGGTGTAGCCCCCGACGGGAACCGAGGGTGCAGCCTCGTCGATCGTGACCCCGGGCTTCGTCAGGTCGTAGATCGACGCGATGTGAGCGGGGTTCGCCTTCGGCACGACGAGCGCGAGCGTGTTGCGCGTGAAGGTGACGGGCTTCTCGACGATGCCGTCCGCGTAGAGCGACGCAGGCGTCGTCGTGTTCGCCGACATGAACACGTCGGCGGGCGCGCCGGTCGTGATCTGCGTCGCGAGCGTGCCGGAGCTTCCGAACGAGTACGTGTTGCCCATGTCGATCTTCGGCAGCACCGTCGTCATCGACGACGCAGCGAAGACGGTGATCCCCGCCGTCGCGCGGCCCGGCTTGGCCGCAGCTCCGCCCGCGGCAAGCGACGCGCAGAGAACGACGAGCGCGAGCAACGAGATCGCGCGAGGTAGTCGCAACGGAGCCCCTTTCCTACGCCGTGTAGGCGTCGATCGCATTCGAGACCTCGTCCACGCTCAGAGCGGGCGGGAACGCCGCGCCGAACGCCTTGCCGCCGAGCGCCGTCGTGAAATACGCCGAGTGCTGGGCCTCGCACGCGGCGATGCCGGCCAGGCCGGCCTCGAGGCCGTCGGTCTCGATCCCGGCGATCGCACCGAGGTACGCGCCGAGCATCATCCCCTCGAGCTGCCGGGCGAACGTGACGATCGAGCTCTGCCCGGCGAACGTTCCGGCCGGGTAGCTGAAGTCGATGTCGCCGGCCACCGCCGGCGTCTGCCCCGCGCCGCTGATGATCGCGGCGACGGACTCGTAATGCGCCTGCTCGTTCGCGTACGCACGCTTCAGGTACCCGCCGACCCGCTTGCCGGTGTTCGCCGCCGCGATCGCCTGCGTGTAGAAGTCCGACGCGAGCAGCTCTACGCCGACGAGCAGGCGCGCGTACGCGAGATCCGCCGTCGTCGGCACCGGGTCGGCCGCCGCCACGCCGGCGAAGCGCCCGAGCGCCGAGCCGACGACGAGGAGCGCGGTGCCGCCCTTCGCGCCCCGGGCGAGGAGCTGTCCTCTCGTGATCGGGGCGGACACGGCGGTGCGCTCCTCCTCGTGTGTTGGCTGCCGCTGCAACTCCTAGGCATCGTCGTGCAGCGACCGGCACACTACCACCTTGCTTCCAGCCATAGCAACCTTGATGATCCATCGGTAATGCATAGGTGCCACTTCCCGTTCGCGGCACTCCCGGTAGCGTTCCGCCCATGGGCATCGCCGTCGTGGAGTCGCCGACGCTCGGCGAGGGGTGGCTGCGAACGTCGCGCGCGATCCTCGAGCAGGGCGCGCTCGAGCGCTACGACGGTCGGCCGACCCGCGAGCTCGCGCTGCTCACGCTCACCGTCGACCGTCCGGCCTCCGACGATCCCGTGATCGCCGAGCTCGGCGACCCGGACTGGCTCGCGTGGATGCACGAGAACTTCTTCGTGCAGAAGGACGTGCCGGAGCTCGGCGACGCGAAGAGCTACGCCGTGCGGCTGTTCAACTACGCCGGCACCGGCCTCGACCAGATCGCGTGGGCGGTCGATCGGCTGCGCGCCGACCCGGCGTGCCGCTCGGCGACGGTGACGACCTTCCAGCCGCTCACCGACACGACGTACATCCCGTGCGTGAGCCTGCTCGACTTCTGGCTTCCCGACGGCGCGCTCGAGCTCGTCGTCTACGCCCACAGCCTCGACTTCGGCAAGAAGGCGTACGGCAACCTCGTCGAGCTCGCCCACCTCCAGGAGCATGTCGCCGGCGAACTGGGCGCGCCGGTCGGAAGGCTCGTCGTGCATGCGAAGTCGGCCCACGTGTACGAGCCCGAATGGGCGCCGATGGCACGGCTCGCCGGCGTCGCGGAGCCGATCGCGTGAGCCGGGCCCGCGAACGCGAGCCCGAGGCGGACGACCGGCCGCCGATCTGCCCCGCGTGCGGCGTGACACAGGGGATGGTCATGACCGACGACAGGACGGAGTTCGTGTGTCTCGAGTGCGGCTTCTCGGACAGCGGCACGCGTCCGGGCAACGACAGCCTCGAACAGTCCTAAGCGGTCGATTCGGTCCTAAGAGGCTCTCACATGATGACGTTCGTCGATCCGGGGGCAATCGGCGAGTGCGATGCAAGGACGCAGGGAGGCTCGATAGTTCCACTGTCGAGCCGACCGAGGACGCCGCAGCGCGCCGCCGAGTGCGGCCGGGCGACACAATCGCTCATTGTGTGAGAGCCTCTAAGCCTTGATCGCGGCGCGGGCCCGCGCCGCGCGCACCTCCGACGAGAGCGTCTCGATGTCGTAGACGCCGTGGTGGCGCCGGTCGTTGACGAAGAACGTCGGCGTGCCGGAGACCGCGCTCAGATCGGCGGAGTCGACGTCGCCCGCAATCTGTCCCGCGCCCGCATTCCGGCGAAGGTCCTCTTCGAAGCGCTCGGCGTCGAGGCCGAGCTCGCTCGCATACCGGATCAGGTCGGGAACCCTGAGCGCGTCCTGGTGCGTGAACAACAGGTCGTGCATCTCCCAGAACGCCCCCTGCGCGGCCGCCGCCTCCGCCGCCTCCGCGGCGATCTGCGCCTGCGGATGGACGTCGTTGAGCGGGAGGTGGCGCCACACATAGCGAACGTCGCCGAAGTCGGCGAGCAGCTCGCGCACGACCGGCTCGGCCTGGCCGCAGAACGGGCACTCGAAGTCGCCGTACTCGACCACGGTCACCGGCGCGTCCTCCGGGCCGCGGATGTGATCGCGCTCGGGATCGACCGGCTCCGCGAGGTCGACGATCGTCTCGGCAGTACCGATCAACGCGCGAATGCGCAGCCGCTTCGGCAGCAGCGCGGTGGCCCGGAAGATCAGCCACGTGGCGACCGACGCGCACAGCGCGGCGCTCAGCACGCCGAGCTTCGCCTCCTCGAGCTGCGGCCCCTCGAAGGCGAGCGTCGCAATCAGCAGCGCGACCGTGAACCCGATCCCTGCGATCGCGCCCGCGCCCGCGACGGCGGCCCAGCCGACGGGCGGGCGCAGGCGGCCGCGACTGAGCTTCGTCACGAGCCACGCGGTGCCGGCGATCCCCACGGGCTTGCCCGCGACGTACGCGACGAGGATCCCGAGCGTCACAGGCGAGGTGTACGCCCGCCCGAGGAAGCCGCCGTTGATCGCGATTCCTGCGTTCGCGAGCGCGAACAACGGCACGATCGCGTAGCTCGTCCATGGGTGGTAGAGCTGCTGGAGGCGCGCGTTCGGCGAGACGGCCGAGCGCAGCCCGGCACGCGCCTCGCGCTCGAGCTCCGCGGTCGGCTGCTCGCGGAAGAGACGGAAGAGATCCGACGCTCGTTCGAGATCGACGCGCGCTGCGGGATATGCGTATGTGAGGAGGCCCATCGCCAGTCCGACGACGACGGCGTCGACGCCGGACTTGAAGAGCGCAACCCAGGCCGCCCCCCCGAGCGTCGCGTAGACGAGGCCGCGCCGCATGCCGCCGGAGCGCACCGCGAGCATCACGACGAAGATGCCGGCGGCAACGAGCAGCGCACGCCAGGCGACGTGCCGGCTGTAGACGGTCGCGATCACGGCGAGCGCGACGATGTCGTCGACGACGACGACCGTCAGCATGAACGCGCGCAGCCGGTCGGGCAGTCGCGTGCCGACGAGTGCGAGCATCCCGAGCGCGAACGCCGTGTCGGTCGACATCGCGACGCCCCAGCCGTGCGCGGCGGGCCGGCCGGCGTTGAACGCGAGGTAGATCCCGACCGGCAACGCCATCCCGCCGATGCCGGCGAGCACCGGCAGCGCGACCCGCCGTCGCTGCCGGAGCTCCCCGATGTCGAACTCGCGGCGCGCCTCGAGCCCGATCACGAGGAAGAAGAACGCCATCAGGCCGTTGTTCACCCAGTGGCGCAGATCCTGGGCGATGCCGGCGCCGCCGATGCGGATCGAGAGCTGGGTGCGCCAGACGTGGTCGTACGACGACGCGTCGACGTTGACCCAGACGAGCGCAGCCACCGTGGCCGCGAGCAGAAATGCCGCGCTACCGGTCTCGGTGCGCAGGAACTCGCGGAGCGGCGTCTCGAGGTTCCGCGCCCAGGCCGTCCGCCCCGAGAAGGCGCGTCCGGACGCGCGAGCCTCCTGCGTCAGACCGTCACCGCCGGCTCGTCCGCGAGCTTCGCCTTCAGGTCGCGGATCGTCTCGACGTGCGCCGTCAGCTCCGGCTGATCGAGCGTGCCGGCCTCGACGAGGTCGAACGCCTGCTTGCCGAGCTCGACATATGCGAGATGGAGATCCTTCTTCGCCTGGACGTCCTCGACGCCCTCGCGTGCCTTCGTCGCGGCCTGCTGTCCTGCCGCCTTTGCCTTGTCCAACAGTCCCATGTCGACTCCTTCGGTCTACGTTTTCCCGCGGTGCGCCGAGACTACTCGCCGCCCATCTCCTCGAGCGTAGCGCGGGCCTGCTCGTGGACGAGGCGGCGGCGGGCGTCCGGGTCGAGCGGATCGTCGTCGACCGGCGGCTCGTCCCCGTCACGCGCCTCC
>DATCBP010000039.1:0-68695 GCA_036511815.1 Gaiellaceae bacterium
CACCTCGACGCCGAACGGGGGCCCCCGCAGCACGGGCGTCAGCGCGCGGCGGGCGAGCCGGTCGAGTTGCGCGGCCGACAGGTTGGACTGGGCCGGTACGCCGCTCCAGAACGCCTGGATCGCGCGATCCGACGGCTGGAGCTGCCCGAGCGCGCGCTGCACCGCGCGATCCTGGACGGCGCCCGAGCAGACCGCGGTCAGCGCGAGGACGGCCGCGCCGACGGCGATCCCCACCGCGACGACGACGGTCCGCGGCGCTTGCGCGCGCAGCCGCCGGAACGCGAAGCGGATCGGCACGAGCAGGCGCTGCGCCCTCGCCCCGTCACGCGGGCGCCCGGGCTCCACAGTCGCCGAGACGGTCGCCATCGCCGAGACGATATGCGCCGGGCGGGCGGAAACGGCGCCCCGTAGGGCTACACTGCCGCAGAAGCGCCTGGGGCCGTAGCTCAGCTGGGAGAGCGTCTGGCTGGCAGCCAGAAGGTCAGGGGTTCGAGCCCCCTCGGCTCCATACCGTCGTAACCCGACGCCCGCCGCCCGGGTCGGTTCAGCGCCGGTCGACGACGCGCACCGCCTTGCCCTCGCTGCGCGGTACGCCTCCCGGTTGCAGCACCTCGACCTCGATCCGGACCCCCGTATGCTCACGCAAGACGGTCGCGACGGTCGAGCGCAACGTCGCCACGTCCACCGCCGTCGACACGGGCTCGCATCGGACCGTCAGCTCGTCCATCGACCCCGAGCGCTCGACGACGAGCTGGTAGTGCGACGCGACGTCGGGTACGGAGAGCAGCAGATGCTCGACGTGCGACGGGAAGAGGTTGACGCCGCGCACGGTGATCATGTCGTCGTGCCGCCCGCGCAACCCACGGATACGCGCAGTCGTGCGGCCGCATGCGCACGGCTCGAACACCAATGACCCGACGTCGCCGGTGCGGTAGCGCAGCAGCGGCATCGCTTCCTTGACGAGGGTCGTGAACACGAGCTCGCCTTCGGCGCCTTCGTCGAGCAATGCCCCGGACCGGGGGTCGACCACCTCGACGAGGAAGTGATCCTCGTGCACGTGGAGTCCGTCGCGGACCTCCAGGCACTCCGAGGCGACGCCAGGCCCGCACATCTCGGACAGCCCGTAGAAGTTGACCGCGCGCAGGCCGGGAAGCTCGCGCTCGATCTGCTCGCGCAAGCCTTCCGTCCAGGCCTCTCCTCCGAACAGCCCGAGCTCGAGCTTCAGGGAGCCCGGGTCGATCCCGGAGTCGCGCACGGCCTGCGCGATCACGACCGCGTACGAGGGCGTCGCGATCAACACCTGCGCGCCGAGGTCGTGAAGCAGCATCGCCTGCCGCATCGTGAAGCCGCCGGACACCGGCACGACGGGCGCCCCGATCCGTTCCGCACCCTGGTGGAAGCCGTGCCCCCCGGTGAACAGCCCGTAGGTGTTCGCATTGTGGACGAGCATTCCGGCCCGCACGCCCGCCATCGTCATACAGCGGGCCATCAGCTCGGTCCAGGCCTCGAGGTCGGCTGCCGTATACGCGACCACCGTCGGCTTGCCGTGCGTACCACTCGACGCGTGCACTCGAGCGAGCGCTTCGACGGGCACTCTCGGCAGCCCGAACGGAAACGCGTCCCGGAGGTGAGACTTGTCGGTGAACGGCAGCTCCGCCACGCGCTCGAGCGAGTCGAGCTCGAGTTGGAACGTGGCTCGAAGCCGTACCAGCTGGAGCTCGCGCAGCTCCTTCCGCTCGAGCCTCTCCGCGGGGTTCCAGATCGCGGGCTCAGAGGCGGCGCTCGTGGGCGCTCCAGTTCTGCTCGAGGTTGCGCACGAGCGCCGGGCTGAGATGGCAATACGCCTGCTCGCGGCAGAACGTCGCCATGTATCGCCGGAACAGGTCGAGCGGCTCTGCTCCGACCCGCAACGCGCGCCGGTTGGCCGCCGCGTTGACGAGGCCGGAGTTCGTCAACGCCTCGACCCGTTCGGCGACCGCGCCGTCCATCTCCTCGGCCGAGTCGACCACCTCGTCGCAGAGGAGATCGCCGTGCGGCGTTCCGGCCTCGAACTCGAGCCCGGAGAGGATTGCCTGCCGCGCCAGCCGATCTCCGACCGAGCGCGGCAGCCGCAGGTTGGACGCGCCCGGGAGGATCCCCTCCCGGCGCGCCGGCAGGTACAGCCGGGCGCCCCGCGTGGCGATCACGTGATCCACCACGTGAAGGATCTGGCATGCACCGCCGATCGCGAACGTCTCGACGGCGGCGATCCAGAGCTTCTCGATCGTCTCCTCGGGCTCGTCCGGCCGGTGCTCGTCGGCGCTCAGCCCGCGGAAGAGCTTGTTGACGTAGCCGAGGTCGCGCGTGACGTAAAAGAGAAAGTCGATGCGGCCGTGGTAGAGATGGGTGAGGTTGATTCCCGCACCGAAGATGCGCTTGCCGGCGTAGCGCGGGTGGCTGACGACGCCGCCCCGGAACACGCCGACTTCCACCGCGGGGTCGAGCAGCGCCAGGTCGACCGCGACCTCCGTGGCCGGAAGCGTGTCGCAGTCTTCGGCGTTGAGGTGGCGTTCGTTCCGCAGCTCGAGGTGGGCCACCCGCCCGCGCCGCTCGATCACCGTGCCGCCGAGGTCGGCGACGCCGGTCGCACGGAAGTCGCCGAGCCGCGCGACCGCCTCCTCGGTGGGGCGCAGCATCGACCAGACGAGGTGCGACCCGCAGCGCGCCGACGCGAGCACGAACGCGAAGAAGAGGCCCTGCGCGATCTCGATCCCTTCCTTGTCGGGAAGCGCCAGCGCGCGCTCGGCTGCTACGGCTTCGCGGGACGGGACGAGTCCCGGAAAGCGCGCGGCGGCCGCATAGACGAGCTCGTCGTCGCGGACGGCCCTGTGCAGGTCGTCGGTCAACGCGGCGTAGACCTCGGCGGTGTGTGCGCGCATGAACCGGGAGCGCTCGCGGTCGAGGACGTTCGACAGGTAGGCGGCGGCCTCGGCCTCGGCCTCGGTGCGAGCGCGGCGCGCGGGCAACCGCCGAAGCAGTCGCTCCCCGTGCGTCAGGAACGCAGACGACGCGTGCGCGGCCGACGGGAAGGCGGCTCTCTCCGGTGGAGCGGTCTCCTCCCAGGCTGCGACCTCGCTTGGTGAGAGACCCACGGCCTCGAGCATTCGTGCAACCCTCCCCTCCGCTCGCCGTTCCGGATCGACCCTTCCGCGCAGCCTACGGAGCCCGCAGGAAGCGCGCCACCACGACGTCACTCGAGCGCCGTGGGCGCCTCGTGCGGAGCCGGACGCGAGTTCTCCACATCGTTTCCACGGCGGGCTCGCGCTTTTCCACAGTTTCGGTCACAATCCACAGGCGCCATGTTCCAGATCGGTGAGAGCCTTCGCGAAGCCCGGCATCGTCGCGGCCTAACCGCGCCCGACGTCCAGAAGGGCATCCGGATCCGCGAGCGTTACCTCACCGCGCTCGAGGAGGAGCGCTGGGACATGCTTCCCGGCGAGGTCTACACGAAGGGCTTCCTGCGCACGTACGCCGAGTTCCTCGGCCTCAACGGCCAGCTCTACATCGACGAGTACAACTCCCGTATTCACGGCCGCGACGAGGAGCCGGTCGTGCCGAAGACGCTCATGCCCGGGCGCCGTCGCCGCGCGCGGGCGCAGCGCCGCCCGCCGCACCTGTCCTCCTCGTAGGAGGGTCGGGCGGAGCGAGGGAGCTTGCGTTTCAGGCGAGAGCACCGTCGCCCCACGCGAGGAGGCTCTACCATCCGCTCTATGCCACGTGTTCGCGCGTTGGCTCTCTTCTGTCTCTCGACGACCGCGCTCGCGTTCCCCACCGCCTGGGCCAGCGGCAGCGTCGCGCCCGGACGTGTGCGGAATCTGACGTGCGACGAGAGCATCGCCGTAACGCGGTTCCCCTACCTTGGCAACAGGCAGCCGCGTTACCAGAGCCGTCTCGTTCTTGGTGCGGCTTCCGTGCCGCCTGCCTACCTCGCGCAGGTTGTCGCGACACACGATCAGCCCTGGCGCTACTGGCGTAAAGCCGGACTCGTCATCCGTTCCGGTTCAGAACACGTGACGTTGAGCGTGCCGAAGGAGTGGCGGAGCCGTGCCGCGATCGTCTGGGGCAACGGCGGGGACGGCGTGTTCAGCTCCGTCCGGGTAACTGGCTGCGGCTCCAATCCCCACGCTGGGAACGCCTACCCAGGCGGCTTCTATCTGCGTTCCTCGTCAGCCTGTCTGCCACTGATCGTCCGCGTTGGAATACGTTCGGCAACCGTCCGATTCGGCATAGGTCGGCGGTGCCCCTGAGCTACGGGACACGGGCCCGCGCCCCCTCTGGTGACATTGCTGAACGCTGGCCCAGCCGATCTCGGTCACGCTCGACTGCTGCTCCGAAGGGGTGATGTTGACCCTCGGCATCCCAACCGACATGTATCCCGGTGGGTTGGATCAGCCGTCATGTCGTCGCCGTCGCATGTGTCGCAGTTGCGGTTGCCGTGATGGGCGGCGTCTTCGCGTTCGCGCGGCCCACGTACCACCCCTTCGCCCAGCAGCCACCCCCGTTCTTTCTGCCATACACATCCGTTACGTATTCGTTGGCCGACGCTCGTAAGGCATTCGCACCCGCTGGCATCCGCTTTGCCACGACGAGCCACCAACAGGGCGTGCAGTCGCTCAGTACGGGGGGATACGTCCTCGAGGTGGACGTATTTGGCGACCCTCAGAAGGTGAAGGATTCGGGGTTCGACCCGTACCACGCACTCGTTCAAGGCCACTGGGTCGCGGCTCCCCGCACCTGCGGTTCAGGCTTTCCCGCCGCGGAGCGGTGGCGCGGGAACGTTCGCGTCGTCGTCTCTTGCACGCGCGCGGGCAGCGCTTCGAACACTTGGTTGCGGCGGGCTGCGGTCGCCCTCGATCGCTTGTAGCTTCGGCGTCGGGGCACATTTACGCATCGCTCGCGCACGCCATGGTGCTCTCGGCCGGTCACCGGTTGGCGTCGTTGTCGAGCCAGGCTCCAACGACGTCCGACCAGAACTCGGGCTGTGGTCGGAACCCGAGCGATTCGTAGAAGAGTTGCGCCTCGCTCGTCTGTAGTCCAATGTGCTGGCCCGGCACCTGCTTGCGTAGCAGCCGGATCATCGAAGAGGCGTGCCCTGCCTCCGATACGCGGACGCCGTCCAGACGTCGAGCAGGTAAGCGTTGCAGACCCCGTCGGTGAGAAGGCGTGCCGTCCCGACCACTCGATCGCCGTCTCGGGCGATCGCCACGTGCTGGGATTGGCGGAACGAACGGTTCAGAGCCTGCGGCGATCGTCCGTTGTCGAAGTTGTCGGCTGCGAGGTCGGCTTTCGTCTGCTCCCAGTCGATGCCGTCCAGCGAATCGTCGATACGGATCGTCACGGCCTTAGCATCTCACTGCCGCGGTTGTTCTCACCGCGGCCCGGGTGTCGGGCTCCGGCGACATCCCAGCGACGCTCGCCCAGCCGAGGGTCACCGGTGATGTAGAACTATTTTTTTTGGTGGATGAGGAAGTCTGGATCGGCCGCGTTGAGGTCGTGCCGCACGCCGGAAACGAAATCTTAGGCGACGCACCAGGCGCTTACTCGAACGTGCTTGCACGAGCCAGCTCCGTTCCCGAATACAGAGCGAAGGTGGTTGCGGCGCTCACGGAGGAAGGCCTGAACGTCGTGGAGATCGAGGACGCCGAACCGCTACGTGAGCGACAGACGCGTTTCCAGGTTCCGGACGCCATCCTCGCGATTGCGGAGGGAGCACCTAAGCGCGTTGTGTGGGACACGTTCTACATCTTCGAAAGCGAAGGCGAATAGCAGCACTTATCGGGGGTCATTCCCGAAATGGCGCAGGCGAGGGTGCGAGCCCGTCTTACGGCAGGCGTAGCCGATATAGCTCCGTCTGCGCGTGGGCCTGGAGCGCCGCGCTCGGACGTTGCGTCGCGAAGAAGACGCGGATGTCCAGATCCCAACCGTGCACTGATCCAACCCAAATGCGTTGCTGGACGTTGGCGGCGGGCTGCCCCTCCCAACCGTGGTCGACTCGGAAGCTTGCGAGCTGAGGCGGCCATGCCGCCCGGGCAGGGAAGCCTCCACGTCTGCGCCCGACAGTGTCCGCCCAAACAAGAATCCCGCCGCGTGAGAGCTTCTTGAAGCTGCCAAAAAGAGCGACCGGATGGACGGCGGAGGCGTCCGGAGCGGTAACGGCCACAACGAGTGACGGGTTGGCGGCACCCGCACGCTCGATAAGCCAGCCGGGCGCAGGCCGAAAGCCGGCAAGCGGGGACCCTGGAGCTGAAGCGCCGATGGTTGCGGTGCCAAGCGCGACGGCTAAGGCGGCGAACAGCGCGAGTCCGCGAACTCCCATAAGGAGGTTACGTATCGCGTGAGCGGATCGGTCCCTCAGCACAACGTCCGAGTCTCGTTCCTCAGGGTGCATTGCTGAACACTGGCGCAGGCGACGATCCTTGGTAGAGAGGCGTTCCCGGTCATTCCCTCGGGCGTCGTACGCTTCTTCGTCCTAGATGGTTCGCTGTCGCTTGATCTTCGTGGCGGTTACGGCGGTGGGTACCGCTGTTCTTGCCGGCTTCGCGGCGTCCGCCAGCCCAGACGTCGGCGCTCGCCGAAGCACATCCCCAGTGTGCTCGCCGGCTCTAAGGTCGCAGAGACCGCTCACCAAGGTTGGGGCGGCGATGGTGTCGGTGACCGGACACCCCTTCGGTGTTGCCAGTACCGCGGATGGTGAGTGGTCGTTTGTGTCAAAGCTCTCGGGTGAGGTCGCGGTCATCGCAGACCGGGGCAGAGAGCCTCGGGTTGTTCAAGAGATCGCGCTGCCAGGAGACACGCTCTTAGGTGACGCTCTTACCCATGACGGTCGCTACCTCGTAGTGGCGGATGGCAGCGGCGCGGCGATCCTTAGTGTCAGCCGCGCAGAGCGTGGAGGGCCGCATACGGTGCTTGGTCAGCTTTCGGCGAGCGGTCCGTCGAGCAACTTCGCGCTTCAAAGCGCCATCGAAGTCGCGACTTCTCCCGACGACCGGTTCGTCTTCGTCTCGCTCGAATCCGCGAATGAGATCGCCGTGTTCAACATCCGACGTGCGCTTGCCAGCGGCTTCCATCGGTCAGCCCTGGTCGGAACGATCCCGCTCGGCCTCGGGGTTGTCGGCATGGCCATCTCGCCTGACGGCAACTGGCTCTATGCGACAAGCGAGGTCGCGAGCACGCAGACGCGGCACGGGACGATCAGCGTCATCAACATCCGACGAGCCGAAACTCGGCCACGCCATTCGGTTGTCGCGTCGGTGGCGGCAGGCTGCGACCCCGTGCGCACTGCCGTCTCACCGGACGGCAAAGTGGTGTGGGTCACCGCTCGTGAGAGCAACAGCCTATTGGCATTCTCTGCGTCTCGACTACGCACCGATCCACAGCATGCGCTACTTGCCAACGTACGAGTTGGAACTGCGCCTGTAGGGCTTGCTCTCCTCCGTGACGGCGCGCGCATCGTCGTCGCGGACTCCAACCGCTTCGCGGCGCCAGGCCAATCGGCCGAACTCACGGTGATCGATACGCGCGCCGCACTGGCCCACAAGAGCGCCGTCATCGGCGCGATCCCGGCAGGGACGTTCCCGCGCGAAATCTCCGTCGACGTTAGCCACAAGCGGCTACTCGTCACCAACTTCGGCTCGAATCAACTTGAAGTCGTAGACACAAGCCATCTCCCTTAGAGGCTCTCACATAATGACGTTCGTCGATCCGGGCGCACTCGGCGGCCGGGCGACACAATCGCTCATTGTGTGAGAGCCTCTTAGCGCGCGGGTGACGTTCCCGGACGCCGGCCCAACGGGCGGCTGGGTCGCATGAGCGAAGGCGCGCTCGGCGGTTACGAGGGCCCGCGATATGACGAGCCGAGCACGACCACAGTCACCGGCCGATCGGCGTGATCGGCGTAGCGGCGGATCTGTAGCGGCATCGCTTTCACCTGCGTGCCTCGGCCGAGCAGCCGCTGCAGCGATCGTGCGGCCGCCGATGCACCTTTCTGCTCTAGATCAACGTAGATCGTGGTGAGACGGGCCATTTGCGGCGCGTCCGCCACCCAGCGGTCTTGGAGCCGGCGCGTCTCGACCCCGTGGGATGCCAGCTTCTCTGAGACGCGACTCGCGAGCCCGATCCGGTGCGTCCCATTCAGCACCAAGGTCGTGATGCGAGCGGGCGCGAGTAGCGGCGCTGACTTGTGCTTCGGCAGCTGTCCCTGGGCCTCTCCCGCAAGAGCGAGAGTAAGAGCGAGAACCGCCGAGGCGATCAGGGACGGTCGCCGTCCCGAGCGAACGCGCACACCACGAGCTTCGCTAGCCACCTCGCGACGATTCTACGACCTTCGCCGCCGAACCAAAGGACATCCGTCGGCGGACATTCCAGCATCGCTGGCGCAGGCGACGTTTCCGCCCGACTCATGGGTGATCACAGTGCCGTCGATAACGGTGACATGGCTGACCGCGAAGTCTTACAAGGCGGTCGTAACGACGGCGCGACGCGGGTCGGGCCGTCCGTTCTTCGACCGACGGGGGAATGGTCACCCGCCGTTCACCAGTTGCTGAAACACCTCGAGAAGGTCGGCTTCACCGGCGCCCCTCGCGTCCTCGATATCGACCGCAACGGGAGAGAAGTGCTGACGTTCATCGACGGCGAGGCCGGGTCGCTCACGTATCCGCCGGCCCTCCTCGAAGAGGACGGCATCGTCGAGTGGGGTCGCTTTATCCGTCGCTACCACGAGGCGGTCGCATCGTTTCTTCCACCCCCCGACGCCGTCTGGCGCGTCGGAAGAAAGCGGTTATGTCCTGGCGAGGTCGTCTGCCACGGAGACCTCGGACATTGGAACGCCGTCTGGCGTGACGGCCGCGTCGTCGGCGCCATCGATTGGGACTTCGCGGAGCCTGACTCCCCGCTGCGAGATCTTGCTACCGCCGCGTTAGGCGTCGTCCCATTCCTCGATGATGAGCGCGCGAGCCGACAGTTTCTGCAGCCGCCTGACCGACGGCGGCGATTGGCCGCCCTGTCCGATGCATACGGGGCTACCTCACCGCATGAGCTGCTCGACGCTGCGATTGTTTATCTAAAGACGGAGGCCGATCGAGTCATAACTTTCGGCGGTGACGGGCGGGAGCCTTGGGCATCACATCTCCGTCGTGGGACGGCGGAGGTTCTGAACAAGCGAGTGCACTGGATCGAAACGAACCGCTCGAACCTCGCTTGAGCCGATCCACATCCTCTCTGCGGCGGCGCATTTATCTCCTACGCGGCTCGTGGCACACCGTTCTAGCCCTGGCGCAGCGCTCAAGACGCATCTGCTACTTCATTGAACATGGTTTCGCTACCGAGCCCACCTGCCGTCGTCCGTCACCTCCGTGCCGACGAACGCGCGTTGCGGACTGCGACGGGCGCGACGTTCGTCGCGGTCGCGCGCGACCGGCAGCTCGTGATCCGCACGCTCGCCCCCAATGCGAAGGAGGCTGCGGCGGTGGCGAGGCTCGCGCCCGACGAGCGTGACGACATCGACGCCCGTCGCGACCTCAACAAGCTCTCGGGCGAAAGCCCGCCGCAGGTCGGCGGCGTGAGCGTCGGCCCGGCGCGGCACGCGGGCACGATCCTCTCCTTCTACCGGGAGGCGCAGCGGCGGTTCGGCATCCGCTGGGAGCTGCTTGCGGCGATCAACTTCGTCGAGAGCGACTTCGGCCGCGCACGAACGACGGCAAAGGCGGACGCGCAGGGCCCGATGCAGTTCGAGCCCGCGACGTGGCGCGCCTACGGGATGGGCGGCGACGTCTACAACGAGCACGACGCGATCCTCGCCGCCGCCGACCTGCTCGCCGCCAATGGAGGGCGCACGAACGAGCGCGCGGCCCTCATGCACTACAACCTCTCCCCGCTCTACTGGGACGTGGTGCTGCACCTCGCGCACCGCATGGCCACCGTGCCGACGGCGTTCCGCGAGTACTACGCCTGGAAGCTCTACCTGCGCAGGAGCTAGCGCGGGCCCTCGCGTATCGGCACGGCGAGTCGGGGGACATCATTCCCGCGAATCCCGGTGGCAGGCACCGCAGTTCCGGCGTTGTAGATCTCCGCGCAGAACGAGGCGTAGACTCGGCGCGTGAGTCCCGTCCTCCGCGTCGTGCTCAAGATCGTCGGCATCGGCGCCCTTGTCGCCGGCGGGCTCGCCGTCGCGATCGCGGCGCTCGTCGCGGCGATCCTGCTCGGTCCGCTCGTCTTCTGGCTCGCGTGGAACGTGCTCGACTTCGCGTCGGCCGTGGGCCTTCCGGAGCTGGGTTTCTGGGGCATCGTGCTCGTGACGCTGTTCCTTGTCGTCAGCTGGTTCGGCAAGGTCGTGATCGCGGCGATCGTCTTCCTCGTCGACCCCTCGTGGTTCCACGGCGCCGCCGAGGTCCACTGGCCGTCGGCCACGTTCCGCAACTTCGTCGCGGTCGCCATGCTCGCGCTGCTCGTCTCGCGGCCGCACACGCATGCGAAGAAACGCTCCCGCAAGAGCAAGGGCGCGCACCCAGACAAGGCCGAGCTCTCGTAGCGCTCGGTATCCGGCACCGTGCCGGACGCAGCCGCGAAACCAGCGTTCGCGCATGATCGGGCCGGGTCAGATTGCCCTCGCAGGGGCAGAGGGCATTCGTGAGGGAGCGGTTCCGCCCGAGCCGCGGCGGCTGGGTGCCCCTTCGCGGCGCTACAGTGCCGGCGAAGGGCGGCCGGCGGGACACACTCGGATCGGAGCTGACGATGTGGACTCGAGGAATTGCCGGTGCCCTGTTGTGCGCGGTCGGGGCGGTGTGGATCGCCCAGGGCACGAACGTGTTGCACGGGTCGGGGATGAGCGGTCACGGGCTGTACGCCGTGCTCGGCGTCGTTCTCGTCGCGATCGGACTGGCGCTGCTCGCCTGGGCGTGGCGCGTCCGCCGCGATCGCCTCGCGAACATGCCGGACGCCGACTCCTAGGAGGCGGCGGCCTCGAGCCCGACTGCGGGCACGTCGTTCCAGAGGTCCTCGAGCCGGTAGTACTCGCGCGCGTCCGGCGTGAACACGTGCAGGACGACGTCGAGGTAGTCGCCGAGGATCCACGTCCCCTCCTGCTCCCCGTCGATGCTGCGCGGGATCAGGCGCTCCTCCTGCTTGAGCCGCCCGTGCACCTCGTCCCAGATGCCGACCGTCTGCCGCGCGTTGCGGCCGGTCGCGATCACGAAGTAGTCGGTGAAGGTGCACACGGGCCGCATGTCGAGGATGACGACGTCTTCCGCCAGCTTCTCCTGCGCGAGAGCGGCGATGCGGCGGGCTTGCTCGAGTGGGTTCAGAGTGTGATCAGCATCCGTGTGAGACCGGGCCCAGTGTAGCCGCGCGCGGCGGATATTCAATCCCCGCGATAGAGGCCCCGCTCCACGATCAGCGCGGCCACCGCCGGCGGGACGAGGCCGTCGAGCGGCTTGCCCGCGGCCGCCAGGCTCCGGATCTCGCGCGACGCGGCGGGATTGGGCTCGATGTCGAAGAAGACGACGCGCTCCGGCTGCCGGACCGCCCGGAGCACGGCGTCGAGCCGCTCCGGCGGGAAGCCGGGCCTGGTCGCCACCGCGATCCGCGTCAACTCGAGCACCGCGTCCGGCTCCTGCCACGCCGGGAAGTCGCAGAACTCGTCGGCGCCGATCACGAACAGCGGGTCGTCGAAACGCATGGCGCGGAGCAGGTCGATCGTGCGCGGATAGGGGTCGAGTCGCACCTCCTCGCCCGGGAACGCGGCCCGGGCCAGCTCGACTCGCGCCTCGGCGGGCGCGTCGACGCCCTTGTGTCCGGGAGCGGCGGAGACGAGCACGGTGAGGCGCGGCAGGCCGAAGGCGTCCTTCGCCGCCTGCACGACGGCGACATGGCCGAGGTGCGGCGGGTCAAAGGCCCCGCCGAACAGCCCTACTGCCACTCGAGCACCTCGTCGCCGAGCTCCACCTCGTCCCCGTCGCGAGCGCCGGCGGCCTTGAGGATCCGCTCGAGCTCCGCCGGCTCGGGCGGCCGCCCGGTGACGCGGAATCCGCGCTCGGTGCGGAAGACGCGGTAGCTGCGGCGCGTGGGCTGCGGGCGGTAGACGAGAAAGTCGACGAGCTCGTGGCGCTCCGGCGGCAGCGGCGCCGCCTCCTCGAGGGGAACGAGCTCGAACAGCGCGCGCTTCAGCTCCTCGATGCCGGCGCCCGTCGCCGCGGAGACGCGGAAGACGCGCACGATCCGCTCGTCCTCGATGCCGAACGACGGCAGGTCGGGACTCAGGTCGATCTTGTTGAGGACGACGACCTGCGGCCGCTCGTCGAGCCCGGCGCCGTACGCGGCCAGCTCGGCGTCGATCGTGCGCCAGCGCTCGTCGGCGTCGCCCTCCGACGCGTCGATCGTGTGCAGGAGCAGGTGCGCGCGCTCGAGATGCGCGAGGAACTCGTGGCCGAGCCCGATCCCCTCGCTCGCGCCCTCGATCAGTCCGGGCACGTCGGCGACGACGAGCTGCCGCCCGTCGGGCGCCTCGACGGTGCCGAGCACCGGGGAGAGCGTCGTGAACGGATACTCGGCGATCTTCGGCCGCGCGTTCGAGATGCGCGCGAGCAGCGACGACTTCCCCGCGTTCGGGAGACCGACGAGGGCCGCGTCGGCGAGCAGCTTCAGCCGTAGGTCGAACGTTCCCTCCTGGCCGGGAAGTCCGATCTCGGCGAACCGGGGCGTCTGCCGCGTCGGCGTCGCGAAATGCTTGTTGCCGCGCCCGCCGCTGCCGCCGCGCGCGACGACGACGCGCGCGCCCGCGTGCGCGAGATCGGCGACGAGCCGCTCGTCCTCGTCGAGCACCTGCGTGCCGACGGGAACACGCAGCAGCACGTCATCGCCGCGGGCGCCGTGCGAGAGCCGGCCGCCACCGCCGCCGCCGCGCCCACCTCGCAGCTTCTGGTTCGGACGAAAGCCGGAAAGGTCGCGCCGTCCCGGCTCGGCGAGAAGCACGACGTCGCCGCCGTCGCCGCCGTCGCCGCCGTCCGGGCCGCCGCGCGGCACGAACTTCTCGCGCCGGAAATGGATCGAGCCGTCGCCGCCGCGCCCGGCCGTGACATTGATGGATGCGCGATCGTGGAACATCGCCGGAACCGTAACGGGCACGGGAGTCCGCCCGGAACTACGCCGCCCCAAACGGCCGGAGCGAACGCGGGCGCAGCCGCGTTCGTGGAGGCCGCGTCCATGCGCGTGGGGATGCCGAAGGCACCACCGCGCGCGCTACAGAACCAGTCGCTCGGCGTCAGCCCAAGCGGAGCCGAAACCCGGCCCGTCCAATAGCTGCTATTGGACGGAAATGAAGCGGCGTTCGCCGCTGGTGCGGAAGAAGACCTTGCCGGCGCGCGTGGCGAAGATGGTGTCGTCCTTGCCGATGCCGGTGCCCTCGCCCGGGCGGAATCGCGTGCCGCGCTGGCGGACGATGATCATGCCGGCGGTCACCTCCTGGCCCGCGAACAGCTTGACGCCGAGCATCTGCGGATTCGAGTCGCGGCCGTTCCGCGACGAGCCGAGTCCCTTCTTATGCGCCATTAGTGCTCCTCCTTGGCTGCGAGCGCCGACTCGAGCGCCGCGAGCGCGCCCTTGCGGTTCGCGTGCTCGCGCTCGTACTCGAGCGCGGCCTCGAGGTTCGGGCGCCGCCAGCCGTGTGCGGCCTCGGCGATCTCCGCGACCGTCAGATCCTCGTAGCCCTTCGGAGGGTGCGCGGTGCGCACGGGTGCGTCGGCCTTCGGCGCGGCCGCCTCGGGGGCAGCAGCGGGCTTAGGGGCGGCCTCTGCCTTCGGTGCCGCCTCTGCCTTCGGGGCGGCCTCGGCCTTCGGCGCTGCCTCGGGCGCGGCCACGGCCTCCGCCTTGGGCGCTGCCTCCTTCTTCGCGGCCGTCTTGCGGCCTGCGCCGCCGATCGCCTCGATTTCGATCTGCGTGAGGCGGCTGCGGAAGCCGTTGTGGAGGCGGTAGCCGGTGCGCTTCTTGTACTTGCCGATGCGGATCTTCTCGCCGAGCACGTGGCCGACCACCCGGGCGGTCACCGTCGTGGTCGGAGCCAGGTCGGTGGTGCCGTTGCCGCCGACAAGCAGGACGTGCGGGTTGAAGGTCTTCCCCTCGTCCTCCGCCAGCCGGTCGACGAGCAGCCGCTCGCCCTCCTGGACGCGGTATTGCTTGCCGCCGAGTTTGATGATCGCGTAGCTCATAAGCGTTGGAAACGCGGGCCGAGGGCCCGCGAACCGGCGCAGTGTAGCGAAATCCCGGCGCCGCTAACGCGTGCGGCCGAGGTCGTCGCCCCACTCGGACATCGGCACGTAGCCCCAGTCGCCGGACTCCGGTTCGCCGTTTTCTGACGGCTCCTCGGGCTCGGCGGCGACAGGTACAGGCTCCGGCTCCGGCGCCGCCGCGGGCTCCACCGTCGCGTCGGGCTCGACCCTGTCCTCGGGCTCCGGCGCGTCGTCCCCGACCGGCTCCGCGCCGTTCGTCGACGCGGTTGCGGGCTTCTTCCGCTTCTTCCCGCCCCGGGAGCCCCGGCGGGTCCGCTTCTTCGCGGGCGCGGCGCCGTCCACAGAGGGCGTTCCGGTCTCGGTGCCGGCCGACGCGTCGGCCCCGTCATCCTCCGCCGGCTCGCGCCCGAGATCCTCACCGGGCACGTGGATCGTCACCGTGCGCGGCGCTCTCGGAGCGCGCGGAGCGCGCGGCGGCCTGGGAGCCGGCGTGGCCGGTTCCTCGGCTGCTTCGGAGTCGCTCTCGGGCCCGGCCGCCTCGACCGGGCCGGCTTCGCCCTCGGCCGCTGCCGCGCCGGCGCCTGCAGGCTTCTTCCGCTTGCGACCGCCCCGGGAGCCGCGGCGGGTCTTCTTCTTCGCCGCGCCGGCGACTGCGGGTTCCCCGTCGGCGATCTCAGCCTCGGCGGACTCGGTCTCCTCGTCGGCGTCGATCTCGGCCCCGGTCTCCGACTCGACCTCGAGCTCGGGCGCCTCGGCGTCGACCTCGAGCTCCATTACCTCCGGCGCGTCGAGGTCGCCCGCTTGCTCGTCGGCACGCTCCTCGGCCTGCCCTTCCGTCTCGGCGGCGGCCTTGCGGGCCGGCGGCCGGCGCGTCGGCTTCTCGGCCTCCGCCTCCGCCGTCAGCGGCTCCGGCGCCTTCTTGCCCGCGCGGCGGACGAGCGTCGCGTACGCGACGCCCTCGAGCACGCGCTCGATCCGTACCTTCACCTTCTTGCCGACGAGCTCGGCCGCTTCACCGACGCAGACGTCGAAGCCGTCGACCTTGCCGACCGCCGCCGTCACGTCGTGGCGGTCGACTTCGACGAGCTCGAGCTGGAGCAGCTCGGCGCCCTCGACGACCGGCGCCTCCGGCGCGAGATCGGCGAGCTTGCCCTCGGCGAGGACGACGAAGTGGTCGAGATGGGTGTCCGGCTTGCCCGCGAGGAAGAAGCGCCGCTTCGTGAGCGCCTCGAGCTCGATCAGCCGCTGCGCCCCCGGGCCGACGAGCGCGCTCGCGATCGGCGCGGCCACCTCGACGCGGAACGCCTGCGACTTCGAGCCGGCGGTGAGCGTGCGCAGCCGCCGCTCGACGTCGATCGCCGCGGATGCCTCGGAGTAGACGATGCCGTCGCCGCCGCACGTCGGACACTTGCGCGTCATCACTTCGCGCGGCCCGTCGGTGACGTTCTGACGCGTCATCTCGACGAGGCCGAGCGGCGAGATCTCGACAACGTACGTCTTCGTGCGGTCGCGCTCGAGTTCGGTGCGCAGCGCCTCCTCGACGGCGGCGCGGTTCTTCGGGTTCGCCATGTCGATGAAGTCGATGACGATGATCCCGCCGATGTCGCGGAGGCGGAGCTGGCGCACGACCTCCTTCACCGCTTCGAGGTTGTTCTTCGTGATCGTGTCCTCGAGCCGAGCGCTCGAGTTCCGTCCGCGCGAGCCGACGAAGCGGCCCGTGTTCACGTCGATCACCGTGAACGCCTCGGCGTAGTCGAAGATGAGGTAGCCGCCGGAGGGGAGGTCGACGCGCCGGTGCAGCGTCGACTTGATCTCCTGGTCGACGCCGAACGCCTCCATCAGCGTCGGCGCGTCCTTGTAGCGGACGACGCGCTCGACCATGTGCGGCGAGGTCTTCTTCAGGTAGCCGGTGATGCGCTTGAAGGCCTGGTCGTTGTCGACGTACGCCTTCTCGAAGTCGCCGGTGAAGAGGTCGCGCGTGACGCGTAGCGGCAGCTCGGCCTCCTGGTAGATCAGCTCGGGCGCCTTCGCCGTCTTCGCCTTCGCCTCGATCGACTTCCACAGGCGCTGCAGGAAGACGAGGTCGCGCTCGATGTCCTCCTCGGACGCGCCCTCGGCGGCAGTGCGCACGATGATGCCGCCCTCTTTCGTGGCGAGCTTGCGGAGGATGTCCTTCAGCCGCAGGCGCTCGTCGTCGTCGAGCCGGCGCGAGACGCCGAGCCCTTCGCCCTGCGGGACGAAGACGACGAAGCGGCCGGGCAGCGAGATCTGCGTCGTCAGCCGTGCGCCCTTCGTCTTCATCGGGTCCTTGACCGCCTGGACGAGAATCGTCTGGCCCTTGCTGATCAGGTCCTGGATCTTGCGGCCGTGGCCGCGCTCGAGCTCGGGGCCGACGATCTCGTCGACGTAGAGGAAGCCGTTCTTGTCGAGGCCGATCTCGACGAACGCGGCCTCCATGCCCGGCAGGACGTTGTCGACCGTGCCGAGATAGATGTTCCCCGCGATCGAGCGGCGATCCGGGCGCTCGAGGTAGACCTCGGCGACCTTGTCGTCCTCGAGCACGGCGACGCGCTGCTCGCCGACGTCGACGGAGACAAGCAGCTCGCGCTTCGCGGCGGGCAGCGGCGCGCGGCGCGGCGGCTGGCGGCGGCGGCCGGGATCCGACCGGCGGCGCTCCTGCCGCTGCGAGAGCGTCTTCTTCTCCGGCTGCTTGCGCTCCGGCTTCTTCTCGCCCTTCGGCGCGGCGGCGCGCGCGCGGCCGCCGGGAGCGGCGCCGGACTGCGGCGCGCCGGACGTCTCGACCTTCGCCGCGGACTCGTCTCCGCCGGCGGCGCCGGGCTTCTTGCGCCCGCGCCCACCGCGGCTACCGCGACGACGCCTGGGCTTGGTGAGATCGGTTGTCTCGGCCGCGCTACCCGCGACGGCCGGGGTGGTTACGACGGGCTCGGGCTGAGCCTCTCGTACAGGTGCGGCCGCGTGAGCGACCGGGACGTCGGATTCGTTCTTCCGTCGGCGAAACCAGGGCAAGCGAGAACTCCTTCGTTGGAGCGCGCGACGGCAACGCCCCGGAAATCGGGGCGGCGCGCGCGCTGCTGGTCAATGATGAAAACCGTTGGCATATGCCTTCGAGCCCAGGGTAGCAGGGCGCCCCGAGGACGCGCTCCCGGCCGGGATGCCGTCCGATCCTGGACCTACGATGCCCCGCATTCACGACCTGGAGGTTCAGCCGTGACCGCGATGCGCGAAGCCGAGGAGCTCCTGTTGATCGAGGAGGCCGACGCCTGGTTCGAGTATCTGGAGGCGACGCGGGCCCAGACGGCGGCCCGGTATCGCGAGCTCGAGCCCTGGGCCTGGGCCCGATTGATGCAGCGGCTGCGCGCGATCAAGGCGCGCCGCACGAAGCTCCGGCCGGCCGCCGCTTAACCCGCGTGGCCGCCTGGCACCCCCGCTTCGAGCCGCCGGAGAGCGGCCTCGCCGAGGGCGCGCGTGCCCGCATACGCAACGACGCCTTTTACCACCCACCCCGCTACCGGAACGAGGTCGAGCAGCTCGCGGGCGGCGGCGCGCAGCCCGAGCCCCGCCCCGACGACGGCGAGCAGCTCGGGCGCCCGTTCACGGGGATCGAGCTTCAGGCCGTACGCCTGATCGAGGCGCAGGAGCATGCGGACCTGGTTGCGCGCGAGAATGGGCAGGTCGGCGCCCGGGAAGAACACCGCGACCGCAACGATCGCGTTCTTCCGCGCGCACGACGCGACGATCCACCCGCAGATCGCGCCGCGTAGCACCGGCAGCCGGGCCGCGAGCGGCGCCGCGTCCTCGCCCAGCCGCGCCGCGATCGTGCGGGCGATCGCCTCGATCGGGAAGCCTTCTCCCGCCTTCACCCGCACGACGTCGGCGGCGAGCACGAACGGGATCGCCACGTCCGGGACCGGGCCGGCGGCGACGGCGACGATCGGCACGCGCGCGCGCCGCGCGCGCCTCAGCGCCCGCTCGTCGTCCTCGCCCGGCTCGTGGCCGAGCACGTAGACGAGGACGGCGGCGCCCTCGACGTCGTCGCCCGCGCCAACGGCGCCGCGGGCGCCGTCGCGGCCGAGCTCCTTCCGCAGTACCGCCGCGAGCTCGCGCGCCCCGCCGACGACGAGCGGCTTCTCCACGCGCCCGGACGCCTGCACGTCCTTGAGCACGCCGCGGAGGACGCCGAGCGGGACCGGCGGCTTCACGCGCGCCGGCGTACGCGCGACGCGCGCCCGCGCGCGTGCACGGCGAGGAGGACGCCCATCGCCGCGAGGTTCGCGATCATCGACGAGCCGCCGACGCTGACGAACGGGAGCGGGATGCCGGTGATCGGCGCGATCCCCATCGTCATGCCGATGTTGACGAAGATCTGGAACAGCAGCGCGATGACGATGCCGCCCGCGACGATCGCCGAGTAGAGATCGCGCGCGACCGCGATCACGCGCAGGCTCCGCCAGAGCACGAGCAGGTAGAGCGCGAGCAGGATCGAAGCGCCGACGAAGCCGCGCTGCTCGCTGTACGACGCGAACACGAAGTCCGTCCCGTGCTCGGGCAGGAGCTTGAGCCGCGTCTGCGTCGCGTTCTTGACGCCGCGGCCGTTCACCTCGCCGGAGCCGACCGCGACGATCGACTGCTGGAGGTTGTAGCTCGCGTCTACCGTGCATTGCGAGGGATGGACGAAGCAGGTCAGGCGGGACTTCTGGTATCCCTTGAGGAAGTCGACGCCGACCGCAGGCCCCGCCCAGAGCACGCCGACGAGCACGAGCGCCACGAGCGAGCCGATCGCCGCGAGGTGCTTCCACGGCGTGCCGCACACGAAGAGCATCGCGGCGAGCGCCGCGAGATAGACGAGCGCCGTGCCGAGGTCGGGCTGCGCGAACACGAGCACGACCGGAATGAGGCCGAGGCCGATCGTGCGCAGCGTCGTGCCGAGCGTGCCGACGCGCGTTCGCTCGGACAGGAAGCCGGCGAGCGCGAGCACGAACAGCAGCTTCCCGAACTCGGAGGGCTGGAACGTGAAGAAGCCGACGTCGATCCAGCGCGTCGACCCGCGCGCGGCGCGTCCGACGAGGAAGACGATCGCGATCAGCCCGACCGTGCCGCCGAAGATGAGCCGCCAGTAGCGGCGGTAGAGATCCGGGTCGACGAGGACGCCGACGATGAGCGCGACGCCGCCGATGCCTGCGTACACGATCTGCCGGTCGAGGTAGTAGGTCGGGTTGCCGGGAATGTCGAAGCGCGTCACGCCTGCGATCCCCCACAGGCCGACCGCGACGAGCGCGGCCACGCCCGCGAGCAGCAACCAGTCGAGCGAGCGCAGCACGCCGAGGACCGCGAGCCTCTGCCCCCGCTCCGACGCGAGCCCCGAACGCTGTGAGCCGGCGTACTCGAGCATCAGTCGGAGTGGATGGCGCCCGCCTGCTGCGCCTTGACGTGGAAGAACGAGGAGAAGACCTTCTCCGCCGCGGGCGCGGCCGCCGTCCCGCCGTGGCCGCCGTTCTCGATCACGGCGCAGACGACGAGCGTCGGGTTCGCCGTCGGGCCGTAGCCACACCACCAGGACTGGTTCTGGATGCCCGTGTAGCCCGGCAGCGTCACGACCTTCTCTGCCGTACCGGTCTTGCCTGCGATCGAGATCGGGAACTTGCCGAAGACGCCGTACGACGTGCCGAACGTCGCGTGCGTCCCTTCCCACAGCCCCTGGCGCACCACCTTGAGCGCAGCCTGGTCGACATCGGTCGGCGTCGGCGCGGGCATTGCCGGCACCGGCACCGCCGTCCCGTTCTGGTTCTCGACGTCGAGCAGGAGGTGCGGCGTGACGAGATTGCCGCCGTTCGCGATCATCGCGTAGAGGCGCGTCATCTGGAGCGGCGTCACGAGCAGGTTGCCCTGTCCGATCGCGAGCTCGATCGAGTCGCCCGGCGTCCAGAGGCGGTCGACCTGCCAGTGGCCGGGATCGCTCTTCTTCGTATACGTCGTCTGCTTCCAGCGAATCGTCGGCACCAGACCGGCCACCTCGGGCCCCGCGTCCGTGCCGGTCGGCTTGCCGAAGCCGAAGGCTTCAGCCCACTTCTGGAGCGGCTGACCGCGATCGCCCGGGAGCTCCCAGAACTGGTTGCCCAGTTGGTAGAAGTACGTGTCGCACGAGTACGCGAGCGCGGTCGGCAGGTCCATCGGCTGGTTCACGTTCGGGTCCCAGTTGTGGAACGTGCGATGCGACCTGTCCTCGGGCGCGGTGAACGTGCCGGTGCATTGCTTGTACGCGTACGGCGAGAGCATGTGCTCCTGCATCGCCGCCAGCGCGGTGACGGGCTTGAAGGTCGAGCCGGGCGGATAGAGGCCCTGCAGCGCGCGGTCGAGCGACGGGTAGTTCTTCTTGGCTGCGCTCTTCGGAGTCAGACCCTCGCTCGCCAACCCCTTCACCGTCACGTGACCGGCGAAGACCGACGGGTTGTACGTGGGCGACGACGCGAGCGCGAGGATCGAGCCGTCCTTCGGGTCCATGGCGACGATCGCGCCGCCGCTCGCGGCCCACTGGCCGTTGTTCCGCGCGAGCTGGATGCCGTACGTGAGCGCGTTCTGCGCCGCCTCCTGGAGCTTGAGGTCGAGCGTGAGGCGAACCGTGTGTCCCGACTTGAATGCGACCGTCGACACGACGGCGCTGCGCGGACGGCCGAGCGCGTCGACCTGCAGCCGCGCCTCGCCCGCGACGCCGCGAAGGTACGTGTCGTACGAGGACTCGATCCCGGCCTGGCCGATCACGTCGCCCGGCTGGTAGCCGTCCTTCGCGAGGCGCTGAAGCTGCGGTGCCGAGATCTCGCCGACGTAGCCGAGCACCTGCGCTGCGAGCGTCGAGTACGGGTAGTGGCGGATGTACGTCCGCTGCATCGTCACGCCCGGGAACTGGGACGAACGCTCGTCGAGGTACGTCACCATCGCCGAGCTCGCAGCCTCGCGGACGGTCACCGGCGTGAGCAGGTCGTTGGCGTCGCGCCGCGTCTTGATTCCGGCCGCGATCTGGTAGAGCGGCACGCGCGTCACCTGCGCGAGTGCCTGCAACTCTCGATAGCGCGCGGTATAGACCTTCGGCAGGTCGGACGGCCAGAGCTCGACAGCCGTCGCCTGCACGTTCGAGACGAGCACGTGCCCGCTGCGGTCGAGGATCGGGCCGCGCGCGGCCTGCACGCGCACGGTGCGGAACGAGTTCGCCTGCGCCTGACCGACGTACTTCGTGCCCGCGAGCACCTGGAGCGCCCACAGGCGGAGGAACAGCGCCGCGAAGACGACGAGCAGCAGGCCGCTGAGGATCGCGATCCGCATCGCGAGCCGCGGGGTCAACCGATACGGCTCGGCGACGCCGACGCTCGGCGGCAGGAAGCTGCGCGGCCGCGGGCGTCCACCGCGTGCGGTGCTAGCCAAGGAGCTGCACCTCCGTCGCGAGATCGCCCCGGTCGTACGGGCGGAGCAGCCGGCGGACGAGCGCGTACGCAGGCGCGGTGAGGATGAGGTTGAGCACGATCGCCGGGCCGAGCCCGCGCAGCATCGCGCCGGCGGGCGCGCGCTCGCCGAGCACGAAGTGCACGAGCAGTAGCGCGAACGAGTAGAGGATCGTCACGACGGCGACCGAGAGGAACGGGGCGTGCACGCGGTCGCGACCGGTCGTCTCGCCGTAGCGGCCGATCCAGTAGCCGGAGACGGTGAGCACGAGCGAGGTGAGCCCGAGCTGCCCGAGTGTCGCCGTGTCGATCAGCAGCCCCGCGAAGAAGCCGCCGAGCGCGCCGACGATCGCTCCGCGCAGCAGCGCGACGGCGACGAGCGTCACGAGCAGCACGTCGGGGACGCCGCCGAGGATGTGCACCTGCGTGAAGATCGAGACCTGCATGATCGACGCGACGAAGAGCAGCGCAGCCGCCGTGATGCCGTCGACCGCTCTCACGGCAGCTTCGACTTCGTCGTGGGGACGAGCGCCGCGACCGCGTCGAGGTTCGCGAGCTGCGCGAATGGCGCAACCTGCACGGTGAGGTAGCTCGCGATGTCGCTCGTGCCGACCGAGACGACCTGGCCGACCGGGATCCCGTACGGGTAGAGGTCCGGATAGCGGCGGTTGCGCGTGCCCTGCGTGACGATCACGTCGCCCTTGCCGACGATCTGCTCCTTCGCAACCTGGTCGAGGATGAGCGTATTGCCCTGGCCGTGGCGGATGAGCCCGCTGACGCGGCTCGTGAGGTCGACCGCTGCGACGGCGCTGCTCGGATCGGTGAGGAGCGCGACGGTCGCGGTGGTCGGCGTGACGTTCGTGACGCGGCCGACGAGCCCGTCGGCGCTCACGATCGGCGTGTTGACGCGAAGCCCGTCCCGCGAACCGGCGGAGATCGTAACCTGCTGGTCGAACGGGCCGGTCGGGAACGAGATCACCGACGCGTTCACCGCGCGGTAGTTCTTCGGGTACGTCGGACCCTGCTCGTAGTCGAGCAGCCGCTTCAGGCTTGCGTTCTCCTTCCGCGCCGCGAGGTTGACGAGTGCCTGGTTGCGCCACTTGCGCACCTCGCCGCGCAGCTTCTTGTTCTCCGACTTCGCCGCGGTGAGGCTGCTCACGTAGTGGTAGGCGTCGCGGAACGGACGTGCGACGCGCTCGGCCGCGACCTGGAACGGGCGGAGCGCGGTCGCGCCGTAGCCCTGCGCGTCGTGGAGGACGCCGCCGGTCGGCGACCGGAACGAGATGGTCAGGAGCGCGAGCGCGGCGACGACGAGCACGGCAAGCACGATCCGCCTGATCAGGCCGCTACGCCCCCTGGGCGGGCGCCGATCGGACTTGCGCTGGGCCGACGAGGCCAGCACCGCCACGCGCGCGGTGCGGTGAGGAGGAGCCACCGCGCAAGGGTACCGCGCCTAGCGGCGCGGTACCCGCACGAGGTTCGGCTTCGCGAAACGGACGCCGGCAAAGCCGGCGTCCTCCTGGCCTCGCGGAGGGCCATCGAGTTGTGCGAGCGCGGCCGGTGGTGGCTTGCGCCATCCCGTCCGCGAGCATCCGCCTCCGTCTAACACGCCTGCGGCCGCGTTAGCCTCCGGCCAGGACCGCACGACGAGCGACGGCTTAAAGCCTCGTCCGACTCAAACGGTCCATGACCGAAGCGAACGCGAGCGAAGCAGCGTTCGTACAGGCCGGATCCACGCGCGTGGGGATGACGCAGCCACTACCGCGCGCGCCCCACGACACCCGCCGCGCTGGCGTCAGCCCAAACGCAGCAGTACATCTCCCGGCTAGTAGCGGCGCCCGTTGCGAGAGCGGTGGCGGGCCTTGTTGGAGCGGTGGATCGCCTCGAACTCTTCGAGGCTGCGCCCGGAGCCGACGGCTACGCATGTGAGCGGGCTCTCGGCGAGGTGCACGGGCATCTGCGTCTCGTGGCGCAGCCGCTCGTCGAGGCCGTTGAGGAGCGCGCCGCCGCCGGCGAGCACGATGCCGCGGTCCATGATGTCGGCGGCGAGCTCGGGCGGTGTCTTGTCGAGCGTCGACTTGATCGCCTCGATGATCTGCGTGACCGGCTCGTCGAGCGCGCGGCGGATCTCCTCGGAGGTGAGGATCACCGTCTTCGGCAGGCCGGTGAGCATGTCGCGCCCGCGCACCTCGGCCTGGAGCTCCTCGCGCATGTCCCACGCGGAGCCGATCTCGAGCTTGATCTCCTCGGACGTCTGCTGGCCGATCAGCAGCTTGTAGTCGCGCTTGATGTGATTGATGATCGCCTCGTCCATCTCGTCGCCGCCGACGCGCAGCGACTGCGAGACGACGATGCCGCCGAGGCTGATCACCGCGACCTCGGTCGTGCCGCCGCCGATGTCGACGATCATGTTCCCCGTCGGCTCGGCCACCGGCAGGCCCGCGCCGATTGCGGCCGCCATCGGCTCCTCGATCAGATACGCCTGGCGTGCGCCCGCGGACAGCGTCGCCTCTTCGACGGCGCGCTTCTCGACGCCGGTCACGCCCGACGGGACGCAGACGACGACGCGTGGATGCGCGAAACGGTTCTGGTGCACCTTCTGGATGAAGTGGCGCAGCATCTGCTCGGTGACGTCGAAGTCGGCGATCACGCCGTCCTTCAGCGGCCGGATCGCCTGGATCGTCCCCGGCGTGCGTCCGAGCATCCGCTTCGCCTCGACGCCGACGGCGTGCACCTCGCCCGAGCGCTGGTCGATCGCGACGACGGACGGCTCGGAGAGGACGATGCCGCGCCCGCGGACGTAGACGAGCGTGTTCGCGGTGCCGAGGTCGACGGCCATGTCGCGGCCGCCGAAGCCCGTCATCGTCTTGAAAATGCCCATTGAGCCAGCGAGTCTAGCTGTCGAAAGTCGGAAAGTCGCTCAAAAGCCCGGACGGTCTCGTAACGGGTTCCGCTCTACCTTCACGGGAACGACGACGGAGGAGCGGATGAACAACGTGAGCCTGATCGGCAATCTCGCGACGGACGTCGAGATGCGCGAGATCGGCGGAGACAGGAAGGTCGCGAGCTTCCTGCTCGCGGTCGGGCGCGGGCGCGAGGGCGGCGCGGACTTCGTGTGGATCTCGGCGTGGGAGCGCCAGGCCGAGCTATGCGCCGAATACCTCGCCAAGGGCCGCCGCGTAGCCGTGGACGGGCGGCTGAAGAGCCGCACCTGGGAGCAGGACGGCAAGCGGCGGGACGCCGTCGAGGTCGTGGCCCGGCGGGTCGAGTTCCTCAGCGGCCCCGAGCGGGAGGAGGGCGGCGAGGTGATCCCCTTCGAGCCGGCGGCCGCCGGGTAGGAGGATTTGGCGTCCGTCACCAGCTAGGCATATTCTTGTCGTGATGGATGTTTCCACAGGACGGGCCGTGTGACGCCCGTCGGATCGACAAGCGAGGGTAGGGACGAGCCCGTCTGAGCGCACCGCGCCGACGGGCTTTTTCGTACCCGGGGAAGGAGCACGAGAGGATGCCAAATCACCTCACGCCTGAAGAGCTGTCGAAAGAGTTGGGCATCGATCGGCAGGAGGTGATCCGCGTCTGCATGCAGGAAGGCGTGCCGATCTATCAGGGGAAGATCGACAAGTACCTCTTCCAGGCGCAGCTCCAGGCGATCGGCTCGGTCGCGAGCGGATCGAACTAGCAGGCGAGGCAGGGCGAGCTTCAGCGGGCGTCAGGCGCTCTTGCGCGCCGGCGCCCGCTTCTTCTTCGACGCCGCCTTGGCGCCGTCGGACGCGCCGCCGCGCCGGTCCTGCACCTCGGCGACGCTGCGGCGCAGCGCCTCCATCAGATCGATCACCGGCGTGTCCGCGACGGGCTCCGGCCGCGTGATCGCCTCGCCCGCGAGCTTCGCGTCGAGCATCGCGCGGATGTCGCGGCGGTACTCGTTCTCGAAGTCCTCGGCATGCCACTCGCCGACGAGGCTGTTGATCACCTGGCCTGCGAGCTCGAGCTCGGCGGCGCGCACCTCGGTCGCCTCGACCGCCTCCTCGATCTCGTCCTTCGAGCGCACGTCGTCGGCGAAGAAGAGCGTCTCGAGCGCAAGCGTGTCGCCCTGCGGCCGGATCAGGCAGAGGTTCTCCTTGCCCCACAGCACGAACTTGCCGACCGCCGCCGTGCCGGACTCCTGCATCGCGCGAAGTAGAAGCACGTACGGGCGGCGCGCCGCCTCCGCGGCCGCCGGCGCGAGATAGTAGGTGCGGTCGAAGAAGACAGGGTCGACGTCCTCGAGCTTCACGAAGCGGAGAATCTCGATCGACTGCGAGCGCTGAAGCGCGACCGACTCGAGGTCGGACTCCTCGACGAGCACGAACTCGCCCTTCGCCACCTCCCAGCCCTTCACGAGCTCCTCGGGCTCGACCTCCCGCTCGTGGACCGGGCACCAGCGCTTCTGCTTGATCGGCGACCCGCACTCTCGATGGAGCGTCCGGAAAGCCACGTCCGTCCGCTGGGTGGCGAGCGCCAGCCCGATCGGGATGTTGACGAGGCCGAAGCTGATCGATCCGTTCCAGATGGTGCGCATAGGCTCCGAAAGTGTAGAGGGACCAGCGAGTTTCGACCTCACCCCTGCCTTCCCTCCATGCGTACGATGAAACCCGTGGCGACCCTGACCGCCCCCGTCCTCGAGACGACCCTCGCCGCACGCACGGCGCCGGAGCTGTGGCGGTACGTACTCGCGCAGGAGTTCGAGGTGCCCGCGTATCTCGAGGAGCAACCGGACGGCTGGCAGCCGGTGTCGTGGCAGGAGGCGAGCGGGCGCGTCGACGCGCTCGCGAACGTGCTGCTCGCACGTGGCGTGCGGCACGGCGACGCGGTCGCCGTCCTCGCGCGTACACGGCTCGAATGGGTGCTGCTCGACTGGGCGACGATGCTCGTGGGCGCCGTGGTCGTCGGGCTGTACCCGACGAGCTCGGCGAAGGAGTGCCGGTACATCCTCGAGCACTCCGGCGCGGTGCTCGCGTTCGTCGAGGACGAGGAGCAGCGCGCGAAGCTCGACTCCGTGCGGGACACGCTGCCGCAGCTCGGCGAGATCGTGTCCTTCGACGAGCTGCCCGCGCTCGAGACCGAGGGCGCCGCCTTCCGGGCCTCGCAGCCGGACGCGTTCGCGGCCGCGCAGGCCGCCGTCCACGAGGACGACCTCGCCACGCTGATCTACACGTCGGGCACGACCGGGCCGCCGAAGGGCTGCATGCTCACGCACCGAAACCTCGTCACGGCTGCGGGCCGTGCCGCGAAGCATTTCGAGGGCGCCGACATGGTCGTGCTCTTCCTGCCGCTCGCGCACAGCTTCGGACGGCTCGTGCACCAGGTGGCCGCATACCACGGCTCGACCGTCGCGTTCGTCGCCGACGCCGCACGCGTCCAGGAGGCGATCGCGAAGGTGCGGCCGACGATCCTGCCCGCGGTGCCGCGCGTGTACGAGAAGATCCACGCCAACGTGCTCGGCGAGATCGAGCGCTCCGGCGGTGCCAAGCGCGCGATCGGCCTCTGGGCGATCGGCGTCGGCAGCCGCGCGAGCCGGCTCCGCCGCGAGGGCAAGCCCGTGCCGGCGCTGTTGCGCGCCGAGGAGAAGATTGCCGACCGGCTCGTCTTTTCGAAGGTGCGCCGGCGGCTCGGCGGACGGTTGCGCGTCGGCATCTCGGGGGCCGCGCCGCTCGGGGTCGACGTGCTCGAGTTCTTCCACTCGCTCGGCATGCTCGTGATCGAGGGGTACGGCCTCACCGAGACGTCGAGCTCCACGACCGTGAACGACCCCGACGACTACCGCTTCGGCACCGTCGGCCGCGCAGTCGCCGGCTGCGAGGTCAGGTTCGACACCGACGGCGAGATCCTCGTCCGCAGCGACACGGTCTTCACGGGGTACTACAAGGATCCCGAGGCGACGCGCGCGGCGTTCACCGACGACGGCTGGTTCCGTACGGGCGACGTCGGCGAGGTCGACGCGGACGGCTTCGTGAAGATCACCGACCGCAAGAAGGATCTGATCATTACCGCCGGCGGCAAGAACATCGCGCCGCAGAACCTCGAAAACGCGTTGAAGGCGTCGCGGTTCGTCTCGCAGGCGGTCGTGATCGGCGACCGGCGTCCCTACGTCACGGCGCTGATCACGCTCGACTGGGACGAGGTCAACGCGTCCGGCCGTGAGCCGCAGGCGCTCGTCGAGGAGCTCGTCGGCGTCGTCAACAAGGATCGCGTCCGCGTCGAGCAGATCAAGCGGTTCGCCATCCTGCCGCGCGACTTCACGCAAGAGCAGGGAGAGGTGACGCCGACGCTCAAGCTGCGCCGGAAGGTCGTCCACGAGCATTTCGCGGACGAGATCGAGAGCCTCTACTCCTAGTGCCCCGATGACCGCCGGGTTCCTGTTTGCGTCGGCGTTCCTCGCCAGTGCCGTCGAGTTCGTCGAGGCGCTGACGATCGTGCTGGCGGCAGGGATCACGCGGGGCTGGCGTTCCGCCCTCATCGGCCTTGCGGCGGCGACCGTCACCCTCGCCGTGATCGTGGTGGCGCTCGGGCCGGCGCTGACGCTCATACCGCTGTCGACGCTGCGGCTCGTCGTCGGCGCGCTCCTGCTCGCGTTCGGTCTCCAGTGGCTGCGCAAGGCGATCCTGCGGGCCGGCGGCTACAAGCCGCTGCACGACGAGGAGGCGATCTTCGCCCGGGAGATCGCCGAGGCGCGCGTCGCGGCCGTCGACGAGCGCGCCGGCCTCGACTGGTACGGCTTCACGCTCGCCTTCAAGGGCGTGCTGCTCGAGGGGCTCGAGGTGGCGTTCATCGTGATCACGTTCGGGAGCACGCAGGGGAACATCGGGCTTGCGGCAGCGGGCGCCGGCACCGCGCTCGTGCTCGTCGTGATCGTGGGAGTGCTCGTGCGCGCGCCACTCGCGCGCGTTCCGGAGAACACGATGAAGTTCACGGTCGGCGTGATGCTCACCACGTTCGGCATCTTCTGGGCGGCGCAGGGCGCCGGCGCGCACTGGCCGGGCGACGACGCGTCACTGCCCGGCGTGCTCGCATTCGTCGCCGTGATGTCGTTCGGCGCCGTCGCGGTGCTGCGCCGGCAGCGGCTTTCGGCGGCCGCCGCATGAGCCGCGTCCGCGCGTTCGGCGCCTTCTGGTGGGACTTCGTCGTCGGCGACGACTGGCGGGCCGCGGCCGGCGTCGTGCTCGCGATCGGCGTCACCGCCGCGATCGCGGCAGGCGGCGTGGCGGCGTGGTGGTTCCTCCCGTTGGCGGTCGCTGCAATCCTCGCGGTGTCGCTCTACCGCGAAACGCACGCCGCCGGGTAGGCCGTAGACGCCCGGCCGCCGTACACGCAAAGCCCGGAGGCTGACGCGGCCGCAGGCGCGTTAGGCGGAGGCGGATCCGCGCGCCACCTGGCCCTCCTCAGACAAGCGGACCACGGCTTGCCGGCGTCCGCTCTGCGGAGCACCGCCCCAGGATCGGCTTAGCCGGTGATGCGGCGTGCGCCGTCGTAGTTCGCGGCGTACCAGGCTTCGCTGAGGCTCGAGATCTTGACGACGTCGCCGGTGTGCGGGGCGTGGATGAACTCTCCGCCGCCGATGTAGAGGCCGACATGGCCGAGACCGTCGAAGAAGACGAGGTCGCCCGGCTCGAGGTCGCTGGCCGCGACGGGCACACCGGCATTCCATTGCGCGCCGGTGTAGTGCGGGAGCGAGACGCCGACCTGCGCGTAGACGTACGCGACGAAGCCGGAGCAGTCGAAGCCGGCCGGGCTCTCGCCGCCCCAGACATACGGCACGCCGAGGTACTGCATCGCGATGCCGACGACGCCGGTGTACTGGGACGGCGGCGCGACGGCTGCTCCGTCCGGCGTGATCGCGCTCGTGCCGAACGGGGTGTTGCTGAGCGCGAGCGACGCCTGCTCCTGCTGGGCGGCGAGCCGGGACTCGGCCTGGCGCGCGAGGAGCAGCTGCCGCGACCGCTCGGCCGCGATCAGGTGCGCGATCTCGCCCTTGATCGACGCCAGCAGCCGCTGCTGCCGGTCGAGCTGGGAGCTGATGCGCGCCTTCGCCGCCGCCCGCTGGCGGACGAGCCGCGTCTGGGCGGCGTGCTCGACGACGAGCGCGTGCCGGTGGATCGTCACCTCGTGCTTGAAGCCGATCACCTGCTTCATCACCGCGACGTCCTGCGAGGAGACCGACTGCACGGTCTCGATCCGGCTGACGAGATCGTCGATGCTCGTGGCGCCGAGCAGGACGGCCAGGGTCGTCTGCTGGTCGCGCTGCGTGTAGATGACGACGAGCCGCTGCGCGAGCGCGACCTGCGACTTGCGCAGGTTCTCGCGCGCGGCGCTGAGCGCGACGCGGTTGATCCTCAGATTGTGGTTGATCGCCCCCAGCTTCACCGTCGCCTGCTCGTAGGCGGTGCGTGCGCGCTCGAGGTTCGAGTCGAGCTGCGTGATCTCCCCCATCACCTGCTGTGCCTCGGCCTGCTTCGCGCCGATCGAGGGATCCGCGGTCGCCGAGCCCGCCACGACGATGAGCGCCGCAGCAGTGGCGATGACGAACACCAGCGCCTGTCGCCGTAGAGCCCTACTCACAGGCTCCCGATCTTCGAGCACGACAGACGCACCGGAGGGCCGGGAACGTCACAAGTTCGGCAGGCTAGCAGGGTCGCCGGATGCTCGCAACCGAGCCAAGCGCACAAAATTGGCGCAAATTCGGCTCGAGCCTGCTCCAGAAGGGCGCGAGACGGACCGCACAAAGTCCTGAAAATCGGCCTCTACTATGCTACTGTCGCGCGACCGTGAGCGGCCGGAGGAGAGCATCCGCGGCGCGCCTCCTTGGCGTTTGTGCGCTTCTCGTCTTCGCGGTCGCCTCGGCGGCGACGGCGGCCGGGCCCGGAGCGGGCGACCGCAACAAGGCGACTTCGTTGCAGCAGCAGGCAAGCGTGCTCGCGTCGCGGGCACACGGCGCGCTGCTCGACCTGTACGCGCTCGACACGCGTTTCAGCAGCGCCCAGGAGACGCTCGCGTCGCTCCAGACGCAGGCGGCGCGGCTGCGCGACGAGCAGGTGCTGCTCACGCAGCAGATCTCCGCCACACGCCACACGCTTGTCGCCTCTCGGCAACAGCTTGGTGCGAACCTCCGCCTGCTCTACAAGCAGGGCGACACCGACCCGCTCGCGGTGGTGCTCGGCGCGGAGTCGCTGTCCGACGCGGTGGACCAGATCGACGCTCTCAACCGCGTCGCCGACCAGAGCGAGCAGATCGTCGCGACGACGACGGCCGCGCAGATCCGGCTCGGCCGGCTCCGGCAAACGCTCGCCTCCCATCGATCGCAGGTCGCGGCCGATCTCGCCGGCGCCCAGCGAACCGCGCGCCGCCTCGCGTCCGCCCGCGCCGACCGCCTTTCGTTCATCGCGCAGCTGCGCAGCGAGCGGCGGCTGAAGACGGCGCAGATCGGCGCGCTCGAGCTGAAGGCGCAGCAGGCCGAGGTCAAGTCGCAGCAGCTCCAGGCGACGGCGGTCACGGACGCGACCACCGCGCAGTCGCCGGTCACGCTGCCGCGTCCGGTGCCGGCACCGGCTCCGGGCGGGCACACGCTCACCGTCTCGTCCACCGGCTATTCGCTGCCCGGCAACACGTCGAGCGGGCTGCCGGTCGGCTGGGGCGTTGTCGCGGTCGACCCGTCGGTGATCCCGCTCGGGACGCGTCTGACCGTTCCCGGCTACGGCGAAGGCGTCGCCGCCGACACGGGCAGCGCCGTGCGCGGCGCCGACATCGACCTCTGGTTTCCGACGCTCGCGCAGGCGCGCGCCTGGGGACGGAAGACGGTGACGATCACGCTTCACTAGGATCTGCGCTTCAGCGAGGAGGGGGTCCCAAGCTGCCAGAGGTCTTGCAGGCACATGAGGAGCGGACGACCGACTCGCTCCGCGTGCTCATCGTCGACGACCACGACCTCTTCCGCACGGGTCTGCGGAATCTGCTCGAGGAGCAGGGCGTGCAGGTCGTCGGCGAAGCGGCGTCCGGGGCCGAGGCGGTGAACGCCGTGCGCGAATTCGCGCCGGACGTCGTCGTCATGGACATGAACATGCCCGGCATGAGCGGCGTCGACGCGACGCGGCACATCACGTCGCTCGCGCCGCTCACGCGCGTCGTGATGCTGACGATCTCCGACCAGGAGAACGACGTGATGGACGCGATCCTCGCCGGCGCATGCGGCTACCTGCTCAAGGATTCGTCGATCCAGGATCTGATGACGGGCATCCAGGCGGCGTCGCGCGGCGAGTCGCTCATCTCACCGGCGGTCGCAGCAAAGCTCTTGCAGCGGGTGCGTGCGACCGGCGTGAGGCCGGAGATCGCGAAGGCGATCAGGGCGGAGCTCTCCGAGCGCGAGATCGAGGTGCTGAAGCTGATCGCGAACGGCAAGGACAACGCGACGATCGCGGCCGAGCTGCACATCAGCCCGAAGACCGTGAAGAATCACATCTCAAACATCCTGATGAAACTTCAGATCGACAACCGCATCCAGGCGGCTGTCTACGCGGTGCGCTCGGGAATCGTCTGACCGGCAAGGGGCGCCGTGCGCGCCCGCTGTCGTAGCGAGACGAGTAGCTCGCGCAACGTCGTGAGCTCGCGGTCGGCGCCCGTGAGGCGCCCGCCGAGTGACGACAGCTCGCCGGCGTAGGGGGAGAAGTCGGTGCCGTCCACCTCACGCGCGATCTCGGTGATGCGTCGCTCCAGCCGCAGGCGTTCCGCCTCGAGCGCCAGGGCTTGCGCATAGCCCTCGGTGAGCGCCTCTTCCAGGCGCGCCTGCGTGGGTGCGCAGGCGCCACTCGTCGGCGCGTGCAGCAGGTGCTCGATCTGCTCCAGCATGGCGGCGTCGCTCACGGGAGCCTCGATTATCCGGCGGCGGCCGTCTCGCGTGTATGGGCCGTGCGGCCCATCTTCGGGCCCGGGGGACCCATATCGCTTGACGGTCCAGTCACCCGTCCGAACAATGGAGGACGTGGTTGCCGCCCGCGTCCGCGCCGTCGCCGCGCTGGCCCTCTTCGCTCTTCTCGCGCCCGTGGCCGCGAGCGGCGCGACGGGTGCGCCGCTCGGAACCCGCCTCGGGCACGCGCTCGCCGTGCCGAACGTCCAGCCGTCCGAATCGGCGGCGTACGTCGTGGACCTCGCCACCGGGCAGGTCGTGTTCTCGCAGAACACGTCGCTACCGCTCCTGCCCGCCTCGAACGAGAAGCTCGCGCTCACGTATGGGGCGCTGACCGCGCTCGGCCCTGCGTTCCGGATCGAGACCGACGTGCTCGGCGAGGGGGCACAGGCCGGCGCGACGTGGCAGGGCAATCTCGTGCTCAAGGGCTACGGCGACCCGACGCTGTCGTCGCAGGGACTGGCCGACCTTGCACGACAGGTGCGCGACGACGGGATCACCCGCGTGGCGGGCCGCGTGGTCGGCGACGAGACGTGGTTCGATGCACGCCGAACCGCGCCCGGGTGGAAGCCGTCGTTCTTCATCGAGGAGTCACCGCCGCTGTCGGCCCTGATCGTCGACCGGGGGCTCGTCGGACGGTTCACGTCGCACAACCCCGCGCTGGCCGCGGTGCAGCTCTTCCGCAAGGCGCTCGTGCGCGCGGGCGTTCAGGTTGCGGGCGGCGCGCAGCTCGGGGCGGCGGACGACGAGGCGGCGCCGCTCGCGTCGATCGAGTCGCCCACGCTCGCGTCGATCGTCCGCTGGATGGACCGGGTGAGCGACAACTTCACGGCCGAGATGCTGCTGAAGGAGCTCGGCGCCGTGCAGACGGCGCACGGCACGACCGCCGCAGGAGCCGGCGTCGTCACCGGGCTGCTGGCCCAGGCAGGCGTGCCACTCGACGGCGTCCGGCTCGTGGACGGCTCCGGGCTCTCGCTGCTCGACCGCATGACGGCGACGGCACTCGTCTCGCTGCTCTCGACGATGTGGAACGACCCGAGCCTGCGGCCCGAGTTGCTCGCGGCGCTACCGGTGGCGGGCCGCCGCGGCACGTTGGCGAACCGGATGCGCACCGGCGCCGCCACCGGCGTCGTGGCGGCGAAGACGGGCACGACGGACAACGCGTCCGCGCTCTCGGGCTTCGTCGGCGACCGCTACGTCTTCTCGATCCTCGAGAACGGCTCGCCGGTCGACCTCGACTGGGCGCGCGTTGCGCAGGATCGCTTCGCGACGATCCTCGCCGCCTCTCCTTAGCCGTCGAGCAAGGCGACGAGGCCGGCCTCGTCGAGCAGCGGCACCCCGGCCTTCTCCGCCTTCGTCAGCTTCGACTTGCCGGGCTCTTCGCCGACGATCACACCGGTCGTCTTCGACGAGACCGAATCGGTCACCTTCGCACCGCGCGCCTCGAGCGCCGCCTTCGCCTGGTCGCGCGAGAAGCCCTCCAGCGTTCCCGTGATCACGTAGCTCCGCCCCGTGAACGGGCCTTCGACGGGGCGCTCCTCGTCCCCCACCTCGAACCGGAGACCGAGCTCACGGAGCTCGGCGACGAGGCGCCGGTTGTCGTCGTCGCGAAACCATTCCGCGATCGCCTCTGCGCGCTCCGGCCCGATGCCCTCGGCCTCGACGAGCTCCTCCTGTGTCGCGTCCATCAGCGCGTCGACGTTGCCGAAGTGGAGGGCGAGGCTGCGCGCGGTGATCCAGCCGACGTCGGGGATGTTCAGGCCGAACAGCACGCGGGAGAACGCGATCGCCTTCGACGCCTGGATGGCGGCGATCGCGTTGTTCGCGCTGATCTCGCCGAAGCCTTCGAGCTCGAGCAGCTGCTCCGCGGTGAGCCGGTAGAGCTCGGGGATCGAGCGCACCTTCTCCTCCTGCCAGAGCCGGAACACGGTCTGCTCGCCGACGCCGTCGATGTCGGCAGCGCCCATCACCCAGTTGTTCAGCGTTTCGAGGCCGCGCGACGGGCACGCGCGATTCGGACAGCGGTGCATCACCTCGCCCTCCGGCTTCACGACCTCGACGCCGCAGAGCGGGCAATGCGTCGGCATGCGGAACGGCTTCGTGCCGCGCCGATGCCTGCCGGCGGGTCCGACGACCTGCGGGATCACGTCGCCGGCGCGCTGGACGATGACGTCGTCGCCCACGCGGATGTCCTTCCGGTTGATGTCTTCCTCGTTGTGCAGCGTTGCACGCGAGATGGTGACGCCGCCGACCTCGACCGGCTCGAGCACAGCCCAGGGATTGAGGTTGCCGGTGCGGCCGACGCGGATGCGGATCTCGTTCAGCCGCGTCGTCGCCGTCATCGGCGCCCACTTGAACGCGCGCGCCCAGCGCGGCCGTTCGTGCAGCGCGCCGAGACGCTCTTGCTGGACGTACGAGTCGACCTTGATCACGATGCCGTCGATCTCGTAGTCGAGCTCGGTACGCCGCAGCTCCCAGGCGCGGCACGCCTCCGCCACCTCTTCGACCGATTCGACGCGCCGCGCGAACGGATTCGTCGGAAAGCCGCGCTCGCGCAGCCAGTGGAGCGTGTGCCAGTGCGTGTCGAAGTCGAGACCCTCGCGACGGCCGGTGCCGTAGATCCAGATCGAGAGCGGGCGCTGCGCGGTGATCCCCGAGTCCTTCTGGCGCAGCGAGCCGGCCGCAGCGTTGCGGGGATTCGGCGCGGGCGGCTTCCCTTCCCGCCCGAGCCGCTCGTTGAACGCGCGGAAACCCGGCAGCGGCATGTACGCCTCGCCGCGCACCTCCAGCAGCGGCGGCGGCTGCTCGCCGTCCGGAAGCTGCATGCGCAGCGGAATCGCGCCGATCGTGCGCAGGTTCGGCGTCACGTCCTCGCCTTGCATGCCGTCGCCGCGCGTTGCGCCGCGGACGAAGACGCCGTGCTCGTAGACGAGATTGATCGCCGACCCGTCGATCTTCGGCTCGAGCACGAACGCAACGGGCTCGTCCGTGCCGAGCCGCTTCCGCACGTCGTCGGCCCATTTCACGATCGCCTCGTCGGTCGTCACCTTGTCGAGGGAGCCCATCGGCGACAGATGCGGCACCTTCTGGAACTTCTCCGAGAGCGGGGCGCCGATGCGCTGTGTGGGCGAGTCCGGCGTGACGAGCTCCGGCTGCTCGGCCTCGAGCGCAGCCAGCTCGTCGTAGAGGACGTCGTACGCCGCGTCCTCCATGATCGGTGCGTCCTCGACGTGATACGCAACGAGGGCGCGGTTCAGCAGACTGCGCAGCTCGGCGGCGCGCCGCGCGGCATCAGAGGTGCTCAAGCAGCTCCTCCGCCGAATCGACGACGGCGTCGGGCTCCTCGGCCTCGAGCACGCGGCGATCGTGGATGCGCCCCCACGACACGCCGATCGCGTGCATGCGGGCGGCCCTCGCGGCGCGGATGTCGTACGGCGAGTCGCCGACGTACGCGGTCGTGGCAGGATCGGCGCCCATTCGCTTCGCGGCAAGCAGCAGCGGCTCGGGGTCGGGCTTGTGGCGATCGGTCTCGTCCCCGCCGACGACGGTCTCGAACAGGTGCGCGAGCGGCACCTGCGCGAACGCGAGCTCGACCGTGGAGCGTCGCTTCGCAGTGACGACGCCGAGCCGGCGCCCTTCCTCCTTCAGCAGCACGAGAACGTCCGCCATGCCGGCACAGGCTTCGAGCTGGTCGTGCAGCGGCTCGTTGTGCGCGCGGTAGACGCGAACGAGTTCGTCGATGCGGTCTGGCGCGAACGCGGCCATCTGCGCCTCGAGCCCGGGGCCGCCCACCGCAGCAAGCAGCTCCTCGTCCGCGTACTCGCGCCCGAGCACCTCGCGGGTCGCGTGGCGCATCGACGCGAGGATGATCGCGCCGGAGTCGACGACGGTGCCGTCGAGATCGAACAGAACAACAGGGAAGCGGATCACGACAACTCATCGTAGGCAACCGACATGAGGTAGAGCCCCCAGGGCGGCGCGTTCATCCCCGCTTCGCCGCGCGCGCGGCCGGCGAGCAGCGGCGCGATCTCCTCGGGGCGACGGTCGAGCATCGTCCCGACGAGGCTGCGCACCATGTGGCGAAGAAAGCTGTCCGCCGTGATCTCGAAGTCGAGGTGATCGCCGCGACGGATCCACTCGGCCCGTGCGACGTGGCGCGTGAATACCGCGTGCTGCGTCTGGGTCGGCGTGAACGCGCAGAAGTCGTGCTCGCCCCGGAGCAGCGCTGCGGCGACGGCGAGCCGCTCCTCGTCGAGCGCGTGCGCGAGCCACCAGCTCCGCCTCGACTCGAACGGCGACGGCGTACGCCGGTTGAAGATCCGGTAGCGGTAGCTGCGCGAGCGTGCGGAACGGCGGGCGCTGAAATCCGCCGGCACCTCCGCCGCGCCGGTCACCGAGATCTCGTCCGGCAGCCGCGTGTTCAGCGCATCGGCAACGCGCTCGGTCGGCGGGCCGCCCTCGACGCGGACGGACGCGACCTGGCCGAGCGCGTGCACGCCGGCGTCGGTGCGCCCGGCGACCGCGAGCCGGCCGTAGGCGGCGAACGTCGCGGCCAGCGCGTCGCGCAAGGCGCCCTCGACGGTGGGCAGGCCCGGCTGCGCCGCCCAGCCGCGGAAGGGCGTGCCGTCGTACTCGATCGTCAGTCTGAGGGTGCGGGTCAGCTGCACGTCAGGCGAACCTCACACGCTTTGTCAGGACTGCCTGATGCTCTAGTGACCTGCATATCGACTGATATACTCTAGTCATATGACCTCCACCGAGCGCAATTTCCTCCTCCAGCGCGTCCAGCCCGCGATGGTCGGCCTGATCGACGGCTCGCTTTCGACCCTCGCTCCGATCTTCGCGATCGTCCTGCACACGCACAAGCCCTTCGACGCGTTCATCGCGGGTATCGCGACGGCGATCGGCGCCGGCATCTCGATGGCGTTCTCGGAAGGACTCTCCGACACCGGTCACGAGACCGGGCGCGGCAACCCGGCCGTCCGCGGTGCGATCACAGGCGTCGGCACGTTCATCGGCGGCATCCTGCACACGCTCCCGTTCCTGATCTCGACGTACCACACGGCGCTCGCTGCAGCCATCATCGTGGTCGGGTTCGAGCTCGTGACGCTCGCGTGGCTCCGTTACCGGTTCTTCGAGACGAGCTTCTTCCGCTCGTTCGCCACGGTCACGCTCGGCGGCGTCGCAATCGTCGTCGTCAGCGCGGTGGTCGGATCGGCATAGCGTCAACTGCTGCAACCAGGTTGCCGGTGGCAACCTGGTTGCGGAATCAGGAGCGCGGTGCTGCCGGGTCGTAGTCGACGAGCTCGAGGTAGACCATCTCTGCCGCGTCGCCCAGGCGATGCCCGATCTTGATGATCCGCGAGTAGCCGCCCGGACGATCCGCCATCCGCGGCCCGACGTCGGTGAACAGCTTATGCACGATCTCCTGCGAGCGGAGATTCGCGAGCGCCTGACGCCGCGCGTGCAGATCGCCGCGGCGACCGAGCGTGATCATCCGCTCGGCGATCGGCTTCACGGCTTTCGCCTTCGCCTCGGTGGTCTGGATCCGTCCGTGCTCGATCAGCGAGCACGTGAGGTTCGCGTAGAGCGCCTTACGGTGGGCGGAGTCCCGCCCGAGCTTCTTGCCGGTCCGTGCGTGCCTCAAGGCGTTACTCCAGGCCTCCGCCGTTGTCGCCGCGGAGGGTGAGACCGTGCTGGGCGAGCGTCTCCTTGACCTCTTCGATCGACTTCTTGCCGAAGTTCGGGATCGCGGCGAGCTCGTTCTCCGTCTTCATCACGAGGTCGCCGATCGTCTCGATGCCGACACGCTTGAGGCAGTTGTACGAGCGAACGCCGAGCTCGAGCTCCTCGATCGGGAAGTTCTCCATCCCGTGCGCGAGCGCGGCCTCGGGGCCGATGCCCTCGCCGCTGACGGCTGCGGCCTCGCCGAAGCCTTCCATCCGCTCGATGTCGGTGAAGATCGCGAGCTGGCGAATCAGGATCTCGGCCGCCTCGCCGAGCGCCTCCTTCGGCTCGACCGAGCCGTCGGTGGTGATGTCGAGCGTGAGCTTGTCGTAGTCGGTGCGCTGCCCGACGCGGGCAGCCTCGACCGCGTACGCCACGCGGCGAACCGGCGAGAAGATCGAGTCGATCGGGATGACGCCGATCGTGTGCTGCGGCCCGCGGTTGAGCTCGGCGGGCATGTAGCCGCGTCCGCGCCCGATCGTGAGCGTCATCTCGAGCCGGCCGCGGTCGGCGAGGTTCGCGATCTCCAGCTCCGGGTTGAGGATCTCGAGCTCGGCGGGAGCCTCGATGTCCCCGGCGGTGACGACGCCCGGACCCTTGACCGCGATGTGCACCTCGACCTCGGGCGAATCGCCGTGCAGCTTGGAGACGAGGTTCTTGAGGTTGAGGACGATGTCGGTGACGTCCTCGCGGACACCCGGCAGCGTCGTGAACTCGTGCGCGGTGCCCTCGACCTTGACCGAGGTCACTGCGGCGCCCTCGAGCGACGAGAGCAGCACGCGGCGCAGCGAGTTGCCGAACGTGTAGCCGAAGCCGCGGTCGAGCGGCTCGATGACGAAGACCCCGCGATGCTCGTCCGCTTCCTCGTGGACGATCTTGGGGATCTGAAAGTGCATTGGGGCCCTGGTTGCCATAGATCCTTTCTCCGATGCGCCCTGTCGGGCGCGTCGTTCAATTACTTCGAATAGAGCTCGACGATGAGCGACTCTTGGACCGGCGTGTCGATCTCCGTTCGCTCGGGCTGCTTCAACACCTTGCCGGTGAGGCCGTCGTGGTCGGCCTGGAGCCACGGAGCGACGGTCGACACGAGGTCGGTTGCGTCGCGGATCAGCTGTTGCGCCGACGAGCTCGGCGGGACGGTGACGATGTCGTTGGGACGAACCTGGAAGCTCGGGATGTTGACCCGGCGGCCGTTCACCTGGAAGTGACCGTGCCGGACGAGCTGGCGGGCCTGCGCGCGCGAGACGGCGAAGCCGAGCCGGTAGACGACGTTGTCGAGACGCGTCTCGAGCATCCGCAGCAACTCCTCGCCGGTGATGCCGGAGCGCCGTGACGCCTTCTCGTAGTAGTTGCGGAACTGCTTCTCGAGCAAGCCGTAGTAGCGGCGCGCCTTCTGCTTCTCGCGCAGCTGCGTCAGGTACTCGCTCTGCTTGATGCGGCCGCGACCATGCTCGCCCGGCGGATACGAGCGCCGCTCGATCGCGCACTTCTCCGTGAGGCACCGCTCCCCTTTGAGGAACAGCTTCATGCCCTCGCGGCGGCAGATGCGGCACTTCGGACCGAGATCGCGGGCCATTAGTGGTCCTCCAGGTGATGTTGCCACGCTTCTGGGGCGCGAGCACCAAGCGATGCAGGGACGCAGGGAGCGTCGCTAGTCGTAGTAGCGGGGCGACCGAGGACGCGGCAGCGCGCAGCGTGATCGCGTTCCAGAAGCCTGGAGGACATTGCCTGGAGGGCCACTAAACCCTTCTCCGCTTGCGCTGGCGTACGCCGTTGTGCGCCTGCGGCGTCACGTCCTTGACGCCGAGGATCTCGAGGCCGGCGGCCTGGAGCGAGCGGATCGCCGTCTCGCGGCCGGAGCCGGGACCCTTCACGAACACTTCGACCTTCTGGAGACCGTGCTCCATCCCCTTGCGCGCGCAGGCGTCGGCGGTGACCTGGGCTGCGAACGGGGTCGACTTGCGCGAGCCCTTGAACCCGGCCGAGCCGGCGGACTCCCACGCGATCACGTTGCCCTCCTTGTCGGTGAGGGCGACGATCGTGTTGTTGAAGCTCGTCTTGATGTGTGCCTGGCCGATCGCAATGTTCTTGCGGACACGCCTACGCGTGCGACCACGGGTCGCCTGACGACGGGGAGGTGCCATCTACTTGGACGCCTTCTTCCCGCGCCCGACGGTCTTCTTCGGGCCTTTGCGCGTGCGCGCGTTCGTCTTCGTGCGCTGGCCGTTCACCGGCAGGCCGCGCCGGTGGCGGAGGCCGCGGTAGGCGCCGATCTCGGACAGTCGCTTGATCGCCTGCTGGCGGTCGCGGCGGAGGTCGCCCTCGACCTCGAGCTCGGTGTCGATGTAGTTGCGGAGCTTCGTGACCTCGTCGTCGGTGAGATCGCGGATCTTCGTGTCCGGGGAGAGGCCGAGCGCCAGCGCGACCTTGCGCGCCGTCGGCTGGCCGATCCCGTAGATGTAGGTGAGCCCGATCTCGAGCCGCTTCTGGTTCGGAAGGTTGACACCGGCGATTCTGGCCACTAGTGGGTCTCCCGGTAGTCATGCTGGATGCCCGGGTCGCTAAGACCAAGCGATGCAAGGACGCAGGGAGCGTCCGTGCTGGTTAGCACGGGCGCGACCGAGGACGCGGCAGCGCGCCGCGTGGTAGCGGGCCGGGCGCTGGTGATGACTGCCGGGATGCCCACTTTACCCCTGCCTTTGCTTGTGGCGGGGGTTGGAGCAGATGACCATGGTCGTGCCGTGCCGCTTGATCACGCGGCAGCGTTCACACATGGGCTTGACGGAGGGGCGTACTTTCATATCAGCGATGCCTGTAGGTGATCCGACCGCGGTTCAGGTCGTACGGGCTGAGCTCCACCTTGACCTTGTCGCCCGGGAGGATGCGGATGTAGTGCTTCCTCATCTTCCCGGAGATGGTTGCCAGCACGGCATGGCCGGCCTCGAGCTGTACCCGGAACATCGTGCTGGGGAGAGCCTCGACGACCTCGCCTTCGACCTCGATCTTCTCTTCCTTAGCCGGCATTTCCTTTCGGGGAATCGGGGGTGAACGGACAGTTCCACGCGCACGGCAAAGCCGCTGCGCGGCGGACGCCTCATCGTAGCAAAGCGGCTCCAGCCCTCGTGAGCACGAGCGGGCCGTTCGCGGTGACCGCGACGGTGTGCTCGAAGTGGGCCGCGAGCGACTCGTCGACCGAGGAAATGGACCAGTCGTCGTCGTGGACGTAGACCTCCGGGCCGCCGGCCGTGATCATCGGCTCGATCGCGAGGGTCATGCCCTCCTGGAGCACCGGGCCGCGGCCGGGCGGGCCGTAATTGGGAATCTGCGGGTCCTCGTGGTAGGAACGGCCGACGCCGTGGCCGACGAGGCTCCGGACGACGGAGAAGCCGGCGTCTTCGACGACTTTCTGGACGGCGTGGGAGATGTCCGACAGCCGGTTGCCCGCCTGGGCCTGCTCGATGCCGGCGGCGAGCGCCTCCTGGCAGACGTCGAGCAGCCGCTGTGCCTCCGGGGTGATCTCCCCCACCGGGATCGTGACGGCGCTGTCGGCGACGAGCCCGTCGAGGGTGACGCCGAGGTCGACGGAGATCAAGTCACCCTCCCGGGCGCGGTACTCGTCCGGGATGCCGTGCACGACCATCGAGTTCGGCGACACGCAGAGCGCCGCCGGGAAACCTTTGTAGCCCTTCGACGTCGGCACGCCGCCGTGCGTGCTGATGTGCTCCTCCGCGAGCCGGTCGAGCTCGAGCATCGAGATGCCCGGCTCGAGGTGCTCGGCGCAGAGCGCCAGGGTCTCGGCGACGAGGGCGCCCGCACGCGCCATTCCCTCGATCTCCTGCCTGCTCTTCCGGATGATCATCAGGCGCGCGCCTGGACTTGCTCGAGCGCGTCGGAGATCTCCGACCAGACCTCGTCGATCGGCCGCTCGCCGTGGATCTGCACGAGGTTGCCGGACAGGCGGTAGTGGTCGACGACCTGCTCGGTCTTCGCGTGGTAATCGGAGAGCCGCCTGTCGATCGCGTCGGGCGTGTCGTCGGCTCGGCCTTCGAGCTCGCCCCGCTTCGTGAGACGGTCGCGAGCGATCGCGTCGTCGAGCTGGAGCAGCAGCACGATCGAGAGCGGACGCTCGATCTCGTCGAGGAGCTCGTCGAGCGCTTCCGCCTGCGCGATGTTGCGCGGGTATCCGTCGAGCACGAAGCCGCCGGAGGCCTTCAGCACTTCCTCGCGGATGAGCGGGATGGTGATCTCGTCGGGGACGAGCTTCCCTTCGTCGAGCAGAGGCCCGACGACCTTGCCGAGGTCCGTGCCGGCGGCGGCGGCAGCGCGGTACAGATCGCCGGTCGCGATGTGCGGTATCTCGTACTCCTCCGCGATCCGCTTCGCCTGCGTGCCCTTGCCGGCGCCCTGCGGCCCGAGAATGAGCACGTTCAGCGGAGGAACCCTTCATAGTGCCGCATCATCATCTGCGACTCCATCTGGCGCATCGTGTCGAGCGCGACGCCGACGACGATCAGCACCGAGGTGCCGCCGAGGGCGCGCGTCGTCGCCTGCGAGAAGCCGAAGTAGCGGATGAAGACGCTCGGCGCCACGGCGATCGTCGCGAGGAACAGCGCGCCCGGCAGCGTCAGCCGCTGGAGCACGCGATCGAGATACGCCGCTGTCGGCGGGCCCGGCCGGATGCCCGGGATGTAGCCCCCGTACTTGCGGAGGTTGTCCGCCTGGTCGACCGGATTGAACTGGACCGAGGTGTAGAAGTACGTGAAGACGATGATCAGGAGCGCCTCGATGAACAGGTACCACCAGCTCGTGGGAAGAAAGTGGCGGTTGACGAAGCCCGTCCAGGCCGGCACGAACTCGGCGATCGTCGGCGGCAGCGCCATGATCGCGGCGGCGAAGATGACCGGAATGACGCCGGCCATGTTCACGCGCAGGGGCATATAGGTCGAGCCGCCGGCGGTTTGTCGGTTCCCCAGCTGTCGCCGGGCGTACTGAACAGGGATACGTCGCTGGCCTTCCTGCACGAACACGACGACGACCACGACGAGGAGGGCGATGATCGGGAAGAACAGGCGCTCGGTCGTGCCGCCGTTGATCCACGCGCTGATGCCCGACGGCGCGTAGGAGAGGATCGACGCGAAGATCAGCAGCGAGATCCCGTTGCCGACGCCGCGCTTCGTGATCAGCTCGCCCATCCACATCAGCAGCGTCGTGCCGGCGGTCAGTGTCAGCACGATGATCAGGAGCTTGCCGGCATTCACGTTCGGCAGCGCGCCCTGGCGCTTGAACAGGAACGCGTAGCCGGTCGACTGCGCAGCCGCGAGGACAACGGTCAGGTAGCGCGTGTACTGGTTGATCTTGGCGTAGCCGGCCTCGCCCTCCTTCTGGAGCCGCTCGAGCGTCGGAATGACGACGGTCAGGAGCTGGAGGATGATCGACGCCGTGACGTACGGCATGATCCCGAGCGCGAACAGCGAGAAGCGCGACAGCGCCGAGCCCGAGAAGAGGTTCAGCAGGGTGAGGATCGAGCCGCCCGCGCCGCTGAAGTAGGCCTGGATCGCGTTCTGGTCGATCCCCGGCGCGGGAATCCACGAGCCGAGCCGGTACGCCGCGAGGATGAGTGCGGTGAAAAGCACGCGGCGGCGCAACTCGGGCACGCGCCACGCATTCGTCAGCCAGGAGAGCACTTACTCGGCCTCAGGCTCTTCCACAGCGGGAGCTTCACCGTGTGGCTCCGCGACCTGGTCTGCGACCAGGTCACCGCCGTTGACTTCGGCATCTGCCGGCGTCTCAGCCGCAGCAGGCGCTTCGACCTTCGCCTTGTGATGCTTCTTCTTCAGCTCCTTCGGCGCGCGCAAGAGCTCGACCGTTCCGCCTGCCGCTTCGATCTTCTCGCGCGCGCTTGCGGAGATTCCGTGCACGCGAACCGTGAGCTTCATCGAGATCTCGCCGACGCCGAGCAGCTTCACGTCGGTCTTCGTGTTCTTGATCAGCCGCTTCGCGACCAGCGTCTCCGGCGTCACCTCGTCGCCCGCCTCGAAGCGGTCGAGGTCGCGGATGTTCACCGGCACCGTCGAAGTGCGGAACGGCCCGACCGGCATCGCGTCCTTGGAGGTGGAGCCGCGCAGCTTGCCGAAACGCATCTGGATCGGCATCTGGCCGCCTTCGAAGCCGGCGCGCATCTTGTGCGAGCCCGCGCGCGACTTCTGGCCCTTGATCCCGCGGCCTGCGTAGCGGCCCTTGCCGGAGCCCTGGCCCCGGCCGACGCGCTTGCGGTCCTCCCGCGGCTGCGCGGGCTGAAGATTGGACAGATTCAGCGTCTCGCCCATGGCTAGGCGTCCTCCACCTTCACGAGGTGGCGGACCTTGCGAAGCATGCCTGCCAGCACCGGGGTCTCGGTGTGCTCGCGGCTGTTGCCGATCCGGCCGAGGCCGAGCGCCCGGAGCGTGCCGCGATGAGGCCCGCTCTGGCCGATCTGGCTCTTCACCTGGGTGATCCGCACCTTCGCCACTACGAATCGTCCTTCTTGCGGCGAAGCCGGCTCCTCTTTGGCTTCTCCACTTCAACCGGCGCTTCGACCGGTGTCTCCGGCTCCGCAACAGCCGGCGCCTCGTCGGCCTTTCCCTCCGCGCCTGTCGGCTCCGCGTCGACAACCGGCTCCGCCTCGACAACAGGCTCCGGCTCCGCCGCCACCGTCACCGTCTCGACGGGCTCGACGATCTCGACCGCTTCAACCGGAATCGTCGCAACCGCGACAGCCCCCTCGGCCGCACGCCTCTCCCGCCAGTCGGCCGGGAGCGGCAGCACCTCGCTGATCGTCTTGCCGCGAATCTTCGCGACGTCCTCCGGCCGGCGCAGCGAGCGCAGCGCGACGACGGTCGCCTTCGCCATGTTGATCGGGTTCGTCGTGCCGAGGCTCTTCGCGAGCACGTTGCGCACGCCGGCGAGCTCGAGCACCGCGCGGACGCCGCCGCCGGCGATCACGCCCGTGCCTTCGGAGGCCGGCCGCAACATCACGCGCGCGGCGTCGAACCGGCCGAGCACGGCGTGGGTGATCGTCGAGCCGTGCTTCGGCACGGTGAACATGTTCTTCTTTGCATCCTCGACGGCCTTGGTGATCGCGAGCGGTACCTCGCGCGCCTTGCCGTAGCCGACGCCGACGCGATCGACCTCGTCGCCGACGACGACGAGCGCGGTGAACGAGAAACGCCGGCCGCCCTTGACGACCTTGGCGACGCGGTTGATCTCGACGACGCGCTCCTTGAGCTCGCGGGTCTCTGTGAAATCGAACGACATCAGAACTGAAGCCCTCCCTCGCGAGCGCCGTCTGCCAGCGCCTTCACGCGTCCGTGGTAGAGGTAGCCGGCACGATCGAACACGCACGTGGCGATGCCTGCCTGCTTCGCCTGCGCGGCCAGCTGCTTGCCGACCTGCGCCGCCTGCTCGGACTTGTCGCCCTTGAACGACTTCCTCAGCGCGAGCCAGGAGGCCGACGCAAGCGTGCGACCGGTCTGGTCGTCGACGAGCTGCGCCTCCACGCCCCGGTTCGAGCGGAAGACGACGAGCCGCGGCCGCTCGGCCGTGCCCCGCACCTTGCCGCGCACGCGCCGGTGACGGCGCAGCCGCGCCTCTCTGACGGTGAGGCTAGGCACGCTTGCCGACCTTCCGGCGGACGTACTCGCCTTCGTAGCGGATTCCCTTGCCCTTGTAGGGCTCCGGCGGCCGCACCTTGCGGATCTCGGCGGCGGTCTGGCCGACCTGCTGCTTGTCGGTGCCCTTGACGACGATCTGCGTCGGCGCCGGAACCTCGAACGTGATCCCGGTGCGCGGCTTGATCGTCACCGTGTGCGAGTAGCCGACGCTGAGCTCGAGGTCGTCGCCCTTGAGCGCGGCGCGGTAGCCGACGCCCTGGATGTCCAGGCGCTTCTCGAAGCCCTTCGTCACGCCTTCGACCATGTTCGCGATGAGCGTCCGCGTGAGACCGTGCAGCGCGCGATCCTCGCCGCGCTCGGTCGGACGCGTCACCGTGATCGTGCCGTCCTCGGCGTGGTCGATCTGCATCCGCTGCGGCACCTGCTGCTGGAGCGCGCCAAGCGGACCGGCGACAGCGACACGGCCGGGCTCGACCGTCACCGTCACGCCGGTGGGAACTTCGATTGGCTTGCGTCCGATTCTGCTCATGCGGTCACCAGATGAAGCACACGACCTCGCCACCGACCCCGCGCTCCTGCGCGGTGCGGCCGGTGATGAGACCTGAAGACGTGGACAGAATTGCGACACCCATCCCGCCCAGCACGCGCGGGAGACGATCCTTCCGCGCGTAGACCCGGCGGCCCGGCTTGGACACCCGCTTCAGGCCGGAGATCACCCGTTCGCGGTTGCGGCCGAACTTGAGGTCGACGACCAGGGTATCGAAGGACTCGCCCTTCTCGACGTGGTAGTCCCGAATGTAGCCCTCCTCCTTGAGCAGGCGGGCGATCTCCACCTTCATCTTCGAGCTCGGCATCTCGGCCCGCTCGTGGAGCGCCTTGTTGGCGTTCCGGATGCGGGTGAGCATGTCGGCGATCGGATCGGTCAGCACGTCGTCTCTCCTACCAACTCGACTTGGTCATGCCCGGGATCACGCCTTGGTGCGCGAGATCGCGCAGGCAGATCCGGCACAGTCCGAACTTCTTGAACACCGCGCGCGGCCGGCCGCACCGGGTGCAGCGCGTGTAGTTGCGCGTCTTGAACTTCTGGGGTCGCCGTTGCTTGACGACGAGCGATGTCTTTGCCATCTACTGGTCCCTCCTCTGGCCGTCGGCGGCGCTGAACGGCAGGCCCATCGCCTGCAGCAGCGCACGCGCGTGTTCGTCGGTCGCGGCACTGGTCGTGATCGTCACGTCGAGGCCGCGAACCTGCTGGATGTCGTCGTAGTTGATCTCCGGAAAGATGATCTGCTCGCGTACGCCGAGCGAGTAGTTGCCGCGGCCGTCGAACGAGCTGGGGTTGAGCCCGCGAAAGTCGCGGATGCGTGGGAGCGCGATCGAGACGAGCCGGTCGAGGAACTCGTACATGCGTGCGCCGCGCAGTGTCACCTTCGCGCCGATCGGCATGCCCTCGCGGATCTTGAACTGCGCGACCGACTTGCGGGCCTTGCGCACCTGGGCGCGCTGTCCGGCGATCGTCGTCAGCTCCTCCATCGCGGAGTCGAGCTGCTTCGCGTCGGTCTTCGCCTCGCCGACGCCCATGTTGAGCGTGATCTTCTGGATGCGCGGCACCTGCATGACGGAGCGCAGGCCGAGCTCGTCCTTCAGGCGCGGACGGATCTCGTTCTCGTACTCCTCCTTGAGGCGCGGCACGTATGTCTCCGTTGCTGCCATCTACCGGTCGATCTCCTGGCCGCAGCCGTCGTTCTTGCAGACCCGGATGCGGACGGTCTTGTCCTTGATCGTCTTCTGGATCGTGGCGATGCGGGTCGGCTTCCGGCAGGTCGGGCAGACGATCATCACGTTCGAGATCGGCATCGGCGCCGACTTCTCGATGATGCCGCCGGGCATGATCTGCGAGCCGCCCATCCGGCTGGCGTTCTGGATCGGCCGCGGGCGCGTGTGCCGCTTGATGATGTTGATGTTCTCGACGAGGACGCGGCCTTCCTTGGGGAGCATCTCGATCACGCGCCCCTCCTTGCCGCGATCCTTGCCGCGGAGGACGTGCACGACGTCGCCCTTGCGGATCTTGATCGTTTGGGACATCTACAACACCTCCGGGGCGAGCGAGACGATCTTCATGAAGTTCTTCTCGCGCAGCTCGCGCGCGACCGGCCCGAAGATGCGGGTGCCACGCGGATTGCGCTGCGCGTCGATGATCACTGCCGCGTTCTCGTCGAACGCGATGGTCGTGCCGTCGTTGCGGCCGAACGGCTTCTTCGTACGCACGACGACCGCGCGCACGACCTCGCCCTTCTTCACGGCGCCCTGCGGCGTCGCCGTCTTGACGGTGCCGACGATGATGTCGCCGACCCGCGCGTAGCGGCGATGGTGCCCGCCCATCACGCGGATGCAGAGCAGCTCGCGTGCGCCGGTGTTGTCGGCCACGCGGAGACGGGATTCCTGCTGGATCACTTGGCTGCCTCGACGATCTCGGCGAGCCGCCAGCGCTTCGTCGCCGACAGCGGCCGCGTCTCGACGATGCGGACGACGTCACCGATGTTCGCGACGTTCGCCTCGTCGTGCGCGTGGAACTTCACCGAGCGGCGGACGACCTTCTTGTAGCGCGGGTGCGCCTTGATCACGTCGACCTTGACGACGATCGTCTTGTCCATCGCGTTGGAGACGACGATGCCGCGGCGCTCCTGGCGCCGGCCGCGCTCGTGCTCCGGCTTCGCCTCACGCACGATCGGCTTGCGATCGCCCGTGTGCGCGGGGCGCTTGGGGCGGGTCTTCACGGGGCGCTCCGAGCGCGGCAGCCTTTTCTTCTTCTGCTTCGGCTGAGACTGCGGAGCGGGCCCCTTCGGCTCCTCGACAGCCGGAGCCTCGGCGGCGGGTGCGGGCGCCGCAGCCGCAGGCGCCTCGTCGGCCGGTACATCCGCGACCTGGTCTGCGACCAGGTCGCCGCCGTCGGCTACGTCGGCAGCTGGCTCAACCTCAGCAGCAGGCGCAGCCTCAGCCGCCGGCTCTTCCGCTGCAGCCTCGGCCACCGGCTCCTCGACGACCTCTTCGGTCGCCTCGATCTCGGTTGTCTCGATGTTCTCTTCGTCAGCCATCTCTAGTTCCCATTCCCCTTCGCTGCCTCACGCTCGGTCACGACCGTGAGGATCCGTGCGATTTCACGCTTCGCCAGCTTCAGCTGCGACGAATTCTCGAGCGCGCCGGTGACGGACTGGAATCGCAGGTTGAACAACTCGTGCCGACGCTCGGCGAGCCGGTGGTCGAGCTCGTCGTCCGACAGTTCCCTCAGTTCGCTTGGTCTGGTCAAAACAGGTCCTCGTCCCGTCTCACGAACTTCGTCTTGACGGAGAGCTTCTGGCCGGCGAGCACGAGCGCCTCTTTCGCGAGGGGCTCCGGCACGCCGGCGAGCTCGAACATCACGCGGCCCGGCTTGATCACCGCGACCCAGCCCTCGGGCGAGCCCTTGCCGGAGCCCATGCGGGTCTCGGCGGGCTTCTTCGTGTAGGCCTTGTCGGGGAAGACGTTGATCCAGACCTTGCCTCCGCGCTTGATCTTGCGCGTCATCGCAATACGAGCCGCCTCGATCTGGCGGTTCGTGATCCAGCCGGCGTCGAGCGCCTTCAGCCCGTAGTCGCCGAACTGCACCGTCGTCTGGCCCTTCGCCTCGCCGCGGCGCCGGCCGCGGTGAACCTTCCGGTACTTCGTCTTCTTGGGTAGAAGCATCTAGCTCTCACCACCCGACTCTTCGGGCGCCGTTGTCTCCGGCGCATCAGCCACGGGCGGCGCCGGCGTCTCCTCGACCGGCGGCGTGACGTTCACGTCCGTGACCTCGGGCGTCGGCTCGTCGGTGCGCGGCTTCTCGGGCTTGCGCTCTCGCGCGGGGCGGGGCGAGGCCGGGCGTGCTCCTGCTGCGGGACCGCCGCCGGGAGTGGGACGTGCGCCGGGGCCGCGTCCACGTCCGCTGCTGCCGCCGGCCGGGCGCGTGCCAGGGCCGCGCCCACCGCCGCCGCCACCGGCACCACCGGGAGCGCCGCCGCCGCCGGGTCCGCGCCGGCGCTGACGCACCGGGCCGAGGCCCTCGCGGTCGGGACCGCGTCCGCGCGCGCTCTCGCGGGAGGCGCCGAGACCCTCGCTCGCGCCGCCGCGGCGGCGCCGCGCATCCTGGTCGCCCAAGCGCGCGTCGGGCGAGCTCATCCCCTCGTAGCCCTCGGGCATGATCTCGCCCTTGTTGACCCAGACCTTGACGCCGATGCGGCCGTACGTCGTCTTCGCCTCGACGAACCCGTAGTCGATGTCGGCGCGAATCGTGTGCAGCGGGACGCGGCCCTCGTTGTACGTCTCGCGCCGGCTCATCTCCCCGCCGCCGAGGCGACCCGAGCACTGGATCTTCACGCCGGCGGCGCCGGAACGGATCGCGGACGCGAGCGCGCGCTTCATGGCGCGGCGGAACGCGACGCGGTTCGAGAGCTGCTCGGCGATCGATTGCGCAACGAGCTTTGCATCGAGCTCGGGGCGCTTGATCTCGTTGATGTTGATGTGGACGTTCTTCTGTGTCATGGCGTGCAGCTCACGGCGCAGCGCATCGACCTCGACACCGGACTTGCCGATAACGATGCCGGGGCGCGCGGTGAAGATGTCGACGGTGATCCGCTGCTTGTCCTTGCGGATGAGGATGTCCGACAACCCTGCGTGCGAGAGCTTCTTGTAGATGTGCTCGCGGATGCGCAGGTCCTCGAGCAGGTACGCGGAGAACTCCTTCTTCCCCGTGTACCAGTTCGACTTCCAGTCGTGGATGACGCCGACACGCATGCCGCCCGGATGAATTTTTTGGCCCATTAGTCCTCTTTCTTCTTGCGTCGGGCGGCCTTCGGCTTCGCAGCGGAAGCCGCTGCACTCACGTCGGCCGTCGTCTCGTCGGTCGTCGGTGCGGCTGCTTCCACCGCAGGAGCCTTCTCGGCAGCGGGCTTGCGCCGCCGCGCCGCCGGCTTCGTCGCCGTCGCCTCGGCCGCGACCGCTGCGGGCGTCCGCGCGAGCTCGATCGTGATGTGGCACGTGCGCTTGCGGATCCGCGCGACCCGGCCGCGCGCCCTCGCGCGCCAGCGTTTCAGCGTCGGGCCCTCGTCCACGTACGCGGTGTGGACGACGAGCTCGTCGCCGTTCCAGAGGAGATCGGGCCGCGACTCGGCGTTCGCGACGGCGGAGCGCAGCACCTTCTCGATGTCGTGCGCGACCGCGCGCTGCGAGAACGCGAGGATCGTGCGCGCCTCGGGCACAGGCCGACCGCGGATGAGATCCGTGACGAGCCGCGCCTTGCGTGCGCTCACGTGCACCCATTTCGCCTGGGCGCGAACCGTCTGGGTCTCGACCGCTGCCATTACCTCTTGACCTTCGCTGCCTTGTCGCCCGCGTGACCGCGGAACGTGCGCGTCGGCGCGAACTCGCCGAGCTTGTGCCCGACCATCTGCTCCGACACGAAAACCGGGACGTGCTTACGCCCGTCGTGCACCGCGATCGTGTGCCCGACCATCTCCGGAAAGACGGTTGACGACCGCGACCACGTGCGAATCATGTTCTTCTGTCCTGCCTCGTTCATCGCAGTGATACGGCTGAGCAGCCGCGCCTCGATGAACGGGCCCTTCTTGCTGGAACGACTCACCGACGACCCTCCTTACCGCGCCGGCGGGCGCGGACGATCAGCTTGTTCGACTCCTTGTGCTTGCTGCGCGTGCGCTTGCCGAGCGTCGGCACGCCCCACGGCGTGACCGGGTGGCGGCCGCCCTTCGACTTGCCCTCGCCGCCGCCGTGCGGGTGGTCGACGGGGTTCATCGCGGAGCCGCGCACCGTCGGGCGCTTACCGCGCCAGCGGCTGCGACCGGCTTTGCCGCCCGTGATGTTCTGGTGATCGACGTTGCCGACCTGGCCGACCGTCGCGCGACAGGTGAGCGGCACGCGCCGCATCTCGCCCGACGGGAGCCGCAGCACGGCGTAACCCTGATCCTTCGCGACGAGCTGGATGCCGGAGCCGGCGGAGCGCGCCATCTTCGCACCCTGGCCGGGCTTGAGCTCGACGTTGTGCACGAGCGTGCCGGTCGGGATGTTCTCGAGCGGCAGCGCGTTGCCGACCTTGATGTCGGCGGCTGGGCCCGACTCGACGGTCGCGCCGACCTTCAGCTGCGCGGGCGCGACGATGTACGCCTTCGCGCCGTCCGCATAGTGGAGCAGCGCGATGCGCGCGGAGCGGTTCGGGTCGTACTCGATCGCGGCGACCCTCGCCGGCACGCCGTCCTTCTGGCGCTTGAAGTCGATCACGCGATAGCGGCGCTTGTGGCCGCCGCCCTGGTGGCGCGTCGTGATGCGGCCGTTGTTGTTACGGCCACCCTTCTTCGTCACCGGCTCGAGCAGGCTCCGCTCGGGCTTCGTCTTCGTGATCTCCTCGAACGTCGAGACGGACATGAAGCGACGGCCCGGCGATGTCGGCTTGTAACGACGGATCGGCATATCTAGAGCTGAGCCCCCTCGAAGATCTCGATCTTGTCGCCCGGCTTCAGCTGGACGACGGCCTTCTTCCAGCCCTGGCGGAAGCCCTTCGTGTTGCCGCGCCGCTTCGGCTTGGGCTGCACCTTGATCACGTTGACGTTCACGACCTTGACCTCGAAGAGCTGCTCGACGGCCTGGCGGATCTGCGTCTTGTGCGCGTCCTGGTGCACCCGGAACGTGTACTTGTTCTGGGTGATCTGCTCGTAGCTCTTCTCGGAGACCACGGGCCGGATCAGCACCTCGCTCGGGTGGAGGCTCATGAGGCCCTCCGCTGCAGATCGTCGAGCGCGCTCTGCGTGACGAGCAGCGACTTCGCCCACACGACCGCGGTCACCTCGACCTCGCTCGGCAGGACGACGATCACGCGCTCGAGGTTGCGGAAGCTCTTGATCAGGGTGTCGTCGCCGTCGCTGACGACGACGAGCGTCGGCGTGCTCTTCCCCCAGGAGGTGAGCAGCGACAGGGCGCTCTTCGTCGACGGATCGCCGAACTTCGCCGCGTCGAGCAGGCCGAGCGTGCCGGCCTGCGCGTGGTCGGAGAGTGCGCTCCGCAGCGCCGCTTTCGCGGCCTTCTTGTTCACCTTCACGTCGAACGAGCGCGGCGACGGCGGGAACGCCACTCCGCCGCCCGTGAACTGCGGCGCGCGGATCGTGCCCGCGCGGGCACGGCCGGTGCCCTTCTGGCGCCACGGCTTCGCGCGGCCGCCGGAGACCTCGCCGCGGCTCTTCGCGGCGCGCGTGCCCTGCCGGCGCGCGTTCATCTCCGCGCGAACGGCCTCGTGGACGAGGTGCGGCTTGAGCTCGGCGCCGAACACGGCCTCCTCGAGCGGAATCTCCTTCGTGCTCTTGCCGGCGGCGTCGAGCAACGGTGCCTTGGGAGTCGCCATTACTTCGACATCTCCCGGATCTCGACGACGGCGTTCTTGGGGCCGGGGACGGCGCCCTTGATCAGCAGCAGGTTCTGCTCGACGTCGATCGAGTGGATCGTGAGGCCGGTCTCGGTGACGCGGCGCGCGCCCATGTGGCCCGCCATCTTCATGCCCTTGAACACGCGGGACGGCGTCGCGGACGCGCCGATCGAGCCCGGCGCGCGGACGTTGTGCGAGCCGTGCGTGACCGGGCCGCGATGGAAGCGGTGCCGCTTGATCGTGCCCTGGAAGCCCTTTCCGATCGAGGTGCCCGACACCTTCACCTTGTCGCCGGGATTGAAGATCTCGACCGTGACGCTCTCGCCCTGCACCGCGTCGGGGAAGTGCCCGCGGAACTCGACGAGGTGCCGGTAGGCGCCTACCCCGTGCTTCGCGAGGTGGCCGAGCTCGGGCTTCGACAGCTTGCGCTCGGCGACGGCGTCCCAGGCGAGCTGCACGGCCTCGTAGCCGTGCTCACTCGACGTGCGGACGGCGACGACCGGGCACGGGCCGGCCTCGATCACCGTAACAGGGGTGACCGAGCCGCTTTCGGCGTCGAAGACCTGCGTCATTCCGACCTTCTTGCCGAGGATCCCTCTCACAACTTGATCTCGATGTCGACGCCGGCCGGAAGGTCGAGCCGCATGAGCGAGTCGACCGTCTTCGGGGTCGGCGAGTGGATGTCGATCAGCCGCTTGTGCGTGCGCACCTCGAAGTGCTCCCGCGAGTCCTTGTCCTTGAACGGTGACCGGATCACGCAGTAGACGTTCTTCTCGGTGGGCAGCGGTACGGGACCGGTGATGGTGGCGCCGGTGCGCTGGGCAGTGTCCACGATGTCCTTCGCGGACTTGTCCACCTGCTGGTGGTCATAGCCCTTTAGCCTGATTCGGATCTTCTGCTGTGGCACCGGCGCCTCCTCCTCCCAGTTATTTGATGATTTCCGTGACGACGCCGGCACCGACGGTGCGGCCGCCCTCGCGGATGGCGAAGCGGAGACCCTGATCCATTGCGATCGGCTGGATCATCTCGATCTCCATGTTCGTGTTGTCGCCCGGCATGACCATCTCCTGGCCCTCCGGGAGCTTGATCGAGCCGGTCACGTCCGTCGTGCGGAAGTAGAACTGCGGCCGGTAGCCGTTGAAGAACGGCGTGTGCCGGCCGCCCTCTTCCTTCGAGAGCACGTAGACCTCGGCCTTGAAGTGCGTGTGCGGCGTGATCGAGCCCGGCTTCGCAAGCACCTGGCCGCGCTCGACCTCCTCGCGCTTGACGCCGCGGAGCAGCGCGCCCGCGTTGTCGCCTGCCTGCGCGAAGTCGAGGGTCTTCTGGAACATCTCGAGGCCCGTGACGACGGTCTTCGTCACCTGCGGGTGGATGCCGATGACCTCGATCTCGTCGCCGACCTTGCACTTGCCCTGCTCGATGCGCCCGGTCACGACGGTGCCGCGGCCGGTGATCGTGAACACGTCCTCGATCGGCATCAGGAACGGCTTGTCGACGTCCCGTACCGGCTCGGGGATGTACGCGTCGACCGCTTCCATCAGCTCGAGGATCTTCGGCGTCCACTCCGCGTCGCCCTCGAGCGCCTTCAGCGCCGAGACCTGGATGATCGGAATGTCGTCGCCGGGGAACTCGTACTTCGAGAGCAGCTCGCGGACTTCCATCTCGACGAGCTCGATCAGCTCGGGATCGTCGACCATGTCGGCCTTGTTCAGGGCGACGACGATCGCCGGCACCTCGACCTGGCGGGCGAGCAGGATGTGCTCGCGCGTCTGGGGCATCGGGCCGTCGGCCGCGGAGACCACGAGGATCGCGCCGTCCATCTGGGCGGCGCCCGTGATCATGTTCTTGATGTAGTCCGCGTGGCCCGGGCAGTCGACGTGCGCGTAGTGCCGGTTCGCCGTCTCGTACTCGACGTGCGCCGTGTTGATCGTGATGCCGCGCTGGCGCTCTTCCGGCGCCTTGTCGATGTCCGCGAACGCGACGGCGGTGCCGCCCGACGTCTCGGCGAGGACTTTCGTGATCGCGGCGGTCAAGGTCGTCTTGCCATGGTCGATGTGACCGATGGTGCCGACGTTGACGTGCGGCTTCGTGCGCTCGAACTTCTGCTTGGCCATAGGTGGCTCCCTGATCTCCTTCCTAGGTTCCTATTTCGACCCGGCGTCGACGATGTCGCTCAGGATCGATTGCGGGACTTCCTCGTACCGGTCGAACTGCATCGTGAAATCTGCGCGGCCCTGCGACATCGAGCGCAGGTCCGTGGCGTACCCGAACATCTCCGACAGCGGGACGACCGCCTTGATGATCTGGGCGTTGCCGAGCGGGCTCATCGACTCGATGCGGCCGCGGCGGCTGTTGAGATTCCCCATCACGTCGCCGAGGTACTCCTCCGGCGTCGTCACCTCGACGGCCATCACGGGCTCGAGCAGCTTCGGCTTCGCGCGCTTCATGCCCTCCTTGAAGGCCATGGAGCCCGCGATCTTGAACGCGCGCTCGCTCGAGTCGACGTCGTGGTACGACCCGTCGACGAGCTCGATACCGACGTCGACGACGGGGTAGCCGGCGAGCACGCCGGCGTCCATCGCCTCGCGGATGCCCGCGTCGACGGCCGGGATGTACTCCTTGGGGATCTTGCCGCCGACGATCTTGTCCTTGAACTCGTACCCCGCGCCAGGCTCCTGCGGGTAGAGGTTGATGATCACGTCGCCGTACTGGCCCGAGCCGCCCGTCTGGCGGACGAAGCGGCCCTGGATCTTCTCGACGGGCTTGCCGATCGTCTCGCGGTATGCGACCTGCGGACGGCCGACGTTCGCGGCGACGTTGAACTCGCGCTTGAGCCGGTCGATGATGATCTCGAGGTGCAGCTCGCCCATGCCGGCGATGATCGTCTGGCCGGTCTCGTCGTCGGTGTTGACGCGGAAGGTCGGGTCCTCCTCGGCGAGCCGAGCGAGGCCCGCGCCGAGCTTGTCCTGGTCGGCCTTCGACTTCGGCTCGACGGCGACGGCAATCACGGGCTCGGGAAAGGTCATCGATTCGAGCACGATCGGCGCGCTCTCGATCGCGAGCGTATCGCCCGTGGTCGTGTGCTTGAGGCCGACGCCCGCGGCGATCTCGCCGGCGGCGATCTCGTCGCGCTCCTCGCGGTGGTTCGCGTGCATCTGGAGGATGCGCGAGATGCGCTCGGTCTTGCCGTTCGACGTGTTGAGCACGCGGTCGCCGGACTTGATGCGGCCGGAGTAGACGCGGAAGTACGTGAGCTTGCCGACGTACGGGTCGGACATGACCTTGAAGGCGAGGGCGGAGAACGGCGCCTCGAGCGAGGCGGGGCGCTCCACGTCCTCGCCGGTCTTCGGGTCGACGCCGATCATCGGCGGCACGTCGAGCGGACTCGGCAGGTAGTCGATCACCGCGTCGAGCAGCGGCTGCACGCCCTTGTTCTTGAAGGCGGAGCCGAGCAGCACCGGCGTGATCTCGTCGGCGAGGGTGGCGGCGCGCAGGGCGCGGCGGATCTGGTCCGCGGTCACCGAGGACTCGTCCTCGATGAACGCCTCGAGCACCTCGTCGTCGAAGTGCGAGACGGCGTCGACCAACTGGTGCCGGTACTCGTGGGCCTGCTCGATGAGCTCGGCGGGCACGTCGGTGGTCTCGAAGTCCTGGCCGAGGTCGTCCTTGTACACGATCGCCTGGAGCTCGAGCAGGTCGACGACGCCCTGGAAGTTCTCCTCGGCGCCGATCGGGATCTGCACCGGCACCGGGTTGGCGCCGAGCCGGTCGCGCATCGACTGCACGGCGGCGAAGAAGTTCGCGCCGGTGCGGTCCATCTTGTTGATGAACGCGATGCGGGGGACCTTGTACTTGTCGGCCTGCCGCCAGACCGTCTCGGACTGCGGCTGGACGCCGGCGACGGAGTCGAAGACGGCGATGGCGCCGTCGAGCACGCGCAGGCTCCGCTCCACCTCGACGGTAAAGTCCACGTGGCCGGGCGTATCGATGATGTTGATGCGATGGTCGCGCCAGAACGCCGTCGTCGCAGCGGACGTGATCGTGATGCCCCGCTCCTGCTCCTGGGCCATCCAGTCCATCGTCGCGGCGCCCTCGTGCACCTCGCCCATCTTGTGGGTGCGACCGGTGTAGTAGAGGATCCGCTCGGTCGTCGTCGTCTTGCCCGCGTCGATGTGGGCCATGATCCCGATGTTCCGGACGCGGTCGAGCGCGACGGCGGCTTCTTTTTCCTTGGTGCTCAAGTCAGTCTCTCCTGGCCTACCAGCGGTAGTGGGCGAAGGCCTTGTTGGCCTGCGCCATCCGGTAGACGTCGTCCTTGCGCTTGAACGCGCCGCCCTGCTGGTTGAGCGCGTCCATGATCTCGTTGGCGAGCTTCGTGCCCATGCCCTTCTCGCGCCGATCGCGCGCATACGTGACGAGCCAGCGCACCGCGAGCGTGCGGGCACGGCGCTGCGGCACCTCGACGGGCACCTGGTAGTTCGCGCCGCCGACGCGGCGGCCGCGGACCTCGAGCACGGGCGTGACCGTCTTGACGGCCTGCTCGAGCACCTCGACCGGCGGCCGGCCGGTCTTCGTGCCCACGGTCTCCAGCGCCTCGTAGACGATCTGCTCGGCGACGGACTTCTTCCCGTCGAGCATGACCTTGTTGATCACCTGCGTCACGAGCGCGGAGCCGTAGACGGAGTCGGCCTCGGCGGTGCGGGCCTGGACTTCTGCGCGGCGGGGCACGGCTAGGATCCCCTCTTCGCGCCGTACTTCGAGCGGGCCTGCTTGCGGTCGGCGACGCCGCCGGCGTCGAGCGCGGCCCGGATGATCTTGTAGCGGAAGCCCGGCAGGTCCTTGACGCGGCCGCCGCGGACGAGCACGACCGAGTGCTCCTGGAGGTTGTGGCCCTCCCCCGGGATATAGGCGCCGATCTCCATGCCGTTCGTGAGCCGGACGCGTGCCACCTTCCGGAGGGCCGAGTTCGGCTTCTTCGGGGTGGTCGTATACACGCGCGTGCAGACGCCGCGCTTCTGCGGCGAGCCGGCCAGCGCGGGCGTCTTGGTCTTCGCAACGGGAGCCTTACGGCCCCGGCGGATGAGTTGATTCACGGTCGGCATGCGTTCGCTGTCTGCTCCCTTTCACAAAGCGACGGTCGGCAAGGACCGAAAGGTCCTCTGCCAACCGGCCGCGGCATGGTAGCGGAGGCTCCTAGGGAGCGTCAAACCGGCTTGCGAAGCCGAGAACCAGGCCTCGGCCATAGCTTCGCGAAGCCCACCCGTTTACAGTCTGATCAGCCCCGGGGAGAGTCCGGGCTCGTGACGGTCTGCGCGCGCGGTGAATCACCTGCTCATTGCCATATCTGCGGTACTCGGGGCTGCCGTCCTCGTCCTCCTCGTCGTGGTCGCGATGCTCTCCCGGCGGTCGAGGCGGCATGGAGACGCCCGGGTCGGCACCGTGATGGAGGCGCTCGAGACGCGCATGGACGAGCTCGCCCAGGAGCTTGCCGGCGCGGTCATGCGCGCCGAGGACGAGAGCCGGCGGAGCCGCTTCCTCAGCGAGATCGCCGGGTCGATCGACCTGGACGAAGTGCTCGCGCGCACGCTCGAGGCCGCCGGCGGCCTCGCCGGCGTCAACGCCGCGGTCGTCCGCGTCGACGCGAAGGAGGGCGCGCCGATCGTCGCCGCGCTCGGGCTCGCGGCGGAGCAGGCGGAGCGGCGTGCGATCGCCGGGCCGCCGGACGGGCGCCCCGTCCGCTCGGTCGAGGTCAGCTACCGCTACGGGGATGCCGAGGAGGAGGCCGGCGAGCCGCTCGTGCGGACGGGCCTCGCGGTGCCGGTCACGGACGAGGCGGGGTCGCTCGGATACCTGAGCGTCTTCACGCAGGATCCCCACCGCCGCTTCGGCGGCGAGGACGTCCACCTGCTCGAGGAGATCGCCGGCCGCGCCGGCCCGACGATCGAGAACGCGCGGCGCTACCGCGAGGCGCGCCAGCTCGCCGACCTCGACGCGCTCACCGGGCTGCACAACCGGCGTTACTTTCACGAGACGCTCGCGCGCGACGTCGCTCGGGCCCACCGGTACGGGCGCCGGCTCGCGCTGATCGTCTTCGACATCGACGACTTCAAGGAAGTGAACGGGCGTCTCGGCCATCTCGCCGGCGACACGGTGCTCGCGGAGGCGGCTGCGCGCGTGAGCGGTGTGATCCGCACCGCGGACGTCGCCTGCCGGGTCGGGGGCGACGAGTTCGCGGTGATCATGCCGGAGTCGGGGCTGGAGCAGGCCGACCAGCTCTTCGCCCGCATCCAGTCGGCCATCTCCGACGGGCCAATCGACCCCGCCGGCCGCCTCCACATCTCGGCGGGGATCACCGAGCTGAAGCCGGAGGACGACTCGATCGGGCTGTTCGAGCGCGCCGACGAGGCGCTGTACCGGGCGAAGGAAGCCGGCAAGGGCCGCGTCGTGGCCGCGAACACCTGACCGGCCTGTGACGAAAGCGCCGCCGGCGCCGTACAGCCTCGGATGAAGACCTGCACCGCCGTCCTCGCAGCGCTCGCCTCCCTCCCGCTCTTCGCAGCGCCGCTCGCCGCCGCGCCTGCGCCGTGCCCGAAGCTCGCTCCGGCGACGGCGACCGCGAGGCCGCACGGACACGGGCTGCTCGTCGGGAAGGGCGCCGACGCGGTGCTGCTGTGCCGCTACCGCGGGCTCAACGCGGCGACGCCGCGGGGCCTCGAGCGGGAACGGCTCGTCACCTCGGGCGCGCGAATCGCGCGGCTCACAGCGAGCTTCGACGCGTTGCCACCCTCGCCGCCGGGGATCCACAGCTGCCCGCTCGACGACGGCAGCGAGATCGTCGCGACGTTCCGCTACCCGAGCCGCGGAGACGACGTCGTCACCGTCGGCCTCAGCGGGTGCCGGATCGTCGGAAACGGCGTCGTGCCGGCGCGGACCGCGAGCAGCGGGGCCGGTCCGCGGCTGCTGGCGGAGCTGACGGCGCTCGTTCCCTAGCCGGACATCCGCTCGTCGAGCTCGGGTCACCGCAAGTTGTGCCGGGCCGAGAGGTTCCGCGCGTCGATCAAGGGATGCGGACATCGTCGTGCTCACGCGGCACTCAGCCTCGAGATTGTGTCAGCCGAGGAACGACTCGATCAGCGGCACGAAGGCCGACTGGTCCTGGAACAGGAAGGCGTGGCCGGCGTCGGGGTAGAGCGTGAGCTTCGCTCGGGGGATCAGCTTGGCCAGGGTGTGGCTGTTGGCGACCGGGTCGAGCCGGTCTACGGTGCCGTCGGCGACGAGTGTGGGGACGGCGATCCCGGAGGTCTTCGTGCCGGCCGGATCGGTTCCGGCCCACCAGCCGTCCACCGCCGGTGACTGTGCGGCGACGGTGGCCGCCGGGGCCGGAGGGGCGGGCGGGTAGGCGGAGATCGCTGCGAGGTACGTGTTCTGCGCGGCGGTCTGGTCGGCGGGGAAGAGGTCGGCCATCACCTGCTGCGAGTTGCCGCTCTTGAGCGCGTCGATCGCCGCCTGCGACGGGCGCACCGACGTTCCGTCGCCCGGGAAGCTCGCGCACAGGACCAGGCGGCGCACCTGGGCCGGGTGGAGCACCGCGAGGGCCTGGGCGATCATGCTGCCCATCGACCAGCCGAGGACATTCGCTCGTCGGAGCCCGAGCGCGCCGATCAGGGCGCTCGTCTGATTCGCCATCGCGTCGATCTTGAGCGGCGCCGGGAGGGCGCCCGTCTGGCCGACGCCCGCGTTGTCGAAGATCACGACGCGGTAGCGCCGGGCCAGAGCGTCGAGGAAGCGCCGATCCCACCCCTCCATCGTTCCGCTGTAGCCGGTGATCAGGACGAGAGGCGGGCCGCTGCCGACGGATCGGTACGCGACCGTGCCCAGCGTGGTGTGCACGGTTTGCACCGGAGCGGAGGCGATCGAGACCGAGTCGGCGACGCGAACGGTCGAACCTTTCGTCGCTTTCGCCACCGCCGCATCGGCGTACGCCTTCACCGTCGCGACGTCGGGCCGTCCCAGGTCGGAGTAGGTCAGGTAGCCCTCGTACGCGCCCGCGCGGAAGACGACGAAATCGACGCCAAGCTTGACCCCTACGAGCCTGAACGCCCAGAGATAGGCGGAGGAGGTGCTCCCGACTCGCGGGAATGACAGCGGCCGGACGGTGCCCACGAACTTCTTGCCTCCGATCGCGCCCGTGAATGTCCGGCAACGCGCGAGGGCACGGTCGAGCCGCTGCCACGCCTGCCGAACCTGCGGGCCGGCCGCCAGGACCTCCGTGATCGATGGGATCGAGGTGCCTTCCACGAAGCCTGCGACCGAGTATGTCCACCCCTTCGGGTTCTTGGGCAAGCTCGTGAAGCAGGGCGCGTCCGCCACCTTCACGCTGTTCGGGCTCGTTGGCACCACCGACCATCCCGCCGGCAGGTCGGTGGCCGTCAGGACGCGGTTGTGAACCTGGGCGGCCGTGTTGCGCCCACCGCATCCCGACGCCAGCAGAGCCGTCGCCGCGAGCACGGCCAGCACCGCAACGGCACGGCGTGGGCGCGGTGTGCGTCCCGCGGCTTCGTAGCCTCGCGTCCCGGGGTCGTCTCCAAAGAGCCGCTCGTTCACATCCCTCATTGTGCAGCTGCGCCGTCGGCCGAGGCGGCCACGGCAACAACAATGTCGAGGGAGGTCTCGCGCACTTCGCCCGGCTTCAGGATCGGCAGTCTCCCGGCGGAGGCATCGAAGGCGCGGCCGTGAACCGAGCAGTTCGCCGGCTCGATGCCGATGACTCCGCGTTGCGGGTCGACCCATTGCCACGGGCGGGGCAGGCTCGATCGGATCTCGACGATCAGGTCGCCCACCCGGACGCGCGAACGCTGCGCGCCGAGGTGTTCGTAGACTCGCTCGCCGCCGGTTCCGGGGATCCGCCAGTTCTCGGCCGCCGAAGCGGCATCGCGGGGCTCGACCGCGCCGGAGTCGACGTCGACGTCTCCCCAGAGCAGGACGCGAACGCCTGCCCCGCGAACGATGCCGCTCCGAGGTCAAGGCCGCGATGCACGCGAATGACGACGTCGATGGCTCCGGCAAGCCTGACCATCGCGCCGCTCGCTAGCCGAGCCGCAGGAACGGCAGGTACGACGCGAGATCGACCGCGGCCGGCTGCGGCAGGTCGTCCTTCGCGCACACGGCCGTGTTCTCGGCGGCGCGCTGCTTCGAGACCGTCCACTGCTCGAACTCCTCGCCGCGCTCGAACGCCTCGAGCGCGGCCACGATCGCGGGTCGCGCCTTGCCGAGCGGCACGGCGCCGAGCGGGAGCGCGTCCTGGAGCGGCTTCACCGTGAACGAGCCCTGGCTCGTGCGCAACACCGTCTGCTTGCCGGTGGCGAGCGAGAACAGCCGGTCGGGCGCCACCTCCGACAGGGCGAGGCCCTGCTTCGGACTGCCGAGCCACGACGGCGTCGGCACGGCCTTCACGAGCCGCACCGGCAAGTCCGGGTAGGAGGTGTAGAACGTCTGCACGTCCGCCGCCGACGGAGGCGCCGCCGGCAGCGTCGCCTCGACCATCGCGCGGCGCATCTGGTCGGAGAGGATCGCGCGGGCGATGTCGACGCTCGCATGCGCTTTCGCGAGCGCCACGTCGTACAGCGCGCGGCTGCCGCGGAACTCCTGGAGGATCACGCCGCGCTCCGCCGCGAGCACCGCCTTCTGCGGGACCGGCTCGACGGCGCTCTCGACGAGCCGCTCGAAGAGCGCACTCGTCGCGGTGTCCGGACTACCGGTGACGCGCTGGAGCAGCTGGATCGCCGCGGTCGTGAGCGGGCGCGTGCCGACGAGGCACTGGACGCCTGCGGCGAGTCCTCCGAGCTGGCCCTCGGTGAGCGACGCGTCGAAGGTCGAGCCGATCGCCTTCGGCGCGTTGCAGAACGTCGGCGAGCGCACCCACAGCCACGTGCAGAGCGCGTACGGCTTGTCGGGATCCTGCTCGGCGACAGTGAACTCGCCCCACCCCCACGACCACACCGACGCGATCCCCGTCTCGGCCGCCACCTGCCGCAGCGCGAGCGCCTGCCACTTCACCACCTGGTACCACGCCGTCGCGGGCTGGAGGTCGTTGCGGCCGCCGAACCCGTGCGTCGTCGCGAAGCTGACCATCAGGCCGAGCCGGTTCGGGGCGATCCCGATCGACGTGAAGTCCGCGACCGCCTGCCGGTAGGAGCTGCGCAGCGCGCGGTTGCCGAGCACCAGGCCGAGCTTCCACGTCGCGGTCGCCGGCACGTAGTCCTCGCGGACGAGCTCGGCCGACGCCGCTGCCTGCTGCCACCACACGGCGGCGTCGCCGCCGGTGTACGGGTGCGACGCGACGAGCAACACAGGATGCGCACCGAGCGCGGCGAGATCCTGGACGAACGAGAGTGCGTTCTGTCGGTACTGCGCGTTGTTGTCCGACCACGGCGTGACGAGGCTCGCACCGGAGAGCTCGTTGAGGACGATCACCGGCGTCGCGCAACCGGTCTGCTGGACGGTGAACGTGAACAGGCTCTGAGCCTTGCCCTGGATCAGGGACGGATCGACCGGCTTCGTCGTCGAGCCGATCCGCTTGTTGAAGTTGAGGTCGAAATACACCGTCGCAGCACCGGCCGTGCGCATCTGCGCCGGGTACCCGCCGCTCGAGGCGCCGAGCACGATCCCCGGCTTGCCGAAGATCGCGTTGTACGGCGGCGACGGCCAGCCGAAGTCCGCCCACACCGGTTGCGTGGCCGGGACGCCGCACTGGCCGGCGTACGGCGCCGGCGGTGCGGCCGCGTGCGCGGTCGCCGGCAGGAGCGCGGCGGCGACGAGGAGACTGAGCAGCGTCTTCACGACCGCATTCCTTGATACCAGACGGTGCCAACGGCAGTGACCTGGTCACAGACCAGGTCACGGATGATCAGACGGCGGCGACCCGGTCGGAGACCGGGTCGCCTGCCTTTTTCAGTCGTCGCCGGGGACGTCGAGTTCGGGGGTCGGCGGTGCGCCGTCGCTGCCGTCGCCGAAGTCGAGGCCGAGACCGGCCAGGCCTTCGCCGCCGTCGGAGCCGATCTCCTCGAGCGCGGCGAGCAGCTGCTCCTCGGTCTGCGGGCGCTTTAGCGCGCTCGCCGGCACCGAGTCGGCCGGGCGGATCGTGATCCCCCGGTACCGCTTCAGCCCTGTCGCCGCCGGGATCAATTTCCCGATGATGACGTTCTCCTTCAGGCCGAGCAGCCGGTCGACCTTGCCCTCGATCGCGGCGTCGGTGAGCACCTTCGTCGTCTCCTGGAAGGAGGCGGCCGAGAGGAACGACTCGGTCGCGAGCGACGCCTTCGTGATGCCGAGAATCAGCGGCTCCGAGGTCGCCTGCTCCTTCCTCTCCTTCTTGACGCGCGCGTTCTCGCGGTCGAGCACGAGCTTGTCCACGAGCTGGCCCGGCAGCAAGTCGGTCTGGCCCGCGTTCTCGACACGGACCTTCTTCAACATCTGCCGCACGATCAACTCGATGTGCTTGTCGTGGATCTCGACGCCCTGTGACTTGTAGACCTTCTGCACCTGCTCGACGAGGTAGAGCTCGATCGCCGTGTAGCCCTTCAGGCGCAGCAGGTCGGCCGGGTTGACCGAGCCGTCATGCAGGGCATCGCCCGCCTCGACGCGCTGGCCGTGCGTGACGAGCAGGCGTGTGCGGCGCGGAACGGTGTACGAGCGCTCGTCCTCTTCGTTGCCGCTGTCCGGCAGGATCGTGAGCTTCATCTGCCGCTCGGTCTCCTCGATCGCGATCGTGCCGTCGATCTCGGCGAGCTCCGCGGCGCCCTTCGGGTTCCGCGCCTCGAAGATCTCCACGACGCGCGGGAGGCCGTGCGTGATGTCGGCGCCGGCGATACCGCCCGTGTGGAACGTGCGCATCGTCAGCTGCGTGCCCGGCTCGCCGATCGACTGCGCGGCGATGATGCCGACCGCGTCGCCGATTTCGCACATCTCACCCGTGGCGAGGAACGTGCCGTAGCACGCCTGGCACACGCCCGTCTCCGCGCGGCACTTCAGCACCGAGCGGACAGGCATGGTGAACTCCTGCGCGTAGTCGCCGAGCTCCTCGACGATCTCGCGCAGCCGCGGCATCGTGATCTCCTCGCCCTTCTCGGCGATGATCGTCTTGCCCGGCCGGCCCGACGCGAGCGGCTTGTAGACGTCCTCGGCCACGATGCGCCCGGTCACGCTCTTGTTCATGCCTTCCGGCAGGAAGAGCGGGGCCTCGATGAAGTCCTTCGTCTTGCAGTCCGGCTCACGAATGATCACGTCCTGCGAGACGTCGACGAGACGCCGCGTGAGGTAGCCCGAGTCGGCCGTGCGCAACGCCGTGTCGGCGAGACCCTTGCGGGCACCGTGGGTCGAGATGAAGTACTCGAGCACCGACAGGCCTTCCATGAAGTTGGCCTTGATCGGGCGCTCGATGATCTCGCCCTTCGGATTCGCCATCAGTCCGCGCATCCCGGCGAGCTGGCGCAGCTGCGTGAACGAGCCGCGTGCTCCCGAGTTGGCCATCATGAAGATCGGGTTCAGCTCGTTGAGGTTGTTCATCATCGCGTCGGCGACCGTGTCCGTCGCCTCCGTCCAGATGTTCACGATCGACTCGTGCCGCTCGGACTCGGTGATGAGCCCGTGCTCATACGCCTGCTCGACCTTCGCCACACGCTCCTCGTACTCGACGAGGATCTTCTCCTTCTCCGGCGGGATGACGATGTCGTTCTTCGAGATCGTGACGCCGGCGATCGTCCCGTAATGGAACCCGAGGTCCTTGATCGTGTCGAGCACCGTGGCGACGGTGTGCGCGCCGAACTCGTCGACGAGAGTCGAGATGAAGTCCCCGAGCTCCTTCTTCGAGAGCGTGCGGTTGAGGAAGTCGTGGTAGGTCGTGTATTCGCCGTTGAGCTCTCCGACCGCCTCGCGCAGCGCCCGGTCGACCTCCGCGTTGAAGATCACGCGGCCCGCCGTCGTGACGACGAGCTCGCCCTCCCACAGGTACTCGATCGGCTGCTGGAGGTGGATCTGCTTCGCGTCGATCGCGAACTCCACCTCCTCCTCGGTGCGGAACCGTTGCGGCCGCGGGTCCATGTCCTCCGCGGTGAGCTCGTCGAAGTTCAGGTCGGAGTACGTGAGGTAATACGACCCGAGCACCATGTCCTGCGTCGGTGTCGCGAGCGCGCGGCCCGAGGCCGGTGAGAGGATGTTGTTCGCCGAGAGCATCAGGATCCGCGCCTCGGCCTGCGCCTCCGCCGAGAGCGGAACGTGCACGGCCATCTGGTCGCCGTCGAAGTCCGCGTTGAACGCGTGGCAGACGAGCGGGTGCACCTGGATCGCCTTGCCCTCGACGAGCGTCGGCTCGAAGGCCTGGATGCCGAGGCGGTGCAGCGTCGGGGCCCGGTTCAGTAGCACCGGATGCTCCTGGATCACCTCCTCGAGGATGTCCCAGACCTCGCCCTGCATCTGGTCGACGTGCCGCTTGGCCGCCTTGATGTTCTGGACGATCTTCCGTTCGACGAGCCGGCTCATGATGAACGGCTTGAAGAGCTCGAGCGCCATCAGCTTCGGCAGGCCGCACTGGTACAGCTTCAGGTGCGGGCCGGCGACGATCACCGAGCGGCCGGAGTAGTCGACGCGCTTGCCGAGCAGGTTCTGGCGGAACCGGCCCTGCTTGCCCTTGAGCATGTCGCTCAGCGACTTCAGCGGCCGGTTGCCCGGGCCCGTCACCGCGCGCCCGCGGCGGCCGTTGTCGAACAGCGCGTCGACGGCCTCCTGGAGCATGCGCTTCTCGTTGTTGACGATGATCTCCGGCGCGCCGAGGTCGAGCAGCCGCTTGAGGCGGTTGTTCCGGTTGATCACGCGGCGGTAGAGATCGTTCAGGTCGGAAGTGGCGAAGCGGCCGCCGTCGAGCTGAACCATCGGGCGCAGCTCCGGCGGGATCACCGGAACGGCCTCGAGGATCATCCACTCGGGCTTGTTCTCCGAGGTGACGAACGCGGAGGCCACCTTCAGCCGCTTGATCGCGCGCTGCTGCTTCTGGCCCTTCGACGTGCGGATCATCTCGCGGAGCGTCGCGGCCTCGACGTCGAGGTCGAGGTCCTTGAGCAGGTCGCGGATCGCCTCGGCGCCCATGCCGCCGCGGAAGTACACGCCGAACCCGTACGGCGAGCCGAACCGGTCCTTGAGCTCGCGGAAGATCTGCTCGTCGTTGACGATCATCTTCGGCTCGAGCTCGCGGAACAGCGTCCACGTCTGCTCCAGCCGGCGCACCGAGTCGACGGCGGCCTCGCGCGCGTCCTCGCGGCGAGACTCGATGTCGAGGTACATCTCGCGCACCTTCAGCGCCCACTGGACGATCGCGTCGAGGTCTTCCTTCTGGATGCGTCCGTCCGTGCGCAGGCACAGGTCGTTCGCCAGCTCGCGCAGGTCGCTGCCGTCCTCGGCCGCGTCGATCGTGTCCGGGAGCAGCCCGTTGCCGAGCTCGCGCGCCTTCTCGAGGTTCTTCATGTCGACGCCCTTCGCGCGCTCGGCGTCCTCCTCGTTCAGCTCGACGCCGGTGAGCAAGCCGTCGACGATGCGATGGATGTGCTTCGTGATCGCGCCCTTCTTCGATCCCGTCGCCTTGTCGAGATCCTTCTCGAGCGGCGCGATCGCCGCGAGCACCTGCTCCGCAGCGAGGGCGACCTGGTCGAGCTCGCGCGGCGTGAGCCGGCGGTCGTCGCGGATCGCCGAGTTGCGGACGAGCTCACGGATCTTCTTCGAGTCCTCGGTCGAGATCTGCGGGACGAGTTCGACGAAGAGGCCGCTGACGAGGCCGCGGATGTCGTCGAGCACCGGCAGGCCGGCCTCCTCGGCCCAGTTGTTCAGGCCGCGCACCCAGAAGTCGTCGTCCTCGTCGAAGTTCCGCTCCCGGCCCTTCGCGAAGTAGTCGCGGCGGCGGGAAAGGCGGTCCTCGAGCGCGGCGAGCGCCTCGTTCTTGTCGACCTCGATCCGCTCGGCCTCGCCCTTGACCTGGTCCTCGAGCCCGTTGACGTCGGCCGCCCGCTTCTCGTTGTCGACCGCGGTGACGATCGACGCGGCGAAGTAGAGGACCTTCTCGAGCTCGCGCGGGGCGATGTCGAGCAGGTAGCCGATGCGGCTCGGCACGCCCTTGAAGAACCAGATGTGGCTGACGGGAGCCGCCAGGTCGACGTGGCCCATGCGCTCGCGGCGCACCTTGGAACGCGTGACCT
>DATCBP010000040.1:0-58306 GCA_036511815.1 Gaiellaceae bacterium
CGCCCTGCATCATCTTCATGGACGAGATCGACGCGGTCGGCCGCCACCGCGGCACCGGCATCGGCGGCGGCCACGACGAGCGCGAGCAGACGCTCAACCAGCTGCTCGTCGAGATGGACGGCTTCGACGTCAATCAGAACGTGATCGTGATCGCCGCGACGAACCGCCCCGACGTCCTCGATCCGGCCCTGCTGCGGCCCGGTCGCTTCGACCGGCAGATCGTCGTCGACCAGCCCGACCGCACGGGACGGCGCAAGATCCTCGAGGTGCACACGCGAGGCAAGCCGGTCGACCCCGGCGTCAGCCTCGACGCGCTCGCCGCCGGCACGCCGGGCTTCACCGGCGCAGAGCTCTCCAACCTGATCAACGAAGCGGCTCTTCTCGCGGCGCGCCGCGGCAGGACGATGATCGGCCAGGCGGAGCTCGAGGAGGGGATCATGCGCGTGATCGCCGGGCCGGAGAAGAAGACGCGCGTCTTCTCGGAGCGCGAGCGCAAGATCACGGCGTATCACGAGATCGGCCATGCGCTCGTCGGCCACTTTCTCGAATACACCGACCCGGTCCACAAGATCTCGATCGTCTCGCGCGGGCGGGCCCTCGGCTTCACGGTCTCGTTGCCGATTGAGGACCGCTTCCTGACCTCGAGATCAATGCTGCTCGATCAGCTCGCAATGATGCTCGGCGGCCGCGCAGCCGAGCAGCTCGTCTTCGACGAGATCACCACCGGGGCCGCGAACGACCTCGAGCGGGCGACGGCGATGTCACGTCAGATGGTCACGCGCTACGGGATGAGCGAAAAACTGGGCGCACGGGTCTTCGGCTCCGACCCGCACCTGCCGTTCCTCGGCCGTGAGCTCGGTGGCGAGAGCGCGTACTCGGACGAGATGGCGCACGAGATCGACGACGAGATCCACCGTCTGATCGAGGATGCGCTGCAGCGCGCGCTCGCCGTTCTGAGCACGGAGCAGGAGTCCCTGCATCGAGTGGCCGCGATCCTGATCGAGCAGGAGACGATCGACCGCGATCAGTTCGAGCTGCTGCTCCAGGACACCGACCCGGAGCAGCGCCACCATGGACCGAAGCGCGGAGGGCCGCCACCCACGCGGCTGACCGTCGTGAACTCCGTCGAAACGTCACAGAAGAGGAGGAACGTCGAATGAAAGGCTCGCAAGCACCGAAGAAGCAGTCGAAGAAGCCGGCGCAGAAGACGCTCAAGGAGCGTCGCGTCGAAAAGCGGGCGGCCGCCGTCGAGCAGGGACGGGCAGCCGCCCGCACGGACTGAGGATCAGGCGCTGGCCGAGCGCCTGCCGAGAAGCGCGACCACGACCGCGACGATCAAGATGACGAACAGGAACTTGGAGAGGAGGATGCCTCCCCCGATTGCGAACAGCACGAGTATCGCGACGAGCAACCAGATCATTTCTCGACCTCCGTCAGTGATGGAATGCCTACGGCTCGACGACGTGGTCGCGAGGCACGACCGGCGCCCCACGGGCGCCGAAGCCGCCCCAGCTCGACCAGAAGAAGATCGAGGTGATGAAGCCGATCACGCCGACGATCAACAGGATCACGCCGACGACGTGAATGTTCAGGCCGGACACCGACGCGTTGACGGCCCAGATCAACACCGCGCCGGCAGCGGCCAGAATGAGACTTGCGCTGATACCCATCGTGTACCTCCGAAGTGGAAGGGAAATGACGTCGTTGGCGGTGAGCGCACCTACCCGGTGGGCACGACGTCCGTGAGGGACCTCGACTCCGCCGCCGCGTACGGGGTGACGTCGATCGGGGCGCGAATCAGATAGCTGCGGCCGCCGTACAGCACCTTGGCGCAGGGGAGACGGGCGGCTTCGAGCCAGCGGTCGACGAGCGACAGCAGCTCGAGCACCCAGGCTCCTCCGGCCGGCGGCTGAAGCCGGACCACCCATCCGGAGTCAGAGACGATCTTGGCCGGAAAGTACGGCGCTGCGTACTCCACGAGTAGCGCTGTGCAGTACTCGTCCGGAGCGACGACCTCGATCGCGTGGGCCCGCTCGGAGCTCGGGACGGTGGGCTCGCTCGGCCGCGCCCAGCGGGGGACGGGTCGCTTGCGGAGCCGCGTGAGAAACGGAACGACGGGTGCTACTGCCATGTCTCCTCCGATGGTCGAGGCGTCATCGCCGACCGAGCTGCGTGGGGTCGGCCGCAACCTGCTCCAACCCGCGACGCTGTGGGAGGACATGTCGCCGGGCCATCTGCTTTGGACCCGGCAAGCACTCCGCGACGCCGATGCTTACGGCGCCACGACCCAAGACTAGCACCGGCCCGGGCTCCGGGCCCCGTTGGCTACCCTCAAGACGAACCGGCTGTGCTGGCGCCTCGTCGCCGCGCCGGACACCGGACCGAAGGGTGCAAGCGGTGCGTGCCGCAATCGTCTCGACGTATCCGCCGCGGGCGTGCGGGATCGGCACCTTCGCGGCCGACGTGCGCGCTGCCCTGCTCGGCGTCGAGGGTGTCGAGCGCGTGGAGAAGGTCGTGATCGTCAACGAGCCTTCGCGGCCGCAGCGGCCCGGCCTCGTGGCGACGGTGGCGCAAGGCGTGCGCGGTGACTACGTGCGCGCCGCGCGGATTCTCGGTCGACTGGATGTGGACGTCGTGCTCCTCCAACACGAGTACGGGATCTTCGGAGGCGAGGACGGCGACTACGTGCTCTCGCTCGCGGACGAGCTGTCCCAGCCGCTCGTCGTGATGCTGCATACCGTGCTCTCGCAGCCGACGAGCCACCAGGCCGAGGTGCTGGAAGCGCTCTGCGATCAGGCCGAGCTCGTGATCGTGATGACCGAGACCGCGCGGCGCCTGCTGCTCGAGAGCGGCGTGTGCCCCGACGAGAAGATTCGTGTCGTGCCGCACGGCGCACCGACGGTGCTCGCGCGGCGTGCAGCGGAGCGGACGGCTGCGATGGCGGCCGGCAGCATGACCCCGTCCGGTCGGAGGCTCGGCGGCCGTTTCGTGCTCTCGACGTTCGGCCTGATCTCCGCCGGCAAAGGAATCGAGACGGTGCTCGCGGCGCTGCCCGCGGTCGTCGAGAAGCATCCGGAGGTGCTCTACATCGTCGCCGGCCGCACGCATCCCGACGTGACGCGGCGCGAGGGAGAGCGCTACCGGCTGTCGCTCGAGCGGACGGTGGTCGACCTCGGCCTCAGCGACCACGTCGAGTTCGACGACCGCTTTCTCGCCATCGACGAGATCGCCGAGCTGCTCGCGGCGACCGACCTGTTCCTGACGCCGTACAAGGAGCGCGAGCAGATCGCGTCGGGCGCGCTCACGTTCGGCATCGCTGCCGGCTGCGCCGTCGTCTCGACGCCGTACTGGTACGCGCAGGACATGCTCGCGTCGGGAGCGGGCGTGATCGTCCCGTTCGCGGATTCAGCTGCATTCGCTCACGAGATCTGCCGTTTCATCGACGAGCCCGATCGGCTCGCCGCGGCGCGCTCGGAAGCAAGCAGGATCGGCGCGCAGCTCGCCTGGCCGTCGGTCGCAGAGGCGACCGCGAGGGTGCTGCGCGAAGCGCTCGAGCACGCGCCGCGCCGCCGCATGATCACACCGGTCGATCCGCAGCTGGCGAGCTGGCGCACCGACCACCTGCTCACGCTTGTCGACGACGTCGGGATCGTGCAGCACGCGAACGGCGTCATTCCGAACCGCGAGACCGGCTATTGCGTCGACGACGTCGCGCGGCTCGCGGTCGTCGCGCTCGAGCTGGCGCGCCGGGGCGACGAGCAGGTGTGGACGTCCATCGTCTATCGGTCGGTCGCGTTTCTCCAGAACGCGACCGATGCGGAGCAGGGCATGCGCAACTTCATGGGCTACGACCGGCGCTGGCTCGACGAGCCGCATATCGGCGACCATGTCGGCCGCACCGTCTGGGCGCTCGGCGAGATCCTCTCGACCGCATGGGTGCCGGCCGTCGTCGTGCCCACGAGTCGGCTCCTCGACATGGTCGCGGGCATGCTCGCACCGGGCGTCGAGACCTCGCTCCGCACCGGCGCCTACGCCACGCTCGGCCTCGCCCGGCTCGACGCCGACCGGCGCGATCCCCACGCGCGGCGCCTGCTGGAGCGCTCGGTCGACCAGCTCGCGGCGGCTTTCGAAGCGAACGCATCGGACGAGTGGCGCTGGTTCGAGGACCGGCTCACGTACGACAACGCGCGCCTCCCGCACGCGCTGATCGCCGGCGGCGTCGCGCTCGGCCGCGACGAGCTCGTCGAGATCGGACTCGAGACGCTGCGCTGGCTCGGCGACCAGTCGGGGCTCGCGGGGGCAACGCTCCGCCTGACGGGCCACGACGGCCGCAGCCGCGACGAGCCGCCCCCCGGCCTCGGGGACGAGCAGCCCCTCGACGCCTCCGCGTTCGTCGAAGCCGAGCTTGCCGCGCTCGCGGTCACCGGCGAGCGCCAGCACGGGATCCGTGCGCGGCGGTCCTTCGACTGGTTCCTCGGCCGCAACCGGCTCGAGCGCCCGCTCTACGACTTCGCCACCGGCGGGTGCAGCGACGGCCTGGGCGAGGAGGCCACGAACGACAACGAAGGAGCGGAGTCGACGCTCGCGTTCCATCGAGCCGCGCTGCTGCTCGACGCGGCCGGGCTCCCCGCTGTCCTTCGTCACCGCACGCTCGAGGCGGTGCCGACGTGACCGAGCGCGAGCTGTTTCACCGCCATCACGCCAATCCGATCCTCACCGCAGACCAGTGGCCGTATCCGGTCAACGCCGTCTTCAACCCTGCGGCCGCGCACGTCGACGGAACGACCGTCCTCCTCGCACGCGTCGAAGACCTCAGTGGGATCTCGCATCTCACGGTCGCGCGATCCGCCAACGGGATCGACGGGTGGAAGATCGAGCAAGAGCCGCTGCTCGCGCCGGCCGAGGGGGTCGACAGCGAACAGTGGGGCTTCGAGGATGCGCGCGTCGTCTTCGTCCCCGAGCTCGGGCGCTGGGTGATCACCTGTACCGCATACGGGCCGGCCGGGCCCGCCGTCTACCTGGCGATGACCGAGGACTTCACGACCGTCGAGCGCTACGGGATCATCCGGCAGCCCGAGGACAAGAACGCCGCGCTCCTGCCGCACCGGATCGACGGGAAGTGGATTCTCTACCACCGCCCGAAGATGGAAGGCGGCACACGCGGCGAGATCTTTCTCTCCCGCTCGCCCGACCTCGAGAGCTGGAGTGCGCCCGAGCACGTTCTCCGGCCGCGCGACGGCGCCTGGTGGGACTCGCTCCGCATCGGTATCGGTCCGCCCCCTCTGAAGACCGAGCACGGCTGGCTCGTCATCTACCACGGCGTGAAGGAGACCGTCGGCGGCGGCATCTACCGGATCGGCCTTGCCCTCACCGACCTCGACGAGCCCGCCCGCGTGCTGCACCGCGCCTCGCAGTGGATCCTCACGCCGGACGCCCCCTACGAGCGCGAGGGCGACGTCCCCAACGCCATCTTCCCCTGCGGCCTCGTCCACGACGAAGGCACCGGCGAGATCCGGCTCTACTACGGCGGCGCCGACACGAACATCTGCCTCGCGACCGCTTCCCTCGACGAGCTCGTCGACACGGTGCTCCGCGCGCCGCCCGGCTCCGGGTAGCACGCCGCAGGCCGCGATCGACCGGGCGCACAAGGGTCCGGCCGCTAGGCTTCATAGGTGAGCGAGCCGGACGCAGAGCGCATCCACCCGAATGTCACGCTGCTCGTCCTCCTCGTCGCCGGGGTGGCATATGCGGTGCTCAGCTCCGCCGTCGTGCCGGCGCTGCCGACGATCCAGCACAGCCTGCACACGACCGAGACCGGCGTGACGTGGCTGCTCACCGGGTACCTGTTGTCCGCATCGGTGGGCACGGCGATTCTCGGGCGCCTGGGAGACATGTACGGCAAGGAGCACATCCTCGTGTGGACGCTCGTCGTCCTCAGCGCCGGCACCCTGCTGGCCGCTCTCTCGCACTCGCTCGGCCTTCTCATTGCCGCCCGCGTGATCCAGGGTGTGGCCGGGGGCATCTTCCCGCTCGCGTTCGGGATCGTCCGCGACGAGTTTCCGCGTGAGAAGGTCGCGGGGAGCATCGGACTGCTGTCGGCGATCCTCGGCGTCGGCGGCGCTGCGGGCATCGTCGCCGGCGGCTTCATCACCGAGCATCTCGACTGGCACTGGCTGTTCTGGATGCCGCTCGTCGCCACCGTTCCCGCGGCCTTCTGCACCTGGCGGTTCATTCCCGAGTCGCCGGTGCGGGTGCCGGGGCGGATCAACTGGCTCGCCGCGACGCTGATGAGCGTCGGGATGTCCGTCCTGCTGATCGCGATCAGCGAGACGACCGCTTGGGGCTGGGGTTCAGCGCGGACGCTCGGGCTGCTCGGGGCGGGGCTGCTCGTGTGCTGTGCGTGGGTGGCGGTCGAGGTCCGCAGCAGCGAGCCGCTGATCGACATGACGATGATGCGCATTCGCGGCGTGTGGACGACGAACGCGACCGCGTTCCTGCTCGGCGCGGGTCTGTACGCGTCCTTCGTCGTGTTCCCCCAGTTCGCGCAACTGCCGAAGAGCACCGGCTTCGGCTTCGGCGCGTCGGTCGTCGTCTCCGGCCTCTATCTCCTCCCGTCGGCGCTCGGGATGGCCCTCCTCGGGATCGCGGCCGGCCGGATCGCCGCGCGGTTCGGATCGAAGCTCGCGCTCATCATCGGGTCCGTGTTCTCGGCAGCCGCGTTCGGTCTCATCGCAGCTTTTCACGGCCACCCGTACGACATGCTCGCGAGCTCCGCGCTGATGGGCATCGGGATCGGTCTCGCCTTCGCCGCCCTGGGCAACCTGATCGTGCAGGCGGTGCCGACGCATCAGACGGGTGTCGCCAGCGGCATGAACACCGTGATGCGCACGCTCGGCGGGGCGCTCGGCGGGCAGCTCGCCGCGACGTTCATCGAGGGGAACGTGCACGCCGGGTTGCCGACCGTCACCGGCTTCACCGACACCTTCGTGATGGCCACAGGCTTCCTCGTCGTCTGCACGTTCGCCGGACTGCTCGTTCCCGGCCACCGCGCGAAGCGCCCCGCGTCGCCCGAGCTCGAGCCCGCCTAGTACGAGAGCCGGTCGCGCAGGGCGCGCGCTGCGCACTCGGCGTCTGGTGCGCGGGCGACGGCACGTACGACGGCGATGCGTGTCGCACCGGCCGCGCGCACGTCGTCGACGTTGCCCTCGTCGATGCCGCCGATCGCGAACCATGGCACGGTCGCCGTGCGCGCGGCGGTCTGCACGAGCTCCAGCCCTACCGCGGGGCGGCCGGGTTTCGTGGGGGTGGCGAACACCGGCCCGACGGCGATGTAGTCGACGCTCTCCGCCGCCTCGATCTGCGCGGCGCTGTGCGTCGAGAGCCCGACGATGCGGTCGGAGCCGACGATGCGCCGCGCCTCCGCAACGGGCAGGTCGTCCTGCCCGACGTGGACGCCGTCCGCATCCACACGCACGGCAAGCTCGGCGGAGTCGTTGACGATGAACAGGGCGCCGTGTGCGGTGCAGAGCCGGCGAAGCGCGCGGGCACGCTCGAGCAGCTCGTCATCCGGCGTCTCTTTCACGCGGAGCTGGATGATGTCCGCGCCGCCGCGGAGCGCGGCTTCCGCGATCTCGAGATCGCCGTCGTGGACGAGGTAGAGCCGGGCTTCGTCGAGGCGCATGAAGCTAGACTGCCAGCACGCGGGAGCCCGTCGGGGCTGAGAGGGCGGTTCTGCCGCCGACCGTTGAACCTGATCCGGGTCATACCGGCGAAGGGAGTGGAGTGAGCGAGAGATTCGATGCCGTAGTCGTCGGCGGTGGGGTGATCGGCCTCGCCTGCGCGTGGCGCGCGCGCCAGCGCGGGCTCGACGTCGTCGTTCTCGACGCCGCTCGACCCGGTGCGGCCAGCCCGGTCGCGGCGGGAATGCTGTCGCCCGCGACCGAGACGGAGTTCGGCGAAGAGCGCCTGCTCGAGCTGAACCTCCACGCCCTGGAGCTGTGGCCGCGGTTCGCCGCCGAGCTCGAGCTGCCGTACCGGCAGTGCGGCGCGCTCGCGCTCGCCACCGACGCCGACGAGGCCGCGGAGCTCCGCCGGCACGTCGAGTACCGCCGTTCGCTCGGCCTCGCCGGCGAATGGCTGACGCCGAGCCGCTGCCGGGAGCTCGAGCCGGGCCTCGCCGCGTGCGCGGGCGGCGTGCTCGTCCCCGATGAGGGCGAGTGCGATCCGCGTGCGATTGTGGCCGCGCTCGCCGCGCGCGTTCCGGTCGAGCGGGCCGAGGTGGTCGACGGGGTGTGGGACGGCGAGCGACTCGCCGGCGTGGTGACGGCGGACGGCCGCACCGTCGAAGGCACGGTCGTGCTCGCGACCGGCTGCTGGGGCGCCGACTGGCTGCCCGAGCCGCCGGCGCTGCGCCCCGTGAAGGGACAGATCGTGCGCTTGCGTGGCACGCCGATCCTCGGGAGGCTGATCCGCGCCGAGCGCGTCTACCTCACGCCGCGCGCGAACGGCGAGCTGGTCGTCGGCGCGAGCGTCGAAGAGCGCGGCTTCGACACGAGCGTCGTCGCGGGAACGGTGCACGAGCTCCTGCGCGAGGCGTACAGGATCCTTCCGGACATCGCGGAGCTCGAGTTCGTCGAAGCGTGCGCGGGGTTGCGGCCTGCCACACCGGACAATCTGCCGCTCGTAGGCTCGGGCCCGGTCGAGGGGCTCGTCTACGCGCTGGGCCACTACCGGAACGGCATCCTGCTCGCGCCGGCGACGGCCGACGAAGTGGCGGGCCTGCTCGCGGGGGCGCGGGTGTGAGGGTGCTCGTGAACGGAGATCCGCGCGACCTGCCGCCCGGGACGACGCTCACAGCGATCGTCCCCGCGCGTGTGCGCGGCGTCGCCGTGGCGCTCGACGGCGAGGTCGTGCCGTACTCGGCCTGGGCGGAGACGCAGCTCGTCGACGGGCAGCGGATCGAGATCCTCGAGGCGAAGGCAGGCGGGTGAGCGCTGTCGAGCACGGGCTCGTGCCGCCGCTGCAGCTCGGCGGCCGCACGCTGCGCTCACGTCTGCTCGCCGGCACCGGCGGCTTCCGCTCGCTCGAGGCGATGGAGCGCGCGCTCGCGGCGACCGGCGCCGAGGTTGCGACGGTCGCGCTGCGCCGGGTCGACCCGGCGGCGAAGGGCTCGATCATGGGCGTGCTCGACCGGCTCGGCCTGCACGTGCTGCCGAACACGGCCGGGTGTTACACGGCCCGCGACGCCGTTCGGACGGCGCGCCTCGCGCGCGAGGCGTTCGACACCGACTGGGTCAAGCTCGAAGTGATCGGCGACGACCGCACGCTGCTGCCCGACCCGGTCGAGCTGCTGCGCGCCGCGGAGGAGCTCGTCGCGGACGGATTCGTCGTGCTGCCGTACACGAACGACGACCCGATCCTCGCGCGGCGGCTCGAGGAGGCCGGGTGCGCGGCGGTGATGCCGCTCGCCGCGCCGATCGGCTCCGGCCTCGGCATCCGCAACCCGCACAACCTCGCGCTCATCGTCGAGGCCGCGACGGTTCCGGTGATCGTCGACGCCGGCATCGGCACTGCATCCGACGCCGTCCTCGCGCTCGAGCTCGGCGCCGACGCGGTGCTCGTCGCGAGCGCGATCTCGCGTGCCGCCGACCCGGAGGCGATGGCGGTGGCGATGCGCAAGGGCGTCGAAGCGGGCGTGCTCGCGCGGGCCGCCGGCCGCATTCCGCGCCGCTACCACGCCCGCGCCTCGACCCCCGACGACGGCCTGCCGGAGTTCGAGACGTGACCGACCTGCAGGAGCTGATCGAGCGCGAGGCGCGCGAGGCTGCGCGTGCGCGCAACGAGCTCGACGATCGCCGCGTCGAGTCCGCGCTCCTCGCCGCGGCGGAGCTGCTCACGGGCGCGCGCGACCGTGTGCTCGCCGCCAACCTCGAAGACCTCGCCGCGGCGGAGCGGGGGCTCGACGCCGGCGCGCTCGACCGGCTGCGGCTCGACGAGACGCGGCTCGACGCTCTGGCCGAGCAGTTGGCGATCGTCGCGCGGCTGCCTCCGCTCGAGCGAGAGGCGGGACGCTCCGAGCTCGCAAACGGTCTCGTCGTCGTCGAGCGGCGGATCCCGGTCGGCGTCGTCGGCGCGAACTTCGAAGCCCGGCCCGGCGTTGCGGTCGACATCGCCGCCCAGCTGCTCAAGGGCCTGAACGCGGCCGTGCTGCGCACCGGCGGCGCCGCCCTGCGCACGGTGACCGTGCTCGTCGACGAGATCCTGCGGCCGGGGCTGCTCGAGGCAGGGCTGCCGCCCGCCGTCGTTGGGCTCGTCCGCTCGTCGAGCCGGGACGGAGCGCGCATCCTCGTCTCGCTGCCGGGGCTCGTGCCGCTCGTGATCCTGCGCGGAAGCGGCCTGACGACCGCATCGCTCGCGCAGCTCGCCGCGACGCACGGCGTGCGCACGCTCGCACACGCGGAAGGCGGCGGCGTGCTCTACGTCCACGGCGCCGCCGACGAGGGCCGCGTCTGCGCGCTCGTCGAGGCGAGCCTCGACCGTCTCGGGGTCTGCAACCGGCTGAACCTGCTGCTCGTCGACCGTTCGGCGCTACGCCTGCTGCCGCGCGTGCTCGAGGTGATCACGTCGCTCGGCCTCGCGGTGCGCGGCACGGAGCGCGCGCGGAGTCACGCGGAGCTCGCCGTGCTCGACGTGCCGCTCGGCCACGAGTGGGCGAGCGATCCCGACCGGGTGGCGACTGTGAGCGTCGATGTCGTCGATTCGCTCGAAGAGGCGGTCGCGGTTGCGAACGAGGAGACCTCCGGGCTCGCCGCCGGAATCGTCACCGACGACGCGGCCGCGGCCGACAGGTTTCTCGACGCGTATCGTGGCACCGTCGCCTGCTGGCACGCGCCGACCCGCTTCGCCGACGGATTCGAATTGACCGGAGTGCCGGAGACCGGAATCAATCTCGACTGGGTTCCCGGCCCGCGCGGTCCGGTGAGCTATCGCGACCTCTGGCTGCGGCAGGTCCGCATCGTCGGCGACGGCACCCAGCGGCGATGAAGCAGCCGCTGCTCGTGAAGCTCGGCTCGAGCCTCGTCGTCGACGAGCGGGGCGAGCCGCGCCGCGACGTTCTTGCGGCGCGGGCCGCGGAGATCGCAGCAGTCGTGCGCGGCGGGACGCCCGTGTGCGTCGTCTCCTCGGGCGCGATCGCGCTCGGCGTGTCGCGGCTGGGCGGAGGCGGCGGGCGGCCGCGCAGCCTGCCGCGGCTCCAGGCGGCGTCGGCGCTCGGGCAGTCGGTGCTGCAGCGGTTGTGGGACGACGCGCTCGCCGTCGAGGGGATCGAGGCGGCGCAGGTCCTGCTGACCGGCGCGGAGATCGCGGAACGGCGCGCCTACGTGAATGTGCGCAATGCGCTCGGCGCGTTGTTCAGTGCGGGCGCAGTTCCGGTCGTGAACGAGAACGACGCGACCGCGACCGACGAGATCAGCTTCGGCGACAACGACATGCTGGCGGCGCAGGTCGCCGTGCTCTGCCGCGCGTGCCTGCTCGTGCTGCTGACCTCGGTCGAGGGCGTCCTGACCGCTGCTCCCGGCACGCCCGGCGCGAGCCTGATCGCCCGCGGCGACGCCACGCGCTCGGCCGCGCTGGGGGAGGGCACCGCGCACGGCCGCGGCGGCATGACGAGCAAGATCAAGGCGGCCGAGCTCGCGTCGGCGGCCGGCATCCCGGCCGTGATCGCGTCGGGGAACGCCGAGGGCGTCCTTGCGGGCCTGCTCGCCGGACAGTCGCACGGCACCCGCTTCGAGCCGCAGTCGCGCGAACACTCCGCGTTCAAGCTGTGGCTGCTGTTCGGGAAGCAGATCGCGGCCTCCGTGACGGTCGACGCCCGCGCCCAGCGGGCCGTCGCGAAGCAGGGCGCGAGCCTGCTGGCCGTCGGCGTCGCCTCGTGGGACCGCGAGTTCTCGGCCGGCGACGGCGTCGAGCTTCTCGACGAGCAGGGCACCCCTTTTGCGCGCGGCATCAGCTCGATCTCCTCGGGGGAGCTGCAGGGCCCGCGCCGCAACCTCGAGCTCGTGCACCGCGACCGGCTCGTGCTCCTCTAGAGCGCGACCGCGAGCAACGGCGACGGTTCAATGTGCGCGGCAGTACGCGTCGCGCGCGCGGCCGGCGCGCGAGAACGGCACGCGAGAGGTGGCGGCGACGATGATCGCGGCGCGCCCGAGCGCCGTCTGCTCGATCGAGCGTGCGACGTTCGCGCGCGCGGCCGGCGTCTTCGCGTCGAGCAGGCGTTCCCCGTCGCGGAGCGCGGCGTCGCGCCAGCTGCCGAGCAGCAGGCCGAGATTGCCGAAGCGCGCCTTGAGGATCGGCAGCGTGAAGTGAGCGATCGTCGGGTCGAACCGCCGCGACTCCTCCCGGAGCATCGGCTTCGACACCTGCTCGAGCACCGCGTTGACCTGCTCGAACGAGCGGCGCCGGCCCGGGCTCAGGCCGGCGATCGCCGCGACCGCGAATGGGAGGTCACGGCTGATGTGCGCGTTCATGCCGAGCAGCAGGTCGCCGACCCCGTTCACGCGCTTCGCGTCCGCGACCTCGAACGCGACCTGCCAGGCCGGCGGCACCGCGGTATGGCGACCCTCCGTCCACGCGTCGATCGCGTCGAAGTAGTAGCGCGCGAACACGGCGTCGAGATGCGCGAGATACGGGGCGTTGGCGAACGAGCTTCCCGCCGTCTCGTCGTGGGCCACGGCCTGCGTCACCCGCAGATACATGAGCGCGAACGCCGCCTTGTGGTCGCACGTGGCCGCGAGCAGGTTGAACCGCCTCTCCATCTCGGTGACGACCGCCGTCAGGCAGCCGCGCGCACCGCTGCTGCACGGGTTCGCCGAGCCGGGTTGGAGCGGGCCGCTCAGCGTCGCTGCGATCGGCGTCCACGGCGTCTGCGCAGGAGCGACCTGCGCGGCGTGCGACCCGCACGACGTAGCGAGCCCGAGCGTCAGTGCGGCGAGCGCGAGCGTCCGTGCGGTCATCGCCGGTGTGGGTCGTACCGTCGCAGCGCAAGGCCCGCGCCGGTGATGGTGGCGAGGCTGATCCCCGCGAGCGCGAGCATGCTCAGACCCCAGGCGCTCGCCGTGTGATCCCAGCGCGGCTCGCCGCGCAGCGCGGCGGCAAGGCCGCGCGTCGCCGCCGCCGGATTCGCGAGGTCGAGCGTGGGGACGGCGCGTGCGAGGCCGTTCAGCGGTTCGATGTCGTTCAGCCCCGCCGTGGACGCGGCGGCGGAGAAGCCCCACTGCGTGCTCGCGACGTACGAGAGCTGCTTCAGCCCCGGCTTCGAGACCATCTCCGGAAAGACGCCGCCCATTGCGAGGATCATCTCGACGATGATCAGCACGGGGAGGATCGTCATCGCGCGCTCGAGCCGGCCGGCCAGCGCCGACACGAGCAGGCCGAGGCCCATCGCGGCGATGCCTGCGGCGGCGACGGCAACCGTCAGTTCGAGCCACGGCGAGCCGAGCGCGACGGCGTCGACCGGGCCGCCCTGGAGCGCAGCGCCGAGGGCGACGAGCACGACCGCCTGGAGCACCGTGACCGCGCCGAGCACGAGCACCTTCGAGCCGAGATACGCGGTGATCGACAGCCCGATGCTGCGCTCGCGCCGGAAGATCGGCAGCTCGCGCACGATCTCGCGGGCGGCGTTCGACGCGCCGAGCCAGGTCGCCGCCATCACGAGCGTGAGCAGCACGAACCCACCCTTCGCCGCGATGCGCAGCGTCCCGTCCGCCGGCGGCGACAGCTGACCGGCCGGCAGGGCGAGCAGCATCACCAGCCCGAGCGCCGGAGCCTGAAGCACGAGCAGGGCGAGGTTGCGGCGGTCGCCCACGAGCTGCGCGACGTTGCGCCGGCAAAGCGTCCGGAACTGCCGCAGCCACGTGCGCCGCGCGCGCGCCGCGGCCTGCCGCGGCGAAGCCGGCGCGAGGTCGTCGGCGATCTGCGGTGCTGCCTCGACGGCGGGTGCGCCGGCATAGCGGTCGTGCTCGGGATGCGTCCGGAAGCGCTCGGCCCAGTCGACGTCGGAACGGGTGCTGAGGTCCTGGAAGACCTGCTGAAAGTCCTCCCGGCCGAAGTACGCCGGCGCGAGCTGCGCCGGCCCGAAGTACGCGATGCGTCCGCCCGGCGCGAGCGCAAGCACGCGATCGCAGAGGCGCAGGCTCTGCACGCTGTGCGTGACGACGATCACCGTCCGCCCGCCGTCGGCGAGCGCGCGCAGCAGCTCCATCAGCGTGCGCTCGTACCCCGGGTCGAGCCCCGACGTGGGCTCGTCGAGGAAGAGCAGGGACGGCTTGGTAAGCAGCTCGACCGCGACGCTCACGCGCTTGCGCTGGCCGCCCGAGAGGCTGTCGATGCGCTGGTCGCGCCGCTCCTCGAGCGCGAGCTCGCGCAGGACCTCGTCGACGCGCCCGCTTCGCTCTGCACGCGAGACGTCGGGCGGGAACGCGAGCTCCGCCGCGTACTCGAGCATGCGCGAGACGCGAAGCTCCTCGTGCAGGACGTCGTCCTGCGGCACGAAGCCGATGCGCCGCCTCAACTCGTCGTAGTGCGCGTAGAGATCGCGGCCGTCGTAGAGCACGACTCCGCTCGTCGCCGGCCTGCGGCCGCTCAGTGCGTGCAGCAGCGTCGATTTGCCGCAACCCGAAGGCCCGACAATGCCGACGAGCGAGCGCTCACGGAGGCTCAGGCCGACGCCGTCGACAAGCGTCCGCGCACCCGTGCGGACGGTGATGTTCCGCGCCTCGAAGGTGATCTCGCCGGTGTCGACGTACTCCTCGAGGGTGTCGTCGACGAGCCGGAACTGCGCCCGGCCGACGGCGACGACGTCGAGCTGCTCGATGCGCGCCTTGCCGCGGATGCGCTCGCCGTTGACGAAGGTGCCATTGTGGCTCCCGAGGTCGACGAGTTCGTAGCCGTCGACGGGGTCGCCGTGCAGCTCCGCGTGCTGCCGGGAGACGAGCATGTCGTCGACGACGACGTCGTTCTCGGGCGCGCGGCCGATCGTGACGCGCCGGAAGACGCTGTGGACGGCGCTGAGCCGCCCGGCGCCGGCGGCGGGTGCTGCTGGGCCCACGGCCGCGAACGCTTCTTCGAGCGGGAGCCGTGCGGCGATCGTCCGCCCTCGCCTGTCGTCCTCGCCTTTCCCGTCGGGGCCGTCCGCCACACGGCCGTTGTATCCCGGCGGTGGCAGCGAAGCAAGTTTGGGCGGATTAGCCCTGCAGCGGTGACCAGGCCGTGCGCAGCCCGTCGCCGACGACCACGACCTGGGCGTCGAGCCGGCTCGAGCGGGTGCTGACCGCCACGCAGGAGAAGCTGAAGTGCCTCTTGATCGCGCTGCAATGCACCGTGCGCGTGATCCGGCCGTCGGGGCCCGAATTGAGCTGCTGAAGCACCTGCTGCTCGACCAAGGCCCGATTCGGCTTGGAATGGAGCGCACCGGTGGCCGGAACCGCGATTCCGAGGCCGAGGGCGCTGGCGAGTGCGACGAGTTTGAGCATGGCTGGTCGATTGAGCCCGATCATGCGGGGCTACTGGCCTATCGGCTCATTCTGTGCCACTCTTGAGAGGAGGGTTTACCGCGAAAGGGGGATTGCGGGTGGGGGCGCGTCACGCCCGTATGAGGGTTGCGCTGTTCGCCGGTGTCGGGGTCGTTTCGGCCGCCGTCGGCCTCGGCGCGTACGGGATCCACATCCTCCGCGTGCCCGAGCTGCACACGATCGACGCGCGGTTCGCCTTGCGCGGTTCGCAGGGGACGCCGAAAGACGTCGTCGTCGTGCAGATCGACGACACGACGTTCAACGACCTCAACAATCGCAACCTCCCTTCGCAGTGGCCGTTCCCCCGCCGTGACCACGCGAAGGTGATCAACCACATCGCTGCCGGCCACCCGAAATCGATCGTCTACGACGTCCAGTTCACCGAGGCGACCGATCCCGTCGACGACAACGCGCTGATCGAAGCGGTCGCGCACGCGGGACACGTCGTGCTCGCAACGACCGAGGTCGATGCGAAGGGACAGTCCAACGTCTTCGGCGGCGGCAAGATCGTGCAGGAGATCGGCGCGCACGTCGGCAACGCGGTCCTGATCCCCGATCCCGACGGCGTGATCCGGCACATGCCCTACGCGGTGCAAGGACTGACGAGCTTCGGCGTCACCGCCGCCGACGTCGCGCTCGGGCGCCCGATCGCCACGCCGCACAACGGCTCCGCGTGGATCGACTTCGCCGGGCCGCCCGGGACGGTCAAGACGTACTCGTTCTCGCGCGTGATGCTCGGCCTCGTGCCTGCGAGCGCGTTCCAGGGCAAGATCGTCGTCGTCGGCCCCTCGGCGCCTTCGCTCCAGGACGTCCACGCCGTCTCGATCGGGGGCAGCGAGTGGATGTCGGGCGCCGAGATCCAGGCGAACGCGATCGAGACGGCGCTGCACGGGTTTCCGCTCCGCAGCCTCGCCACGGGCTGGAACCTCGCGTTGATCGTCCTGCTCGCGCTGATCGCACCGGTTGCCGGGCTTCGCTTCGGCGGCTGGCGGTCGTCGGTGATCGCGCTCGGCGCCGGGGCCGTCTTCGCCGTGGCGGTACAGGTCGCCTTCGACCATGGCCGCATCGTTCTGTTCACGTATCCGCTCATGGCGATGGGGCTGTCGATCGTCGGCTCGCTCGGCGGCCACTACCTGCTCGAGGCGTTCGAGCGCGCGCGCACGCGTGACGTCTTCTCGCGCTTCGTGCCGGCGTCCGTCGTCGACCAGGTGCTTGCGCGCACCGGCGGCGAGCTCCGGCTCGGCGGCGAGGAGGTGATGGGAACGGTCATGTTCACCGACCTTCGCGGCTTCACGACCTTCTCCGAGACGCTCGGCGCGCAGGAGGTGATCGGCTTCCTCAACCGCTACCTCTCGGACATGAGCGACGCGGTGCTCGCGCACGGTGGCACGCTCGTCTCGTACACCGGCGACGGGATGATGGCGGTCTTCGGCGCGCCGCTCGAGCAGGAGGATCACGCCGACCGCGCGCTCGACGCCGCGCGCGAGATGCTCGAGCAGCGACTGCCCCAGTTCAACGAGTGGCTGCGCGAGCAGGGGCACGAGCAGGGCTTCAAGATGGGGATCGGCCTGAACAGCGGCCGTTTCATGTCGGGCAACGTCGGCTCGCAGCAGCGGCTCGAGTACACGGCGATCGGCGACACGATCAACACCGCGTCGCGGATCGAGGGCATGACGAAGGGGACGCCGTACGCGCTCTTCCTCGCCGACTCGACGCGCGAGGCGTTGACGCGCGAGACGGACGATCTCCTCTACGTCGACGAGCAGGCGGTTCGCGGCCGCAAGGCCGCGATCAAGCTCTGGTCGCTCCGGAGCGACGCGGTGCTCAAGACGAACTGGCAGGCCGAGGTGGCGAAGCCGGAAGCGGCCAAGCCAGAGCCCGTCGGCGTCTCCTAAGACTCGGGCTCTGCAGTTGCCGCAGACTCGCGGCGGAAGTCCACCGAGCGGATCGCGCCCGTGAGCTGGCGGCGCGCCACGACGAGCCCGCCGCCTTCGCCGCCCTGGATCGGCGTCACGTCGGGGTTCGCCACCTGGCGGCGCACCTGCGCGAGCAGCACGCTCACGTCGTTCAGCATCTGCCGGGCGAGCGCCTCGATGATCGGGCTCACCGCCGGTTCGTCGACGCCGACCTCCGCCTTGAAGCGGAGCCGCCACTGCAGCTCCTCGACGTGCCCGTAGAACGTCGAGAGGTCGGCCATCAGACCGAAGTTCTCGATGATCATCCCGAGCCCGCCGCTGCCGGCGCGCCACGAGCCCGACGGCAGGTCGGGGAAGAAGTACTTGTAGAGGTGCTGCTCCTCGACCGTCCGCTCGAGGCTGCTCTGGAGCCGCTCGAGCTCGAGCACGATCGCGGAGAAGCGGCGCCGGGCCTCGCTCTCACGGCGCTCCTGCTCCGCCTGCTTCGCGGCCTGCGTGCGGCGGGCCTCGGCCTCCGCCTCCTTGTGGTCGGCCGCCTCGCGCTGGCGGCGATCCCAGGCGAGCGCGACGAGGAACGCGATCGCCGTGGCGGCGAACCCGGTGCTGAGGCTGGGCCAGGTCGAGCCTCCGCCCCAGAAGACGGCTGTGATCGTCGGCCCGGCGACGGAGACGACGAGCACCGCGATGAGCAGGCCGAACGGCCAGCGGTCGACCCAGAAGTCGAGCGGGGTCGAGGTGTCTTGATCCTCCGGCTCCACGGGGCGATTCTAGGGGGCGCGCCAAGCCTTGTAAGGATGGGCGCGGTCGCCTAGGCTCCTCGGCATGGTGGGGAAGGCGGGGCCCTGACGGTGTTCGCGCGCCTTTCGTCACCGCTCGAGCAGATCCGGGATCACTACACCGTTGTGGTGATCGGCTCTGGCTACGGCGGGGCGATTGCGGCGTCTCGACTCGCGCGCGCAGGGCAGGACGTGTGCGTGCTCGAACGCGGGCGCGAGTTCATGCCGGGCGAGTTCCCCGACACGCAGCTCGAGTTGACGGCCCAGACACAGGCCGACACGCCGGCGGCCCACGTCGGCTCGCGGACGGCGCTCGTCGACATCCGCGTGAACAAGGACATGAATGTCCTCATCGGCTGCGGGCTCGGCGGCACCTCGCTGATCAATGCGAACGTCGCGCTCGAGGCGGAGCCGGCCGTGTTCGCCGATCCGGTGTGGCCGCGCGCGCTCGTCGACGACCTAGACACGCTCGTCGCGGACGGCCTCGCGCGGGCGCGCGCGATGCTCGAGCCGACTCCGTACCCGGAGAGCGCGCCGACGCTGCGCAAGCTCGAGGCGCTCGAGCGCTCCGCCGAGGCCATGGGCCTCCCGTTCTACCGGCCGCCGATCAACGTCACCTTCGCGGACCGCGTGAACGCAGCGGGGATCGAGCAGCCGGCGTGCACGCTCTGCGGCGACTGCGTGGCCGGCTGCAACGTCGGTGCGAAGAACACGACGCAGATGAACTACCTCCCCGACGCGAAGCGGCACGGGGCGGAGATCTTCACGCTTGCCAGCGTGCGGCGGATCGAGCAGCGCGGCGATCGTTGGCTCGTGCACTACCAGGCGCTCGACACCGGCCGCGAGGGGTTCGACGCGCCGACGCTGTTCGTCAGCGCCGACATCGTCGTGCTCGCAGCCGGCGCGCTCGGCTCGTCCGAGATCATGTTGCGCTCGAAGGAGACGGGGCTGTCGCTCTCCGACCGCGTCGGTGCGCGCTTCAGCGGCAACGGCGACGTGCTCGGGTTCGGCTACAACTGCGACGAGCCGATGAACGGCATCGGCTTCGGGACGCTGCACGCCGACGACAAGGCTCCGGTGGGGCCGACGATCACGGGCATCGTCGATGTCCGCGGGCAGGCGGTGCTCGACGAGGGGATGGTGATCGAGGAGGGATCGGTCCCGTCCGGGCTCGGGAAGGTGATGCCGGCGCTGCTCGCCGCCACGTCGAAGCTGATGGGCAAGGACACCGACTCCGGCTTCCGCGACGAGACGCGCGAGGCGCGGCGCGAGCTCGAGAGCATCGTGCGCGGCCCGTACCACGGCGCGGCGAACAACACCCAGGTCTTCCTCGTGATGACGCACGACGACGGCAACGGGCGCTTCTACCTCGACCACGACCGGCTCCGGGTCGATTGGCCGGGCGTCGGCCGGCAGCCGATCTTCCACAGCGTCGCGCAGCGGCTGCTCGAGGCGACCGTGCCCCACGGCGGCACGTTCATCAAGAACCCGATGTGGTCGAAGTTCACGAAACAGGATCTGATCACCGTCCACCCGCTCGGCGGCTGCGGGATGGGCGACGACGCGGAGCACGGGGTCGTCGACCACGGCGGCCGGGCGTTCGCCGGAGCCTCCGGCACCGACGTGCACCGCGGCCTCTACGTCGCCGACGGCTCTGTCATGCCGCGTCCGCTCGGCGTCAACCCGCTGCTCACGATCTCGGCGTTCGCGGAGCGGACATGCGTGCTGATCGCGCGCGAGCACGGCTGGACGATCGACTACGCGGCGGCGCCGGCGACACCCCTCGAGAGCGCAGAGCCGCGCATCGGCATCAAGTTCACAGAGCGGATGGCCGGCGCGTTCTCGACGGCCGTCACCGACGAGTTCGAGACGGCGGCGGCGCGCGGGAAGGCCGACGACTCCGAGTTCGAGTTCACGCTGACGATGGTGAGCAGCGACCTCGAGCGGCTGCTGACCGACGAGAGCCACGGCGCCCGGCTCCTCGGCACCGCGACCTGCGCAGCGCTCTCACCCGAGCCGCTGACCGTCACGCAGGGTCACTTCAACCTCTTCGTGCGCGATCCTGACCAGCCGAAGACGCGCCGGATGCGCTACACGATGCGATTGACGAGCCGCGAAGGGAAGGTCTTCTCGTTCGAGGGCTACAAGCTCGTGCACGACGACCGGGGACTGTTCGACCCGTGGACGGACACGACGACGCTCTTCGTCACCGTCTGGGACGGGACACAGGAGGACGGAACGATCGCCGGGCGCGGCATCCTCCGCATCGCCACGCGCGACTTCATGCGGCAGATGACGACGATGGAAGTGACCGGCGCGCCCAACCGGCGCAGCGCACTCGCGGCGCATGCGCGCTTCGGCCGCTACTTCGCCGGCTCGCTGTTCGACGTGTACGGAGGCATCTTCTCGCGCGACGCCGCACTGGCGCCCGATGCCGCCCCGCGCAAGCGGCGCGAGCTGCGCCTCGACGAGCCGTCGGTCGAGTATGTGACGACGGACGACGGCGTGCGCATCCGGCTCACGCGCTTCGCCGGCGAGGGCGAGCCCGTCGTGCTCGCGCACGGCCTCGGCACGTCGAGCGAGACCTTCATGCTCGACACCGTCGAGACAAGTCTCGCCGAGTACCTCGCCTCGAACGGCCACGACGTCTGGCTGCTCGACTGGCGCGGGAGCAGCGCCCTCGACGGCGCGCTCCGCGAGCACACGCTCGACGACGTCGCGCAGCACGACTGGCCCGCCGCGATCGCCGCGATCCGCGCGGCCACCGGCGCGCCTGGTGTGCACGTCGTCGCCGAAGGCGCCGGCTCGCTCGCGCTCCACGCCGCACTCCTGAACGGCCTCACGGGCGTCGCGTCGGTCGTCTCGCTCGGCGTCGCGCCCGAGATCGTGGCGCCGAATGCGGACAAGCTGGGCCGGGGGCTGCGTGACGTCGACGGTGATCTGATGCGCGAGGACAAGCGCGGACGCGTCGCCGACAAGCTGCTGCGCTTCCAGCGCATCGAGGCTGAAGAGCGCTGCGAGAGTGCTGTGTGCCGCCGAGCGACATACGTCTACGGCCTGCTCTACGAGCACGACCAGCTCAGCGACACGACGCACGAGACGATCCACGAGCTCGTCGGCCTCCCGAACAAGGCGGCGATGGACCATCTCCGCACGATCGCGGAGCGGGGCAGCCTCGGCGTGGCGGAGGGCGAGCTCGAGCGGCTCGCGCTGCCGATCACGTACGTGCACGGCGCGGAGAGCGCGGTGTTCCGGCCCGAGGGCACCGAGCGGTTCGTCGAGCTGCTGCGCGGCCGGTTCAACGGCGCCGGCCTGCACAGCGCCACGATCGTGCCGGACTACGGCCACCTCGACTTGCTGATCGGCAAGAACGCCGTCGCCGACGTCTACCCCGCGATCCACGAGCACCTCGCCCGTGTGGCAGCATCCTCCCCGGTGAAGGCCTAACCCATGCTCATCGTCGTCAGCGACTTCCACCTGATGGACGGCACCGCCGGCGCGCACCACGTCGAGGCGGGCACGTTCCGCAGCTCGATGGCCGACCTCGCGGCGTACACGCGCGAGGCGCAGGCGACCGAGATCTCGCTCGTGTTCCTCGGCGACGTGTACGACCTCGTGCGTACGGAGCGGTGGCTCGACTATCCGGTCGAGGCACGGCCGTGGGGCTCCAACCCGTCGGAGGAGGCGCTGTTCGACATCTTCGAGGGCGTCGTGAAGAACAACGCCGAGACCTTCGCACTGCTCTCGGGCTCGCTCGTGCAGGAGTTCGGGTTCCCGGTCGAGCCGACGCGCGTCTTCATTCCCGGCAACCACGACAACATCGTCAACGAGCACCCGCACCTGCGCCGCCGTGTGCGCGAGACGCTTGGGATGCCGCCGAGCGACGAGCCGTTCCCGCGCTACATCCTCGACCAGGAGCACGGCGTCTTCGCGCGGCACGGGCACGAGTTCGACAAGCTGAACTTCGAAGGGAGCGAGGCGTACAACGCGGGCGAGCTGTTCGTTCCGGAAGAGGACTACACGCCGATGCCGATCGGCGATGTGATGGCGTGCGAGTACGCATCGAAGATCGCGCCGCTCGTTGCCGACTACCTCCCGGAGGATCATCCGAACCGCGACCGCATCGCCGAGCGCCTGCGCGACGTGATCGATGTCCGTCCGCTCGTCGGCATGGTGCGCTGGGTGATGTGGCAGGTCAACCAGGTCGACAAGTCGACTCTGACGGCCGTCAACCGCGCGATGAACGACGCCGCGCAGAGCGTGCACGAGCTCCCGTTCACGCAGGAGTGGATCAAGAAGCACGACAAGCTCGGCTGGGACCACGCCGACCAGTTCCAGGCGTTCCTGCGGCTGCTACGCAGCTTCAAGCCGCTCAACTACAAGCGCATCCTCGTGATCGCGGACAAGATGGCCGCGCTCCAGGGGGGTGCCGACCGGTACGCGGAGGCCGCGCGCGAGGATCTCCGCCGCCTCGACCAGATGCCCGAGGGCAAGGACATCTACTACGTGATGTACGGGCACACGCATTACGCGCGTGCGACGCCGCTCGAGGTGATCGGCGAGCCGCCGACCGAGCGCTACCGCGTCTACTTCAACACCGGCACGTGGCGGCCGACGCACCGCCTGCTGCTCGGCGGCGACGGCTTCGCAAGCTGGAAGGAGCTCACCTACACGCTTGTGTTCAAGCCCGGTGAGCTCACGTCAGGCGGGGCCATCCTCGAGTACCCGGCGATCGAGTCGTGGACGGGAACGGTCGTCGTGGGACGCGGCCGGCGCGCGACGGTCTATCAGCCGATTCCGAAGATCCTGCGCGAGCAGCTCGACGCCGCCCGCCAGCAGTAGCTCGCATGCGGCTCGGGCTGATCTCGGACCTGCACGGGAACCTGCCGGCGCTCGAGGCGGTGCTCGGTGAGCTGGAACGCGACGGCGTCGAGCGGATCGTGTGCCTCGGTGACGTCGCGGTCGGGCCGCAGCCGTCGGAGACGCTCAATCGCATCCGCGCCGTCGGCTGCCCCGTCGTGATGGGGAACTGGGACGCGGCCTTCGTCGACGGGCTCCCGGCGGCGACCGACGAGCTGTCGCAGCTCATCAACGAGACGAACGGCTGGTGGAGCGAGCAGCTCACCGACGAGGACAGGGAGTTCATCCGTACCTTCGTGCCGACGCTCGACCTCGAGCTCGACGGGCTCCCGGTGCTCTGCTGCCACGGCTCGCCTCACTCGTACGACGACGGGATCTTCGCGACGACCCCCGACGCCGAGCTCGAGGCACTGTTCGACGCCGCGCGTCCGCCGCTGCTGATCGCCGGTCACACGCACGTGCAGCTGGCGCGCCGCTTCGACGCGTCGCTGCTCGTGAACCCGGGCAGCGTCGGTCTGCCGTTCCGAGACTGGCCGCCGAAGCCGGTTCGCATCTCGCCGTGGGCGGAGTACGCCGTCGTCGAGGTCGAGAGCGAACGCGTGCGCGTCGACCTACGTCGCACCCCGTTCGACGTCACCGCGTTCCTCCGCATGAGCCGCGCGAGCGGCATGCCGCACGCCGAGTGGTGGGCGGACTGCTGGGTGACGGAGTGAGCGTGCCGGCGAGCGGCTTCGACCGCGCGACCCCATGCTCCCGATAGGCGACGACGTCCGGGAAGCGGCCCGCCCCTCTCCCCGTCGCCCTGAGGTCAGTCGCGGTACGCGGCGCGGTGCATCACGTCGGCAGGATCCCCGAAAGATCCCAGACGCGCGGGTTGTCCGGGACGAGCCGCAGCAGGACGCCGGTCTTGGAGCTCCTGGCGGCCGCGAACCGCGTGCCGTCGCCCGCTCCGAGGTAGCGTCCCGCCACCGCCTCTCGGGCCGGACCGACGTCGCACTCGACAAGCTCGGCGAGCCCGCGCACCTCGACTCCGCGGAACGGCCGGACCGCCTCGAACACGACGAGGACGCAGCGCGGGTCGTGCGCCAGGTGCCGGAGCTTGACGTCGCCCTCGGCGATCACGACCTCGAACGCTCCGGCACTCCAGCGAAACCACACCGGCGAAACGAGCGCGCTGCCGTCCTTTCGATACGTCGTCAAGACGGCCGGCGAGGGAGCCTCCAGGAGCGAGCGCACGCCCTCGATCCAGTTTTCGCTCAACGCAGGTCGTCGATCACGTAGTACTCGGGACGGTCGAAGTCGGGGCCCTTCGGGTGGCGCTGCATCGAGAGTCCGAGCAGCTCCGCGCGGTAGCCGTGCTCCAGCATCCGCCGGTACGCGTCGAGCCGGCCCGTGTTGACGCCGGCGACGACGCGGACGAGCCCCACGGACGCGGCGAATGCCTCGCTCGCATCGAGTAGCCGCTCGAAACGCTCTGCCGCCCCCGCACCGGGAAGGACGGCGCCGAACTTCACATAGCAGACGCCGCTCCCGGCTTCGCTACCGCCGCCGCAATGGCAGACGGCGACGCCGGCGAGCAGACCGTCCTCGCGCAGGAGCAGCGTGTCGCCGATCCGTTGCGCCTCGACCGCCTCGACCTCGTGCGTCACGTCGAGCCCGGGAAAGACGGCATCCGTCAGCGCGCGGATCGCCTCGAGCGCGCTCGCGCGCTTACCGGCCGGAATCCCCGAGAACATCGCGCACTCGCCCGCGGCGCGTGTCACCTCCTTCGCCGTCACGGCGGTGAGGAAACGCGGCCAGAACCCGTGCTTCTGGTAGAGCCCGACGTGCTTCGCACTGTTCGGGAACGTGAACAGCCCCGCCTGATGGACGCCCCAGCGGCCGAACGCCTCGGTCACGACCGCCACGAGGCGGCTGCCGACGCCGCGGTCCCAGAAATCCGGACGCACCGTGAGCGGACCGAGGAAGGCGAACGTTCCCCAGCGGGCCGCGAAGACCGAGCCGACGATCTCGCGATCGACCTCGGCCGCCCACGCGCAACCGGGCGCGGCCCGAAAGCGGGTGCGCACGGCGTCCGCATCGCCGAACGTGGCGCTCGGGTCCTCGAGGCCGCGGAACGTGCCGAACGCGAGACGCAGGACGCGGTCGGCGGCGTCGAGATCGCCCTCTTCGAGCGACCGTACCGTCACGGCGCCGGCGGACGTCTCCGTGGCCTAGAGCACCGCGACGAGCGACTCGATCGCCGCCATCAGCCGCTCGGTCGCCACTTCGGCGGCGCGCTTGCGTGACATCCCCGTGAGGTCGTCGACGACGATCGGCGGCCCGTAGGCGACGCCGATCCGCTTCCAGCCGAGCAGGCGGTCGGTGCCAACGATGCCGACGGGGATCAGCGGAACGCCCGCATTCAGCGCGATCCGGGCGGTGCCGGCGTGCGGCTCCGGCATGAACTTCTTCTTCCGACCCGACTGGCGCCGGGTCCCCTCGGGGAACATCGCGATGATGCCGCCGTTCCTGAGGAGCGTCAGCGCCGTCCGCAGTGCGTCCGCGTCCGCCTCGCCGCGGCGAACCGGGAACGCGCCCACGCCGCGCATCGCCCAGCTGAGCCACGGGTTGAACAGCTCGGCCTTCGCCATGAATCGGAGCTGCCGCCGCGGGAAGACCGCCCACGCGATCGCAAACGGGTCGAGATTCGAGATGTGGTTCGCGCCGAGCACGAAACCGCTCTGCGGCAGATGCTCGGCGCCGACGATCCGATGCCGCTTCGCGACCGCGATCACGGCATACACGCAACCGACGAAGAGGTAGAACGGCTGCGGCATGTCAGGCCCGCGCGGCGGCGGTGGTCGGCCTGCGGGCGTCGCCGGGTAGCGCGAGTGCAACCGCCGCTTCGAAGTCGAGACCGCGGCCCTTCGTGAGCGTGGACGCGAGCGCGTCGCCGCCGAGGCTCTCCGTGAGCGTGGGGACGAGGCGGCGCTCGATCACGCGCTCCGCCGGCGACGGCACCGACTTCGTCGCTTCGAGCAAGCCTTGCGAGGCGCCGTACAGGTGCGCCGCGATATCGCCGCTCTCCGCTGCGACGGCGGCCGCGATGCCGAGCATCGCATCGGCCGCCGCACGCCGGTCGCCGCGCGCGACGGCGAGGCGGAGCGCGGCCCGGAACAGCTCGGCTGCCTCGTCCGGGGCGCCCTCGAGCAGGCGCACCTTGCCGAGCGCGCCGAGCGCGACCGATTCGCCCCACGTGTCGCGGAGCTCGCGCGCGAGCGCGAGCGCCTCGTCGAGCAGGCGCGTCGCCTCCACCGTCTCCTCGTCGGCGACGCGCGCGCGGCCGAGCGTGACGAGGGAGTTGGCGACGAGTCTGCGGTCGCCGAGACCGCGCCGCAGCGCAAGGCTCTCCTCGAACATCTCGAGCGCGCCGCCAGGGTCGCCGCGCTGCATCGCCAGCTCCGCGAGCGTGTTCAGCGCACCGGAGGTCGTGCGCTTGTCGTCGACTTCGCGCCCGAGCGCGACGGCCCGCTCGGCAAGGCTGCGCGCCTCACCCTCGCCGTCGCTCGTCCTCGTCATCGCCACCCACGCCAGCTGCGCGAGCGCGGCCGCCTCGGCGCCCGGCTCGGCGGCCGTCCGCGCGAGCTCGAGGCTCCGCTGGAACCACCGCTCGGCGTCGCCGAACGAGCCGAGGCCGAGATCCGCGTATCCCGCTGCGAACGCCGCCTTCGCTTGTACGCCGGGCGGCGTCGCGGCGCCGCGCTCGATCGCCTCGCGCAGCCAGTCGCGCCCCTCGAGCATGTAGCCGCGGATACTCCAGTAGCGCACGAGCGCGCCGGCGAAACGCAGCGCGAGATCGACCTCACCGGCCTCGAGCGACCACGCGAGCGCCGCGCGGATGTTGCCGTTCTCGTCGTCGAGCCGCTGGAGCCAGGCTGCCTGGTTCGAGCGCGTCAGCTCCGGCTCGGCCGCTTCGACGAGATCGAGGAAGCGGCCGGTGTGGAGGCGCCGCACCTGCTCCGCTTCTCCGCGCCCTTCGAGCCGCTCGCCCGCGTACTCCCGAATCGTCTCGAGCATGCCGAAGCGCGGCTCGCCGTCGGCGCCCTCCGACTGCCGGACGAGGCTCTTGTCGACAAGCGAGGCAAGCGTGTCGACCATGCCGCCGATGCCGAGGCCGAACGGCTCGCCGCATACGCCTTCGGCTGCCTCGAGCGAGCAGCCGCCGACGAACGCGCCGAGGCGCGTCATCACGGCCTGCTCCGTCTCCGTCAGCAGGTCGTAGCTCCAGTCGATCGCGCCGCGCAGCGTGCGCTGGCGCTCCGGCAGGCCGGCGCTGCCGCCGGTGAGCAGCTCGAGCCGCCGCTGGAGCCGGCTCCGCAGCGCCTGCGGCGGGAGGAGCTTCACCCGTGCCGCCGCGAGCTCGATCGCGAGCGGGATCCCATCCAGGCGGCGGCAGATCTCCACGACGGCCTCGGCGTTCTCCTCGTTGAGCTCGAAGTCGGCGCGGCTCTCCTGCGCGCGCTCGACGAAGAGTCCGATCGCCGGTGACGCGCGCAGCGCATCGAGGTCGGACACGTCGTCTGCATCGGGCAGCGACAAGGGCGGCACCGCGTACTCGCGCTCGCCGCGAAGGCGCAGCGTCCCCTGGCTCGTGACGAGAACACGCGCGCTCGGTATCGCCTCGAGCAGTTCGGCCACGAACGGTGCGGCCGCGAGCACCTGCTCGAAGTTGTCCAGCACGAGCAGCGCCGAACGGCCGCCCAGCCGGTCGCGTACCGCCTCGAGCGCCGACTGGTTCGCGCTCTCCCGCGCGCCGAGCGCCTGCGCGACGGCCGAAGGCACGAACCCCGGATCCTGCACCGGCGCGAGATCGATGAACGCGACGAGGTCGAACTCGGACGCGACGGTCGCTGCCGCCGCGACCGCGAGGCGCGTCTTGCCCGTGCCGCCGAGGCCGGTGAGCGTGACGAGGCGGGAGGTGGAATTGTGAATGAGCGCGATCACGTCGGCGAGCTCGCGCTCGCGGCCGACGATCGCCGTCGCCGACGTCGGCAGCGCGGCCTCGGGCGCCGCCGCCGTCGCCGTCGCAAGCGGCGCGGCGGCAACGCTGTCGAACGGCGCCGCGGATGCGGCGGGCGCGGCGGGGGCCGGAGGAGCTGCCGCGCCGCCGGAGGCTCCGAGCGCCATCTGGGCCGCTTCGATCAGCTCGCGGCACGACCCGTAGCGGTCGGCCTCCATCTTCGCGAGCGCACGCGTGATCACCGCGTCGATCGCCGCCGGCAGGTCGGGCCGCAGCTCGGTGAGGCTCGGCGGCGGATCGAGCACGTGGGACTTGATCACGGCGATGTCGGTTGCGCCGACGAACGGCTTCCGGCCGGCGAGGCATTCGAAGAGGACGCAGCCGAACGCGTAGAGGTCGGCCGGCGGCCCGATCTCCTGCCCTTCGATCTGCTCGGGCGCCGCGTAGTCGACGGTGCCGAGGAAGAAGCCGGGCTGCGTGAGCCCGCCCGACGTGCCCGCCTCCTTCGCGATCCCGAAGTCGGTCAGGTAGATACGGTCGGTGCCCTCCTCGATCAGGATGTTCGCCGGCTTGATGTCGCGGTGGACGAGGCCGCGAACGTGCGCAGCGTCGAGCGCCGCGCCCGCCTGGTCGAGGATCGAAAGCGCCTCGTGCGCGGAGAGCTGCCGCTGCTGCTTGATCATCACGTCGAGATCGCGCCCTGGCACGAAGCGCATCGCGATGTACGCAGTGCCCTCGATCTCGCCGGCATCGTAGATCGGGATGATGTTCGGGTGGTCGATCGCGGCGACCATCTGCGACTCCCGGATGAAGCGCGTCTTGAAGTCGCTGTCGCTCGCGAGCTCGACGAGGAGCGTCTTCAGCGCCGCCTTGCGTCCGAGCAGCAGATGCTCGGCGACGTAGACCATGCCCATGCCGCCGCGCCCGAGCAGGCCATCGATGCGATAGCCGGCCACCTCGCTTCCGACTTGGATCCCCATGGGCGAAGAGTTCATTTCTCCGGCGAGCGCCGGCTCGGACGTCTGGGCGGTCGGCCGGAACTCCCCCGCCAAGCCGCCACTGTCCGCAATCCTTACACGCGCACGGCCGATTGCCTAGGAGACGGCCCGAACCCGGGCGGGGACAGGGGTGATACGGTCGCCGCGATGAGCGGCTCGAACGGCAACGGCGTCGCCGGTCTGCTGCGCTTCGGCCGCGACTCGCTGGGATACCTCGACTCCCTGCGCGCGGACGAGCGCGAGATCGTCCCCTTCAGGCTCGGCTCGGTCGAGGGGCATCTCCTCACCCGGCCCGAGCACATCCAGCTCGCCCTGGAGAGCGAGGACTGGCCGCCGCTCTCCCGCGGCCGGCTGGCCGCGCTGACGAAGTGGTACTCCGGCGGGCTGATCCTCACCGAGGGCGCGGAGCACCATCGCCAGCGAGACGGCCTGTGGAAGCCGCTGGTCGACGACGAGGCGATCCTCGCGATCGCGGTGGCACGGACAGCCCGCCGCGCGGACGCGTGGGCCGAGGGGCAGCCGTTCGAGGTCTTCACCGAGCTGCGTTCGCTTTGCTGGTCGATCGACTGGGAGGCGATCATGAGCGCGGATCTCGACCGGACGCCGGAGCTGCTCGCCGCCCAGGAGCGTGGCGTCGCGGCGCTCGTCTGGCTGCTCGGCCCGTTCGGTGCGGCGCGCTGGGGCTGGCCGCTGCCCGGCAGCGCGCGCACGCGGGCGGCGCGCCGCCGGCTCGACGCCGCGATCGGCGAAGGCATCGTCGCGCGGCGAGCACACAACGACGGGCCGGCCGACCTGCTCGCGCAGCTCGTGCGTCTCGCGGACGCCGACGGCGTCACCGATGACGAGCTGATCTGCGCAAGCGTGAAGCAGTGGCTTGGCGCCGACCAGCTGGGCGCGCACCTGACGTGGACCTTGCACCTGCTCGCGGAGAACCCGGACGTCGAAGCGCAGTGGCACGCCGAGCTGGACGACGTGCTCGGCGCGCGCGCACCGACCGCGGCCGATCTGCCTGCGCTCCCCGTCACGCGCAAGGTCGTGCACGAGTCGCTTCGCCTGTTCCCACCGATCTGGGGGTTCTTCCGCCAGGTGACGGGCGACTTCCGGATCGGCGACGAGGTGATTCCCACAGGCCATGTGATCGCGTTCAGCCAGTGGTTCACGCACCGCGATCCGCGCCTGTGGCCCGACCCGCAGCGCTTCGATCCCGAGCGCTGGGCCGAAGGCGCCCCGCGGCCTCCGGCCGTCTCCTACTTCCCCTACTCGGCAGGCCCCTACGGCTGTCCCGCGCACGCGACGTCGCTGAAGGAGGCGAGCCTCGTGCTCGCGACCCTCGGCCGGCGCTGGACGTTCCGCCCCGACGGCGGCCGCCCCACGCGGCCGGCGGCGACCGGCGCGATCGTGCCGAAGGGTGGGCTGCGCATGACGCCCGCGGCGCGCGCCTAGAGCGACGTCAGGAGCCCGCGAGCCAGCGGAGCGCGCGCATGCTCGGCTGGAACAGGTACTCGCCGCCGCGTGTCGTCACGAAGCGCGGCTGCGGCGAGAGGAAGAACGGCGGCTCGCCGTGGATCGTCATCTTGCCCCCGCCGTTCGGGGAGCCGATCAGGAAGTCCTTGTCCGCGCCGCAGCCGAGGGGGTCCCCGTCGTCGATCCACAGCGCCTGGATCGTCTCGAACTGCCGCCAGAGGTCGACGTTGAAGCAGACGAACGCGAGCCCGCGATCCTGTCCGTCGTCCTCGTTGTGGCCCTCGGCCAGCGGCCGGCCGTACGTGCGGCCGCGGCGGATGATCCGATGACGGTTCGTGAGCAGGCCGCCGAAGAACCCGTCCATGTCGCGCGGATTTGCGCGTCGGACGTGGGCGCCGAGCGGGCAGCGCAGGCCGTGCGGGTCTCCGGCGTACGAGAAGTCGTTGATGCGGTCGGTCGACGTGAGCTCGGCGTCCGGTGCATCCGGTGACGAGACGAGCGGCGTGCCGTCGCGCCACCGCCCGACGATCTTCGCCGCGAGCAGTTCCGGCCCCCCCGGAAAGTGGCGCCCGGCTTCGTCGAGGAACGAGCGGAATGCGGCGACGTCCGCGCGCAGCTTGCGGTAGACCACGAACGTGCCGTTGCGGTCGAACGGCGCCGCCGGCGCGTCGGGGAGTCCGGCGTCCTCGTCCTCGTAGCCGAGCAGGAACTCACCCGTCGCGATGTCGCGCCAGCCTCCTGCGCCGTCGGGCTGGCCGTCGCCGGGGCGCCCCTTCACACCCGTTCCCTCGACGGCCGGCTGCGAGATGCCGTCGAAGAAGCCGAAGTGATCCCGCCCGCCTTCGAGCGCCTCGGCGCGGGTCTCGTTGATCACCGTGGTCGCACCTGCGGTCGCGCCGACCTGTCGCAGCTCCTCGCGGACCGCGTCGAGATGCTCGTTGTCGATCGCCCAGACGCTCACGAGCACGTGCGCTTCGCCCGTGCCGAGACCGGGTTCCCAGTTTGCCGGCGCGCTCGGGCCGCGGTCGCCGAGGTACTCGGCGCGTGCCGCCATTCCCTCCCGGAACGTCTCCGGGAACGTGGCGAGGATCTCCTCCGACACGCCGAGCCGCTCGAGGCCCGCATACGTGAACGCGACCTGGATCGCGACGTCGGGCTGGGTCTCCCACGGCTCCCCGGTCGTGATGCGCGGCATCATCCGGTCGAGGAGCGCCTTGCCCTTCGCGACGTCGTCGATGCGCAGGAAGATGTACGCCGCGGTCGGGTACGTATAGCCGCGGAGGACGTTGCCCTGGATGTCGGCGAGCTCGACCTGCGCCGGTTCTCCCTTGCGGCGCGACAGGTTCGGAGGCCGCCGGAGCGAGCGCTCCAGCAGGCCGGGCTGCTGCCGTTCGCTCATCGCGTCTCCGCGAAGGTCTGCCGGAACCGTTCCTGCAGCGCTGCCGCGTCGAGCCCCTGCGCGGCGACGGCGAAGTCGAGCACGCGCTCGCGCAGTGCGAGCGACTCGCGGACGTCTGCGACCGACGCCGTCGGGTAGGCGACGCCGAACAGGCTCGTGTGCACCTTGTTGTGCTGGATGTACCGCTTGAACGCTGCGCGATCGGCGGTGCCGGGATACCCGACGCAGTGGCTCCACCACGAGTCCGCCTCGGCCGGAATGCGCTCGCAGAGAGCGTCGAGGAAGGGGTCGAGAGCGCCGTCGAACGACGCGGTGAAGACGAGGTACGCGGACTTCAGCCGGTCAGGCTTCTGGGGCGCCCCCTGGTAGACGAGCTGGTCGAAGATCTGCAGCCGCGTGAAATGGACCTGCTCGAGCCGCGCGAACGGCCCGGCCTCGCCGCGCGGCACCGCTTCGATGATCGACCGCACCTCGTCCGTCTGCCCCGGCAGAATCGGCGTGAACACGGTGAGCGCGTAGGCCGTGCCGAAGCGGTTGCGGCTCTCGCCCACTAGAGGTGAACCTGGACCTCGGTGAGGAACTGCTCGTACCGCGCCTTGAACGCGTCTGCGTCGAGGCCGTCCGCGTTCGCCACGAGCTTCCGCAGTCCGTCGCGCACCGCGAGCGCGCTGAGGACGGCCCGGGTGCTCGCTTCCGGGTAGGCGGAGTAGAACGTCCCGCCCTCCATGCTGTTCTCCGCGATCCAGCGCTTCAGCGGCTCAGCGGGCGGCGGTCCCGGGAAGGCGATTCCGCGGCCCCAGACGAAACGGATGTCGCCCGGGATGCAGTATGCGAACGCGTCGATGTACTGCCGCCATGGGCCGTCGAAGTTGCTCTCGAAGAAGAGGTACGGGTAGTTGAGGACGTCGCGCTCCTGCGGCGGGCCGTTGTACGGCAGCTTGCGCACGACCGCCCAGCGGACGAAGTGGATGAAGTTGAACTGGAGGATGTGGTTTTGCGCGACCGGCGTCCACTTGCCGAACCACATCGCCACGCGGAGCACCGGCGTCCACCGCTTCCTGATCGGCGAGAAGAGCGTGAGGGCCGTGTGCCGGCCGTGCGAGTTGCCGGGCACTGGCGCCGCGTTCGTGCTCCCGTTGGGGACGTCCGCAGTCTCGACCCGGACTGCCACTACGTGCGGCCCCAGATCGCCTTGCCTTCGGAGGCCCGGCGTGCGTGACCGGGCTTCGCGAAGCGCTCGTAGTACTCGAGCTCGAGGTGCGAGAGCTGCACCCAGATGCCGGGGATGTAGAAGGCGTCGGTGTGCGCGGGGAAGCGACCGTACGTGTCGACGAGGTAGCGGCAGATCTCCTTCGTGTACTCGACGGCCTCGGGCGGGTGCTGCGCTCCGTGCCGGATGTAGTTCTCGACGTCGCCGCGGTCGCGCCAGGCCTGTCCGAACATCTCGGGGTCGTACGCGCCGCCCGGCCCATACTTCTCCTCGAGCAGGCGGTCGACGGCGCGGTCCATGTCGGTCTCGTACGGCGGGCAGAGGCCCTCGAGGACGCCGTCGATGCCGACGAAGTTCGGCTGCGACGCCGGCACCGGCGGCCAGCGGCGGAGCCGCGAGCTCGAGGGCTTGAAGCTGTGCTCGCGGAAGCCGAGGCCGAGGTGGCCCTTCGCCTCGTCGCGCCGCATCACATGCGGCGCCATCGGCGCGCCGTGCACCCAGGCGCCGAGCCGGAGGGCCTCGCCGGTGAGCATGAGGTTCTGGAGGAGGAAGAACGCTTCGTGGTCGGTGCGGACGGTGCCCGCGTTCCCGAGCGGCCCCGGGGTCTCGGGCGTCGCCCAGCCGTTGCGGACCCACTTCAGCCCGCCGACGGGGTGGTACGGGATCGGGTCGACGAGGCCGATTTTCGACCCGAGCCAGGCGACCCATTCGGCGGCGCCCTTCGGGTGGAACTTCCGCCAGTCGTCGAGCCACAGCGGCGCCTTGCCGCGCGGCTCGGACGAGAGGATGAGCAGGGCGTTGATGTACTGGCGGGTGTTGTCGACCACCGGCATGAAGCACGTTGTGCCGGGCGCGTTCGAGTGCTGTGCGTTCCAGCCGAGGTAGTAGGGCCATTCGCGCGGAAACTCGAACCGCTTGTCGTACACCTTCACCTTCACGGCGTTCGCCGCGGCGATCCAGTCCGCCTCCGTCCGGTCATCCCAGCGCGGCGGCAGAGAGCGCAGGAACTCGATCGCGTCCCGCTCCTTCGGGCGCTTGATCAGCCAGATCCCCTCGTCGTTGATCATGAACAGCGAGGTCGCCTGCGCGTTGTCGGCGCTGCTGGCGGCGCGTCCCGTCATGTGCAGGAACGGCGTCCCGAGCTCGGGTTTCCCGCTCGGCTTGTCGAGCGGCCCGTCCATCATCACGGCGCCGGTCACGCCGGTGGCCGCGATCAGGATCGCTTCCTCGAGCGGCGTCAGGGGTGACGGTGCGTTGCTGCTCTCATAGCTCAGCTCGCCGGCCATGAGCGAGACGCCCTGGGCGACGCGGCGCGTGCGCCGGTCCTGGAGGCATGCCATCAGCGGATAGCCGAAGAGATCCTCGAGCCCCGCGCGGCTGTCGGTCGGCTGGCTCTGTTCGGCAGCGCTGCTCATGGTTGGGGTCGCTCCAGTTTCCGAGGAGGGCGATGTCGATCGTCGTGGACGCCCGGGTCTGGGGCGTCGCCACGGTTTCTAGTGTGCTTCGGACCGGATTTCAAGCCCGAGGGACGGGCTTCATGCGCAGACCGCCCTTCGGCTCGGTTGCCCATTGCGCGGCCGGCACGGGCTCGGAGTCGTCGACGGGCCGGTACGACCAGCGCTGGCCGAGCGTCGCCATGATCAGGACGGCTTCCTTCATCGCGAGCCGGTTCCCGTGGCACTCGTAGGGGCCGCCGGAGAATGGGAAGTACGACACGTCCGGCGGCCGTTCGGCGCCCTCTGCCCACCGCTCCGGGTCGAACCGGTGCGGGTCGGGCCAGAGCCGGGCGTCGCGGTGCGTGAACCACGGGCTCATCGCCATCAGGTGGCCCTTCGGGATCACGTCGTCGCCGAGGCGGTAGTCCTCGGTCATCATCCGGAAGAAGCCCCAGACCGGCGGGATCGCGCGCATCGACTCCTTGAGCACGTTGCGCGTGTAGACGAGCTTCGAGACGTCGTCGGCGGTTGCAGGCCGCCCGCCCAGCACTTCGTCGAGCTCGGCATGCCAGCGCGCCTCGACCTCGGGGTTGCGGGCGAGCAGGTACAGCGTCCACGTGAAGAGGGCGTAGAGCTGATCGGCGCCGAACCACATCTTGAACGTCGCGCGGATGTGCTCGTCGTCCGTCACGCCGTCTTTCGCCGCCTGCTGTACGAGTCGTGCGAGCAGGTCGTCGTGGCCGTTGCCGTCCGGCTTGCGCTCGGCGATCCGCTCTGCGATCAGCGCGTCGAGCTTCTGCTTCGCGGCGCGCGTGTTCCGGCTCTGCGGCACGGGCCAGTTCCAGCGCTTCAGGCCGTAGGGCAGCGGCAGCCAGGCGAGCGCGTCGACGCCGAGCTTGAGCGCGTGGAGTATGTCGCGCCGGCCTGCGATGTCCTCGCCGGTCAGCGCCTCCCAGTCGATCGTCCAGCAGAGGTCGCGCAGGTTGCTGTACACCTCGACCGGCTCGCCCTCCTTCCACGCGTCGGCCCACTGCGCCGTGCGCTTCACCGCGACCTCGGTGATGAGCGGCACCTCGAACAGCGGCTTCCAGAGCTCGTCGCGCTGGCGGTGGTGGTCCGGGCCGTACGTGAGGAACAGCCCGGTCGTGTACCACTTGTGGAGGTTGGTCAGGCGGCCGCGCGAGATCGGCGGCCAGTCCTCGTTGAACATCGCGGCCTTCAGGTACTCCGGTTTCGTGACGAGGTGGCACTGGAGATTGCCGAGCTTGAACGGCACGAGGTCGCGCTCGTCGTCGCGCATCGACTCGATGTAGCCGAGCACATTGGACAGGAAGCGGACGAGCTCGACGTTGCCGTGGTCGCGCGAGCGGCCGGTCTTGCGCACCGCCGTCTGTGCGGGTGGGGTGGCCGTCGTGCTCATCTAGTTGTGGCTGTCGAGCTCGGCGAGGGCAATCGGAAAGACGTCATGAGCCGCATTCTCTCCTATCCAGCAGTCCATATGGGCGTAGTCCTTGATCATGTGCAGTTTGTAGTGCTCGGGGCCGTTCTGCTCCGACAGCCACTCGACCGTCCGCCGCGCGCCTTCCGGCCGGAAGATGTTGTTGTACTCGCCGTGAATGTACGCGACCGGAATGGCGAGGCGCTCGGCGTGCGGGAGGTAGACGTCGTTGCCGTACTTGTCGACGACGCGGTTCTTGATCAGCATCCGGCCGACGTGGTTCAGCGTCGTGATGTTCGTCCGCCCGAACATCTCGTGCAGCGCCCAGTGCGTCTGGTCGTTGAGGTTGTCGTGGTCGTAGACGTCGCCGTAGAGGAACTCGATGCGGCGGCAGACCGGATTGTGGCAGCGCTCCTTCGTCGGGTATGCGCGCATGGCGATGTCGAAGATGCGGTCGTCGAGCTGCTCCGGGTGGTAGTCCGTCGACATGCGGGCGATCCCGATCTTGTTCAGCACGCCACCGAGGTGCGTCCGCGCCTTCAGCTTGTTGAGCGGCGGGCCCTCCGGGAAGACCCCGAGGCACGAACAGATCGCCGACCGTACGCCCTCGAGGCCGCTCAGCATCGACATCTGGAACGACATCGAGGCGACGCAGTGCGCGTTCACCTGGACGCTCTCCGCGCCGGTCACCTCGCGCACCTTGGCAACGGCGGCCGGCCAGTCCTGGGTCGCGATCTCGTCCACCGAGTAGAGCAGCGTCGAGGCCTCGAGCTCCGGGCTGGCGCGGTAGTCGAGCAGCCAGATGTCGTACCCGTGCTCGGCGAGGTACTCGGGGAAGTTCGTCGCAACGGTGTCGATCGTGTAGGCCTTCGTCGACGTCCCGAAGCCCGGCGCAAGGATCACGGGTCCCTTCGAGCCGGCGTTGTAGCGCGTCAGACGCAGCTCCACGCCGTCGCCCGTCCGGAAGGTGTGGACCTCCGGCTCGTCGAGGCGCAGCGGACGAGTTTCGCGCGCCGGCCTGTGGTCGGTCGCACCCACGGGCCCGAACGTAACACCCATGCCGCGGTTTTTCTAGCCGGGGAGGTTCGCGTCGCGCTCGGCGCGGACGCGGTCGAGGACGAGCGCAGTGTTGATCAGCTCGAGGTGCGTGAACGCCTGCGGGAAGTTGCCGAGCAGTCGCTTGCCGACAGGATCGTACTCCTCTGAAAGCAAGCCGAGGTCGTTTCGCAGAGCGAGCAGCCGGCCGAACAGCCGCTCCCCCTCCTCCTCGCGGCCCTGGAGCGCGAGCACGGCCGCGAGCCAGAACGAGCAGGGCAGGAAGACGCCCTCGTCGCTCGTGAGCCCGTCGACGGCGCCGTCCTCGCGCGGCAGGTAGCGAAGCACGAAGCCGTCGCGGAGGAGCGTCCGCTCGACCGCCGCCACCGTCGCCATCATCCGCTTGTCGCTCGCGGGCAGGAAGCCGACGAGCGGCATGAGGAGGACGCTCGCGTCGAGCTCGTCTGACCCGTACGACTGCGCGAATGCCTGCTTCTCCTCGCTCCAGGCGCGGTCGAGCACCTCGGCGTGAATCGCCTTGCGGATCACGCGCCAACGGTCGGCCGGCCCCGGCGCGCCGTAGTCGTCGACCATCCGCAGCGCGCGGTCGAACGCGACCCACGCCATCACCTTCGAGTGGGTGAAGTGACGCTCGGGGCCACGCACCTCCCAGATGCCGGCGTCGGTGTTGTGCCAGCCCTCCTCGAGCCACTCGAGCGTCGTGAGCAGCACGGCCCACGCGTGTTCGAGCGGCGGCGCGCCTGCTTCGCGCGCCCGTACCATCGCGTCGATCACCTCGCCGTAGACGTCGAGTTGCGGCTGCTCCGAGGCGGCGTTGCCGACGCGAACGGGGCCCGATCCCTCGTAGCCGGGGAGCCATTCGAGCACGCGCTCGTCGAGCCGCCGCTCGCCCGCGATGCCGTACATGATCTGGATGTCGGCCGGATCGCCGGCGACGGCGCGGAGCAGCCACTCGCGCCAGGCCGCGGCCTCCTCGGCGTGGCCGGCCTGGAGCATCGCGACGAGCGTGAGCGCGGCGTCCCGCAGCCAGCAGTAGCGGTAGTCCCAGTTTCGGGCGCCGCCGATCCACTCGGGCAGGGAGGTCGTCGGCGCGGCGACGATCCCGCCCGTGGGTGCGTAGGTGAGTGCCTTGAGCACGCGCAGCGACTGCGTCACCGCCTCGGTGTGGGCACCGTCGTACGTGCACCCGGCCGACCAGGTGCGCCAGAAGTCCTCGGTGTTGGCCAGCGCCTCGGCGGCGTCGATCGGCGTCGGCGGCTCCTTGTGCGAGGGGAACCAGGTGAGGACGAAGGGAGCGCGCTGCCCGGCCGAGATCGTGAAGTCGGCGACGGTTCGCATGTCCTCGCCCCTGATCTCGATCGGCGTCGTGAAGCTGAGCGCGTCCGGCCCGGCGACGGCGAGCCGGCTCTTGCCCTCGCGCCGCACCCACGGGACGATCCGCCCGTAGTCGAAGCGGATCACGAGCTCGAGGCTCATCTCCACCGTGCCTTCCACGCCTTCGACGATGCGGACGATGTCGGGGAGCTCGTCGCGCGGCGGCATGAAGTCGGTGACGCGGACGGTGCCGCCTGCGGTCTCGTAGACGGTGTCGAGGACGAGCGTGTCGGGGCGGTAGGCACGCGTGACCGACTTGACGTCGTCGGCCGGGGCGATGCTCCAGCGGCCGTTCTCGGGCGTGCCGAGCAGCGCGGCGAAGAACGCGCCCGAGTCGAAGCGCGGGAAGCAGCACCAGTCGATCGATCCGTCGCGCGTCACGAGCGCGGCGCTCTCGAGGTCGCTGAGCAGCGCGTAGTCCTCGATCCGGGTCATCGGGTGCCCCGGCGGGCGGCGAGCGCGAGTGCGGTGTTGAGCGCCGAGATCGCGACGATCGCGACGCCGGCCTTGCGCGGCAGCTTCCCGCTCGCGGCTGCGAGCATGGCCGCAACGGTGTCGCTCGCATGCACGAGCGGCGCCGCCTGAACGGCGTGCGGCTCGCCCCTGAACAGGTCACGGCCCATCACGACGGTGCGGACGCCGAACATCCGCAAGGCGTAGAGCAGCGCCGGATTCTCGGCCGGGTCGGCGCCGAGGCGCTCCGCGAGCCGGGCGGGGACGACCAGCGCGGCGGCGCCGTTCGCGACCCGGATCGCCGCGAGCAGGCGGCGGGCGGCAACCGACCCCGTCATCTCAGCCCCGTCTCCACGGCCGCGCTCGATTCCGGCGCGGGTGCCGCCGAGGTGGACGGCCACCAGGCGCGCTCGCCGACGAGCCAGGTGAGCGCAGGGACGAGCAGCGAGCGGACGATGAACGTGTCGATCAGCACGCCCAGGGCGACGGCGAGGCCGATCTCGAAGAGGAGCCAGATCGGCAGAACCGTCAGCGAGGCGAACGTTCCGGCGAGGATCAAGCCAGCACTCGTGATCACGGGTCCGGTCGCGATCAGCGCGCGGAGCGTTCCTTCCCGTATGCCGTGCGCGGCGGCCTGCTCGCGAACGCTGCTCATGAGGAAGATCGTGTAGTCGGAGCCGAGCGCGACGAGGAAGATGAAGACGATCACCGGCACCTGTGGATCGAACGTCTTCTGTCCAAAGACGAACCGGAAGACGAGCACCGAGAGCCCGAAGCTGCCGAAGAACGAGAGCACGACGCTCGCGAGCAGGAAGAGCGGAGCCACGAGCGCCCGCAGGAGGGCGGCCAGCATGAGCAGCACGACGGCGAGCACGAGCACGCCGACCACACGGAGGTCCCGACTGCTCGCATCCGCGTAGTCGAGCCGCGCCGCGGTGCCGTGACCGACGATCGCGCTGACGCCGCGCGGGAGCGACGAGAGCTCGCGCCGGAGGGTGCGCGTGGCGTCCAGGGCCGTCGGCCCGTACGGGTCGCTCCGGAAAACCGCATCGAGCTCGGCGACACGGCCGTCGGTCGAACGGCGGCCCGAGTCCTGGACCGCGGCGACGTCGGGCGTCGATGCGATCCGCCGCCGGACGAGAGCAACATCGGCGCGGCTGACGGGCGCGCCGCTCCGCCGGACGAGGATGGTCACGGGTGCGAGTGAGCCGGCCGGGAAGCGAGACAGGAGGACCGCGACGCCCTGCTTGCTGTCTGCCTGCTTCCGGAACTGCTGCGCCGGATCGACGCCGGCGTGATACGCGAGCAGGCCGCACGCACACGCGACGAGCGTCGCGACGCTGCCGACGAGCACCACGAGCGGCCGACGGCGCACGGCGATGCCTATCCGGCCCCAGAGGCTCGCCTCCGGAGCCACGTCGCGCGGGCGCCGTGCGCCGAAGGCGACCCGCGCGCTCGTCGGCCAGAAGCCGGTGCGTCCGAGCAGCGTCAGCAGCGCCGGGAGGAGCGTCAGGCTCGCGAGCATCACGACCGCGATGCCGATCGCGTTCACGGGTCCGAGCGTGTGGTTGAGGCCGAGCGAGGCGGCGAGCATCGTGAGCAGCGCGAGGCTCACCGTGGTGCCGCTCGCGAGGATCGCGGCGCTCGTGCCGCCGACGGCCCGCTCGAGCGCCGCGTGCCTGTCCTCGGTCGCGCGCAGCTCGGCTCGGTAGCGGGAGACGAGCAGCAGGCAGTAGTCGGTGCCCGCGCCGAACATGAGGACGAGGAGCAGCGAGACCGCCGTCGAGTCGACGGTGAGAACCCCAGCCTTGACGAGCAGGTAGACGATTCCCGAGGCGACGCTGTATGCCAGGGCGACGGTCAGCAGCGGAATGAGCGCGAGCAGCGGCGAGCGGTAGACGGCCATGAGCAGGACGAGGACGAGTAGGACGGTGACATAGAGAAGGGTCTTGTCACTCTGTTTCAGCGAGGAGAGGACGTCGTTCAGCAGCGCCGCGTCGCCGGTGACGTGCGCCTCGAGGCCGGGAGGGTGCGGCAGCGCGCGCAACGCTGTGATCGTCGGGCCGACGTCGTAGCGGCCGGTCGCTTCGAGGGGCAGCAGCGTGAAGGCGACGTCGCCCTGCTTCGACACGAGCCCCGGGGCCGGCTTCGGGCCGAAGGGAACGCTCGGCGTGCCGACGAGCGGGAGACGCGTCGCGGCCCGAGCGTCCGCGACGATCGAGCGCCGGTCGGCGGCGGTGAGACCGCCGGCCCGCCGGTAGACGAGCACGAGCGTCCTCGTGTCGCCGCCGGGGAAGCGCGTTCGCAGGATCTCGTTCACCTGAGCCGACTGCGAGGACGCGGGCAGCGCCACGTCTTCGTTCGTCACGTTGTGAAGCCGGAGGCCGAGCGGGCCGAAGACGCCGACGAGCACGACCCAGACGGCGACGCACGCCCACTTCGTCCGGCTGCCGGAGACGATCCGTGCGAGGGTGCGGGTCAACCGGACCCTGGCGTCGAACGGTCGAAGATAGGGATCGCGCGGGTGGTGGCGACGAGCGGCCCGGTCGAGAGCAGGACGTCCTGGAGGCGGTTCGCCTCGTCGGCGCGCAGCGAGACGGTGCGGACGAGCGTGCGCGCCTTCACCGCGTCGGCGCCCTGCTGCTCCAGCCACTTGCGGCCGCAGTGGTCACCGGCACCGAGCGGGCCGACGACGACTCCGTCCTGGATGAGGTCGGCGTCGCCTTCGACGATGATGTGGACGAAGCGCACCGGCCGCGCCCGCTCGACGAGCGTCTCGCCCGGCTGGAAGACGTTGTGGCGCACGTCGTAGTCGTCGCGCTCCGACGGTCCGACCTGGACGATGTCGCGGCCGACGAGCGGCCAGAGCAGCCAGTCGATCGCGATCCGGATCCGCCGGTCCCAGGAGGGGACGACACGGCTGATCACGATCCGCCAGACGATCCAGGGCATCAGGCCCTTCAGGCCGATGCCGCGGATCTCGCCGACCGCGGTGCGACCGCCGATCGAGATCCCCTGCATGCGCACCGCGCGCTTGTACGGCCTGAGCGGCTCGCCGCGCGCGGCGCGGGCGACGTTGCGGCCGACGTGGAGCCCCTGCTGCTCGGCGTAGAGTGCGACGGGCGGGCAGGTGCCGCCGTCCGGGTGGGCGATGGACGCGCAGTCGCCCACGGCCCAGATGTCCTCTCGCCCTTTCACGCGGAGAAACTCGTCGGTGACGACGCGCCCGCGCGAGTCGCGTTCGACGTCGAGCGTGTCGAGCAGCGGGTTCGGCTTCGTCCCGACCGTGCTGATGATCGTCCGCGTCGGCACGTGCGTTCCGTCGTTGAGATACACGTCCGTCGGCGTGGCGCCGACGACGCGCGTCTCGAGCATCAGCTCGACGCCGAGCTTCTCGATGTGCCGAGTCCCGAACTCGACGAGCTTCGGATACGACTTCGCGACGCGCTCGAGGTTCCCCGAGCCGTACAGCTCCGGCAGCAGCGTCGGTCCCGGGTGGACGACGATGATCCGCAGCTCGTTCTCGTCGAGCCCCTTGTACTCGCGCCGGGTCAGCAGTCGCGCATAGTCGGCGAGCTCGCCGGCCACCTCGCTGCCGGAGTAGCCGCCGCCCGCGATGAAGAACGTGAGCAGGCGGCGGCGCTCCTCGGGATCGGGCTCCGAGTCGGCGAGCTCGAACATCTCGACGATGTGGTTGCGGAGGCGGAGCGAGTCCTCGAAGCTCTTCAGCTTGAACGCGTGCTCGCGGAGGCCCGGGTACGCGTCGAGGTTCTCGCTGCACCCGAGCGCGAGGACGGCATGGTCGAACTCGAGCTCGCGCCGGGCGCCGTCGATCGACCTGCTCGTCACGACCCGGTGCGCGTCGAGGTCGATCGACTCGATCTCGGCGACGTGCATGTGCGCCGGCGCGAACACGCGGCGGGCCGGGCTCGCGATCGCCCCGGGGCTGATCCGTCCGGTGATCATCTCGGCGATCAGCCCGTGCAGGCACGAGTAGTTCGAACGCGAGACGACGGTCACGTCGACCTGCCCCTGCTCCATCGCGGGGCGCATGGTCTTGCACGCGCCTGCGGTGGCAAAGCCGCCGCCCAGCACGAGGACGCGGGAAGCGTTGGCCACGGTCCCACCCTAAACCGCCGCTGGCGGCGTTTCCAGGCTCCTCGCGGGTTGCTCCGGCGGCGTTTCGATGCTTTGATCGGTCGCGACCGAGGAAGGAGGGGAATTGCGAAGGGTGTCCGATACCGTCGGTGAGCTGCTGCACCGGCTGGATCGCCGTGTCGGCTGGCATGCGCTGCCCGTGCCGATCGGCATCCTCACGCTGCGGCAGATGCGCACGCGGCTGCGCCAGCGGAACCTCCACGACACCGGCCGCCCGCCGGGCCTCGCGGCGAGCACGAACGGCCGCCCGCAGGATCTGACCGTCCGCACGGTCGACGGGACGTGGACCGATCTCGACGACCCGGTGATGGGTGCCGCGGGCGCGCGCTTCGGCCGCAACGTCCCGCTCGAGCACACGTGGCCCGACACCGACCGCCTGCTCACGCCGAACCCGCGCACCGTCAGCCGCGAGCTGATGACCCGCGACACGTTCCGTCCGGCCACGATCCTCAACGTGCTCGCGGCGGCATGGATCCAGTTCGAGGTGCACGACTGGTTCAGCCACGGCCCGAACGAGCGCGAGAGCCCGATCGAGATCCCGCTCGCCGACGACGACCCGTGGCCGGAGCGGCCGATGAAGGTCGAGCGGACGCACCCGGACGCGTCCGCCGACCCCGACCAGCCGCAGACCTGGGTGACCTACGACAGCCACTGGTGGGACGGCTCGCAGCTGTACGGCCGGAACGCCCAGATCGCGAGCAGGGTGCGCGCCCACGAGGGTGGCAAGCTCGCGATCGACGCGGAAGGCCTGCTGCCGCTCGAGCTCCAGGAGGGCCTCGACCTCCGCGACGTGTACGGCAACCACTGGATCGGGCTCGAGATCCTCAACACCGTCTTCTCGCTCGAGCACAACGCGATCTGCGACCGGTTGAAGGCCGAGTACCCGACCTGGGGGGACGACCAGCTGTACGATCGCGCGCGTCTCGCCAACTCGGCGCTGATGGCGAAGATCCACACGCTCGACTGGACGCCGGCGATCCTGCCGCATCCGACCACCGTCCGCGCGATGCACGCACAGTGGTGGGGGCTTCAGTCGGAGGCCGTCGCGAAGCGGTTCGGCCGCGTGACGAAGAACGAGCTGGTCTCGGGCATCCCAGGCTCGGATCTGAACCACCACGGCGTTCCGTTCTCGCTCACCGAGGAGTTCGTGGCGGTGTACCGCCTGCATCCGCTGCTGCCCGACGAGTTCACGTTCCGGTCGGCGGGCGACGACGCGATCGTCGCCGAGCACAAGTTCCCGGAGCTGAACGCGCTGCACGCGCGCACGCGGCTCGGCGAGGTGACGCTCCCGAACGCGCTCTACTCGCTCGGCGTTGCGAACCCGGGCGCGGTGACGCTGCACAACTACCCGCGCTTCCTCCAGCACCTCGACCGGCCCGACGGCGACGTGATGGACCTCGCGGCCGTCGACATCCTGCGCTCGCGCGAGCGCGGCGTGCCGCGGTACAACGACTTCCGCGAGCTCTTCCACCGTGGCCGCGTCCGCTCGTTTGAGGAGATGACGCCGAACCGGGAGTGGCAGGAGCAGCTGCGCGCGGTCTACGGCGACGTCGACGAGGTCGACCTGATGGTCGGGCTCTACGCGGAGGAGCTGCCGAAGGGCTTCGGCTTCAGCGACACGGCGTTCCGCGTGTTCATCCTGATGGCGTCGCGGCGCCTGAACAGCGACCGGTTCTTCACGACCGACTTCCGGCCCGAGGTGTACACCGCCGCGGGCTTGCAATGGGTGGCGGACAACAGCTTCCGCACGGTGCTGCTGCGGCACTTCCCGCAGCTCGCGCCGGCGCTCGAGGGCGTGGCGAACCCGTTCGCGCCGTGGCGGAGGGTCGAGGCCGGGGTCGGCGGGAAGCGGCGAGGCGGCGCAGTAGCGTCGGCGGCCGCGAGAGCGTAGAGTCGCGAGGGGGAGTGCGGCGAATGGGGGGAAAGAGGCAAGTGGGAAGGCGATTTCTACGGTGTCTCGTCGTCGCGCTCTGCGCGACCGTCTTCCTCGGTTGGGCGCACGCCGCCTATGCGACGACGTACGTCGTCAACACGACGGCAGACGCACTGCCCGCCGAGGGCGAGTGTCTGGCCGACAACCTGTGCTCGCTGCGCCAGGCAATCGACGCCACCAACTCAGATGGAGGGGACACGGTCGAGATCCCTGCGAGCGCGACCCCGTACACGCTGACGATTCCCTCGAGCCAAGACGGTGGCGGCGCCTTGACCATCAACAACAGCCTGACGATCGTCGGCGATGGTGCAACGTCGGCCGGCGTCGTGATCACGGCCGACTACAGCACCTTCGACGATCGCTTGATGAACCTCTCGTCGTCGTACATCGAGTTGGACAACCTGTCGCTCGCCGGAGGCAGCGTGACCGACGGCGACGGCGGCGCGATCGAGAGCAGCGCGCCCACGCTGACGCTGAACGACATCACCTTCGATTCGAACTCCGCCTTCTCGGGCGGCGCGCTGTTCGTCTCGTCGGGCACGGTGACCGGTACCGGCGTCACGTTCAGCAACAACTCGGCGACGGACGGCAGCGGCGGCGCGGCAATGATCGGCGAGGGCACGCTCAATCTCACGAACTCGACGGTCGTCGGCAACTCGGGCGGCGGCGGCATCTTCAACCAGGCCGGCACGCTTGACCTCACGAACGTGACGCTCGACGGCAACGACAGCACCGACATCGAAAGCAACGGCTACACGGAGACGACGATCAGCAACACGATCATCGGCAGCGGCGGTTGCGGCGGCGACGGCAGCATCACGTCGGACGGCAACAACATCTACCCGAGCGGCTGCGACGTCGTGCCGGCGGGCAGTGACATCCCGGACGGCGTCGCCGGGCTCGAATCGCTCGCCGACAACGGCGGCCCGACCGAGACGGAAGCGCTCTTGTCGACCAGCGACGCGATCGGCAACGGCTCCGGCTGCGCGAACGAGGATCAGCGGCATGCCCTTCGCGGGGGCACCTGCGACATCGGCGCATATGCGGCCGGCATCCAGCTCAGCGGTACGGCGGCGACGACCTTCACCGCAAACCTCACCTACAGCGCCGACAGCTGCCCCTCGAGCGCGACGATCGACTGGGGCGACGGCATCGTGTCCACCGACGCGACGGTGAGCTGCGATCCGCGCAGCGGCGACTTCATCCCGGTCACGATCACCGGGACACACACCTATACGGACGCCGGCTACTACAACCTGCTCGCGACGCTCGATTCGGGCGAATCGATCGCCGGCGCCGCGACGATCGCGCCGGCGGAGCTATCCGCCCCGGCGGTCGGCGGGATCGCGTTTACCGGCATCACCGCCGCGACGGTGATCGTGAACGGATCCGCGAACCCGAACGGTTCGTCGGCGTCGTACGTCGTCAACTACGGCACGACCACCGCGTACGGCCAGCAGGCCGGTGCGGTAAGCATCGGCTCCGGCACGGAGGCCGTCGCTCTGAGCCGTCCGCTCTCGGGCCTGCTCCCCGGGACGGCGTACCACGTCCAGATCGTCGCGACGAACTCGGGCGGCTCGACGACGAGCGCCGACGCGACGTTCACGACCGCGGCCGTGCCGCCGCCGTCCGCGACGCAATCCGCCCCGGCGGTCGGCGGGATCGCGTTCACCGGCATCACCGCCGCGACGGTGATCGTGAACGGATCCGCGAACCCGCACGGCGCTCCGACGTCGTACGTCGTCAACTACGGCACGACCACCGCGTACGGCCAGCAGGCCGGTGCGATAAGCATCGGCTCCGGCACGGAGGCCGTCGCTCTGAGCCGTCCGCTCTCGGGCCTGCTCCCCGGGACGGCGTACCACGTCCAGATCGTCGCGACGAACTCGGGCGGCTCGACGGCGAGCGCCGACGCGACGTTCACGACCGCGGCCGCGACGGTGCCGCCGCCCGTCCCGGGCCAGACGTTCAACGTGCTCCCGTTCAGCGGCACCGTGCTGATCAACGGACAGCCGCTCGTGGTCGGCGAGCAGATCCCGTTCGGCTCGATCATCGACGCGACGAAGGGCACGGTCACGCTCGAGGTGATCGGCCCGAACGGCGACGTCCAGACCGCGGCGTTCTTCGGTGCCGTGTTCCAGGTCACGCAGACGGCCGCAGGCGGCATTCAGCTGGCGCTCACCGGCGGCGACTTCAGCGTGTGCAAGGTGACGAAGCCACGCAAGACGGCGGCGGCCGACGTCGGGTCGAAGCCGAAGCCGAAGCCGAAGGCCAAGGGCAAGCCGACGTCGAACCTCTCGACGCTGCCGAACACGAAGGTCGTCCGCAGCCTGTGGGGCAACGGCCACGGCAGCTTCACGACGAAGGGGCGCTACGCGGCGGCGACGGTGCGCGGGACGGTGTGGCACACCTCCGACCGGTGCGACGGCACGAACATCACGGTCGCCGAGGGCTCCATCTCCGTCCTCGATCTCGTCCTCAACAAGACGATCATCGTGAACGCGCCCAACCAGTATCTCGCCAAGCCGTAGCCGCAGCCGGATTCCCTAACTTCCTCACACGCCGTTCTTAGGCATGGACGGCACCGTGGAGGCATGACCTCCTGAGCTTCGACGTTCGCCGCGCGTGCCCGCTTTGCGGCGTCCACGCCGGGGCGCGCGCGGCGGCCCACCTTCCCGGCACAGCCGGAAAACACGCCCGGGCACTCATCGACTTGGCTCCAGGAGCCGATAACCGGTGAATTCCCTAACCGAGAGCGCGCCCGAACGTCTAGATAGACAAGGCCAGACCCATGCAGAACCCCGTTCCCCCCATCGAATGCGTGCAGGCGCGCGAATCCGCTTCGGCGCGGCTCGACGGCGAACTGCCCGAGCTCGACGACGCCCGCCTCGCCCTGCACACCCGAAGTTGTGCCGAGTGCCGGGCCTACGCCGGGGAGCTGGCGGCCCTCACCGCGGAGCTGCGGTCGGCGCCGCTCGAGCGGGCCGGAATCGAGGTCTTCGCGCCGCGGAGCCGGCGTGTCCCGGCTTTTCGGCTTCAGACGGCCGCCGCCGCCGTCGCGCTCATCGCCGTCGCGGCCGGCTCGTCCTTCGCGCTCGGCCGCACGCTGGGCGGGGGAGCCTCCTCGCCGGCGCTCACCGCGACCGCGGCCGACTTCCGGGGCCTGCACGCGGACTCGACACGGCAGCACCTGCTCGCGCTGCTCGATCGCATCGAGCCCGCCCCGGCCCGGCCGGGCCGCCTCCAGGCCGTCTGAGCGCCTCCGAGCGAGGTCGGTGACCGGGCTGGCGCTTTCCGGCCCACCTAACTAAGCTACGGCGCCGTCGTCCTACATACCGTGACGGAGCGCCCCCTTGCGGGGGCGTGGAGCGAGCAGGCGCCGCCGTGGTTCGAGCTCCCGGCGCACATCAAACGGAGGGAAAATTCGATGCACAGACGCCTCTGGCTCCTTGCGGGAGCCGCCGCCGCAGTTCTGCTCTTGGCGGCGTCGGCCACCGCGACGACCAAGGTTGCCGGCAGCGCTAAGAGCTCAACGCTTGCTGCGGCTCCGTTCGCCCAGTCCTGGGCACACGTGCCGCGGACGCCGGCCGGCCGTAAGGCCAAGAGTGTGCTCGTGTTCGGGATGGAGCAGGACATCGTCGGGTTCAACACGGCGATTTCGTCCGAGAACGCCTATTGGGCGGCCATTACGGGCAACACGCCCATCCTGCGCGGCGCGTACATCATCGACCAGAACGCCAACTATCACCTCGACCTCGCGTCGAGCGTGACGGCGACCAAGTCGACTTTGACGATCACGATTCGTCCGGACGCGTACTGGTACTGGGCGGGGCACGCGAAGACGCCCGTCACGAACCAGGACGTTCTCTACACGTGGCAGCAGATCATGAACCCGAACAACGACGTCGCGTCGCGGACCGGGTACGACCAGATCTCGGGCTACAAGCTGAAGGGGACGAAGACGATCGTCTTCACCTGGAAGAAGCCGTTCGCGGACTACCGCGATCTGTTCGGCTTGATCTATCCGTCGAAGGCTGTGGCGGGACAGGACTTCAACAAGTTCTGGGCCAACTGCGTCTGCGGTAACGACGGCGCTCCCGTGTCGGACGGCCCGTTCTACATGTCGAACTACACCCAGGGCCAGGGCCTGACGCTGAAGGCGAACCCCGACTGGTACGGGGCGAAGCCGAAGCTCAAGGAAGTCGACTTCAAGATCATCACGGACACCAACTCCGAGATCCAGGCGATGCGCGGCGGCGAGGTCGACGCCATCAACCCGTCTCCTCAGACGGCGCTCTCGGAGCTCCAGGGCCAGGCGAACCTCGTGTACAGCGCGGTCACCGCCTTCTACCAGGAGCACATCGACATCCAGTTCGGCCCCAAGGGCAATCCGCTCTTGCACGCGCCGTGGTTCCGCCACGCGTTGATGATGGGCATGGACCGGCCGTCGCTGATCAAGGCGTTGTACGCCACGATCGCGCCGGGCATGAAGCCGCTGAACAACCTGGAGTACATGGTCGGCAGCAGTGCGATCCCGCACTTCGCGACCTGGAACTTCAGCCAGAAGAAGGCCAATGCCCTGCTCGCGCAGCACTGCACGGGCGGGCCGTCCAAGCCGACCGCCAACAACACGGCGATCTGGACGTGCGGCGGGGTCAAGGCGGAGCTCAAATACGAGACGACCGCCGGCAACCAGCGCCGCGCCACCAGCACGGCGATCTTCACCCAGCAGCTCAAGTCGGTCGGCATCCAGGTCGACGCGAACATCGTGCCGTCCACGACGCTGTTCGGAACTGACCTGCCGGACCACAACTACGACCTCGCGGAGTACGCGTGGGTCGGCGCTCCGGATCCGTCGGGCTTCGACTCGATCTGGGGTTGCGGCGGTGACTCGAACTACACGAGCTACTGCAACCGCAAGGTGACGTCCCTGTTCGCGACCGGCGACTCGGAGCTCGATCCGACCAAGCGCCAGGCCGACTACGAGCAGGCCGACAAGCTGATGGCCAACGACATCCCGGCCGTCCCGCTGTACTCCCAGCCGAGCATCCTCGTCTACAAGAAGGGGATCACCGGCATGAACGCGAGCAACAACCCGACTCTCGTCGGTCCCACCTGGAACATCGAGGCGTGGGGCTGGTCATCGTAGGGTCACGGAGCTCGGCGGCGAACTAGCCGCCAGGCTCAGTTACCGTTGGATCCGCGCCCGCTTGTCGGGCGCGGATCCAACGCAACTCCGAACCGAAGAGATACGCGGTGCTCACCTTTATCACCCGGCGCATCCTGTACAGCATCCCGGTGCTGATCCTCTCCACGTTCCTGAGCTTCGCGTTCGTCTCATACGCCGGAAACCCCACAGCGCTGCTGCGCGCGAATCCGAAGTTCTCGCCGATCACGCTCCAGCACATCATCGTGCAGCAGCATCTGAACCGGTCGGTTCCCGTGCGCTACTGGTTCTGGGTGAAGGACATCTTCACGCACAAGCTCGGGGACTCGCTCTCGACGCTCCAGCCGATCTGGCCCGACATCGTGCGTACCGCCGGGCACAGCGCCCAGGTGATCCTCCTCGCGGAGGTGATCGCGCTGATCCTCGGCGTGGCCGTTGGCATCTTCTCGGCGATCCGCCAGTACTCGTTCTTCGACTACACGTTCACGTCGATCAGCTTCCTCGGCTTCGCGATGCCGACGTTCTGGCTCGCGCTGCTGCTCCAGATCCTCTTCGTCGACATCTACCTCAAGTGGCACGTGCGGATCTTCTACACGTCCGGTCTGAACAGCCCTGGGAAGGGCACGTGGTCACTCGATCGCCTACAGCACATCGCGCTGCCCGTGATGACGCTCTCGATCATCAGCTTCGCGGTCTACAGCCGCTACATGCGCGCGTCGATGCTCGACGTGATCAACACCGACTACGTGCGCACCGCGCGCGCGAAGGGGGTGCCGGAGCGCCACGTGATCATGCGGCACGTCTTCCGGAACGCGCTGATCCCGGTCGCGACCGTCGCGGCGCTCAACTTCGGCGGCGTGCTCAGCGGCGCGATCGTGACTGAGACGATCTTCACCCTCGACGGCATGGGCTACTACTTCATCCAGAAGCTGAACAACCTCGACCTGTACGCGGTGATGGCGTACCTGCTCGTCACGTCGGTGGCGATCATCGTCTTCAACCTCATCGCCGACATCCTGTACGGCTACCTCGACCCGCGGATCCGGTATGACTGAGCCGACGGTCGTTGCGGCCGTCGGGCAGCCGGGTCCACCTGACACGGCGGCCGAAGCGGGGCTCGAGGTAAAGGCCCGAAGCCAGTGGGACTATGCGCGCCGCCGTTTTCTGCGCCACCGGCTGGCTATGGGCGGCCTCGTCGGTTTGATCGTCATCTTCGGCGCCGGGATCTTCGCGAATTACCTTGCGCCCTACACCTTCGACGGGATCGATCTGAACAACATCCTGGCCCCGCCGACGTGGGCCGGTCACCACTTCTTCGGCACGGACGAGATCGGGCGCGACTACTTCAGTCGCGTGATCTACGGGATTCGCACGTCGGAAGAGGTCGGTGTGTTCGTCGCCGTCCTGTCGTCGGTGATCGGGCTCGTCGTCGGCGCGGTCGCCGGCTACTACAGCGGCTGGCTCGACAACATCCTCATGCGCATCACGGACCTCACGCTCACGCTGCCGTTCCTCGCGATTCTGCTCACGGCGGCTGCGCTGCTCGGCGAAGGCAGCCAGTGGCGCGTCACCTTCATCCTCGCGCTGCTCCTCTGGACGGGCACTGCCCGCATCGTGCGGGGGGTCTTCCTCTCGCTACGCGAGAAGGAGTACGTCGAGGCGGCGAAGGCAGCCGGCGCGGGCGACGCGCGGATCATGTTCCGGCACATCCTGCCCAACACGCTCGGCCCAATCGTCGTGAGCGGCACGCTCGCGGTCGCGAACGCGATTCTCATCGAGGCGGCGCTCTCGTTCCTCGGCTTCGGGATCAAGCCGCCGACGCCGTCGCTCGGCGTGCTTGTCGCGAGCGGGGAGACGAACCCGCAGCAGTGGTGGCTGACGGTGTTCCCCGGGCTGACGATCGTCGTGATCGTCCTCTGCGTGAACTTCGTCGGCGACGGCTTGCGCGACGCGCTCGATCCGACGCAGAGGCGCATCCGTGCCTGATCCGATCCTGTCGATCCGCAATCTCGTCGTCGAGTTCAAGACCGACGACGGCATCGTCCACGCCGTGGACGACATCTCGTACGACGTCTTCCCAGGCGAGACGCTCGGCATCGTCGGCGAGTCCGGCTCGGGCAAGAGCGTCAGCACGATGTCGATCCTCGGGCTCATTCCGCAGCCGCCGGGCCGCATCCCGTCCGGGTCGGCGATGTTCAAGGGGCAAGACCTGCTCAAGCTGAAGAAGAACGACCTGCGGCGGCTGCGCGGGGACGAGGTCGCGATGGTCTTCCAGGATCCGATGACCTCGCTCAACCCTGTGCTGAAGGTGGGCAACCAGCTCGGTGAGGCGATCAAGACGCACTATCCGAAGGAGTCCGACGACACCGTCGAGACGCGGGTGATCGACCTGCTCCGGCTCGTCGGCGTTCCGAACCCGGAGACGCGCTACCACCAGTATCCGCATGAGTTCTCCGGCGGCATGCGCCAGCGCGCGATGATCGCGATGTCGATCGCGAATTCGCCGTCGCTCTTGATTGCCGACGAGCCGACGACCGCGCTCGACGTGACGATTCAGGCGCAGGTGCTCGAGGTGCTGAAGAAGGTGCAGGAGGAGACGAGCGCCGCGACGATCCTGATCACGCACGACCTCGGCATCGTCGCCGAGATGTGCGATCGCGTGCTTGTCATGTACGCGGGCAAGATCGTCGAGTCGGGCGACGTGTACACAATCTTCCGCGCGCCGCGGCACCCGTACACGATCGGCCTCATGGACAGCCTGCCGAAACTGGCGGAAGACGAGGAGTGGCTGCGCCCGATCCCCGGTGCGCCGCCCTCGTTGATCAACCGTCCCTCCGGCTGTGCCTTCCACCCGCGCTGCTTTCTCTCGCAGGGACGCGTGCCGTGTCGTGAGCAGGTGCCGGAGCTGCGTCCGGCCGAGGGCACGGCGCATCTGGCCGCCTGCCACTTCTCGGACGAGCTGATCGGCCGCAGCTCGAAATTCTCGGAGCCGGCACCGGCAGGAAGCGCGAGTTGAGCACGGCGGAGCAGCCGATCGAGATGGTGCACGACCGCGCGGGTGAGGGTCAGGAGATCCTCCGAGTCGAAGGCCTCGTCAAGCATTTCCCCATCCGCGCCGGGCTCCTCAAGCGCACCGTGGGATTCATCCACGCCGTCGACGGCGTCGACCTCTCGATCAAGGCGGGGGAGACGCTCGGCCTCGTCGGCGAGTCGGGCTGCGGGAAGACGACGCTCTCCCGCACGGTGATCAAGCTGACTGAGCCGACCGCCGGGAAGCTCATCTTCAACGGCCGCGACATCACCCATTTCAACCGCAGGCAGATGCGCGACGTCCGGCGCGAGATGCAGATCGTCTTCCAGGATCCGTACGCGTCGCTCAATCCGCGGATGACCGTGCGCGACATCGTCGGCGAGCCGCTCCGAATTCACGGCCACTACCACGGCGATCAGGGCAAGCAGCGCGTTAACGAGCTGCTGCGCACTGTCGGGCTCTCACCCGAGCACGCGAACCGGTTCCCGCACGAGTTCTCGGGTGGGCAGCGCCAGCGCATCGGCGTCGCGCGCGCGCTCGCGCTCAACCCGCAGCTGATCATCCTCGACGAGCCGGTCTCGGCGCTCGACGTGTCGATTCGCGCGCAGGTCGTGAACCTGCTCGAGTCGCTCCAGCGTGACTTCGGGCTGACGTACATCTTCGTCGCGCACGACCTGTCCGTCGTGCGTCACGTCTCCGACCGCGTCGCCGTCATGTACCTCGGCAAGGTGGTCGAGATCGGCACGAGATACGACATCTATGAGCGGCCGTCGCACCCGTACACGCAGGCGCTGCTCTCTGCGGTGCCGATCGAGGAGCCGTCGCAGCGCGGCAAGCGCAAGCGCATCGTGCTCGAGGGCGACGTGCCGAGTCCGGCGAACCCGCCGTCCGGCTGCCGCTTCCGCACGCGCTGCTGGAAGGCACAGCCGATCTGCGCGGAGGAAGAGCCGGTCCTGAAGGACCGCGGGCAGGGACATCCCTCGGCGTGTCACTTCGCCGAGATCGTCAAGCCGCTCGACCTCGTTTCAGCCTAGGAAGCTGCGCTTCCCAGGCGGGGAATGGTTGTGCTCCGCTTACTGGTGAGGGGCGCTCGGCTCCGCAGCGCGGGTCGTGGCTGCCGCGGCGGTCAAAGCCTCCTTGCTTTCGCCTTTCCCTCTTTGGCCCGCAACCGCCACTTCCGGACCTCCTCTTTGCGCAGCCGCACGTCGTGGCGAACCGCGATCGCGCGCAGCTCCTTCTGGAGCTTGCGCCAGCTGTCGAAGCGCTCCTGCGAAAGGTCGCCCGAGGCGACCGCCGCCACCACGGCACAGCCCGGCTCGCTCGTGTGCGAGCAGTCGTTGAAGCGGCAAGCGCCGGCGAGCTCCTCCACGTCGGAGAACGTCTCGCCGAGCCCTGCGTCGCCGTCCCAGAGCTGGAGCTCGCGCAGGCCGGGGGTGTCGATCACGACGCCGCCGCCCGGCAGGGCTATCAGCTCGCGATGGCTCGTCGTGTGACGGCCCTCGTCGTCGTCATCGCGCGTCTCCGTCACCGCCATCAGCTCGCGGCCGGCGAAGCGGTTCACGAGCGTGGACTTGCCGACGCCGCTCGAGCCGACGAGGACGGCGGTCAGGCCGGGCTGGATACGGGCGCGGAGCGCGTCGCAGCCCTGGCCGGTAAGCGCGCTCACGACGTGAACGGGGACGCCGAGTGCGACCGCTTCGACCTGGGCGACGAACGGCCAGGGGTCCTCGAGCCGGTCGGCCTTCGTGAGCACGATCTCCGGGGCCGCACCGCTCTCCCAGATCGTGACGAGATACCGCTCGATCCGCCGTGGCTCGAGCTCCGGGCCGAGCGAGCTGACGACGAACGCAATGTCGACGTTCGCAGCGAGCGTCTGGGCATTCGTCGCCTTGCCGCTCGCGTTGCGGACGATCGCGGAGTGGCGCGGCAGTACGGTTCGGATCAGGCCGTCGGCGAGGCCGACCCAGTCGCCGACAGCGACGTCGAGGCTCTCGTGGACGAGCCGCCCGGGCAGCCGCGTGCGGAGGACGCCGTCCGCGGTACGGACGTCGTAGGCAGCGCGATGCGCCGCGGTGACTCGTGCCGGCACGAGGCCGGATTCCAGGCTGGCGGCGAGGTCGGCAGTCCAGCCGAGCTCGCTCAGGTCGAGCGTGGGCAACGCAACTCTCCTTTGAGAAATGGAAAGAGGACGGCGTGACAGCCGTCTCTCAAAGGAGTGCCGTCGCGCCGGTTAGGCCGGAAAGGCCGAGGAGGCGAGAAACACAGTCGTCACGATGTCAACCTCCTTTTGCCGGGGACGGGAACTGCGGACCAGGGTAGGTGAGAGCCTGGACGGCGTCAAGGAAACGGGAGGGCGGCGCCGGGAAGGCGGCGCAGTTCCGTGAGGGACATTCACGCGTTTTCGACGTAGGATCGAAGCGGTAGGAGGGAGGGGTCGGGTCCCTCGATTGACGCGTGTACCTCTTACGTGCGCGCCGTTCAGCTCGCCCAGCCGCTCAGCGACGGGAACGCGCCGAACTGGGCCGTGATGTGCGAGACGGCGAGGATGCGGTGGCCGCCGCGGGTCTGAAGAAAGACCCACTCGTCAGCGGCGGGCAGTTCGGTGAGCAGCCAGCGGCCGTTCGGCGACCACGCGAGGCCGGCGATCGCTCCCGGCGGGGCGAAGAGCGTGAGCAGGCGTCCGCCCACGCGCAGCAGCAGGACGCGGTGGCGGAGCAGCGCGAGCCGTCCGTCCGTCGAGAAGGCGAGCGCGCGCACGCCCTCGACGCGGATCGTTGTCGCGCGCCCTGTGCGCGCATCGAACAGGACGACCTTCGTCTTGGCGGCCAGTGCGAGCTGCGTGCCGTCGTGGGACCAGGCGAGCGCGTGCGCACCGGCATATCCGGCCGAGATCCAGCGCACGCTGCCGCGATCGGTGTCGACCACGATCACGCGGCCGCGCGTGGTCACGTAGGCGAGCACGTGCCGGTCGGCGGTTGTCGGCTGCCACGCGGGTGCGACGCGTGCCGCCGCGGGAAGCCCGCCCGCATCGGTGTCTCCGGTGCCGTCGCCGGCGAGAACGTGCAGCCGGCTCGTCGTCAGATACGCGATCCGGGTGTCGCTTCTCGTGCCGCCCCAGCGCGGGAACCGAATCTGCGGCCGCGCCAGCGTCCAGTGCACGGCTCCGGCCGGGGTGATCGCGGCGAGCTCGTTCGGCGCGGCGGCGACGACGTAGAGGCCGTGCGGCGACCACGACGCCTGCGGATAGTCGCCGAGCCTGCGCTTCGAGCCGTCGGCGGCGACGACCCAGGCGCCGCTGCCACCGGCCACGAGCAGGCGCCCCGGCGCCGGCAGACTGAACAGGGCCGGTTGCGCGTGCTCGATGCCGATCGTGCGGCGAACGGCGTTCACGACCGCCCGTCCCGGCGGCGAGAACGCGGCTGCCGCGACTGCCGCCGCGAGCGCCGATAACGCGAGGACGAGCCGGAAGCGCTGGGGTGGCCGCTCGAGCGGCTCTCGCTCGGCAAAGGCCGCGCGCACGGTCTCCCACACGCGCTCCTCTGCCTCCTCGTCGAGGGGCGGCGTGTCGAGCAGGCGCTTGACCTTCCGCTCGCTCATTCGCCCTCGTCCTGCAGCACGGCCTCGAGCCGGTCGAGGCCGCGGCGTAGGCGCGAGTTCACGGTGCCGCGCGGCAGCTCGAGCAGCTCGGCGATCTCGCCCGGCGTGTAGTCCAGGAGGTAGCGCAGGACGATCACCGCCCGGTGCTCCGGCCCGAGCTCTGCGAGCGCGGCCGCGAGCGCACGCCCGTGCGCGGACGGCTCACGCTCGGGCGCCGCCGGCTCGGGCGCGTCGTCGGCGCCCAGCTCCCGGCGCAGCGCACGTGCCCGGGCCCAGTCGATCCCACGGTTGACGACGATCCGGTGCAGCCACGGGCCGAACGGGCGCCGGCGGTCGAAGCGGTCGAGCGCGCGCACGGCGGCGAGGAACGACTCCTGGGCGATGTCCTCGGCCGCGCCCGCGTCGCCGACGACGAGCAGAGCTGTCCGGTACGCCCGCGGCCAGTGGCTGCGAAAGAGGTGCTCGAGCGCGGCGGTCGACCCGCGCTGGGCGTCGCGGATCCAGGCGCTCTCCCGCCGGTCGGGCTCGGCTCGAGCCTCCGGCCGCACTGCGGACAGCAGCGAGGGCACAGCGGCGAGCACGGCCGGAGGTCGCATGGACCTTAGTACGTTCGCACGCCGGCTGGAGGTCCCGCGGGCTCCGTCACGGCCCAGCGGCCGCCGGTAGCCTTAAAGGCGGTGCGCCGGGCCCTTCCGCTACTGCTCGTCGTCCTCGCGGTGGCAGGCCTCGGGGCGCAGCGTGCGTCCGCCGACGACATGGTCGGCCCGGGGATCGTCCGTCCGCTGGACGCGAAGACGGACTCCGACACGAATTCGGCGAACCTCGCGAGCGCCGTCGTCACGCATGCGTTCGGGCTGCTCCCGGACTACATCGACGGGGCGAGCCTGCGCCTGCTGCCTTTCGATCTCTTCCGGCCGGCAGAGCCGGGAACGCGGACGCGCCGGACGTATCGCGTGACGACGCCGCGCACCGGCCTCGTGCTCGACGCGGCCGTCACGGCGGAGTTGACGGAAGCCGGCGCGAAGGACGATGCCTCGCAGTACACGGTCGCAGTGTCGCTCGACGGACGCGTCGTGCCGCAAACCGCGCGCTACTGGGTCTTCTACCGCAACAACGGGCCGCAGATCTGCCGCATCTACTTCCCGGGCGACCTCGGCTCGCTGAACATGGGCGCCAACTCGTATGTGCTCCGCCCGCTCCCTGCCGGCCGCCACCTCCTCCACGTCGTCGTCCGCCAGCGGATCACCGGCTCACCCGTCGCGACGCTCGTGACCGATTACGTGCTGCACGTCTTGCCGCGCCGGCCGAACGCGCAGGAGCGCGCGGGCGCGCCGCCCGACGACGCGAATCCGCAGATGCTCGGCAACGGCCCGCTCGTCCTCCGCACGCCGCGCCGGTAGCCGTCAGCGCGGCGGGCGCAGCACCGCGGACTGGTCGGTGATCTCGAGCACGCGACGGCTGAAACGGAACAC
>DATCBP010000041.1:0-58667 GCA_036511815.1 Gaiellaceae bacterium
GCCCGCCGGCACGGGCCGCTCGGCGACGAGTCTGTACCACTCCTCGAGCATCGAGTCCGGGATGCGCATGGTGCGCCCGAACATCTCCTCGGGCGCCGCCGTCAGCGGGATGTTGTTCCCGACCGAGGAGCTCATCTTCTCCCCGTCCCATGAGAGCAGGAGCGGTGTCGTGAGCACGACCTGCGGCTCGAGCCCGTAGGACGCCATCACGTCGCGGCCGGCGAGCAGGTTGTAGAGCTGGTCGGTGCCGCCGAGCTCGACGTCCGCCTCGATCGCGACCGAGTCGTACGCCTGCATCAGCGGGTAGAGCAGCTCCGAGACCGAGATCGGCTCACCCGCCCGGAAACGCTTGTCGAAGTCGTCCCGCTCGAGCATCCGGGCGACGGTGATGATCCGCCCGAGGCGGACGACGTCCGCGTAGCTCAGCTTCGAGAGCCACTCGCCGTTCCGGCGCACCTCGAGCAGCTCGGGGTCGTCGAGCAGGATCGCCTTCGCCTGCTCGAGGTAGCGCGCCGCGTTGGCGTCGATCTCCTCGTCCGAGAGGATCGGCCGCTCCGACGAGCGCCCCGACGGGTCGCCGATCCGGGTCGTGTAGTCGCCGATGATGAGGACGGCGCGGTGGCCCTCGTCCTGGAAGGCCCGCATCCGCTGGAGCGGGATGCCGCGCCCGAGGTGGATGTCCGGAGAGGTGACGTCGATCCCGAGCTTGACCCGCAGCGGGCGGCCCTGGGCGAGCTTCCGTTCGAGCTCGCCTGCCGGCAGCACGTCGACCGCATTCCGCGTCAGCTCGGTGAAACCCACGGCCGCGAGTTTAGTGATGGCGAAAGGGCGGTAGAATCGGGCCGCTTCCGTGCTGCTGCGCAGAAACCGTTCCGAGCCGTCGGCCCAGCGCCGGCGCAGGCGCCGGATCCGCAAGCTGCGCCTGGTCGCCCTCGTGGGCGTGCTGGGCGTCCTGGCGGTGACGGCATTCTCCTACGGCGTGATCGTCGCGGTGAGCGCTCAGCTGAGCGGACTCGACCCCTTCCACCAGCAGCGCGAGCAGGTCGACGGCTACGTCTATGCGAGCGACGGCCACACGATCCTCGCGGTGCTCCGGGGCTCGCAGAGCCGGGTGCTCGTCCACAGCCAGGACATCTCACCGTGGATGAAGCAGGCGATCGTCGCGACCGAGGACAAACGCTTCTACGAACATCGCGGCATCGACATCCGCGGCATGGGGCGCGCCCTGCTGGCGGACATCCGCCACAGCGGCACCGTCCAGGGCGGCTCGACAATCACGCAGCAGTTCGTCAAGAACGCCCTGACGGGCGGCGCGCGCTCGGTCACGCGGAAGCTCAAGGAAGCCGCGCTCGCGTGGCAGCTCGAGCAGCGCTGGACGAAGGATCAGATCCTCACCGCGTACCTGAACACGATCTACTTCGGCAACGGCGCGTACGGGATCGAGCGGGCTGCCCGCACGTACTTCGGGCACACCGCCCAGAAGCTCACACTCCCGGAGGCTGCTCTGCTCGCCGGCATCCCCGAGGACCCGAGCCTCTACGACCCGGTCGTGCACCCGGGGATCGCGAAGGCGCGGCGCACGACCGTGCTCACGCTCATGCTCCAGCAAGGGATCATCGGCCACACGCAGTACCGGCGCGCCGTGCAGGCGCCGATGCCGAAGCCGCAGGACGTCCACCTCTCCGGCGTGCAAGGGCTCGCGCCGTACTTCGGCGAGTACGTCAAGCAGCAGCTGATCGACGAGTTCGGCGCGAAGCGCGTGTTCGGCAGCGGCTTTCGCGTCGACACGACGATCAACTTCAAGCTCCAGAGCCTCGCGCGCGCGGCGATCCACAAGTGGTTGCCGAGCGCGACCGGCCCGCAGGCGGCGCTCGTCGCGATCAACCCGACCACGGGCGCGGTGCTCGCGATGTACGGCGGCAACAGCTTCCACACGAGCCAGTTCAATCTCGCGACGCAGGGAGAGCGGCAGCCGGGATCGGCGTTCAAGCCGTTCGTGCTCGCGGCCGCGCTGAAGGAGGGGATCTCTCCGCTCACAACCTACGTCTCGAAGCCGGTGTCGATCTTCCTCGGCAACCGCTACTGGACGGTTCACAACTACGAGGGCGAGTATCTCGGTCCGATCGACATCCAGAAGGCGATCGCCGTCTCCGACAACTCCGTCTTCTCTCAGCTGACACGGGACGTCGGGCCGGCGGAGGTCGTGAAGACGGCAAAGCAGATGGGGATCACGAGTCCGCTCCAGAGCTATTTCGGGATCGGGCTCGGCGTCGAAGCCGTGAACCCGCTCGAGATGGCACGCGCATATGCGACGTTCGCCGACGGCGGCCTTCGCGTCGACGGCTCAATGTTCGGCAACGAGCCGCGCGCGATCACGACGATCGCGAACGACAAGGGCACGGTCGTCTACGCGAACCGCCCCGTTGCGAAGCGCGAGCTGACGCCGGCGGAGTCCGAGGTGCTGACGCAGCTGCTCGAAGGCGTGATCACCGGCGGCACCGGCACGGCCGCGCAGCTGCCGGGCAGGCCCGCGGCCGGCAAGACCGGCACGACGGAGAACTACGGCGATGCGTGGTTCGTCGGCTACACGCCGCAGCTCGTCACGGCGGTTTGGGTCGGCTACGCGAACAAGCTGAAGCCGATGCTGACCGAGTTCCACGGAGGCTCCGTCGTCGGCGGCACGTTTCCCGCGCTGATCTGGAAGTCGTTCATGGAACCGGCTCTGGCCGCGATGCACGCGCAGCCGAAGACGTTCCCCGCGCCGCCGCCGCTGTCGGTCACCACGCGCACGGTCACCTATCGCGACGGCGAGATCCAGCTCGACAACGGCGTCTGCCGCGACGTGTCGCTCATCGTCTACTTCAGCGGCAGCGGGCCTGTCAAGACGTCCAACTGCAAACCGAACGAGGTCGACGTCCCGAATGTCGTCGGCTGGAAGCTCGCCGACGCGCGCGTGCGCCTCGAGGCGCAGCCGCTGACGCCGCAGCTGATCTACAAGCCGGCCGCGCCGGGACAGCGACCCGGTGTGATCGTGCGCCAGTTCCCGGCGGCCGGCACGCTCTCGTCCTTCGACAAGGTGACGCTCGTGCTCGCGAAGCCGCTCCACGGCGTCGTCCCCCGCATCGTCGGCCTGAACCTGCGCGACGCGCGCACGAGACTCGCGAAGCTGAAGCTCCTCCCGCTCGTGCGCTTCGGCGTCGGCACGCCTGGACAGGTGATCTCGCAGGAGCCGCTCCCCGGCGTCGCGGCGGCGCCGGGGATGAGCGTGAGGCTCCTCGTCGCCCGCGGCTAGAGCCTTCGACTCAGGAACGGCGAGCCCGCGAGCCCGTAGCGCCACTCGCGCTCGGCGCCGTGGCTGATGCCGATCCGCCGGCCGGTCGCGATCTCGGGCTTCACCTCGCGCGCAAGCAACGTGAACGGGGGCTCGTCGAGCGGCAGGCCGTCGTGCGCTCGCGTGACCGCGAGCGCCTCGCAGAGCTTGCCGGGGCCCGAGCAGAGGGCGCGCTCCGCATCCACGCCGCGGCGGGCGCGCATCAGCTCGAGCCCGTGCTCCGGCTTCAGCGCGCGGACGAGCGCCGCCTCGGCGCGGCCGGGCCCCGCGCACACGAGATTCAGGCACCAGTGGATGCCGTAGGAGCGGTAGACATACGCGTGTCCCGCCGGGCCGAACATCGCGGCGTTGCGCGCCGTCTGTCCCCGAAAGCCATGGCTTGCGGGATCTTCCGGGTCGTACGCCTCCACCTCGACGATCGGCCCGCCGACGCCGTCGACGAGCACCGTCACGCCGATCAGCTCCGGCGCCACCTCGTGCACGGAGCGGGCGAAGAAATCACGCGACAGCTGGTTCACGAGCGCGTGAGTCGTAGCGGATCAGCGCCGGGAACGCGAGCGCGAGCAGCACGCAGCCGGCCACGCACGCGATACCGCCCGAGACGATCGAGGCGCGGATGCTTGTCAGCGTCGCGACGGCCCCAGCTTCGAGGTTGCCGAGCGACGGCGCCGCGGCGACCTGAGCGAACTCGATCCCGTTCAGGCGCCCTCGCAGCGAGTCCGGCGTCAGCTCGAGCAGCATCGTGCCGCGCAGGACGGCGCTGACGAGATCGGCCCCGCCCGCGATCGCAAGCAGCAGCAGCGCGAGCCAGAGCCGGTCGGCGAAGCCGAACGCGGCGATCGCCACCCCCCAGATCGCCGCGGACACGACGACGACGAGCCCCTGGCGGCGGACGTGGCCCGCCCACCCGCCGAGCGCGGAGAGCACGAGCGCGCCCGCCGACGTCGAGGCGTAGAGGTACCCGACGACGCTCGGGTCGTGGAACCGATGCGTCGCGAGCGCCGGAAACAGCGCCGTCGGCATCCCGAAGATCATCGCGTTCGTGTCGACGAGCATGAAGCCGAGGATCACCGGCCGCGAGCGGATGAAGCGGAAGCCGTCGACGACCGAACGGAAGCTCGGCCTGCTCTCGGGGTCGCCTGCCGGCTTCAGCGGCGGCAGCTTCGCCACGGCGACGAGCGTCGCGAAGAACGTCGCCGTGTTGATCGCGTAGGCGGTCGTGAGGCCCGGACCGGCGATGATCACCCCGGCGAGCGCCGGGCCGGCCACTCCCCCGAGGCTCGAGATGAGGCTGTTGAGGTTGTTCGCGGCGGCGAGCTGGTCGTCGGCGACGAGGCGCGGGAGCAGTGCTCCCTGCGCGCCGATCCCGAACGCGAACGCAAGCGCGTCGACGAGGGTGGCGAGGAAACAGGGCCACGCCTGCGGATGCGGCAGCGCCGCGTTCGCGAGCGCGATGCCGCCGCCGACGATCATCCCCGTCTGCTGGAGGAGCATCAGCCGGCGCCGGTCGAACACGTCGGCGAAGGCGCCGCCGACGAGCGTCAGCGTCAGCAACGGCACGAGCTGCGCGAGCGCGAGCAGGCCGACGTCGAGGGTCGAGCCCGTGAGCGCGTACACCTGGTACGAGAGCGCAACGTAGGCGATCTCGCTGCCGATGAACGACACCGTCTGCCCGAGCCACAAGCGCCGGAAGTTCGGCGACTCGCGCAGGGGGCCGAGGTCGAGCCGCAGGCGGCCGAGCAGCTCGCCGAACCGCGGGCGGCCGCCCTGCCGCTCCGGCGTCAAAAGAGCTGCTCGGGCTCCTGCGGCCTCGTCGTCCGCTCGAGCACGCGCCGCGCGCGGCGCCCGAGGTCACCGAGGTCGACGCGTCCCTCCTCGGCGGCAGCCGCAAGCCGTTCGGCGAGATCGAGCGCGTCGTCGAGCACCGGGTTGACCTCGGACTCCTGGCCCATCTCGGCGAGGATCGTCCGTTCGGTGCGGGACGCGATCACGGGATCGGGTACGCCGTCCACCCACACGCGCGTCCGGCGACCGTGACCGCGCTCGCCGCCCTCGAGCGGCTCGAGCGCGTAGATCCGGTCGGCGCGCGCCCACTTGCCGAACCCGAGGAAGACCATCCGCGTGCCGCGGTCGACCATGGGCAGGACGCTACTCGAAGAACGTGTCCTCGTGCGCGTACGGCGGGGCGCAGCAGCACAGGACCACGAGCTCGCTCGAGCCGTCGTTCTCGAGCGTGTGCCATGCGCCCGGCGGAATGAGCACGGCATCGCCCGGACGGACGCGTTTCGTGTCGCCGTCGACCTCGAGCGAACCGGAGCCTTTCACGACGAGGTAGATCTCCTCGGCGGCGCGGTGGAAGTGCCGCACGGTCGCCTGCCCCGGCTCGAGCGTCGCCTCGGCGAGGCTCTGCACGCTCGTGTGGTGCAACTCGCGGATCGTCGAACCGTCCTTCGTCGTGAACGCCTCGGCCGAGCCGAGCGACCTCAGCTCCATCAGAGCGCGGCGGCGAGCTCGTCGGCGACGCGCTCCTGGGCGTCCCGCTCGAGCGCGGTGAAGAACGGCAGCGCGAGCGTGCGCGAGCTCGCAGACTCGGACACGGGGAACATCCCCTCGCGGAAGCCGTAGCGCTCGCGCATGTACGGCTGCAGGTGGATCGAAGGCAGATAGCGGTTGAAGCCGATCCTCTCGCGCTCGAAGTGCGCGATCACGCGCTCGCGCGCATCGTTGTCGGGCAGCGTCACGACGTAGACGAACCACGACCGAACGTGGTCGGCGTCGTCGGCGCAGGGGAGCTCGACGCCGTCGATGCCTGCGAGCAGCTCGGCATAGCGACCGGCCACCTCGGAGCGGCGCGCGAGGATCTCGTCGAGCTTCTCGAGCTGCCCGATGCCGAGCGCGGCGCGGACGTCGTCGAGGCGGTAGTTGTAGCCGAGCCGGACGTGCTCGAGCCAGCCGCCGTCGTCGGCTCGGCCCTGGTTGCGCAGAGAGCGAAGCAACCGCCATTCCTCCTCGGAGTGCGTCGTCACCATTCCGCCCTCGCCCGTCGTCATCTGCTTGTTCGGATAGAAGGCGAACACGGCGCCCGGGCCGTGCGAGCCGAGCGACGCGCCCTTGTACTCGGCGCCGAGCGCCTCGCACGAGTCCTGGATCAGCGCGAGGCCGTGCCGGCCCGCGATCGCGCGCAGCTCGTCGAGCTCGCAGGGGTAGCCGAAGATGTCGACCGCGACGATCGCCTTCGTGCGCGGCGTCACGGCCGCCTCGACAGCGGCGGGATCGAGGTTGAGCGTGCGCGGATCGATGTCGGCGAACACCGGCACGCCGCGCTCGTAGATGAAGCAGTTCGCGCTCGCGGTGAACGAGTACGGCGACGTGATCACCTCGTCCCCGGGCCCGATCCCGGCGGTGACGCAGAGCAGGTGGAGGCCCGACGTGCCGGACGACACCGCCGCCGCGTACGGTGCGCCGACCTTCGCGGCGAAGGCCCGCTCGAAACGGTCGATCGTCGGCCCGAGCGAGAGCCTGCCGGAGCGCAGCACCTCGAGCACGAGCTCCTCTTCGCGCTCGTCGAGGTACGGCCCCGAGAGCGGGACCGGCCTCACCTCTTGCTTCACGCCTGCGTGCGGCTGGGCGCGTATTCGCGCCACTGCGCCCACCGGTCGGTGCGCCCGTGCGCGGTGTCGAGATACGCCTGCTGGATCTCGAGCGTCATCGGCCCGGGCGGCCCGATCACATGGTCGTCCACCTCGCGGATCGGCGTCACCTCGGCGGCGGTGCCGCACATGAACACCTCGTCGGCGAGGTAGAGATCCGTGCGGATCAGCGGCTTCTCGACCACGGAGTGGCCGAGGTCCTGCGCGATCTGGATCACCGAGTTGCGCGTGATCCCGACGAGGATCGAAGCGGAGAGGTCGGGCGTGTAGAGCACGCCGTCGCGGACGACGAAGATGCTCTCGCCCGAGCCGTCCGCGACCGTGCCCTCGTGCGTGAGCAGGATCGCCTCCTCGTAGCCGGCGCGGTTGGCCTCGCCGACCGCGAGCATCGAGTTGATGTAGACGCCGGTCGCCTTCGCGACGTGCGGGATCACGTTCGGGCCGACGCGCTCCCAGCTCGAGATCTTCGCGCGGATGCCGCTGCGCATCGCCTCCTCGCCGAGATACGCGCCCCACGGCCACGCCATGATCGCGACGGTGACGGGGTTGTCGCGCGCCGCGACGCCGAGCTGGCCGTAGCCGAAGAACGCGATCGGGCGCAGGTAGCACGACGGCAGCCCGTTGGCGCCGATCAGATCCCAGCAGGCCGCCTTCAGCTCGTCCGTCGAGTACGGCAGATCCATGTACAGGAGCTTCGCGGAGAGCGCGAGCCGCTCCATGTGCTCGGTCAGGCGGAAGACGGCGGTGCCCGTTTCGGTCTCGTAGGCGCGAATCCCCTCGAAGACGCCCGATCCGTAGTGCAGGCCGTGGACGCCGACGTGGACGGTCGCGTCCTCCCAGTCGACGAGCTCGCCGTTCATCCAGATCTTGTTGGTGGCCTCCATCGCGTCTCTCCTCGGGGTCGGGGCGCCTGATCGCATCGTACCCGCGACGCGCCCCGTCAGCCCTCCGTCAGATCGCCGACTTCCGCCGCGGTCAGCCGCGCGAGGTCGACCGGCGAGAGGGCGGCCATGTGGCTCGGAGAGCCTGCGCCGATCCAGACGATCTCGCGCGTGAGCAGCTCGCCCTCGAGCAGGACGCGGGAGACCTGCGGCGCCGGGAAGGGCGCGACGCCGCCCGGCTCGAAGCCGGTCGCGGCCACCACCTCGTCCGGCCGGGCGATGCGCGCACCCGTCGCGTGCGCCGCCGCCGCCACCTTGGCGAGATCCGCGCGCCGGTCGCCCGGGACGAGCGCGAGCACGGGCAGCCCGTCGCAGACGAAGACGAGCGTCTTCACGATCTCGCCGACCTCGCAGCCGACGGCCTCCGCCGCGCGTGCCGCCGTCGGCGTTCCCTCGGAGAACTCCTCGATGCGGGCCTCGACCGCCCGCACGCGCAGCACGGCGGCCACGCGCTCGACCGGCTCGGGCCATGCGCTCACGGTTAAAGCTCGATCACGCGGGCGTCGTCGAAGCCCTCGCTGCGGAACCGCTCCACGAGCTCGGACGGCGGCGGCGAGTCGATCGACAGCACCATCAGCGCCTTGCCGCCGCGGCGGGAGCGCGAGACCGTCATGTGCGCGATGTTCACGCCCGCATCGCCGAAGAGCGTGCCGACGCGGCCGATCACGCCCGGGACGTCGTCGTAGCGGAAGAGCACGAGCAGCGGCGCCAGCTCGAGCTCGATGTCGAAGCCGAGCGCGCTCACGAGCCACTGGCGGTGCTCGCTGCCGATCGTGGTGCCGGCAACCCGCACCTGCTCGTCGCCGACGCGGATCGAGACGCGCACAAGGTTCGTGTAGTCGCGCGCGGACTGCGACCGCTCCTCGCGCACCTCGATTCCGCGCTCGCGCGCGATCAGCGGCGCGTTCACGTAGTTCACCGGGCGGTCGGCCCGATGCTGGAAGGCGCCGTTGAGCGCGGCCACGGTCAGCAGCCGCGTGTCGTAGTCCGCAAGGCCGCCGTACGCGGTGAGGACGATCTCGTCCGCCTTGCCTTCCGCGAGCTCCATCGCGAGCCGCCCAAGCTTCGACGCGAGCGGGACGTACGGGCCGAGCACCTCGAGATCCTCGGCACCGATCGCCGGGATGTTCAGAGCGTTGGTGACGAGCCCACCTTCGAGTGCCGCCACGACCTGCTCGGCGACGATCACCCCGGCACGGTCCTGCGCCTCGTCGGTCGACGCGGCGAGATGCGGCGTCACGACGACGCTTTCGACCTCGAGCAGCGGGCCGGTGTACGGCTCCGTCGAGAACACGTCGAGCGCCGCGCCCCCGACCTTGCCGGAGCCAAGCGCGTCCAGCAGCGCGTCCTCGTCGACGAGCTCGCCGCGCGCCGCGTTCACGAGCCGCACGCCGTCCTTCATCTGCGCGAACGCCGCGGCGTCGAGCGAGCGGCGCGTCTCGGGCGTCAGCGGCAGGTGCAGCGTAAGGAAGTCCGCGACGGCATAGACCTCGTCGCACGTGTCCACGCGCTCGACGCCGAGCTCGCGGAAGCGCTCGACCGAGACGAAGGGGTCGTACGCGACGACGCGCATGCCGAGGCCGGCGGCTCGCCGCGCCACCTGCTGGCCGATCCGCCCGAAGCCGAGCACGCCGAGGGTCTTGCCGGCCAGCTCGACGCCGCCGTAGGCGGCGCGCTCCCAGCGCCCCTGCTTGAGCGCCGCGTGCGCCTGCGGGATGTTCCGCGCGAGCGCGACGAGCAGCCCGATCGTGTGCTCCGACGCGGAGACGACGGTCGACTCGGGCGCGTTCGCGACGACGATGCCGCGCCGCGTCGCCGCCTCGACGTCGACATTGTCGATGCCGACGCCCGCGCGGCCGATCACCTTCAGGTTGACTGCGCGCTCGATCAGGTCGGCGGTGAGCTTCGTCGCCGAGCGCACGACGATCGCGTCGTAGCGGCCGATGATCTCCTCGAGGTCGCTCGTCGTGTCGACGTCGACGTCGAAGCGGGAACGAAGCAGTTCGACGCCGGCGTCGGCGATCGGCTCGCGGACGAGGACTCTCGGCGTCACGGCACGGTCGCGTGCTCGTACGCCTCGAGCGCCGCGGTCACCGCTGCACCGCGCTCGATGTCGGCTCCGAGCTCCACGAGGACGAGCTCGACGGCGGCGAGCGCCGTCGTGATGTCGAACACGTCGAACCAGCCGATGTGGCCGAGGCGGAAGATCGCGCCCTGGAGATGCCCCTGGCCGTTGGCGATCGTCATCCCGAAGCGGGTGCGCACACCGCGGACGACGTCGCCGGAGTCGATGCCCTCCGGCACGCGGATCGCAGTGACGACCGCGCTGCGGTCGTCGTCAGGCGAGAACAGCTCGAGGCCCATCGCCTTCGCACCGGCGCGCGCCGCCCGGCCCAGGCGCACGTGCCGCGCGAAGGCCGCCTCGAGCCCCTCGTCGAGCAGCAGGCCGAGCGCGACGTCCAAGGCGACGATGAGCGACGTCGACGGCGTGAACGCCGCATCGAGCTTCGCCTGCGCCTTGTGCGTGCGCGCCCAGTCGAAGTAGTAGCTCCGCGACGGCTTTGCGGCGGCGAGCGCGGCCGGCGACACCGCGCAGAGCGCGAGCCCGGGCGGCGTCATCAGCGCCTTCTGCGAGCCGGAGGCGACCGCGTCGAGACCCCATGCGTCGAATTCGAGCGGAACGGCGCCGAGGCTCGAGATCGCGTCGACCGCGACGAGAGCGCCCGCGTCCTTCGCCGCGGCAGCGAGCTCCTGGATGTCGGCGACGACACCGGTGGACGTCTCGGAGTGCGTGAGGAAGACGACGTCCGCCCCGCCGAGCTCCTCGAGGCGTGCGGCCACGTCCCGGGCGCGCGGGCTCTCGCCCCATTCGTAGCGCATCGGCTCGACCGTCGCGCCGTGCAGCGCCGCGATCTGCTCCCAGCGCTCGCCGAACGAGCCGGCGGAGACGACGAGCGCGCGCGTCCCCTCGGCGCAGAGGTTGGCCCCGACGGACTCCATCGCGCCCGTCCCCGACGCCGTGTAGACGAGCACCTCGGACTCCGTGCGGCAGACCTCGCGCAGCCGCGCGAGGCAGCGCTCGAAGATCGGCTTGAAGTCGGCGCCGCGGTGGTGGAGTACCGGCTCGGCGAGCGCGGCGAGCACCTGCGGCGGCACCGGCGTCGGCCCTGGGGTGAACAGGTACTTCTTCTCGGGCATCGCTCCGAGCCTACCGGTGCGTGCCGAACACGATCACCTGTTGATACGTGGATCGGTTCGTCCACCGCATGGTGTCGGAGAGAAAACCGGAGAACTTGATGCGCTCCGTCGTCGCCTCGGCGCGCCACGCGTTCGGGTCGGGCCCCTGCGCGGCGGCGAGCGCGGCGCCGGCGGCGTCGAGCGACTGCCAGAGCGAGGCCGCGCACGCGGCGAGGCTGCCGCCGCCGCAGTAGGCCGTCGAGTACCGCTGCTTCACCGGCTGGCCGAGCAGCGTCCGGAGGTCCTTGTCGACGTACGAGTACCAGCCGGTCCCGTACGAGCTGCCGCCCGAGTTCGCGTCGTTGCTGATCGGCGCGAGCTGCGCGAGCTGGTCGGTGAGCGGACCAAGCACGGGCTGGAGCACCGCGACGGCGAGCCTCGGCCACCACGCGTCCATGATCGCCGCGCCCGGAGCGTCGATCTTGCCGTCGCCGTTCGCGTCCAGACGGCTGCCGTTCCACGACGTGAGCAGCGTGAGCATCTGGTCGTCGAGCGCGTTCGGCGGCGTCGCACCCGCCATCACCTTGGCGAGCAGCGGCACGAGCGTCGAGCGGAGGTCGGTCGTCGCCGCGGCGTTCATCGCGGAGACGACGCTCGCGGGCGTGTGCTTCTGCTTCGCCGCGATTCCGGCGTTCAGCAGGTCGACGCGGTGGACGGCGCCGTAGGAGAAGTTGTCGTCCGCCGCGGGGAAGCCGGCGCCCGGCTTGTTGTTCCAGTTGACGATGGCGCCGCTCGGCGGATCGATCACGTGCGGGTGCGCGGCCGCCGGAAGCCAGCCGTTCCAGTCGTACGAGCCGTTCCCGTTCGTCGGCAGGCCCGGGTCGACGCCGGCCGCGCGCAGCGGCAACCGGCCGCTCGAGATCATCGCGATGTGCTTCGAGTCGGCGTAGAACCAGTTGAAGGTCAGCTCGAAGCCGTTCATCGCCTGGATGAACTGCTGCGGCGAATGGACATCGCCGGTCGAGAGCGCCTGGAGCGGGATGGCCGAGAGCAGCTCGCGCCCGCGCGTGGAGCGGTCGAGCGAGATCGCCACCTTCGTCCCGTTGCTCGTCGCGTATCCGACCACCGGCCCGTGCACCGTCATGCGGTAGGTGAGCTCCGTGTCGGGCCCGCCGGCAGCGCCCTTCAGCGTGCCGGCGTCGACGAGCCCCATCGCGAGGCACCGGCCCTTGTCCATGTAGTGGTGGGTGTCGCCGCCGCAGAGCGTCTCGGCGAACTCGTCGATCACATCGGAGCTGGCCGAGGTGGCGCTCCACGCGTAGTCGGGGCCACGCCCGATCTCGATGTAGAAGCCGAGGCCGGGGAACGAGACGCCGCGCGCGTCGAGGCCGCCGCCGTGCAGGTCCTCCTCCATCAGGATCTCGGGCGAGAAGTAGCCGACCTGGGGGCCGGCAACGAAGATCGGATGCCCGTCCGTGGAGCGCTTGGCGCCGACGAGCATCGCGTTCGACATCAACTGGTGCTGCACGAGCGGCGACGCGTTCGCGACGACGGGGACGAAGCTGCCGGCGTCGATCGGCACGTTGCCCGGGCCGATGCCCGCCGGCTGTCCGGTCTGGTCCCGGAACGACGCAGACGCGACGGTGACCGGCGTGTCCGGGTCGCGCTGCTCGCGGAGGTCGTTCCAGACACCGAGGCCCTTCGCGTCGCCGAGCCGCTGCTGGAGCGCCGAGAGGAGCTCGGCGCTCTGCACCTCGTGGCCGCCGCCGGCGCCGAAGACGGCGCCGATCAGCGACCCGATGGCGATGATGTCGTTGCGGGTGAAGGGGGTCACGAAGCCGCCCTGCTGCGTGAAGTACGCGTTGATGCCGCGCAGGTATGCGTCGACGTCCCTCAAGGTCTGCCGGCCGCGCGCCGTCTTCTGGACGAGCGCGACCTGCGACGAGAGGAACGTCTCGGTCGACGCGCTCGGCACGAACTGACGCGCCGACAGCGCGACCGAGAACGCGTCGTAGCCGGGCACGTCGAGCGCGGAGATCCGGGCGGGGCCGCGCAGCAGCTGGAGGTCGACGCCCCGGTCCTCGGCCGTCGCCCAGCCGGCGCCGAACTCGGTGTCCGCGCGCGTCTTCCCGTAGACGTGCGGGACGTCGAACGCGTCGCGGTCGATCGTGACGCCGGGGGCCGGCCGTTCGACGCGCACGGGCTTCACGCCGCCGAGCCCGAGGGTCTCCGGCTTGTAGAAGCGCTTCAGGTCGGCGGCGGTGACGTTCCCCTGGAGCGGGGTGAGGCCGTCGTAGAGCGCCTCCTGGCTCGTCAGGTCCGGCTGGTTCGCCCCCTGGCCGGGCGGCAGGATGTCGAGCGCCACCAGCGCGTGGTCGGACGGCGGCGCGGCGGCGGAGGCGCCGAGCGCGAGCGCACCGGCGAGGACGGCCATGGCGAGCACGAGCGACTTCCGCCTCACGTGCCGCGAGCCTACCCTACGCTCTGGCCGTGAACGCCCTCGTCGCCTTTGCCGCCGCGCTCGTCGCGCTCCGCCTCGCCGGCTCGCTCGCGGGCCGCTGGCGCGCGACGCGCCGCCCGGAGCTCCTCGCGTGGACATGGTCGCTCGTGGCGTACGCCGTCGCGGCGGCGGCGCTCGCCTGGGGTGAGGCGGCGCAATGGGACGGGCGCGCCTTCCGCGTCTACTACGCCGCCGGCGGGCTGCTCACCGCGCCGCTGCTCGGCGCCGGCTCGCTCCTGCTCGCGGGCGTCCGGCGTGCCGCACCGGTTGCGCTCGCCTATGCGGGGCTCGCGCTCGGCGTGGCGATCGCGCTGCCGGTGCACGGGACGTTCCTCCGGCACGGGATCCCGCCCGCCCAGGACCATCTCGCGTTCCTCCCGGGCCGCCTGCTCGCGATCGTCGCGAACGCGCTCGGGACGCTCGCCGTCGTCGCGGTCTCCGTGCGCTCGTTCCGGAGCCGGCCCGCCGGCAACCTGCTCATCCTGCTCGGCGTCGCCGCCGCCGCCACCGGGAGCGGAGTCGCGGGCCTCGGCGCCGGCGGCGCGGCCGTCGGGATCGCTGCGGGCGTCGTCCTCCTCTACGCCGGGTTCGTGACCGGGCCGCGCCTCTCTTTACACCTTCCTCACATCGTCTCCACTACCCTCCCCGACCGCAACGCATAGCCGCGCCGCGCGGTGCCGTCCCCGGCCCAGGGAAACGGCTCGTCCGGCCTCCGACCGTGCAAGGCGATACCACTGGGGGTGGTTGCTCTGCGGCGACTCGTCATGGCTTCGGCCGTCCTGCTCGCATGCTTCATCACCGGCGTCACGGCCTCCGTACACGGCGCTGCGGCACGCGCCGGCCGACGGGTCGTGCGGGCGGCGACGCTCTCCGCACTCGGCGGCGAGATCCTGGGCTACGAACGCACGACCTGGCGCTGGGAGCGCGTGATGGGGCTTCCCCGCACCGATACGGCGGGCCGCGCGCTCGCACAGATGAGCCTCGGCGACGTCGAGCGGGCCGTCCGCCTGTGGCGCAGCCGGGCCGCCGCCGCCGCGCGGCGGGCCCGGCGGCCGCCGCACCTGCGGGCCTGGCTCTGCATCCATCACTACGAGGGGAGCTGGACCGACGAGGGAGCGCCGTACTACGGCGGCCTCCAGATGGACGTCTCCTTTCAGCAGCACTACGGCGGCTGGCTGTTCCAGCACAAGGGGACGGCCGACCACTGGTCGCCGCTCGAGCAGATGTGGACGGCGGAGAAAGCCCTTAGATCCACGGGTTTCTGGCCCTGGCCGAACACCGCGAGGTTCTGCGGGCTGCTCTGACATCGTCGTGACTTGACAAAGACATCATTGTGATGTCATAGTGCCGTCATGCAGATCGACGGCCACGTCCAGGCACTCCGCGAGGATCTCGCCCGCATCGCTGCGGTCGGGGACGAGCACACCGCCCATGCGGCGGAGCTGCTCGCGCTCGCGCTCGAGTCGTCCCTCGGCCGGCGCCTCCAGGAGGCGCTCGGCGAGGCTGCGCTCGAGCTCTCGGCCCACCTCCAGAGCGGACGGATCGAGGTGCGCATGGCGGGCGGCGACCCCGAGCTCGTCCTCGTTCCCGACGACGAGCCCGAGCCGTCCTCGTCCGACGAGACGCTCGACGCCCGCATCACCCTGCGCCTCCCCGAGACGCTCAAGCGCCGCGTCGAGGACGCGGCGTCCCGCGACGGCATCTCCGTCAACACCTGGATCGTGCGGGCGCTCGTGCGCGACGCCGGCGCGGCCAGGCGCAGCGGAGGCCGCCGGCTCACCGGTTACGGCACGAGTTGAAAGGAGTCGAGATGTTCGTACGCATGGAGCTTCCCGCCGACGGCCGCTGGGTCTACGACGATCCGTCCGGCCTCCCCGATGAGCCGCTGGCCCTGCGCGTCCCCGCCGGCCTGCGCGGCGACGTCGAGACCGCGGCCGCGCGCGCCGGCGTCACGCCCGGCGAGTGGCTGATCCGGCTCGTCTCCCGCAGCCTCGCCCCCGCGCCCTCGAAGGCGGTTTGACGATGAACGAGCAGCGCTTCCACACTCCCCTGCCGCTCGAGCTCGCGGTCAACATCCCGGCCGGGACGATCGCGATCGAGACGATCGACGGCGACGAGTCGTTCGTGACAATCGACGGCAACGAGAAGCTCGCCGCGCAGACCGTCGTGGAACAGCGCGGCGGCCGGCTCGTCGTCGAGTTCCAGGGCAAGCGCGGCCTCTTCGGGATCACGATCGCCGTCGGCGACTTCTCGATCGGCGGCGGCTCACTCCGCGTCCGCGCACGCGTCCCGCACGGTGCCGCCGTCCGCGTGACGAGCGCCTCGGCCGACGCGACCCTCCGCGGCAAGCTCGCCTCGCTCGACGCGAAGTCCGTCTCCGGCGACGTCCTCGTGATCGGCGAGATCTCGGGCCACGCCGTCGTGAAGACGGTCAGCGGCGACCTCCGCCTCGACCCCGTCGGCGGCGACGTCCGCATCCAGAGCGTCTCCGGCGACGCCGGCCTCCGCTCGGTCGGCGGCTCGCTCGTGGCGAAGTCGGTGTCGGGCGACCTTCGCGTCGAGTCGATCCGTGCCGGTCACGCCGAGCTGACGAGCATCTCCGGCGACATCGAGATCGGCATCGCCGCCGGCTCGAGCGTCGACGTCGACGCGAGCAGCGTCTCCGGCGATCTCAGCTCCGAGGTCCCCCTCGCGAGTGCGCCGGGCGAGGATGGAAACGGCCCGATCGTCGTCGTGCGCGGCAAGACCGTCAGCGGCGACTTCAAGGTCGCGCGCACGGCGTGACCGAACCGGTCCCGCTCCGCCGCAACCGCGACTTCATCCTCCTCCAGGTCGGCCAGACCCTCTCGTCGATCGGCTCGGAGTCGACCGGGATCGCGTATCCGCTGCTCGTGCTCGCGGTCACCCACTCGCCGGTGAAAGCCGGCGTCGTGGGCTTTGCGCGCATCGTGCCGTGGGCGCTGTTCGGCTTTCTCGCCGGCGTGCTCGTCGACCGCACGCACCGGAAGCGCCTGATGATCGTCTCCGACCTCGTCCGCGTCGGGGCCGTGACGAGCATCGTCGTGGCGCTCGCGCTCGGCGAGCTCTCGTTCCTCCAGGTCACAGTCGTCGCGTTCGTCGAGGGAACGATGTACGTGCTCTTCAACGTCGCCGAGATCGGCGCGCTCCGCTCCGTCGTCCCCGTCCGGCAGCTTCCGCGCGCGGCGGCGGGCGAACAGGTGCGCTACTCGACGGTCACGCTCGTCGCGCCGCCCCTGGGCGGCACGCTCTTCGGCCTCGCGCGCGGCTTGCCGTTCCTCGTCGACGCCCTCTCGTACGTGTTCTCCGTGTCGTCGCTCCTCGCCATGCGCACACCGTTCCAGGAGGAGCGCGCGGCGGCACCGTCGGAGCCGCTGCGGGCCCAGCTCGCCGAAGGGTTCCGCTGGCTGTGGAGCCATCCGTTCCTGCGCATGTGCGCCGTGCTCTTCACCTGGACGAATCTCGTGTTCGAGGGCCTCTTCCTCGTGCTCGTCGTCGTCGGCCGGCGCCAGGGCCTCTCCGCTGCGGAGATCGGAGCGCTCGTCGGCGCCGCCGGCGTGTGCGGGCTCACCGGCTCGTTCGTCTCCCCTCGCCTCCAGCGGCTGCTTTCGATGCGGACGATCGTGCTCGGCTCCTTCTGGATCCAACTCGGCGTCCTCGCCTTCGTCGCGAAGCCGAGCATCTACGTGCTGTTCGCAGGGGCCGTGCCGATGTTCCTGTTCCTGCCGACCGTCAACGCCGTCGTGATCGGCTACCGGGTGGCAATGGTGCCCGACCGGCTGACGGGCCGCGTGAACAGCGTCGCGCGCACGATCGCACTCTGCGGCGCACCGCTCGGGCCGTTGACGGCCGGCGTGCTGCTCGGGTCGCTGTCGGCGCGGGCGACGGTCGCGATCTTCGCCGGCATGCTGGTGTTCCTCGCGATCGTCGCGACCGCGAGCCCGTCGATCCGCAGAGCGCCGAGCCTCGACGAGCTCGACGACCTGCCTACGAGGACAGCCGCTCCCGTAGCAGCCGGTTGACGACGGCCGGGTCGGCCTTGCCCTGCGTCTCGCGCATCACCTGGCCGACGAGGAAGCCGAGCACGCCTTCCTTGCCGCCGCGATAGGTCTCGACCTGCTGTGGGTTGGCGGCGAGGACGGCGTCGACGGCCGGACCGAGCGTCGCCTCGTCGCTCACCGCCGTCTGCCCGAGGAACTCGTCGGCGGAGATCGGGCGCTCCGTGCTCGCGTCGAAGGCGGCGTTCAGCGCCTCGCGCGTGAGGTTCCCGGCCTGCACCACCTCGACGAGCGGGCGCGCGTTCTCCGACAGGAGCGTCCGCCCGGCCAGCTGGTTCATCGAGACGGTGGCCGCGGCGTCGAGGTCGAGGCCCTGCGCGACGAGCAGGACCGCGTTTGCCTCGTTGCCGGTCATCACGAGCTCGCCGGCCCGCTCGAAGCCGAGTTCGGCGGCGTAGCGCTCGATGCGTGCGCCGGGAAGCTCCGGCTGCTCCGCGCGCAGGCGCTCGACGAGCTTCGCCGGCGGCTCGACCGGGACGAGGTCCGGCTCGGGGAAGTAGCGGTAGTCGTCCGCCTCCTCCTTCGAGCGGTGCGCGGTCAGCGTGTCGGTGTCGGGGTCGTAGTCGTACGTGGACTGGCCGACGTCCTCCCCGGCCTCGTGGGCCGCGATCTGCTGACGGAGCGCCGCCTCGATCGCGCGGCCGATGAACGTGAACGAGTTCATGTTCTTGATCTCCCAGCGCGGCCGGTAGCCCTCCTCGCCACGCTCGCGCACGGAGACGTTGACGTCGCAGCGCAGTGTGCCCTTCTCCATCTCCGCGTCGGAGACGCCAAGCTCGACGATCGTCTGCCGGAGCAGGCGCAGGAAGCGCAGCGCCTCCTCTGCGGAACGCAGGTCGGGCTCGGTGACGATCTCGAGCAGAGGCGTGCCGCCGCGGTTGAAGTCGACGAGGCTGTAGTCGGCGCCGACCGAGCGCCCGGTGGCGCCGCCAGCGTGCACGGTCTTTGCCGCGTCCTCCTCGAGGTGCGCGCGCACGATGCCGACGCGCTCGCGGCCCTGCGCGGTCGGGATCGCGAGCTCGCCCGCCCCGCAGAGCGGCTCCTCGTACTGGCTGATCTGGTAGCCCTTCGGCAGGTCGGGATAGAAGTAGTTCTTGCGCGCGAAGACGGCCCGCGCCGGGAGCTCGCAGCCGAGCGCGAGGCCGAGCGCGAGCGTGAGCTCGATCGCGCGCGCGTTCACGACGGGCAGCGCGCCGGGGTGCGCGAGGCAGATCGGGCACGTGCGCGTGTTCTCCGCCGCGCCGTACTCGAGCTCACAGCGGCAGAACATCTTCGTGCGCGTCTTCAGGTGCGCGTGCACCTCGAGCCCGATCACGGATTCCCACGCGCTCACGGGCGTGTCGTCCAACGGATGGCGCGGTCGTGAGCTCCTACTCATCGGCGAGCCGCTCCTTCGCCGCGCGCAGCGCCGCCTCGATGTCGTCGTTGACCTCGACCATGTCGATCCAGTCCTCGAGCGCGGGCGGCAGCCGCCGCACGAGCCACAGCTCGCGCTCGCCCGCCTCGAGCGACAGCTTCACGTCGCCGACGAGCACCGCGCGCGAGCCGTCGAGCACGCGCGGCGGCACGCCGAAGACGCGCTCGACGGCCGGCACGAACTCGGCTGCGGGATCGACGAAGCGCTTCGTCATCCCACGAGCCTCGGCGGAACGGGATCGAAGCCGAGCGCCTGCTCGAGAGCATGGCCCATGCGGAAGAGGGTGTTCTCGGAGAACTGCGGCCCGATCAGCTGGAGCCCGACGGGCAGGCCCTCGGACAGCCCACACGGAACGTTGAGCCCCGGCAGGCCGGCGAGGCACGACGGGATCGTCAGCAGGTCGCTGAGATACATCGCGAGCGGATTCGCGGTGCGCGCGCCGAGCGCGAATGCGACCGTCGGCGACGTCGGCGACACGAGCACGTCGAAGCGCTCGAACACCTCGGCGTGCTCGCGGGCGAGCACCGTGCGCACCTTCTGCGCCTGCCCGTAGAACGCGTCGTAGTAGCCGGCGGAGAGCGCGTACGTGCCGACCATGATCCGGCGCTTCGGCTCCTCGCCGAACCCTTCGTCGCGTGTCCGCTCGTACATCTCGAGCCGGTCACGCGCATGGGCGCGGTAGCCGAAGCGCACGCCGTCGTAGCGGGCGAGGTTGGACGACGCCTCCGCGGGGGCGATCAGGTAGTAGCACGGCATCCCGTACTCGACCGAGCGCGGCAGCGAGCACTCCCCCACCTCGGCGCCGAGGTCGCGGCAACGCTCGATCGCGTGCTGCACCGCGTCGCGCACGCCGGGCTCGATCGCCTCGTGCTCGTTGAACTCGACCGGGACGCCGACGCGCAGCCCCTTCAGACTGTCGCCCTCGGGGAGCGCGACCGGCTCCGGCAGCTCGACCGTCGTCGAGTCGCAGAGGTCGCGGCCGGCGATGATCGAGTAGAGAAGGGCGCAGTCGCGCACGTTCCTCGCCACCGGGCCGACCTGGTCGAGACTCGACGCGAAGGCGACGACGCCGTAGCGGGAGACGGTGCCGTACGTCGGACGCAGCCCGACGTTGCCGCAGAGTGCTGCCGGCTGCTTGATCGAGCCGCCCGTGTCGGAGCCGAGAGCCCACGGCGCAAGGCCCGCGGCGACCGCGGCCGCGGAGCCGCCGCCCGAGCCGCCCGGGACGCGCGTGGGGTCCCACGGGTTCCGGGTCGGGCCGAAGGCCGAGTTCTCCGTCGACGAGCCCATCGCGAACTCGTCCGTGTTCGTCTTCCCGAGGATGCTGAGGCCGCGCGCCTTGCAGCGCGCGATCACCGTCGCGTCGTAGACGGGCACGTACCCCTCGAGGATCCGCGAGCCGGCGGTGGTCGGGATCCCTCGCGTCCCGATCACGTCCTTGATCGCGATCGGGATGCCCTCCGCGCCGCCGTCGTCCTCGCAGACGTGGAGGTAGGCGTGCAGCTCGGGGTCGCGCTCGTCGATCGCGCTCCGGTACGCGGCGAACAGCTCGGCCGGGGTGACCTCCCGCTCCCGCACGAGCCCCGCTGCCTCCTCCGCCGTCAGCCGGAGCGTGTCGATCACGACGACCCGCCCGGGGGAACCCTGAAATACGCGCCGTCGCGCTCGGGCGCGTTCGCGAGCGCTTCCTCGGCGGGCAGCGACGGGCGCGGCTCGTCCGCGCCCCAGACGTTGACGACGTCGAGCGGATGCGAGGTCGGGGGCACGTCGGAGAGGTCGAGCTCCGAGACCTTGCCCACCGCGGCGAGGATGTCGTTCAGCTGCGCCGCGAGCCGGTCGACGTCCTCCTCGCGCAGCTCGAGGCGGGCCAGTCTTGCCACGTGCAGAAGCTCTTCACGACTGATCTCCGCCATCCAAGGATCCTTCCAGAAACGGAAGAGGCCCCTGCCGGGGCCCCTTCACACACGGTTTTCCGACAGTTCTCTAGATCGCCTGGACGTTCGCGGCCTGTGCGCCCTTCGGGCCTTGCACAACCTCGAACGACACACGCTGGCCTTCGGTCAGCGACTTGTAGCCGTCCATCCCGATCGCCGAGAAGTGGACGAAGACGTCGTCTCCGCCCTCGCGCTCGATGAAGCCGTAGCCCTTCTCGTTCGAGAACCACTTAACGGTGCCCTCTGCCAACTGTTCCTCCTAAAACAAAACAACGACGGCTCGAGCGACCGAGTCGCCGACCGGCACGAACAGGCGGAGTGTAAAACTCAGCCCGCGCGCTTGGCAATAGCTGCGGCACGGCGCAGGCCGGCCGCCCTGACGGTGTTCTTGAGCACCATCGCGATCGTCATCGGGCCGACGCCGCCCGGAACCGGGGTGAGGTACGCCGCCCGGTCGGCGGCAGCGGGGTCGACGTCGCCGAAGAGGCCGTCCCCGGTTCGGTTCATGCCGACGTCGATCACGGCTGCGCCCGGCTTGACCATCTCCGGCGCGATCAGGTGCAGCCGGCCGACGGCGGCGACGAGGATGTCGGCGGCGAGCGTGTGCCGTTCGAGGTCCGTGGTGCGGGAGTGGCAGATGGTGACGGTCGCGTGCCCCTGGAGCAGCAGGTGGGCGATCGGCTTGCCGACGATGTTCGAACGGCCGACGACGACGGCGTTCGCGCCCTCCGTCTCGATCCCGTACTCGGCAAGCATGCGCATGATCCCGAGCGGCGTTCCCGGCACAAGAGCCGGCCGGCCGAGGTAGAGACGGCCGGCGTTGAACGGATGGATCCCGTCGATGTCCTTGCTCGGATCGATCGCCTCGATCACCGCGGGCTCGTCGATGTGCGGCGGCAGCGGCAGCTGGACGAGAAGCCCGTCGACGCCGTCGTCGGCGTTGAGCTCGGCGAGCAGCGCGAGCAGCTCGGTCTCGCTCGTGTCGTGCGGCAGCCGGATGTCCCGTGCGTTGATTCCGACGGCCTGGGCGGCCTTCTGCTTGAGGTTGATGTAGACGTGCGAGGCCGGATCGTCGCCGACGAGCACCGTGGCGAGCCCGAGTGTGCCGAGCTCGGCTACCTCGGCCGCCACCTCCTCGCGCACCTTGGCGGCGAGCGCCCTGCCGTCGATGAGCGTGGCCGACATCGGCAGCGAGCCTAGCGCGCCGTGGAGTTACGCTCCGGCGGTGCGACTGCCCCGCAAGAACGATCCCGCGTCGATCGCCGCGCGCCGCGCGGCGCTCGGGCTCGACGGCGCCGTGACCGCGGCCGACCTCGAGCCGTACGCAAAGGTGGCCGAGTCGGTGACGGGCACGGCGGTGCTCCCGGTGTCGGTGGCCGAGCTGCACGTCTCGCTCGGCAGCTACGAGCTGTCCGAGGAGGGCGACGTGGTCGAGACCGGCCGCGCGGAGGAGGACGTCGTCGTCCCGCTCGCGCACAGCGAAGGCAGCCTGACCGCGTCGCTCCAGCGCGGCGCGAAGGCGGTCGCGGAGTCAGGTGGGTTCCGCACGTACGTCGTCGCCGACCGGATCACGCGCGCCTCGTGCTTCGTCTGCCGCGACGCCGGCGACGCGCTCGAGCTCGCGCGCTGGATCGAGCCCCGCGTCGGCGAGATGCGCGATTGGCTGCGCGCGGCCGACTTCTCGGAGCTGTCCCGGCACGCCGTGCTGCGCGAGGTGAAGACGCACGTCGTCGGGCCGATGTGCCATGTGCTCTGGCGTTTCACGACGGGCGACGCGGTCGGGCCGAACATGATGACCCGCAACGCCTACGCGCTGAACATGGCGTTCGTCTCGCCGAGCGCGCCGGTGGCGATCGAGCGCGTCGTGCTCGAGGCGAACATGGGTGGCGACAAGAAGCCGTCGTACGAGTACTTCCAGTCCGGGCACGGGAAGACGGTGATCGCCGAGGCGACGCTGACGGACGAGGCGATCCGGCGCGTGCTGCGCACGAGCGCGGCGGATCTCGACGCGCTCGCGTGGGCCGGCACCCACGGCGCGGTCGCCTCCGGGATGCAGTCGGTCGCGTTCACGCCGGCGTCGGCCGTCGCCGCCGTGTTCGCGGCGACGGGACAGGACCTCGGCATGGTCGGCACGAGCTCGATGGCGCACGGCACGGGCCGCCTCGTCGACGGCGGCCTGCACGTCTCGATCCGCTTCCCCGGCCTCGAGGTCGGCACCGTCGGCGGCGGCACGACGCTCCCGACCGCGCGCGAATGGCTCGGGCTGATGGGCTGCACCGGCGCAGGCACGGTCTACCGCTTCGCACAACTCGTCGCGGCGGCCGCCCTCGCCCTGGAGATCTCAGCCTCCGCAGCGATGGCGACCGCCGGCTCCGAGAACTTCTTCCGGGCCCACTTCGAACGCGGCGGCCTCCGACCGTAGAGCCAGGGCAAGCGCCTCGGCCGGCACGCTGCCGAGCTTCCGCCAGCAGATGAGGAACGTCTCCGCCACCACGTCGTCGACGAGATCGGCGGGCACGCGCCGGCGCACGAAGGCCTCGACGGCGTCGCGCCGCCGTTCGTAGATCTCCGCGAACCGCGCCTCGGCCGTCTGCTCCATCTCACCCTGTCTATGTCGCGACAGGGCGACGCGTTACACCGGCGTCAGAACGGGAGGACGACCTCGGAGATGTCCAGGCCGAGGCTCTTCGCCAGCCGCACGCCGTGCTCCAGCTCGGTCTTGAGCCGTTCGCGGTCGCGCGCCTCCATGAGATGACCGATCATCTCGCGGGCCTTCGGGCGCCACAGCGCGTGCGCGGCGAACTCCGGCAGCATCACGTTCGCGGCGACGATCAGCGCCTGCCTCAGCTTCCCCGGCGCGCCCGCGAGGAGCACCCGCTCGTACGCCATACCGGCGCCGTGGTGGATGCCGTCGTCGATGGCGAGGCGGTTGCAGAGATCCTCGAGGATCGTCCCACGCGACGAGCGCGCGATCAGCCGGAAGCGCGGGATGATCAGCCGCTCGAAGAACACCTGCATCATGAAGACCTTCTCCTCGAGCGTGTCCGCTTCGAGGAACATGTGCCCGAGCTTGTCGAGGTGCGGGTCGCGCTCGCCCTCGCCGCCGACCATCCCGATCAGCTTCAGCCACGCCTCGGTGTGGCGGGACTCGTCCTGCACCATCGTCGCGTAGTAGAGGCGCGCCTCCGGGTCGGGAGCGGCGTTCAGGAGCTGCGCCGCCATCTCGACCGCGAGCACGTCGGCCTGGAGCTGCTGCATCACGACCGAGCGCCACACGTCCATCCGCCGCGCCAGCCGCTGCGGCGAGCCCTTCCCCTCCGGCACGGGCGGCAGCTCGCCCCACGGCACGTCCCGCACCATCCACTCCTGGCGCTTCGCAAGCTCGTAGAAGCGGAGCACGCCCGCATATGCGCTCCGGTCTTCCGGCTCCTCGGGCAGAGGCTCGGCGCTCATCCAGCGGGACCTTAGCGCGGGCGCCTGCTAAGAATCGGACGGTGATCGCGATCGTCTTCAGCTACGAGGTCCGGGAGCCGGCCGAGTTCGAGGCCGCCTACGGCGCCGACGGCGAGTGGTCGCAGTTCTTCCGGCAGGGTCGCGGCTACATCGGCACGGAGCTGCTGCGCGACGTCGAGAACCATGGCCGCTACTTCGTCGTCGACCGCTGGGAGTCGGCCGAGGCGTACAACGCCTTCGCCACCGACCACCGCGAGGAATACATCCGCCGGGTCGACGACACGCGCTTCTTCTACCACCAGGAGCTGCGGTTCGGAACGTTCGAGTCGGTGTGGCAGCAGGACTGATCCCGCCCCACCACGACCCGTCGTGCTGGGGCTGCGGGTCGGCGCCGGACGGGCTCCGGCTCCCCCAACCCGAGCAGGAGGGTCTCACCGAGTACGAAGCGTGGTTCTCGTTCGACGCGCGGCACCAGGGCGGGCCGGGGCTCGTGCACGGCGGGCTCGTCGCTGCTGTGCTCGACGAGGCCTGCGGCCTGCTCGCCACCTGGTACCGCTTCCCGGCGGTGACCGCGCGGATCTTCGTCCGCTACCGGCTGCCGGTGCCGATCAACACCGAGCTGCTCGTGCGCGCCCGGCTCACGGGCGAGCGGGGCCGGCGGCTGCATGTCGAGGGCCGCCTCGGCGACGGGAACGACGTGCTCGCCGAGGCGCGCGGCGCCTTCCTCCACGTGCCGCTCGAGCACTTCCTGGGCACCCCCGAAGGCCGGGCGTCGGCGGAAGCCTGGCGGCGCAAAACCGAGGGATAAAGCCCGGCACGGCTCCCGTCGATAGGCCGGGCAAGGGAAAACCGGCCCTGCGGCTTCGGAGGGAGTCGCATGCTCAAACGGGTCGTCGCATTCGCAGTTCTGATCGTCGCCCTCATGGTGGGGGTCAAGGACGGTCGCGTCCTCCACATGACCGGTCTGACCGGGACATGCTCGACGGTGAAGACGCTTTCCGACGGCACCCAGTGGGAGGCGTGCGCCGCCGGCAAGATGGACGGCCGCCCCGACCTGAGCAGCCACAACTGCGTCAGCGCCGGTGTCACGGGGTCGTTCGAGTACTGGCACTGCCCCGCGGCGCTGGGTAGCGCATCGGGGTAGGAACAAACCGATTCCGGTCGTGGGCGCGTAGGCATCGGCGGTAGCGCCGCGCTCGACGGCCCTCGTGTCGCCGGCCGCCACGGAGACACCCCGTCGGGCGCGGCGCCTGCCACGACCGGTCCGAGGCACCCCGTTCGAGGGAACCTCGGCGGGCTCCTCCCGAAGGGGGAGGCGCGCGGCCCGGGCGTTCATAGGGTGATGCGAATGCGGCGTTTCTTCATGCTGTTCGCGATCTGCGCGCTCTCCCTGCCCGCGCTCGCCCTCGCAGACGGATCGCCGCACGGCAAGACCATCGTCGGCACCCTGAGCGCCAACCCGTCGGGCTCGATCACGGTCAGCTCCGCGACGGCCGCGCTCACCTGCTCGGTGCCCCAGTACGCGATCACGTCGGTTGCGAAGCTGCCGCTCGGCGGCCACTTCAGGCTCGCCTGCCGCGGCACGGGCGGAACGCTCGTGCTCGTGAAGCTCGAGCACGCGAACACGCACGTGAAGCCGACGACGACCACCCCGCCGACCACAGGCGGCGATCACGGCGGCACGCCGACGACGACGACCACCACGCCGACGACCACCACTCACACGCCGCCGCCGCCGCCGCCGACCACCACGACCGGCGGTGACCACCACGGCACCACCACGACGACCGCTCCGCCGTCCGCGCCTCCGCTCCCGCCGTCGCACCGTGAGGGGCACGGCGTCGTCACCTCCCTGTCGTCGACGAGCGTCCTGATCACGCCCGACGGCGGCGGAGCGCCGTTCGCCTGCGCGATCACCCCGGCTCCGGACTCGACCGCGGCGGCCGCAAAGCTCACGGTCGGCGCACACGTCGGCATCGTCTGCCGGCTCGACGGCACGCACTACGTGCTCTCGGGCGCGACTCCGATCACCTAGTCTCGCTGCGCAATGCGCAGGAAACGGGCGCGGCCGCCACGCATTTGCGCGCCGGCCCCCGTTGAATCCTTGCATCCGGGAAGGAGATAATGTCTCCCGGATGCGGGTCGACGAACGTGCCGCCACCGGCGAAGTGCTCCAGGCGCGCGAGCGCTACGTCCCGCGCGGGATCTCGACCTCCGACCTCGTCGTCACCCGCGCCTGGGGCGCCCGCGTGTGGGACGCCGACGGCCGCGAGTACCTCGACTTCGCCGGCGGCATTGCCTGCCAGAACCTCGGCCACGGCCCTGCCGGCGTCGTCCGCGCCATCCACGAGCAGGTCGACCGCTACCTGCACCAGTGCTTCATGGTCGGGATCTACGAGCCGTACATCGAGGTCTGCCGCCGGCTCGACGAGCTCTGGCCCGGCGACGCCGCAACGAAGTCGGTGCTGCTGAACTCGGGCGCCGAGGGGATCGAGAACGCGGTGAAGATCGCGCGCGCAGCCACCGGCCGCGACGCCGTCGTCGTGTTCGACCGCGCCTTCCACGGCCGCACGAACCTGACGATGGCGATGACGTCGAAGCTCGTCTACAAGCAGGGCTTCGGCCCGCTCGCCACCGACGTGCACCGGGCGCCGGCCCCGTATCCGTACCGCGGTGTAACCACCGAGGACGCGCTGCACGGCCTCGAGCTGCTCTTCAAGCAGGACGTCGACCCGAACGAAGTGGCCTGCATCGTGCTCGAGCCGGTGCAAGGCGAAGGTGGGTTCATTCCGATGCCGCCCGAGTTCGTGACCGCGCTCCACGTGCTGTGCCGCCAGCACGGCATCCTCTACGTCGACGACGAGGTGCAATCCGGCTGCGGCCGCACCGGGCCGCTGTGGGCGATCGAGCAGTACGGGATCGAGCCGGACATGATCGTGGCCGGAAAGACGCTCGGCGGCGGGCTGCCGCTCGCGGCCGTCACCGGGCGCGCCGAGCTGATGGACGCGGTGCACCCGGGCGGGCTCGGCGGCACCTTCGGCGGCAACCCGGTCTGCTGCGCGGCGGCGCTCGCCGTCCTCGACGAGCTGTCCTCGCCCGGCTACCGCGAGCGGGCGGAGCAGATCGCAGGGCTGCTCCGCACGCGACTCGACGCGATCGCGACCCGGCAGCCGGCGGTCGGCGAGGTGCGGGGGCTCGGCTCGATGCTCGCGATCGAGCTGGCGGAGAAGAGCGTCGACCTCGCGAAGGCGGTGACCGCGGCCGCGCGCGAGAAAGGGTTGATCCTCCTCTCCTGCGGCCTCTACGGAAACGTGATCCGGCTGCTGCCGCCGCTCTCGGCGACGGACGACGAGCTCGAGCGAGGACTCGCGATGCTCGAGGAGGCGCTTGGCGACGCAAGCAGCGGCTGAGCCCGAGCTGGCGGTGGGCGCGGCGACCGCGCCTGGGGTCCGCCTCACGGGCATCCGTCGGGCGTACGGCGACGTCGTCGCGATCGCCCACCTCGACCTCGACATCGCGGAGGGCGAATTCTTCACCCTGCTCGGCCCGTCCGGCTCGGGGAAGACGACGACGCTCCGCGTGATCGCCGGCTTCGAGCGTCCCGACGCGGGCCACGTCGAGCTCGGCGGCGTCGACGTCACGCGCATCCCGCCGTCGGAGCGCGACGTGAACACGGTCTTCCAGGACTACGCGCTGTTCCCGCACATGACGGTGCTCGAGAACGTCGAGTACGGGCTGCGCGTCAAGGGCGTGGGGCGACGGGCACGTCGCGCGCAGGCGAACGAGGTGCTCGAGCGCGTGCGTCTCCCCCACGTCGGCGCCCGCCGGCCGGTGCAGCTCTCGGGTGGGCAGCGCCAGCGCGTCGCGCTCGCGCGGGCGATCGTCAACAGTCCCACCGTGCTCCTGCTCGACGAGCCGCTCGGCGCGCTCGACCTGAAGCTCCGCCAGGAGATGCAGGTCTTCCTCAAGGAGCTCCAGCGGGAGCTCGGGATCACGTTCGTCTACGTCACGCATGACCAGGAGGAAGCGCTCACGATGAGCGACCGCATGGCCGTGTTCAACGAAGGGCGCATCGAGCAGATCGGCGCGCCGGCGGACGTCTACGAGCATCCCGAGACGGAGTTCGTCGCCGGTTTCGTCGGCGTCTCGAACGTCCTCGAGCGCGACGGGCGGCGCTTCACGATCCGTCCCGAGAAGATTCGCATGGCCGAAGACGGTGACGGCGAGGCCGGCCGCGTCCGGGACGTCGTCTACGCCGGGATGGTCACGCGCTACGTCGTCGAGCTCGACGCAGGCGGCGAGCTCGTCGTCGTGCGCCAGAACCTCGAGACCTCCTCGCAGGAGGCGCTCGAGGCCCAGGGCAGGAGGGTCCGGCTGAGCTGGCTGCCGGAGCACACCTATGAGATCACCGTGCAGAAGGAGGGAGACGAGCAGTGATACGCATTCGCAGGGTGCACGTCCTCGTCGCCGCACTCGCAGTAGCGCTGTGCGTGCCGGCGGCGGGCGTGAGCTCCGGGAAAGGGCTGCCGACCGCGATCGGCAAGGGCGAGGGGCAGCTCAACCTCATCGCCTGGGAGGGCTACACGCAGCCGCAGTGGGTCAAGCCGTTCGAGAAGGCGACGGGCTGCCAGGTGCACGCGAAGTACGCGGGCTCCTCGGACGAGATGGTGACGCTCATGCGCCAGGGCGGCGGCTCGCAGTACGACATGGTGTCCGCCTCCGGCGACGCGAGCCTTCGCCTGATCTACGGCAAGGACGTCCAGCCGATGAACCCGAACCTCATCCCCGGCTACAAGGACTTCATCCCGGCGCTGCAGTCGCCGCCGCACAACACGATCAACGGCGTGCATTACGGGATCTCGCTCCAGTGGGGTCCGAACACGCTCCTCTACAACACGCAGAAGGTGAAGCCCGCTCCGACGAGCTGGGCGTCGATCTACAGCCCGAAGTTCAAGGGCAAGGTCACCGTCCCCGACAACCCGATCCAGATCGCGGACGCGGCGCTCTACCTCTCGAAGGCGAAGCCGTCGCTCGCGATCACGGATCCGTACGAGCTGAACCAGACGCAGTTCAACGCGGCGATCGCGCTGCTGAAGCAGCAGAAGCCGTTGATCAAGAAGTACTGGGCGCTCGCGTCGGATGAGATCGACCTGTTCAAGAACGGCGACGCGGTGATCGGCGCCTCGTGGCCGTACCAGACGAACACGCTGATCGCGGCGAAGGTCCCCGTGAAGGACCTGATCCCGAAGGAGGGCGCGACCGGCTGGGCCGACACATGGATGCTCTCCGCGCATGCGAAGCATCCGAACTGCGCGTACATGTGGACGGCGTGGGTCTCGACGCCGAAGGTGCAGGCCGAGCAGGCCATCTACTTCGGTGAGACGCCCGCGAACATCAAGGCCTGCCCGATCATGAACAAGCTCGCCCCGGGCTCGGCCGCGCAATACCACTGCGGCGCATCCGCGTCGTACTTCAACTCGATCAAGTTCTGGAAGACGCCGATCGCCGCGTGCGGCAACGGCAAGAGCAACTGCATGGACTACACCCAGTGGCAACAGGCCTGGACCCAGCTCAAGGGCTGAGTCTTCGCGCGCCGGGCCGCCCTTTGCGGGCGGCCCGGCTCCGGGTCTCCGGGCTCTTCTGGCGGCACCCGTGGGCGAAGGCGCTGCTGCTGCTCGCGCCGCCACTGCTTGCGTTCGCGTTGGTCTACCTCGCGGCACTGGTCGCGCTGTTCGTCTCGTCGTTCTGGTCGGTCAACCCGTTCACGACCGAGATCCAGCACATCTGGAACCTCGGCAACTACCGCACGCTCTGGGACTCGAGCGCGTACCGGACGATCGCGCTGCGGACGATCGGGATCGCCGCGGTCGTCACGCTCACCGATGCGCTGCTCGCGTTCCCGCTCGGCTACTTCATGGCGCGAATCGCGAGCGGCCGCTCGCGGGCGTTCATCTTCGTCGCGGTCCTGCTTCCGCTCTGGTCGAGCTACCTGATCCGCGTCTATATCTGGCGGCTCATCCTCGACAACGACGGTGTCCTCAACTGGACGCTGCGCAAGGTCGGTCTGCCTGCGCCGAACATCGGCTACTCGAACTGGGCGGTCTGGCTGATCTTCGCGTACGTGTGGCTGCCGTTCATGGTGCTGCCGGTGTACGGGGCGCTCGAGCGGATCCCCGAATCGTTCGTCGAGGCCTCGCGCGACCTCGGCGCGAGCGGGCTCACGACGTTCCGGCGCGTGATCCTGCCGCTCGCGCTCCCGGGCGTGATCGCGGGCTCGATCTTCACGTTCTCGCTGACGCTCGGCGACTACGTGACGCCGCTACTCGCGGGCGGTGCGTCGTCGCAATTCATCGGCAACGTCGTCTACGAGTCCGTCGGCATCTCGAACAACGTTCCGTTCGCGGCCGCCTTCGCGGCGGTGCCGCTCGCCGTGATGGGCGTCTACCTCCTGATTGCGCGGCGCATGGGCGCGTTCGAGGCGATGTAGTGGAGCAGCGCTCGACACGCATTGCGCTCGCTACGTGGTCGGCTCTCGTCGTGCTGTTCCTCTGGATCCCGCTCGCGCTGATCATGATCTACGCGTTCAACAAGTCGAACGTGCAGAGCTGGCCGATCGCCGGGTTCACGACCCACTGGTTCCACGTCGCGTGGAGCTCGACGGACGTCCGGAGCGCACTCTGGCTGTCGGTGCGGGTCGCGCTCGTCGCGACCGCGACCGCGATCCTGCTCGGGTCGGCGGCAGCGTTCGCCGTCGCACGCTTCGCGTTCTTCGGGCGCGAGGCCGTTTCATTCCTGCTCGTGCTGCCGATCGCGCTGCCCGGCATCGTCACCGGCATGGCGCTCAACTCGTTCTTCATCGCCGGTCACATCACCGTCTCGATGTGGACGATCGTGATCGGGCACGCGACGTTCTGCGTCGTGATCGTCTACAACAACGTGCTCGCGCGGTTGCGTCGCTCGTCGGCGTCGCTGCTCGAGGCGTCGCAGGATCTGGGCGCGGACGGCCTCCAGACGTTCCGCTTCGTCGTCTGGCCCGTGCTCTCGACGGCGCTCGTCGCGGGCGGGCTGCTCGCGTTCGCGCTGTCGTTCGACGAAGTGGTGGTCACGTTCTTCACGGCGGGGGCGCAGAACACGCTCCCGCTCCTCATCTTCGGCTACATCAGGCTCGGCCAGCAGCTGCCCGTCGTGAACGCGATCGCGTTCGCGATGATCCTCCTGACGGTGATTCCGGTGGTGCTCGCGCAGCGGTTGATGCGGGACACCGGGGTTCTCCGCCGTGGGGCAACGGCCGCGGTGGTCACGAAATAAGGAGGCACGACATGAACGCGACGAAGACCGTCTACAAGGATTTCGTGGGAGGCGAGTGGGTGGACTCCGCCTCCGGCGAGACGATGGAGGTGATCAACCCGGCCTCCGGCGAGACGATCGCCGAGGTTCCGCGCGCGAACGCCGAGGACGTCGACCGCGCTGTTGCGGCGGCGAAGAAGGCGCTGCCCGAGTGGCTCGACGCGACGCCGAAGGAGCGCTCCGAGCTCTTGTTGAAGCTCGCGGACGTGATCGACGACAACGCCGAGGAGCTCGCGCAGCTCGAGTCGCTGAACGTCGGCAAGCCGTTGATGGCGTCGCGCGACGAGATGCCGTTCGCGGCCGACAATCTCCGCTTCTTTGCGGGCGCGGCGCGCATCCTCGAGGGGAAGTCGGCCGGCGAGTACATCAAGGGGTACACGTCGATCATCCGGCGCGAGCCGCTGGGAATCGTCGCCGGCATCTGTCCGTGGAACTACCCGCTGATGATGGCGGTCTGGAAGATGGGCCCGGCGCTCGCCGCGGGCAACGCCCAGGTGTTGAAGCCGTCGGAGCAGACGCCGCTGTCGCTGCTGCGCTTCGCGCAGCTTGCCGCGGACGTGATCCCTGCGGGCGTGCTGAACGTCGTCACGGGCGACGGCATCCCGGCCGGCGAGCGGCTCGTCGCGCACGAGGACGTGCGTCTCGTCTCCCTCACCGGCGACGTCAACACGGGAAAGGCGATCGCCCGGAATGCCGCCGACACGCTCAAGCGCGTCCATCTCGAGCTCGGCGGCAAGGCGCCGATGGTCGTGTTCGACGACGCCGACCCGGAGGCGGTCGCCGAGGGGATCCGGCTCGCCGGCTACTGGAACTCGGGCCAGGACTGCACCGCCGGCTCGCGCGTGATCGCGGGGCCGAAGATCTACGACAAGCTCCTGGAGGCGCTCGTGCCGCAGGTGGAGTCGCTGAAGGTCGGCGAGCCGGCGGAGAGCGACGAGATCGAGATGGGCTCGGTGATCTCGAAGGATCAGCAGGAGCGGATCCTCGGCTTCCTCGAGCGGGCGAAGGGCGCGACCGTCCTTACGGGCGGCGGCACGAACGGCAAGCGCGGGTTCTTCGTGCAGCCGACGGTCGTCGTCGACGTGAAGCAGACGGACGAGATCGTCCAAGACGAGGTGTTCGGGCCGGTGGTGACAGTGCAGCGGTTCTCGGACGACGACGAGGCGATCCGGTGGGCGAACGACGTCCGCTACGGCCTGGCCGCGTCGGTGTGGACGCGCGACGTCGCGCGGGCGATGAACGCCGTGCGGCACCTCCAGTTCGGTGCCGTGTGGGTCAACGACCACCTCCTGCCGATCTCGTCCGAGCTCCCCCACGGCGGCTACAAGCAGTCCGGCTACGGCAAGGACATGTCGCTCTACTCGATGGAGGAGTACACGCAGATCAAGCACGCGGCGTTCAAACTGGCATAGCGATGCGGTCTGGTCGCTCTGCGACCAGACCGCCGAACATCCGCAACCTGGTTGCAGCCTTTTCGCACGTAGCTTCCGCCGCGTGGGGCTCGCCGACGGGCCCGACGACTGGCCCCTGGAACAGCTACGCCGCCCTCGCAGGCTCGGCCGGCGCGCCGTCCTTCCTCACGGACGGCCTCGCCCGCTCGCTGCTCGGCGGCGCCTCCGGCTACCGCGACTTCGTCGCCGACGGCAACAAGAACCGCCTGTCTGTCGTCTGAGTAGCTGACATAGGCTTCGGCCTGCTCGGCTGTTCGAACCGGAGGTCCCCCGTGACACCTGACGAGCTCGATTCGGCAACAGCTGTCGCCGAGCGGTTTCTCGACAACATCGAGACCGTCGTGCACGGGAAGCGCGAGCAGATCAAGCTCGTCGTCGCCGCGCTCATGTGCGGCGGCCACGCCCTCCTCGAGGACGTCCCCGGCACTGCGAAGACGGTGCTCGCGCGCGCGATCGCCGGGTCGATCCACGGCGCGCACGCGACACGCATCCAGTGCACGCCCGACCTCCAGCCCACCGACGTCACCGGCCTCTCGATCTTCAACCAGCGCGAGCGCGACTTCGAGTTCCGGCCCGGCCCCGTGTTCGCGAACATCGTGCTCGTCGACGAGATCAACCGCGCGATGCCGAAGACGCAGTCGGCGCTGCTCGAAGCGATGGCCGAGCAGCAGGTGACCGTCGACGGCGAGACGCGCCCGCTCAGCGAGCCGTTCCTCGTCATGGCCACGCAGAACCCGATCGAGTACGAGGGGACGTTCCCGCTGCCGGAGGCGCAGCTCGACCGCTTCTTCGTGAAGACCGCCCTCGGCTATCCCGACGCCGACGACGAGGCCCGGATCGTCGACGAACAGCTCGCGGGCCACCCGCTCGCGCGGCTCAAGCCGGTGATCGACGTCGCCGACATCGGACTGCTCCGCGGCTCCGTGGCGCACGTCTTCGTGCACGAGGCGGTCGGCCGCTGGGTCGTCGACCTCGTCCGCGCGACGCGGCACCTCGACGCCGTCGCCATCGGCAGCTCCGTGCGCGGCACGCTCGCGCTCAACCGCGCCGCGCGGGCGTGGGCCGTCCTCCACTCCCGCCGCTACGTCACGCCAGAGGACGTGGAGCAGCTGTTCGCACCGGTGCTCATGCACCGCATCCTCTTCCGGCCGAGCTTCCTCGCCGACGTGCGCGACCGGGGCTGGGAGGCCGCGAGCGCCGACATACGCGGCCGCTGTCTGGAGATCGCGCCCAAGCCGGGCTTCGACATCGACCTGGACGTGCCGGCGACCGTGTCGGCCTAGAGGACACGGCAGTGGCGGCCGTCTTTCCACTCGTCCCGCGGCGGCGAGTGATCGGGCTGGCGTTCGGCGCCGTGCGCAGCGAGCGGCGCGGCGTCGGCTCCGACGTCGCGGGCGCGCGCGAGTACCGGCCGGGCGACGATGTGGCCTGGATGGACTGGGCCGCGTCGGCGAAGCTCTCGGCCGCGCGTGGGACGGACGAGTTCATCGTGCGCGAGCGGTTCGCCGACGAAGCGCCGCGTGTCGTCGTACTCTGCGACCGGCGCCCCTCGATGTCGGTGGCCGCGTCGGCCCTGCGACCGCTCGACAAGCCGCACGCCATCCTCGCGACGGTCGACTTGATCGGCGCGAGCGCGCGCGCGGCCCGCAGCCTCACCGGCTACCTCGACTACGCGACAGGCGAGCCGTACTGGCGGCCGCCCCGCAGCGAGCATCGAGCCGACAAGGGCACGTTCGTGCGCCCGTTCCACGCGCCGCCGGACACCGTCTCGCTCGCGCTCGAATTCCTCGCCGAACACCGCCGCGACCTGCCGACGCAGGCCTTCGTCTTCGTCCTCTCCGACTTCATCGTCCCGCCGGCCCTGCGCGCGTGGCAGCGCGCGCTCGAGCACCGCTGGGAGCTCGTGCCGGTGCTGATCCAGGATCCTGTCTGGGAGCGCAGCTTTCCCGACGTCGGCGGCGTCGCCGTGCCGTACGCGGAGCCCGATACCGGCAGGGTCTTCCCGGTGTACCTGTCCAGACGGGAGGCGACCCGCCTCCGCGACGACCACGAAGCGCGCTGGGACACGCGCGTCCAGGAGTTCCGCTCGCTCGGGCTCGAGCCCGTCGTCGTGCACTCGCATGACAGCGGCGCGATCCTGAGCGCGTTCCTGCGCTGGGCGGACATGCGCCTGATGTGGCGCGGAGCCGTCGCGTGAAACGCCTGCTGCTCGTCGCCGCGGTTGCGCTCTCTGCCGCGTCGCCCGCCGCCGCAGGGCTGCCGTTCCAGCACTCCGGCACGGTGGTCGGCGAGGGCATGCCGCTCAAGGCGTACACCACGCTCACACCGGAGGTGCATCTCTTCGGCGACGCAGTCACCGCCCGCGTCGCGGTCGTCGCCGACACGAAGTACGTCGACCCGGCACGGCTGCGCGTGACGACGAGCTTCTCGCCCTACCGGGCGATCGGCGAGCCGACCGTCCTCCACGTCAGCGCCGGCCGGTTCGCACAGGTGACATGGACGTGGACGCTGCGCTGCCTCACCTCCCCGTGCGTGCCGCGCGTGCCGCCGAGTGAGAAGTTCCACGACTTCCGCTTCCGGCTCGTGCACATCGACTACATGACGACAGCCAGGACGCGCGCCTACGGGATCACGGCGAGCTGGCCGCCGATCGAGGTGCTCTCGCAGATCAGCCCCGCAGCGGAGAACGTCCTCGAGTCCTCGAACCGCCTGATCTGGCACTTCCACCTCACCCCCGTCGCGTCGCCGACCTTCGCGCTCTCGCCGACGCTGCTCTTCTGGCTCGCGCTCGGCCTCGCCGGCACCGCGCTCCTCGTCGCAGCGCACTTCTCGTGGAGCTGGTACCTGCTGGTGCGCCCACGCCCAGCCGCCGCCGCGGGAGCCGTGGATCCGCGGACGACGCTCGAGCGCGCGCTCACGCTGCTCGCCTGGGCGCACGAACGCGGCGACGAGACGCTCGAGCGGAAGGCCCTCGAGCGCGTCGCCGGCGAGCTCGGCGTCGAGGCGCCGCTGCCGACGGTCGACGAGCTGTCACGGACGGCCCGCGAGCTCGCGTGGTCGGCGGGCGTGCCCGGCGACGAAGAGGTCGAGACGCTCGCGGAGCAGGCGCGCGGGACCAGCCGTCCGACCGCCGGCGACGAGGAGGAGGCCGAGGAATGAGCGTGCCCTCGTTCCACCGTCGCGGCGCCGTGGAACTCGGCGATCTGCCGCAACTCGGGCGCCAGGCGGCACGGACGTCGTTCGCGCGAATCGCGCTCGCGCTCGCCCTCGCGTGCACGTTCGCCGGCATCCTGCTCGTCGCCCGTTCGGCCGGCAGCGGCCGCGCGGCCGTGTTCCCGCAGGGGACGACGACCGGCGTCGTCGCGCTCGACATGTCCGCGAGCATCTCGGGCCCCGTGTACGCGCGCGTCGCCACCACGCTACGCGGCATCGTCGACGCGAACCAGTCGATCGGGCTCGTGATGTTCTCCGACACCGCGTACGAACTGCTGCCGCCGAACTCGCCGCCGGGCGCGCTGCTCCAGTTCGTCCCCTTCTTCACCCCGGTGCGCTACTCGGCCGGCGCGCCGATCTTCACGCAGTCGCCGTGGGACATGTTCAGCGGCGGCACGCGGATCGCCACCGGCCTGATCACGGCCGAGCGCGCGCTGCGCCGGTCGCACGTGACCCACGGCGCCATCCTGATCGTCAGCGACCTCGACGACGCGGCCGCCGACATCCCTGCATTGACGGGGGAAGCGCTCCAGTTGCGCAAGGAGCACATCCCCGTCCGGATCGTGCCGCTCTTCGCTGACCCGGTGAACGTGCGCCTCTTCGCCACGATGTTCGGGTCGAAGGCGTTCGTCTCGCCGAGCGTCTTCACCCACACGGCCAGGCGGCGGGAGCAGGCGGTCGCCGCCGCAGTCCCGTGGAGCATGCTCGTCCTCGGCGTCGTGCTCGTCCTCCTGCTCGCCGGCAACGAGCGCTGGAACACGCGGCTCGCGGTGCGGACGACGTGACGCTGATGCGCCGCCATCGCGCCGGGATCCTCGGCCTCGTCTTCGCGGCGGTCGCCGTGGTTCTCCTTCTGCTCGCGGTCGACGCGCGGGCGTGGCGCACAACCGTCGCGCAGGACGACCTCCGCTTCCGCGCGCTGCCGGCGCACGGCCTGCTCTGGCGGCCGTCGACCCTGCTGCCCGGGGACCCGGCGGGCACGCTGATCGGCACCGGCGACACGCTGCGGTACCGGCGCGGGCTCCAGCTCTTCTGGTTCAGCCGGATCGGCTCCGACCCCGAGGCGCGGCAGGACTTGCCGACCGTCCGCGCCGACGCCCAGGAGACGCTCCAGGAGCTGATCACGGCGGGCCACGGCGCGGCCGAGCGCTCGAACGCCGCGAACCTCCTCGGCGTGCTCGTGATCACGACGCCGCCGCCGGGCTCGGATCGCAGCGGCCTCGCGAAGGTGATCGCGCGCGCGGCCGGCTACTTCCAGACCGCGATCGCGATCGACCCCGCCGACGGCGACGCGAAGCAGAACCTCGAGCTCGTCCTGCGCCTGCACGAGGCCGGCAAGGGCCGGATCGGCAACGATGCGCGGGCGGGCTACGGCTTCGGCCGCGGCCGCGGCGCGACGATCATCGGCAGCGGCTACTGATGACGCCCGCCTTCGCCGGCATCTCGTTCCTCACGCCGCTCGATGCCCTGTTCGCGCTCACCGCCGCGGTGCCGCTCGCGGCACTGCTCCTCTCGGAGCGGGCGTCGGCCCGCGTACGGCGGGTGCTCGCGGTGCGCGGCCCCGGCTTGCGGCGCGCCGTTCCGGCGGCGGCCGCGCTCGTCGTGCTCACCGCGCTCGTCGCCACCGCCGCGGCGCAGCCGGTGGTCGTGCGCCGGCAGCTCGTGAGCGAGCGGGCCGACGCACAGGCGTTCTTCGTCTTCGACACGTCGCTCTCGATGAAAGCGTCCGCGGGGCCCGGGCAGCCGACGCGACTGGCCCGCGCCAAGCGGCTCGCGCTGCGCCTCCGCGCGCAGCTCGCCGACCTGCCGATCGGGATCGCGTCGATGACCGACCGCGTGCTCCCGAATCTGATGCCGACGACCGACGCGACGCTGTTCACGCGCACGCTGACGCAGTCGGTCGCGGTGGACAGCCCGCCGCCGAGCCAGACCTACAAGGGGCGCGCGACGACGTTCGCGGCGCTCGTGCCGCTCGTCGCCTCGCACTTCTACTCCCCCTCCGTGGAACGGCGTCTGCTCGTCGTCTTCACGGACGGCGAGGCGCAGCCGATCTCCCCGATCCTGAAGCTCACGCTTCAGCGGCGCGTGACGCCGGTGTACGTCCACGTCTGGGCGCCCGACGACCTGCTCTACGACCGCGCGCACGGCCGCAAGCCCGATCCGGGCTACGCGCCCGACCCCCGCAGCGCGGCGGTGCTCGCAGAGCTCGCGTCGATCAGCGGCGGGCAAACGTTCGCGGAGACGAAGACGGCCGCGATCGCGCGCGCCATGCGCAACGCGGTCGGCTACGCGAGCACCCGGAAGCACGTCGACTCGTATGCGCGCGTCGCGCTCGCGCCGTGGTTCGTGCTCGCCGGGATCCTGCCGCTCGGCTTCCTGCTCTTCCGCCGAAATCTCTAGTCGTCCTCCCTCGAACGAGCGACGTTGACTTCCGGGCCATACACCGATCTACGATGTATGGGCTGGCAGGACCGGGACTGGGCAAAGTGGACGGCCGAGGAGCGCGCGGACTACGTCGGTGGCGCGCCGGCACCGGCCCGGGCGCCGCTCCGCATCCAGACCCTCGGCGGTGCGACCTCGCGCACGACCGGGACGATCTTCCTTGCGGCGGTTGCCTCGCTCGTCGTCACCGTGATCGTCTCGCAGTTCCACCTCGTCCATCTCCCGGCGGCGAGCCAGGCGACCGCTTCGGCGCCGCTCGCCCCGCTCGTCTACGGGACCGGCCTCGCGCATCTCGGCGCCGCGACGACGCAGGAGATGACCTGCACCGCGATGACGACCGCCCGGGGCGCCGAGTCGTGCACCACGTGGACCTACCTCGTCGCCGGCCAGCGGGCGGTCCAGGCCGCGCCGCTGCCGACCGGCGTCTCGTGTCCGGTGGTCGAAGCCGACCAGAGCCTGGGGCGCTGGGTCTGCGCTTCCCCCTGACGGACTAGAAGACGAACGGCACCACCCGCCGGCGGACGCGCTCGCAGTAGCGCCGATATGCAGGATCGGCGGCGAGGAACCGCTCCTCCGCGAGTATGCGCACGAGCTGCACCGTCATTACGGCCCCGAAGAGGACGCAGTTGCGCAGCGACGGATTCTCGAGCACGTAGCCGAGCTCCGTGAGCAGATAGCCCGCGTAGAGTGGGTGGCGGACGAAACGATACGGGCCGCTCGTGCGGATGCCGCGGTTCGCCGCGACGAGGCCGAATGAGCGGCCGAGCGCCACCATCGCCGCGGCGGCGACGACCGCGCCGCCGATCTGCACGCCCGCGTAGACCACCTCGAGGCCGCCCACCGGCGCGTACGCCGGGCGCGCGCCGATCATGCCGAAGGTGCCGATCGTCGCGGCCGCCCATGCGACGGGCGAGCGGCTCGTGTCGAGCGGCGTGCGCCGGATCACAAACAGCACTACCGCACCCAGCTCGAGGCCGGTGGCGCCGAGCCCGAGCGGCGCACGCGACGCTCGCCATTGCGCGAGATTCGCAATCGCAAACAGCAGCCAGAGCACCGCGAGCGGCACCGACACCGTCGCGCGCGAGAGGACGGGCCGCCGGGCGGCGACCTCGAGGACGCTCATTGCCCCGCCCAGTCGAGACGGTCGCCGACGCGGATTCCCCGGCGCTCCGACTCGCCCGCGGCGAGCTCGAGCACCACCGCCGCCCGCCGCCGCGACGCCGCCCGCCAGGGCCGAAGTCCCGGCACGACGCGGAGCACGGCGAAGTCGCGATCGAGGAACACGACGTCGATCGGGAAGCGCATGAACAGCGTGTGCACGGACGATGCAGGCCGCAGGAGGATGCCTTCCTCCGGCGCAAGGCTCCGCTTGCCGAGCAGGCCGCGCATGCGCGTCAGCGACGTGTCCGCGACGACGCAGCGTTCGCACGCCACCACGCCTGCGTCCGTCAAAAGCGTCGCTCCCTGCGGTATCGCTCGTGCCACCGGTGCCTGCTCCTCACTCGATGCGGTGGCCGCAACACCGACGCGGAAGTCTCTTGCATTGTCCCCGCCGCAGCACGGGACGTGTCGAGGTATCGGCAGCACCTCGACGCAGGGATCACTCGATCGGATGAACCGAACTGCAAGTCACTGAGCTGAGGGATTCTCGACTCGTGTAATCCGTTCGATCACTCCCCCCACATCACCTGGCGGCTCGGCACGCCACACAGGGAGAGGTTGGTACCCGCGTGCCGTTCACGAAGCCCCAGTCGATCGTAGTTCACCTCACGTTCGACGTTTCTCTGGCAGCAGCGCGCCCGGATCTCGGGCGGGCAAGAGACGCGAGAGGAGGTGAATAACCACATGTTCATTTCCCTCTGGCTCGACTACGTGCGCCAGAACTGGCGGAAGGAAGACGGGCAGACGATGGCCGAGTACGGCGTCGTGCTGGCCGTGATCACCGTCGGCGCGATCGTTGCCTTCACCGCTCTGTCGGGCGGGATCACGAACGCGATCAACAAGGTGACGGGCCTTCTGCCCTGAGCCATGGCAGGCGCACCGACTCGGACACCGCAACCGGAAAGGAGAAGTCGGATGAATCGCATCATCAGCCGCGCGAAATCGTTTCTTCGCCGCACCGAGGGACAGACGATGGCCGAATACGCCGTCGTACTGGCAGTCGTCGCCTCGGCATCCGCGCTTCTCTTCCCCGTGCTCGGCGACCGTGTCATCGCCGTCGTCAACGAGGTGGCAGGTTTCCTGCCCTAACAGCTGGGGACCGGGTGGGGCGCCGCTCTTCCGCCCCGCCCGGTGACCCGGTCGGAGGACCGATGAAGAAGAACACACTCATCCGGGATGAACGAGGCCAGACGATGGCCGAGTTCGCCATCGTCCTGCCAATCCTCGCCGTCCTGCTGTTCGGGATCCTTCAGTTCGGGATTCTCTTCAACAACTATTTGACGCTCACGGACGCGGTGCGGTCCGGCGCGCGCGAAGCCGCAGTGGCGCGCGACTCCGCCGACCCGGCCGGCACGGCCACGACGGCGGTACGCACCTCGGCCTCCGACCTCAACCAGACGAATCTCGCGGTGACGGTGTCGTCGACCTGGGTTGCCGGCTCCGACGTGACCGTGACCGCGACGTATCCCTACTCGATCAACCTGCTCGGCTGGGTCGTGTCCGCCGGGAATCTCACCTCAAAAACGACGGAGAGGGTCGAATGACCTATCAGCTCAAGAACGTCGTGGTCGCGGTGGTGCTCGGCCTCCTCGCCGCCGTGCTCACGATCGCCTACGTCACGAACTACCGCAAGCACGTGCAGCACGGCGCGCAGAACGTCGGCGTCCTCGTCGCTGCCACCGACATTCCCGCCGGAACGTCCGGCGCCGCGATCGCCTCGGGCCACATGCTGAAGCGTGAGACGGTGCCGCGCACCGCACTCGTTCCCGGCGCGATCTCGAGCCCCGCCCAGATCGCCCGTCTCGTCTCGATCGACGACGTGATGGCCGGCGAGCAGGTGTCGACGCGGCGCTTCGGCGATGCGACCGAGCTCGGCGTGCGCGCCCAGCTCAAGGGGACGACGCGCGCAGTCCAGTTCTCGGCCAGCCCGAACCAGATTCTCGCCGGGACGCTCCGGAACGGCGACCACGTCGACCTCGTCGCGAACATTCCCGTCGGATCGGCCAACGGCGTGACGATCCACTACGACCGGATCGTCCTGCGCAACCTCCTCGTCCTTCGCGCGCCGACGGTCACGAACGCAAGCAACGGCAACCTCAGCACGACGAATACGAAGTACTCGATCATGCTCGCCGTCACCGACGCGCAGTCGTCGAAGCTCATGTTCGTCGTCACGAATTCCGACGCGGGCGCATCGGCGGACGGCGGCTGGGCGCTCGAGCTCCGGCCCGTCACCGACGCAGCCAACAGCCCGGAGAGCATCGAGAGCGTCAACACCGTCCTGCTCGACGGCCTCGGTGCCGCCGCGCGGGCCCGAGTGGCCGGAGGTCACTGATGAGCCAGGATCACAGCGTCGAGCGGAACCCGATCCGCGTCTACATGACGGGTACGTGCGACGGTTCCGACACCCTCCGGGCCGCGCTCGCATCGCATCCCGAGCTCGAGCTCGTCGGGGCGAGCGAGCACGTCTCCGACGGGGCGGGCGCGCTCGCAGGCGGGCATCTCGGCGTCGTGCTCCACGCGACCCGGTCGTCGACGCTGCCGGCGGACGACCTCGCGGCCATCCGCGAGCACACGCGGGCGCCGATCATGCTCGTCGCCTCCGGTGAGGCGTCGCGCCTGCTCGACGACGCGCTCGACGCCGACGTCGCCGACGTCCTGCTCCTCCCCCAGCTCGCGGACAACGTCGTCTTCGCGCTGCGCAAGGCCGCCCACACGGCCCGGCGCAGCGACGGAGCCCGCGGCCGCCAAGGGACGATCGTCACCGTGTTCTCGCCGAAGGGCGGGACGGGCAAGACCGTGGTCGCGACGAACCTCGCGGCGGCGCTCGCGAAGATCGAGGGGAAGAAGACACTGCTCCTCGACCTCGACCTCCAGTTCGGGGACGCCGCGATCATGCTCGGCGTCGAGCCGGAGAAGACGATCTTCGACCTCGTCGTCGCTCCGGGTGAGCTCGACACCGAGAAGCTCGCGGGCTACGCGACGCACCATGCGTGCGGGCTTGAGATCATGCCGGCGCCGTTGCGCCCGGAGGATGCGGAGCTCGTGACCGAAGCGAAGCTTGCGCGTCTGCTCGAGGTGGCGAAGGAGTCGTACGACGTGATCGTCGTCGACACGTCGCCGTTCTTCCACGGCCCCATGCTGGCGACACTCGACCGCACGGACGAGCTGTTCCTGCTCTGCGGCCTCGACGTGCCGACGCTGAAGAACGTCAAGCTCGCGCTCCAGACGCTCGAGATGCTCTCGTTCCCGCGCGACCGCATCAAGATCGTCCTCAACCGCGCCAACTCGAAAGTCGGAATGAAGCCGAGCGAGGTCGAGGACGCGCTCGGTATGAAGCTCGCCCATCTCGTGCCGTCGGACCGGGCGGTGCCGCTCGGGGTGAACCGCGGCAAGCCGGTCGTGCTCACGGACGACGGCGCGGAGTTCTCGCGCGCGATGCGCACGCTCGCGAAGAGCGTCACGCCGAAGGCCGCCGCGTCGAAGCCGGGACGGCAGCAGAGGCGGCGTTTCCGGACGCTGGCGAAGGCGTAGGCGATGGGACTCCAGGATCGCCTCACTCGGCCGGCCCCGAACGGCAGCGCAGCGCTCGTCGATCCGGGGGCGGCGTCCTCCGCCCAGTCCGCCCCTGGCGAGCACAAGCGTCCAGCCGGCACGGTCGACCCGTACGCGGAGCTGAAGACGCGCATCCACCACGGCGTGATCGCCACGGTGGGCGTCGAGCTGTTCAGGCAGGAGATGACCGAGGACCTACACGAGCGCGTCCTGCGCGCCGTGACGGAGCAGCTCGTGCTCGACCGGACGCCGCTCACGCGCGAAGAGCGCCGGCAGATCGTCCGCGAGATCACCGACGACATCCTCGGCTACGGCCCGCTCGAGCCGCTCCTGCGCGACGACTCCGTCAGCGAAGTGATGGTCAACGCGTACAACCGGATCTACTGCGAGCGCTCGGGCAAGATCGAGAAGACGAACGCAGCGTTCGTGGACAACGCCCACCTGCTGCGCATCATCGACAAGATCGTGTCGCAGGTCGGCCGCCGCGTCGACGAGGCGTCGCCGATGGTCGACGCGCGGCTCCCGGACGGCTCGCGCGTGAACGCGATCATCCCGCCGCTGTCGCTGCGCGGGCCGACGCTGACGATCCGGAAGTTTTCGCGCGACCCGTACACGATGAATGACCTCATCTCGTTCGGCTCCGTCTCGCCGAAGGCCGCGCAGTTCCTCGCCGCCTGCGTGAAGGGAAAGCTCAACATCCTCATCTCCGGCGGCACCGGCACCGGCAAGACGACGACGCTCAACGCGATGTCGGCGTTCGTGCCCGAGGACGAGCGCATCGTCACGATCGAGGACGCCGCCGAGCTGCAGCTCCAGCAGGAGCACGTGATCACGCTCGAGTCGCGGCCGTCGAACATCGAGGGCAAGGGCGAAGTGCGCATCCGCGAGCTCGTCCGCAACGCCCTGCGTATGCGGCCCGACCGGATCATCGTCGGCGAGGTTCGCGGCGCGGAGACGCTCGACATGCTCCAGGCGATGAACACCGGCCACGAGGGCTCGCTGACGACGATCCACGCGAACTCGCCTCGGGACGCGCTCAGCCGCCTCGAGACCCTCGTGCTCACCGCCGGCGTCGACCTGCCGCTGCGCGCGATCCGCGAGCAGATCTCGAGCGCCTTCGACCTGCTCGTCCAGATCACGCGTCTCGTCGACGGCAGCCGCCGCATCACGCACGTGACCGAGGTGCTCCGCATGGAGGCCGACGTGATCACGCTCCAGGATGTGTTCGTGGCGAAGCCGCCCGACGAGGACACAGCGTCGTTCGGCAACCGCGTCCGGCTGCTGACGGGGCTCCAGTGCACCGGCCTGAAGCCGCAGTTCCTCGACAAGCTGGCCGCCAACGGCGTCGCGCTCCACTCCGACTTCTTCGCGAGCGAGGACGACGCCGCGCACGGCGTGCGCGACGCGCAGCTCGGCCCGAAGTTCGGGGGCTACGCATGAGCCGCCGGCTCGCACAGCTCGCCGTCGTAGCCGTCGCGCTCGCCGCGGCGGCGCCGGCGTCGGCGAAGGTGGAGCTCTCGGGAGTCGACACGAGCGCGTTCCCGACCATCCGCGCGACCGTCGTCTCGTCCGCCGGCTCCTCGGCCGCACCGACGCTGACCGAGAACGGCGTGCCGGTGGTCGGGCTGACGGAGGAGAACCTCGGCCGCGCCAAGGCCGTCGTGCTCGCCGTCGACGACTCCCGCTCGATGCGCGGGAAGCCGCTCGCCGACGCGGCAACGGCCGCAAGCGGCTTCGTCGCGGCGAAGCCCGCCGCCGACGCGATCGCCGTCGTGGCCTTCGGGCCCCGCCCCACCCTGCTCAGCAGCCTCTCGACCGCGACGATCGACGCGGACGCCGCGCTCCGCGATCTCTCGGTCGCGTCGCGGGATGGCACCGCGCTCTACGACGCGATCGTCACATCCGCCGAGCAGCTCCGGGCCAGCTCGCTCGCCGGCCGCGTGCTGATCGTGCTCACGGACGGCCACGACGTCTCGAGCAGGGCGACGCTCGCTCAGGCGACCGCCGCCGCGCGCAGCGCCGACGTCGCGATCTACCCGATCGGCATCGAGGGCCGGGGCTTCGATCCCGGCGCGCTCCAGGCTCTCGCCACCGCGACGGGGGGCCGCTATTACGGCGCCTCCTCCACGGATGCGCTTTCGAGCATCTACAGCTCGATCTCGCAGCGCCTCGGCTACACATGGCGCGTCTCGTTCGTCACCTCGGCGCGCCCCGGCGACCGGCTGCGCATCGAGGCCTCCGTCGCCCGCGCAGGGTCTGCCACCAGCTCGCTGCGCCTGCCGGCGCAGGCAGGCGACGTGACGGGTGCGCAGACGGCATCGAATCTCCTGCCGGCGAGCGCGTACGGAAGCGGCGGCCGGTTCGCGATCGGTGCGATCGCCGGCGTGCTCGTGTTCCTCGCCGCCCTCGTCCTCCTCGCCGCGCGCAAGAGCTCCTGGGTGCGCAAGCGCCTCGCCGCGCACACGGGCGGCGCACGCCGCGTCCGGCGCCGGCGCCGTGACGAGCGCTCCGCGGTGCTCGCCGGCATCCTGCGCGCGACCGAGCGGGCCTTCGGGAACCTGCGGCAGTGGAAGGCCGTCCAGACCATGCTCGACCGCGGCGAGACGCCGTTGCGTGCCGCGGAGTTCCTCTACATCGTCGGCGGCGTGGGGCTCGCCGCGGGCCTGCTCTCCGCTGCCGCCGGCCTGCCTGCGGTCGTCACGCTCGCCGTCATGGTCGTCAGCGCGCTCATTCCGTTCCTCGTCGTATGGCAGCGCATGCGCCGCCGGCTCAGCGCGTTCGAGGCGCAACTGCCCGACCTGCTGATCACGATCGCGGCGTCGCTCAAGGCGGGGCACTCGTTCAAGCAGGGCGTCCAGGCGGTCGTCGACGAGGGCCAGCCGCCCGCCTCGGAGGAGTTCAAGCGCGTGATGACCGAGACAGGGCTCGGCCGGCAGATGGACGACGCGCTCACCGAGATGTCCGAGCGTCTCGGCTCGAAGAATTTCGAGTTCGCGATCACGGCTGTGACGATCCAGCGCCAGGTCGGCGGTTCGCTCGCCGGGCTGTTCGACATGGTCGCCGACACGGTGCGCCAACGGCAACAGTTCGCGCGCAAGATCCGCTCGCTGACGGCGATGGGACGGATGTCGGCGTACACGCTGATCGGCCTGCCGATCTTTCTCGCGCTCGCGATCTCGGTCATCAACGCCGGGTACCTCAGCCCGCTGCTCCACTCGTCCGCCGGCCACATGCTGATCGGGATCGGCGTCGTGATGATGATGATCGGCTCCGCGATCATCAAGAAGATCGTCTCCTTCAAGGGGTGATGCAGATGCTCCTGGTCGTAGCCGTCGTTTGTCTCTCGCTCTCCGTGCTCGCCGTCGCGAATCTCGTCTCGCTGCCGGCGCGCAACCGTAAGTCGCGCATCCGGGCCGCGGCGACGTACGGGAACGTCAAGACGACCCACGGACCGGAGCGCGTGCGCTTCCGCGACCGCGTCGTCGGCCCGCTCGTCAGCTCGCTCGCACGCGGGATGCTCCGCCTCAACCCGAAGCAGGATCTCGAGTCGCTCTCGAGGCTGTTGATGTCGGCCGGGATGCGCAACGTGTCGCCGCAGGCCTTCCTCGCCGCGAAGGCGGTCGCCGGCGGCGTGGGCATCCTCGTCGGCCTCCTCGTCGGTGCGTCCTCGTCGGTCGCGGCGGCGTTCGTGTTCGCGTGCATGTTCGGCGGAATCGCCTACATCGCGCCGGCCGTGATCGTGTCGGCACGGGCGCGCAGGCGTCAGTCGATTCTCGGCGCCGAGCTTCCCGACGCACTCGATCTGCTCGCCGTCAGCGTCGAGGCGGGCCTCGGGTTCGACGGAGCGGTGGCGAAGCTCACCCAGTACATGCACGGGCCGCTCGCGCAGGAGTTCGAGCTGACGCTCGGCGGCATGCGCATCGGCGAGAGCCGGAGCGACGCCCTGAAGAAGCTCGCGGAGCGCTCGGGCACACCCGAAGTCTCCTCGTTCGTGCGCGCGATCATCCAGGCCGACCAGCTCGGGACGTCGCTCGGCCGCATCCTGCGCGTTCAGGCGACGGACGCGCGCCTGAAGCGCCAGGCGGCCGCGGAGGAGCGAGCGATGAAGGCTCCGGTCAAGATGCTCTTCCCGACCGTTCTGTTCATCTTCCCTGCGATGTTCATCGTCGTGCTCGGGCCGGCGCTGCTCAGCCTCGGGAAGCTCTTCGGGTTCTGAGATGGCCGCCGTGAAGAAGCCGGTCGAGGAGACGACGGAGGGCGGCTTCGGCACCGGGCTCCGGGCCAAGGTCGAGGCGCGCGCAGCCGCGGTCGACGCGGCCGCGAAGGCCGAGCCGCGGTCGCCGGGCGAAGCGGTCGCGGCGGCGGCGACGACGACGCCGAGCCCACCGGCGGGCGACACGGGCGCCGACGTACTGCGCAGCGAGCTCGACGCCTCGCTCGCCCGCGAGCAGGAGCTCCGCACGTCGCTCAGCGAGCAGCTCGAGGTGTCGCGACGCGAGCTGGAGCTCGACCAGGAGGCGGCGCGCCGCGTCGCGCAGCTCGACGAGCAGGCGGCGGCACTCGTCGCCCGCGAGGAGGAGCTCGAGCGGCACGAGCGGAGGCTCGACAATCGGCTCGCCGAGTTCGACGAGCGGCACGGCGAGCTCGAGCGGCTGCGCGCGGAAGTCGACGCGACGGCGGCGCGCGTGTCGGAGCGCGAGCAGATGATCGTGCTCAAGGTTCACGAGCTCAAGGCCGCCGACGACCAGCGCGGGGCCGCCTCGGCGCAGCTCGCGCAGCAGGTCGCTGCGATCACCGAGCGGGAGCGCGCCATCGCCCAGGCCGAGAGCGCGCTCGTCACGCGCGGCCAGGAGCTCGACGGCAAGGCCGAGGAGCTCGACCGCGGCGCGATCGATCGCGAGCGGCAGGCGGACGCGGCCGAGCGCGAGCTCGACAATCGCCGGCACTCGCTCACCGAAGCGGAACGCGCGCTGACGGCGGCGCAGGCCGAGCTGACCACACGAGGCGACGAGCTTGCAGCGGCGGCGCACGCGCTCGAGGAGCAGCGCGTGGAGCTCCTCGCGGAGGCCGAGCGCATCGCGGCGGCCCCCCCGCCCCTCAACCTCGATCTCGACCGCCGCGAGACGGAGCTCGTCGTGCGCGAAGCCGAGCTGCACCGCCGCGAAGCCACCGTCCGCCGGATCGAGCAGGAAGCGACGCGGCCGATCGCGCCGCCGCCCGACGAGATCGGCCAGCGGCGCGTGCTCGAGCGCGAGCGCGCGCTGTCCGAGCGTGAGAGCCGTCTCGAGAAGGTCGAGGCGCTCGCCGAGGCGTCGCGCAGCCGCCTCGAGGAGAAGGAGCAGCGGATCGACGCGCGCATCGAGGAGCTGAAGCTCCGGGTGATCGCGCTCGAGGAGCGCGAGGCCGAGCTCGACCGGCGCGAGGCGGAGCTGCTGGCCGAGCACGAGATCCGCGAGCATCGGCTCGAGGAGCGCGAGATCGCCGGCGCCGACCTCGAGGAGCGACTCGACGTCCGCACGGAGCAGCTCTCGACCTATGTCGCGGAGCTTCAGGTCCAGTTCGCGAACGAGGACGAGTGGTGGGCGAAGCAGCTCGGCACGGCGCAAGAGCACGAGGCCTCTGCGGCCTGACGAAGGAGGACGTGATGGCGAAGACGAGAGCTTGGGCTGGTGGTGCAGCGGCGGCGGTCGCGATCGCCGGCGCGCTCGCCACGGCAGGCGCATCCGGCGCCGCGTCCGCGTGGACACTGCGCTTCAGCTACATGCCGTCGCGCGCGTACCAGGGCTTGCCGGTCGCCGTGTCCGTGCTCGTCAAGCCGGTGGGTACGACGTGCAGCCTGGCCGTCCGCTATGCCGACGGCTCCCGCCAGCCCGGCCTCCACGGGATCCGCGCCGGACAGGGAACGGCGGCCTGGACGTGGCATCTCGGGGAGTTCGCGCCGGCCGGCTCGGCGCGCGCCACGGTTTCGTGCGGGCGCTCGGGAACGCTGACAAGCAGGTTCCTCGTCGTCGGCGGCACCGTCGTCAGCGGCGTCGTCAGCCACTCGAAGCTCGCGATCTCCGACCAGGGCTTCTCCCAGCGGCCCGATTCGTACGATGCGGGAAGTTCGGTGAGCTACGGCGTCGTGCTGCACAACCCGTCGCCCGCCGCGGACGCCCAGAACGTCTCCGTGCTCGTCAACTTCCTCGACGCATCCGACCATGTGCTCCAGTCGTCGACCACACGCGTCCCGTCAATCGCCGCCGGAAGCTCGTTCGACCTCGGCGGGAACGCGTCGCTGCCGGCACAGACGCCGGTGTCGCGCCTCGAGATCGTCGTGCAGACCGACTCGTATGCGGCGCACACGCTCCACACGCCCGCGGTCGAGAACGTGCACATCGCCGCGAGCACGTACGCGCCCGGCTGGGTCAGCGAAGTGGACGGCGACCTCGTGAACGACGCTCCGACCGACGTGCTCACGAACGCGCAGCTCTCGATCGTGCTCTACGACGCGGCGGGCGCCATCGTCGGCGGCGGCACGGGCATGCTGTTCTCGACGCTACCGCCGGGGACGCGCGCGTACTTCAGCGCGACGAGCGGGTTCTCGCCGATCCCGATCGTCAATGCCTCGGTCGCCGCGATCTCTGTCGAGCCGACCTACGAGAAGCCGGGCGCCTGAGCGATCAGTTGTACGTGTAGTACAGGATGGCCGCGAGCACGTTCATCGCGAAGATCGCGAACGTGACCGACACGAGGAACGCCGTGGCGAGAACGAATGCGTTGCTGTTCGGGTCGAGTTGCATAGCCGCAGATTTTCCTGGTTCCGGGTGGCCCGTGTCCAGGGGGCTCAGCGAGCCGCCTTCGGGAGCCGAAGCGACACCGGGCGCGCCCAGGCTTCGAGCAGCCGCATGCCGAGGCTGGGACAGCCGGCCGTCGCGGGGTACAGGTACCGCAGAAGTGCCGCAGACATCTCGTTTTCCTCCTCGCGCCGCAGGGATGCTTCCACGAGGCATCGTGCCCGAGGCGGGGCACTTGACGGCTCACCGGTTGGGTGGTTCTCCGGAGCGGTTCACCGATTCTTATGTAGTTCCCTCGAACCGGGGACGGGATCGCCTCCGGACGGGCCGATGATCGCCTATTCAGGCGTTGCGGCCTCCGCCAAGGGAGATCTCGGGGGGAGGACCCGTGGCCGTCAAGCTCTCGCTCGTTCACCGTTCCAAGCGCCTTGCAGCCCGCTGCTCGCGCCGGCTCGCGCGTGACGAGGGAGGGCAGGTGATGGCCCTCGTCGTGATCGCCCTGATCCCGCTGCTCGGGATGGCCGGGCTGGCGCTCGACATCGGCTACGCGTACTACTCGCAGCGCACGCTGCAGAGCTCGGCGGACGCGGCCGCGCTCGCGGGCGCGGCGCAGCTGCCCGACCTCACGGGCGCCTCGAGCGTCGCGACGCAGTACGGCGCGACGGCGGGCGGCAAGAACGCGATCACGAGCGCCGGCGTCTCGGGCGTGACGCAGACGATCACGGAGCGGTGCGTCACTTCCGCCCCGGGTTGCGGGCCGGACAACGCGGTCGTCGTCGACGAGTCCGCGAGCGCGACGACGTTCTTCCTCCGCATCTTCGGCATCAACCAGCTCCCGATCCACGTGCGTGCGACGGCCTGCGGGCCGTGCGCCGACCGTCCGGCCGACATCGTGCTCGTCTTCGACCGCACGGGCTCCATGTGCTGGACCTGGAGCGGCGCAAACGATCCGAGTTGCACGAAGCTGAACAACGCGAAGTCCGGGATGGAGACGCTGCTGTCGGCGCTCGACCCGACGCTCGACCGGGCCGCGCTCGTGGTCCTGCCGCCGGTCGCGTCGGGCAAGTCCAACTGCTCGGCGTCGGACGACACCGCGTACAACTCGCTGTCGTCGAAGTACGTGCTCGTGCCGCTCACGTCGAACTACCAGCAGAACGGGGTGCTCGACCACTCGTCCTCGATCGTCTCGTCGATCGACTGCCTGCAGGCGGGCGGTTCGACGTCGTACGCGACCGCGCTCGAGCAGGCGCAGGCCGAGATCGCGAAGGACGGGCGCCCGGGCGCGCTCCATTACATCGTGTTCTTCACCGACGGCGCGGCGAACACGGGCCCGACGTACTACCCGACCACGTCGCCGTACCGCAAGCAGCCGTGCCACCAGGGCGTCACGTCGGCGAGCACGATCAAGGCTGCGAACACGACCATCTTCGGGATCGGCTACACGCTGATGGGCGTCGGCGGCACCTCGAACCGGTGCTTCTCGTATACGGGCGCGGACGAGAGTCCGGCGATCACCGCGTACACCGCGGTGTCGCAGATCTCGTCGCGGCCGGACACGTTCTTCGACAACGAGTCGGTGGACGGACTCGACGCGGTGTTCGCGGCGGTGGCGACGCGGATCACGGGGCCGAGGCTGATCCCGAACGACCAGCCGTAGGTCTTCACCCTCGTAGACTCACGCCGTGAAGGCGCTCCGTCTGCACGGGCACAAGGACATCCGGCTGGAGGACGTCGACGACCCGGCAGCTGGGCCGGGCTGGTCGATCGTCGAGGTCGCGTGGAGCGCGATCTGCCAAAGCGACGTCAAGGAGTATCTCGGCCCCCTCTATGCGTCCCCGAACGCGAGCGAGCTGATGGGGGTCGGCCTGCCCGTGACGCTCGGCCACGAGTTCTCGGGACGGATCGTCGAGACGGACGGGAGCCGGCCCGACATCGAGATGGGCGACCGGGTCGCGGTCGACTGCTGCATCAAGTGCGGCGAGTGCCGCTACTGCCGGGAGGGCAACTACATCCTCTGCGACAGGCTCGCGGTCGTCGGGTTCGACGCGCCGGGCGGTTTCGCACAGCGCGTGGCCGTGCCGAACTACGGCCTTCACAAGCTCCCCGACAGCCTGAGCGACGAGGAAGGCGCGCTGATCGAGCCGCTGGCCGTCGTCGTCCATGCGGTGCGGCGGGGTCGGGTCGCCCAGGGCGACGTCGTCTCCGTCGTCGGCGGCGGGATGATCGGCCTCGGCACGCTGCAGGTCGCGCGCGCTGCCGGCGCGTCGGCGGTCTACGTCGTCGAGAGACTGCCGTCCCGACGCGCACGCGCGCTTGCGCTCGGCGCGACCGCGGCGATCGACCCCGCGGCCGGCGATCCGGCCGAGCAGCTCCAGCGTCTGACCGACGGCTACGGCGCCGACGTCGCGTTCGACTGCGCCGGCTTTCAGGAGTCGCTCGACTCGGCGCTCAACCTCGCGCGCAAGGGCGGCCGCGTCGTGGTCGTCGGCGTGTTCAAGGCTCCGCCCGTGGTCGACATGAACAAGGTCGTCCTCCAGGAGCGGGAGATCATCGGCTCTCTCGGGTACGTCGACGACTTTCCGCGGGCGATCGCGCTCGTTGCCGACGGACAGGTCGACGCGAACGCGTTGATCTCAGCCCGGATCGCGCTGCGGGACATCGTGTCGGAAGGCTTCGAGAAGCTGATCGACGAGCCCGACGAGCACGTCAGGATCGTCGTCGACGCGCAGGCGGTCTAGCCGGGCGCTTCCAGAAGCCGGCGAGTACCCCGGCTCGGTCATTGGATCGGTCGTCTAGCTGTGCCCGGCGACCGCGTGCGGAACGTACGGCTCCTCGAGCCGCGCGATCTCGTCGTCGCTGAGCCGTAGCTCCTCCGCGGCGAGGGCGTCCTCGATGTGGAGCGCCTTGGTCGCGCCGACGATCGGCGCGGTCACGCCCGGCTTGTGCAGGAGCCAGGCGAGAGCGACCCGGGCGTTCGTGACGCCGCGCTCGGCGGCGACCTCCGTGACGCGATCGACGACGGCGAAGTCGACGTCCGGGAGGTAGAGGGAGTCCGCGAAGGCATCGGTGTTCGCGCGTTGGGTGAGGCGTTCACCGGCGCTCGTGCGATTGCCTGCGAGCAGGCCGCGCGCGAGCGGGCTCCACGGGATGACGCCGACGCCCTGGTCGATGCACTGCGGGATCATCTCCCTCTCCTCCTCGCGGTAGACGAGGTTGTAGTGGTTCTGCATGGAGACGAAGGGCGTCCAGCCGTGCCGTTCCGCGACGGCCTGCGCCTTGGCGAACTGCCACGCATGCATGCTGCTCGCGCCGATGTAGCGGGCCTTCCCCGCCTTGACGACCTCGTGGAGTACTTCCATCGTCTCTTCGATCGGCGTGCGGTCGTCCCAGCGGTGGATCTGGTACAGGTCGACGTAGTCGAGTCCGAGGCGGGCGAGGGATGCGTCGATCGACGCGAGGATGTGCTTGCGCCCCAGCCCTTCCCCGTTCTCACCGGGCCACGTCCGCCCCCGCACCTTCGTGGCGACGACGACCTCCTCGCGCGCGAACAGCTTGCGCAGAAGGTTGCCGGTGATCACTTCGCTCGCCCCGCCGTTGTAGACGTCGGCCGTGTCGAAGAACGTGACGCCGCCGTCGGCGGCGCGCCGGACGATCGGCTCGGCCCCGTCCTCGTCGAGCGTCCACGCGCGCTCTTCGTGCTTGCCGAAGCTCATCATCCCGAGGCACACGCGCGAGACGCGCAGGCCGGTGTTGCCGAGGTTCACGTACTGCACCTTCCGAGGATAGTCGGCCGGCGCGTCAGGGCGTCGGGTCGCTGGCGCTCGCCCTTCTAACTCGGCGCCAGAGAGGTCGATTCTTCACAGATCGCAGCCAGTCGGCCAGGTCCGACGCCAGCTGCCGGACCGAGCGCAGGAGGTCCTCGCTCGTCTACGACACGGCATCGGGCGGCCCCGTGGGCAAAGCGCCGTCGGCTGGTCGGGATGCGCGGATCCGCTCGATCAGAGATTCGCCCTGCCGCGAAAGCTGGAGCAGATACCAGGCGATCAAGGCGGGTATCAGATGGAAGACAGTCAGTGCTGCAATAACCAACCGTGCGACGGTGGGACCGGAATGTAGACCGACTGCAGCGGCGGCCACAGACACCACGAAGAGAAGAGAGAGAATCGGGATGACGTAGTAGTTGTCGATGTTCCACGCGTAACGGCCCATCGCGTGCTCGGACGTTGTCTCAAACTGCACTCGTGAGAACTCTTCCCATTCTCGATCGAGTGAACGGTACGGAAGCGTAAGGATGAAGTAACCCCGCTTTAAAACTGCGAAGAGGCACGAGAGTACGAGCACGAAATAGCAGAGGTTGAGTGCGAGCACAACTCCGCTCACGAGGCTCGTCGTCGGTACGTCAAGCGCTCGGGCGATAGCAGAGACATAGCTCGTCTTGCTGATCGCGAGGAGCGCGACAAGACCGGCGAAGTACCCAAACGATGCTTGGAAGCACTTCTCCATGAAGAACTGGATCTCACTCTTAATTCCACTCACGTCGAAACGGCTATTCATCGGCCCTTCTCGCTTTTAAGAAGGAACGTCTCAACCGGGGCGGCTTCGCGGCGCGCAAGGTCAGGTGGATACCGCTGCCATCGATATGGCATCAGTTCATGTCCGACGTCGAGCAACCTCAGTACCCCCCAAATGACGGTCTTCGATGCAAACGAGAGGGGATGCTCGACGACAAACCGACGAGTCGATGCTCCCACGCGTATAGAAGTGACGAACATCACGCGACTGCCACGTCCTACGCGCCGGAGGAAGTCGATGTCCTCACCAGCGCCTAGATCCTCGCGAAACCCCCCAACTCTGTTGTACTCAGAGCGAGTAACTGCAATGACTGGGCCAACCCCTTGAGCGATACCAACCCGGGCGGCGGCACGGAAGTAGAGCTCGAGAATCCGGTAGCACGCTCTGACGAACCGGCTCCCACCAAGCGGCTCAAGCCGAAAATGGACAGCACCCACGTCGCCGTCGGCTAGCGCCGCTAATGCGGTGCGCAGCGATCCTTCAGGCAAGACTGCATCTGCATCGACAAAGAGGAAATAATCGGTAGTCGCTACGCTGGCGCCCGCGTTTCGACCTCTAGCGGGGTACCCGCCGTCAATAACCTTACAGCCGGCTCTGAGCGCAATTTCTCTGGTGCGATCATCCGAGGTGTTGTCCGCGACGATGATCTCGCCTACTTCGCAAGCACGGTTCAGCTGTTCAACGATCCGTGGTAGCCAGTCCTCTTCGTTCCATGTTGGGATTACTGCGCTGAAGGAGACGGCGCCATCGCTCGAGCCCTTGGCGGCGTCGCTCACAGCCCTGGAGTATGCACGGCAGACGGGACATCTCACTGCGTATGGGCTGTCCCAAGCGCTCAAACGGCGGGCCTCTGTAGTGGCTAGGTCTAACTCGAATGCGGCGCTGCCTCCTTGCGCTGGCCTCGATGAGATGCCTGTACCGGTCCGTCACATACGCGGAGGAGCGGCCGACGTCGCCGGATGAGGACAGCAGTCGTCGCTACTTCGGCGAGTCGGCCAAGGCCTCCCCGGAAAGGCACCCTCACGCGGATTCGGGCAGTTCACAGCGGAAAGCCCGGACGCCGAGTTGGTGACCGGAATCCGCCAGATCAGTGGAAATCCCGCGTGAGCGAGGTGAAGGCGCCTACCGGAGTCGAACCGGTGTGGCAGGTTTTGCAGACCTGTGCCTAACCACTCGGCCAAGGCGCCCGAAGCGGCAATCGTACCGGGGGCTACCCCAGGACTTCGTCGAGGAAGGCGACGGCCCGCGTGAACGCGTCGATGCGGTTCGGAAGCTTCTCGATGCCGTGGCCTTCGTTCGGGTACACGACGAGGTCGCAGCGGATGCCCTTCTCGGTCAGCACCTCGTGGATGTGCTCCGACTCCGAGACCGGGACGCGCGGGTCGTTCAGGCCGTGCTGGATGAACAGCGGCGCGCGAATCGCGTCGACGTGTGTCATCGGCGACACCTCGACGAGCAGGTCGCGGTCGTGCTCGAGCGAGCCGTACTCGCGCTCGCGTGCGGCACGCCGGTACGGTGACGTGTTCTCGAGGAACGTGACGAGGCTCGAGATGCCCGCCATCTCGATGCCGGCCGCCCACCGCTCCGGCTGGAACGCAAGCGCGGCGAGCACCATGTAGCCGCCGTACGAGCGACCGTAGACGACTGCGCGCGAGCCGTCGATGTTCGGCCGGGCGGACAGCCAGTCGTGCAGCGCGGCGAGATCGCGCACCGAATCGAGGCGCAGCCCGACGTCGTCGAGATGCTCATACCGCTTCCCGTAGCCGGTCGAGCCGCGCACGTTCGGCGCCGCCACCGCATAGCCGCGGGCGACGAGGTACTGGGTCAGCGGCGCGAAGCTCGGGGCGAACCACGGGCGCCATTGCGCCTCCGGGCCGCCGTGCACCGTGACGACGACCGGGAACGGCCCCTCGCCCTCCGGTTCGAACAGGAACACCGGGATCGACTCGCCGTCGAAGCTCTCGAAGCGGTGCAGTTCGGGCAGCACGAGCTCGCTCGGGTCGACCTCGGCCGAGCTCGTCGTCAGCCGCAACAGCCCGCTCCTACCGACGTCGTAGAGGTAGACGTCGTGCGGGTCGTTCGGACAGGAGAACGCGACGGCCAGAAGTGCGCCGTCCGGGGAGAACGCCGGCTGCTCGACGACCCCGTGCGGCAATGCGACCTCCTCGCGCAGCGCGAGCGTGCGCGCGTCGCGCAGCTGAAGCGTCGAGCGGCCGTCCTCGTTCGCCGACACGAGCAGCGTGCGCCCGACCCGGTCGATCACGCAGTCGAGATCCCAGTCCGACTCGACGACCAGCGACCACGCGCCGGTCTCGAGCTCGTAGCGGCCGATCGCGAGCGTGTCGCGCCCCTCGCTCGTCGCCGCGAAGAACGCGGAGGAGTCGGGAAGCCACGCCGGCGCGCCGTACTCCGCCTCCCCGGTGTGCGGCGTCGCGTGCACGATCTCGCCGCTCTCGGCGTCGAAGAGGTAGAGATCCGAGTCTCCCGCGCGCTCGCCGAGCCGCAGCGCCGCGACCCAGCGGCCGTTCGGCGAGACGCCGACCGTGTCCCACCAGCCGCCGCGCTCGAAGACCCGCTCCTCGCCCGCGCCGAGCTTGCGCACGACGACGTCGAAGTCCACACCGTTGCGCCGGTTCGTCACGTACGCGACGACGGTGCCGTCCGGGTCGACGCACGGCGAACGGTGGATGAAGCGCGGATCGACGACGAGCGGCTCCGGCACCGCCCCGGGCTCCGCATCGAGGAGATAGAGCTGCGTGCGCTCGTTGCCGCCCTCGTCCATCTCGAGCAGGATCCGGCCGTCCGCCAGCGCCTGGCCGCGCACCGGCTCGGCGAAGTCGGTCAGCTGCGTCAGTCCGCCGCCCTCGACGTCCGCGCAGAACAGCTGTCGCGTCCCGGGCAGGTCCGAGCCGACGAGCAGCGACAGGCCGTCGCCGAAAAACGAGAGCGGCGTTGCCTGCCGCAACTCGAGCAGCGTCCGCAGTTCGACCATCCGCTCCGGGGAGGATAGTCGGATCGCGATGGTTCAGGCGGAAACGCCCGCGAAGGCCGGGATGATCCCGTCCCCGTAGGCCGCCAGGGTCTCTTCCTGGCCGTGCGTCATCAGGTAGACGTTGAACTGGTCGACGCCGACCGCCTCGAGCTCCGACAGCTTCGCCTTGATCTGGCCGACGTTGCCGAGCACGCAGAAGCGGTCGCAGATCTCGTCCGTGACGAACTCGCCGTGCTTCGCGCCGACGCGCGAATGCTCGTCGTAGTCGTAGAACTTCCGCGCCTGCACGTAGTCCGTCAGCGCCTTCGGCACCGAGCTTCCGTCGGCGCCGTAGCGCTCGATCAGGTCCATCACGTGGTTCGAGACCATCGCCGGGAACCAGCGCACCTGCTCGCGCGCGTCGGCGAGGTCATCGGTGGCGTGACTCGGCGCGCCGACGATGCACTTCAGCTGCGACGGGTCGCGGCCCGCCTCCTCGGCCGCCTTGCGCGCGGTGTCCATGATCCACGTGATGATCTCCGGGTCGGCGAGCTGGATGATCACACCGTCGCCGACGCGACCCGCGACCGCCAGCGCCTTCGGCCCGTAGCCCGCGACCCACATCGGGATCTGTGGCAGCTCCGGCCGCACCCACTTGAGCTGGAGGTCCTTCTCGTTCCAGTGCACCTCGCGGCCGTTC
>DATCBP010000042.1:0-6718 GCA_036511815.1 Gaiellaceae bacterium
GAGAAATGGTGGCCCGGGCGCAGCCCGAGATCGCGCACGGCCTTCGCGCGCTCGTAGTCCGACGAGGTGATGTCGCCGTTCACGAGCAGCGCGTGCAGCACCTCGTCGCGACGGGCGATCGCAGCGCCGGGGTTCTGCAACGGGTCGTAGAGCGACGGCGCCTGCGGCAACCCCGCCAGCAGCGCGGCCTGGTCGAGGTCGAGCTGCTTCGCCGGAATCGAGAAGTACGTCTCGGCGGCGGCCTCGATGCCGTACGCGTGGTTGCCGTAGTACACCTCGTTCATGTAGGCGGTGAGGATCCGGCTCTTCGACCAGTGGTCCGCGAGCTTGATCGCGAGACACGCCTCGATCAGCTTCCGCTTCAGCGTCCGCTCGCGCGTGAGGTAGAGGTTCCGCACGAGCTCCTGCGTGATCGTCGAGCCGCCCTGGACGAACTTGCGCGCCTTCACGTCGGCGACGACCGCGCGCAAGATGCCGACCGGATCGATCCCGCCGTGCTGGTAGAAGCGCCTGTCCTCGATCGCGACCGTCGACTTCGCCATCCACGGACTGATCGCCGCGCGCGACACCGGCGTGCGGTTGCGCTCGGCCGGGATCGCGCCGAGCAACGAGCCGTCGGCCGCGTAGACGAACGAGTTCTCCCCGACGGCGACCGGGCGCAGCGTGTCGAGATTGCACGACGAGCCGAACACCGCCGTGCCGCCGATCGCGGCGATGCCGATCAGCGCCGCCGGCACGGCGACGAATGCGGCGAGCAACACGGTGCGCCTGCCGCGCCGGCGACGCGTGCGTTCGCGCCGCTTGCGGCGACGGCGTGTCGCGCCAACCGGCTCGACCGGCGCGCGGCGGCGCTTGTAGGGCTGGTTCGGATTCATCCCCAGACGCCCAGCGCACGCAGGCGGCCGTGCACGCGCACGCGCAGGTCGCCTTCGAGCTGCTGCGCCGCGTCCTCGTCGCGCGCGGCGGCGCGGATCGTCACCGTGACGTCACTCGCGAGCGAGCTCACGACGACGGCGGAGCGGAGCTCGCCCGCCACTTCCTCGCGAAGCTGCTCGACCGCAGCGCCGAGATCTGAAGTGAGCGGGACTTGCACGGTGACCTCGGCAAACGTCTCCCTGCTGCGGATCGTGGCGTTGCGAATGGTATCCGACGCGAGCTTCTCGTTCGGAACGACGAGCCGCGCGCCGTCCGGCATGCGAATGAACGTGTATGTGAGCCCGATCTCCTCGACCACACCGTCGACGCCGTCGTAGTTGACGCGGTCGCCGAGCCGCACCGGCTGCGTGATCGCGATCAGCAGACCGGCGACGAAGTTGCCGAGCGTCCGCTGGGACGCGAAACCGATCACGACGGCGAGCACCGCCGAAGAGGCGAGCAGACCGCCGGCGACCGCACGCACCTCCGGGATCACGAGCAGCGCCGAGAAGAGGCCGATCACGAGGATCGCGACGCTGATACCCCGGCGCAGGACGCGGTAGCGCGTCGCCGCCTCCGGCGGAAGCGGGCGTCGGGCAAGCCGCCAGTCGACGGCCCGCGCGAGCAGGGAGACGGCCGCGAACACGCAGGCGGCGATGACGAGCCGGTGCCAGAAGGGCATACCCGGGCGTAGTTCGACGGCGGGCGGCCGGATTCCTCAGGCGAGGGGCAGCGGCCTGCGGCCGGCGAAGCCGTCCTCGATGCGGTGCCAGTAGCGGACCTCGTCCTCACCGAGCTTCCAGCAGAGGAGAACCGTCTCCCCGCGCAGCAGCGCCGGGAAGTCGATCAGGCCCTCGTCGACGTCCTTCACCTCGGCGCCGTGCTCGGCGATCTCGTCGACGAGGCGCGCGAGCGCACGCCCTTCGCGCTCGATCTCGGCGGCCACGTCGGCGAGCGACGCCGGCGGGATGTCGCCGCCGTTGCCCCGGATGCGGCCCTCGAAATGCTCCTGCCGCTCAAGCGCCGCTGCGTGCGCCTGCCGATGCGCCACCATGCGCTCGACAAGCGGTCGCACGTCCGGCAGCGCAGCGTTTGCCTCCGCGGGAGTGAAGTGGCGCATCGGCACAACCCTATGATCCGCGTCCGATGAACGTCGAGGCAGTCACGATCGACGCCTACGGGACGCTCGTCGTCCTCCGCGACCCCGTGCCGTCACTGCAACGGTCGCTCGCCGAGCGCGGCGTCGCGCGGACGCCGGCCGAGACGCGTGCCGCGTTCACGGCCGAGGTCGCGTTCTACGTCGAGCGGTCGCACGAAGGACGGGACGCGGCCACGCTGGCGCGGTTGCGCAGCGACTGCGCGGCCGTCTTCCTCGAGGCCGCCCGTGCGGAGCTCGATCCCGACGAGTTCGCTCCCGCGTTCCTCGACGCACTCGTCTTCGAGGAGATCCCGGGCGCCGCCGCGGACTGCCGCGCGCTCGCCGGGCGTGGACTCCGTCTCGCGGTCGTGTCGAACTGGGACATCGGTCTCCACGACCATCTCGGCGCGCTCGGGCTGGGCGCGCTCGTCGATACGATCGTCACGTCGGCCGAGGCAGGCGCGCCCAAGCCGTCTCCCGTGGTGTTCGAGCTCGCGCTCGCGCGTCTCGGCGCCGCGCCGGAGCGAACGGTGCATGTCGGCGACAGCGACGCGGACGCGGAGGGCGCGCGCGCCGCGGGCCTGCAGTTCGAGCCGGCGCCGCTCGCCGACGCGACGGCGAGGATTCTCGCGTGAACAGCACGCGACTCGCCTGCTGGACGGCGCTCGTCGCCGCGATCGCCACGCTCAACTACGCGGCGCGCTTCGGCGGCAGCCACGCGGGGACGACCGCCGCCCGCAACGCCGTCTACAGCTACTCCGACTTCGCCGGCGGCCTGCTCGTCTACGCGTTCTGGCTCGTGCTCGTGCTCGCGATCGCGGTCGGCCGGCGTGACCTGCTCGCGCTGAGCCGCCCGGCCTCGTGGGCGCGCGCCGCCGGCCTGGCGGCTGCTGCGATCGCCGCGATCTACGTCCTCGAGATCCTCGTCTCGCTACTGCCGTTGCCGCAGAGCCCGGGCAAGGAGCAGGGGCTGGCGCCGACGCACTGGGAGCCGGCGCACGCGGGGGCGTTCGCCGCGAACATGGTGCTGTTCGCGGTCGTCGCCCCCGTCGTCGAGGAGCTGACCTTCCGCGGGCTGGGGCAGTCGCTGCTCCGCTTCCTCGGGCGCTGGCCTTCGATCGTGCTCGTCGGGGTCGCCTTCGGGCTCGCGCACGGGCTCGTCGAGGCGCTGCTCGTGCTCGTTCCGTTCGGGATCGCGCTCGCCTGGCTGCGCGACCGCACGCGCAGCGTCTACCCCGGCATGGTCGTCCACGGCCTGTTCAACGCGATCGCCCTGCTCGCCGCCGTCCTCAGTTGACGGCACCCGGGGGATCAAGGCCCTCCTAATCCTCTTCGTCGACCTCTTCGAGCTCGTCGCCTTCTTCGACCGCGAACTGGTCGGGCGTGACCTCCTCGAGGAAGTGCTTGAACTTCGCCACCTCTTCCTCGAGCTGCTCCTCGGTCACCTCGTCGCCTTCGAACTCGATCGCCGACTCCTCGATCACGCGGTCGGCGGCGAAGATCGGCGCCTCGGCGCGAATCGCGAGCGCGATCGCGTCGGACGGGCGCGAGTCGACTTCGATCTCGGTGCCGTCCTGCGTGACGGTGATCTGCGCGTAGAACGTGTTCTCGCGCAGCTCGGTGACGGTGATGCGGACGATCTGTGCACCGAGCTGCTCGAGCATGTCGCTGAGCAGGTCGTGGGTCATCGGGCGCGGCGGCGCCTGGCTCTGAAGCTTCATGAGGATCGCAGCCGCCTCCGGATGGCCGATCCAGATCGGCAGGAACCGATTCCCGTCGGCGGTCTTGAGCAAGACGATCGGCTGCTTGCCGACCAAGTCGAAGCTCACACCGTAGATGAGCATCTCGTGCATCCCCGACCTCCGGTCGAATATAGCTCAGGCCGCGGGGTCGAACCCCTGCATGTCCGGCGACGCCGCTTCGAGCTCGTCGAGCGCGACGGAGAAGCGCACCCCCGTGTCGGGATCCTCGACCTCGGCGCGCCGCTCCGTCACGCTCATCGGGTCGAGCCCGCGCAGCGTGAGGACACGCCCCTGATGGATGACCGGATCGCCGATTCGCATCTGCCGCACTCCCAGGAAGGTGCCGTTCCCTCCATCGACCGCCGGAATCCCGGACGGAATCCCTGGAACGAGCGGCGTAGCCCCAGAATCAACGGCTGGCTACAATCCCCAGCCGCGCGGGCGATTAGCTCAGTTGGTTAGAGCGCCGCTCTGATAAGGCGGAGGTCCCTGGTTCGAATCCAGGATCGCCCATCGCTTTGCGGCGGCCGATCCCGCCGTTCGCTTCACGGGGGAAACCATGTTTCCCCGTGGTCCCGCTTCTTCGCCCACGGACCGGCAACTTGCGTCGCAACGTTCGGCGCAAGCCGGCGGCACCGCATCCCGGTGTGCGGATTCTGGGGCTCTTTCAGCTGAGCAGCGGCCCCGCCAGGCGCCGGCGCGCGAGCCAGATCCCGGCGGCGCCGAGCACGATCAGATACGCGGCGTCGAGCAGATTCGTCAAGCCGACCGTGCCGAGCGTGAGCGAGCGGATCAGCACGATCGCGTGGTACAGCGGCGAAAACCGGGCGGCCCACTGCACCGCCACCGGGTAGACGCTGAGCGGATAGAACGGCGCGCTGAACAGGAACATCGGCAACTGCACGCGCCTGCGCTCATGCTCCGGACCCTAACGACCCGCTACAGCCGCGACGAGACGCGCTCGAGCGCCTCCGCCATCTCCGCCAGCTCGTGCTCGTCCGCGAACGGGAGCTCGACACGGCCGGCGACGACCTTCGCGTGGAAGCCGGTCAGATGCTCGAGCGCCGTGCGGACGCGCGCGGCAAGCGCCGGATCGACGGGCACCGAGCGCACGCGCGGCTTCTGTCGCGCGCCCGCCCACTTCGCACGTTGCTCAGCAGCGCGCACCGACAGCCCCTTCTGCACGATCTCGCGCGCAAGCCTGCGGCGGCCCTCGTGATCCGGAACGGCGAGGACGGCGCGAGCATGGCCTTCGCTGAGCTGGCCGCGCTCGACCATCCCGAGCACGTCGTCGGGAAGATCGAGCAGACGGATGCGGTTGGAGACGGACGGCTTCGAGCGGCCCACGCGCTCCGCCACCTCGCCGAGCGAGAGCGAGAACTCGTCGATCAGCACCGCGTACGCGCGCGCCTCCTCGACGGCGGTGAGCTGCTCGCGCGCAACGTTCTCGACGAGGCCGAGCAGGAGCGTGTCGCGGTCGTCGCTTTCGCGGACGACGGCCGGAACGGTCTCCCGGCCCGCCTCGCGGGCCGCCCGCCAGCGGCGCTCGCCGGCGACGATCTCGTACCCCCCGGCCGCGCGCGGCCGCACGAGCAGTGGCTGGATCACGCCCTGAACGCGGATCGACTCCGCCAGTCCCGATCCCGCCTCGCCGTCGAACCGCTTGCGCGGCTGGCGCGGGCTCGGGTGCAGGGCATCGACCGGCAGCTCGAGCAGCTCGGTCGCGGACGGCTCGAGGCCGCCCACGAGCAGCTCCAGGCCACGGCCCAGCCCTCGTCTAGGCGCGCTCGACAAGTTCCATCGCCACCTTCCAGTAAGCGTCGGCTCCCGCAGAGCGACGATCGTAGGCGATTGCCGGCAGGCCGTGGCTCGGCGCCTCCGCGAGCCGAACCGACCTCGGCACCGCGGTTCTGAACACGAGCGTGCCGAAGTGCTTGCGCACTTCCGCCTCGACGTCCTGCGCGAGCCTCGTGCGCGCGTCCACCATCGTGAGGAGAACGCCGCCGACGCCGAGGCGCGGATTGAGCCTGCGGCGGATCAGCTCGATCGACTGCATCAGCTGCGTCAGGCCTTCGAGCGCGTAGTACTCGGCTTGCACCGGCACGAGTACGCGATCGGCGGCCGCGAGTGCGTTCACCGTCAGCGGGCCGAGCGAGGGCGGGCAGTCGAGGAAGACGAAGTCGTACTGGGATGTGCCGGTCGCGAGCGACTCGGCGAGATAGCGCTCGCCGTCATCGCGGCGCGCAAGCTCGATCACCGCGCCGGCGAGCTCCGGCTTCGACGGCACGAGATCGAGGTTCGGAAACGCCGTGTGCTTCGTCAGCTCCGCGAGCGGGGCGCCGTCGAGCAGGTCGTAGCTCGAGCTGCCGTTCGCGCGCATCCCCAACCCCGAGGTCGCGTTCGCCTGCGGGTCGAGGTCGACCACGAGCGCGCGCTGCCCCGCTTCCGCGAGGCACGCGGCGAGGTTGATCGCGGTCGTCGTCTTGCCGACTCCGCCCTTCTGGTTCGCGAGCGCGTAGATCCGGGCCACGCCGCCATTCTCGCGGCAGGCCCGGATGATCAGCCGAGCGGCCGCTTCCGCGCGACTCCCGGGCGGCGAGGGAACCCGGGCGGCGTCGGAGCGAGCTTCGGGAGCACGACGAGGCCGTCCCGCTCCTCGGGCGGCCCGCCGCCGAGCCGGGCGGAGACCCGGGCCAGCCCGTCGAGGTCGGCCGTCGGCCCGAGCCAGAGCACGACCGCCCCGCCGGGACGCACGAGCGGCAGGCACCACTCGGCTGCGACCGGCGGCTGCGCGAGCGCCTTCGCGAGCGCCACGCCGTACGCCTCCGTCTCCTGCTCCTCGGCACGGCCGCAGACGACGCGCGCGTTCGGCGGCGCCCAGCGTTCGAGGAACACGCACTTGCGCGCGCCTGCCTCGAGCAGC
>DATCBP010000043.1:0-51802 GCA_036511815.1 Gaiellaceae bacterium
GGGCGGCGCGGGCGGCGCGAGTTGGCCCGGTTGCAACAGGGTCTGGGACAGGCCCCAGACGAGGTTCTCGAGCGCCTGCGCCGTGAGGGGGGCGTTCGGGCGGAACGTTGCGGGCGACGTCGCTCCCATCAGTCCGGCCGAGGTGACGATCTGGATCTCGGGGGTCGCCCACGGGCGTGCGGGATGCACGGTGGCAGCCACGGCTGCGCCCACGGGGACGAGCAGAAGCGCGACGACGGCGATGAGACCCCGGCCCACTACCACCTCGAATCGACTTCGACGGCGAAAGACTTTAGCCTTCGGAACGTGGATTTTGTCATCACTCCCGAGCCGAGCGAGGAGGAGCGAGCCGCGATCCTCGCCGTCCTCGCCCAGGAAGCGGAGGAGCCACGCAGTTCTGCCTGGGCCGAGGAGCTCCTGCCCCGGGAGGACGACGCGCGGTAGTTAGACGCGCACGCGCGGGCGGAAGAGCTGCGGCGCGCCGCGGGCATAGTCGAGCCCCGAGACCCAGGTCAGCGCCACCGCGACGAGGAGCGACCACCAAGCGACGTTCGTCCCCCAGGCTCCGGCCGCGGCGAAGCCGCCCAGCCCGGCGGCGATCGCCTGCGCCCACGTCTTCAGCTTCCCGAGATCGCGCGCGGCGATCACGACGCCCCGCTCGATCGCCGCCTGGCGCAGGCCGGTGATCAGCACCTCACGGACGAGGATCGCCGCGACCATCCAGGCCGGCGTGACGTGCTGGCCGACGAGCATCACGAGCATCCCGAGCACGAGCACCTTGTCCGCAACAGGGTCGAGCAGCGAGCCGAGCGGCGACGTGCGCCCGTGCCGGCGCGCGAGCCGTCCGTCGAAGAAGTCGGTCGCCATCCCGGCGCAGAAAACTGCCGTCCCCCAGTACGCGTGGCCCGAGAACGGCCAGGCGAACAGCGCCACGACCACCGGGACGGCGAGCGCGCGCGCGACCGTTAGCTGATCGGCGAGGCTCATCACAGGAGACAATACGGCCCGCTGATGTTCGACACGGTCCTGGTCGCCAACCGCGGTGAGATCGCCATCCGCGTCTTCCGCACCCTGCGGGAGCTCGGGCTCGCCTCCGTCGCCGTGTATTCGGAGGCGGACCGGGGCGCGCTCCACGTCGCGTACGCGGACGAGGCGTACCTGATCGGCCCGGCCCCGGCGGCGGAGAGCTACCTCCGGATCGAGACGATCGTGGAAACCGCGCAGCGAGCCGGGGCAGGCGCCGTTCACCCGGGCTACGGGTTCCTCGCCGAGAACCCCGCGTTTGCGCGGGCGGTGGAGGACGCCGGCCTCGTCTGGATCGGGCCGCCGCCGGCGGCGATCGAGCTGATGGGCGAGAAGACGCGCGCGCGTGCGGCGATGCAGGCCGCCGGTGTCCCGATCATCCCCGGCACGACCGAGCCGGTCGCCTCCGTCGAGGAGGTGCTCGCGGTCGGCGAGTCGATCGGCTATCCGCTGCTGATCAAGGCCGCCGGCGGCGGCGGCGGCAAGGGGATCGAGGTCGTCGAGGCGCCCGCGCAGGCAGCGCGAGCCTTCGAGACCGCGCGACGGCAGGGACGCTCGTATTTCGGCGACGCAGACGTATACGTCGAGAAGCTGATCCTCGACCCGCGCCATGTCGAGGTGCAGGTGCTCGCCGACGCGCACGGCCACGTCATCCACCTCGGCGAGCGCGACTGCACGATCCAGCGCCGCCATCAGAAGCTCGTCGAAGAGACGCCGTCGCCGGCCGTCGACGCAGAGCTGCGTGCGCGTATCGGCGCGATCGCCGTGAACGCGGCGCGCGCGGCCGGCCATCGCTCGGCGGGGACGATCGAAGGGCTGCTGACGACGGACGGCGACTACTTCTTCATGGAGATGAACACGCGCATCCAGGTCGAGCACACGGTGACCGAGCTCGTCACCGGGCTCGATCTCGTGCGCGAGCAGATCCGCGTGGCGCTCGGGGAGCCGCTGTCGGTGACGCAGGCCGACGTCGAGCTGCGCGGCCACGCGATCGAGTGCCGCATCAACGCCGAGGACGCGACGCGCGGCTTCCTGCCGTCCCCGGGGCTCGTCACCGCCTACCGTGAGCCGGCCGGCCCCGGCGTGCGTGTCGATTCCGGCGTCACCGCCGGCGATGAGGTCTCCGGCCTCTACGACCCGCTAATCGCGAAGCTGATCGTGCACGGGGTCGACCGCGAGCACGCACGCCGGCGGATGCTGCGCGCGCTCGACGAGTTCGTGATCGCCGGGCCGGCCACGCTGGTCGGCTTCCACAAGGCGCTGCTCTCGCACGACTGCTTCATCCGCGCCGAGACGTGCCACGGGCTCGTCGAGTCGGACGAGCTCGCCGCCCGCGTCCGCGCGCTCGAGGACGCCGCTGCTCCTCCGCGCGCGGCGTCCGGCAGGACGGTCGCGCGTGCGCGGACGGTCGAGGTCGACGGGCGGCGCTTCGACGTCCGCCTCGTCGACCCCGAGCCGCCGTGGGCAGCGCTCGCACGCCGGCGCGCCGAGCGCGTGCGCACCGGCGGCGGCGCAACGGGCCGCGACCCGGTCGTGTCGCCGATGCAAGGAACGGTGCTCGCCGTCGCCGTCGCCGAGGGCGACGAGGTCGAGGCCGGCCGCGTGCTCTGCGTCGTCGAGGCGATGAAGATGGAGAACGAGGTCGTCGCCCACCACGCCGGCACGGTCACGGACCTGTCGGTGCAGCCGGGCCAGAGCATCGGCGCCGGCCACGTCATCTGCGTTTTGACCTAGATCGAGCGCTGGTACGAGCGGAACGTCCACGTCGCGAATGCGGACGTGACCGCGGTCGCGACGACGAGAAAGAGCAGGAACTCCGCGCTCGTGCCCCAGTCGCCGCCCGTGACGACGGCGTTGCGCGCCGCGTGCACGCCCCAGTTGACCGGGTTGAAGCGGGCGATGCTGCTGATCCAGCCGGGCATCAGCGCCGTCGAGAGCAGGATCGACGAGAGGAACATCAGCGGCAGCCCGACGAAGTTCGCCGTCGCGATCATCGACGCCGCCCGCCGCAGGAGGAGAGCGATCCCGTTCGAGAAGCCGGAGAACACCATCGCGAGCAGCGCCGACGCGGCGAGCACGACGAGCCAGCCGAGCGCGCCGCCGTGCACGCGCACGCCGAGCGCAAGCCCGACGAGCAGCAGGATGATCGCCTGGAGCACGGCGGTGATGCCCGCGCGCACGACCTGCGAGAGCACGATCGCGAGCCGCGACGCCGGCGCGGCGAGGAAGCGGTCGACCACGTGCCGGTCGAGGTCGTTGATCATCGCCATCCCGGACCACGTGCCGCCGAAGAACGCGTTCATGCACACGATCCCGGGTGTGAGGAACTCGACGTAGCTGCTCGCGCCGCCGCGCAGCGTGGGCACGCGCGAGAAGAGCTGCCCGTAGAGCAGCAGCCAGATCAGCGGCTGGATGATCATCACGGCGATCCAGATCGGCTCGCGCATGAGGTTGCGCGCCTGCCGCACGACCATCCAGCCGGTGTGCCGCAGCACCTGCGGCATCAGTGTCCCCACCCCTGTGCGGCCGGCGTGTGCTCCGTGTCCTCGGCCGTGAAGTCGCGTCCCGTGTAGTGGAGGTAGACGTCGTCGAGCGACGGGCGCGCGGTCGTGACCGCCACGACGGGGAAGCCGCGGCCCTCGAGCGCAAGGAGGATCGACGGGATCGCCTGCGCGCCGTTCGGCACGCGCGCCCGCACGACCTGCCCCTCGAGGTGCACCTCGCCGGCGCCGTCGACCTGCTCGACGACCTGCACCGCTTCCTGCAGTCGGCCGTCCGTCTCGCGCAGCTCGACGCTCACCGACTCGCCGCGCAATCCGGCCTTCAGCGCCTCCGGCGTACCCTCGACGACGATCTTGCCCCGGCTGACGATCGCGACGCGCTCGGCGAGGCGGTCGGCCTCCTCGAGGTAGTGCGTCGTGAGCAGGATCGTCAGGCTCTCCTGCCTCGTCAGCCGCTCCACCTCGACCCACATCGCCGCGCGCGCCTCGGGGTCGAGTCCCGTCGTCGGCTCGTCGAGGAAGAGCACCCGCGGCTTGTGAACGAGGCCGATCGCGACGTCGAGGCGCCGTTTCATGCCACCCGAGTAGCCGCGCGCGATGCGGTCGGCGGCGTCGGTGAGGCCGATCAGCTCGAGCAGCTCCTCCACGCGCTTCTTCAGCGGCGCCCCGGCCATGCCGTGGATGCGTCCCTGGAGCAGCATGTTCTCGCGCCCGGTCGCCTCCCAGTCGACGCCGGAGTCCTGGGCCACGTAGCCGATCGTGTGCCGCACGCGGTTCGGGTGCGCGACGACGTCCTCCCCGCCGACGAAGGCGCGTCCGGAGTCGGGCCGGGTCAGCGTGGTGAGCACGCGCACCGTCGTCGACTTGCCGGCGCCGTTCGGCCCGAGCAGCGCGAATACCTCGCCGTCCCGCACCGAGAAGGAAACGCCGTCGAGCGCCTGCACGGTCTTGTAGCGCTTCGTGAGGTTCTCCGCGACGATCGCGTCCATACGCTCAACTCTATCGTTACGAGAAAAGGACGTTCTCCGAACTGAGCTAACGATATCGGCCAGAAAAGGAAGGAAAATAATCTAATAAAACAGTGATATCTAGGAAGTTTACGATACAATGCGCTCATGCTGGAACAGGCGGAGAAGGTGGGAGGCACCCTGGACAACATCCTTCGGCTCCGAAGAGCCGAGCGGACGGTCCACGGAGACCTGCGCTCCGAGCTCGCAGCGGTGCGGGAGTCATTGGAGAGATCCGTGGGCCGTAGCGTTCGTCCGGCCGACGCGGCGCGCGCCCTTGGCATCACATCGCCGTCGATGAGCCGCTGGCTCGATGCAGGCGAGATTGCCTCGGTGTTAACTCCTGAGGGTCGGCGTGAAGTTCCTCTCGACGCGTTGATCGCGCTACTCGATGAAGTGGAACAGGAGCGCAGCCAGGGCAGCGGTCGACCCGTTGCTCGCGTCATCAACGATCGCAAGCGTCGCGCCGTTGAAGCCGTGGACCTCAACCGCCTCCTACCGCGTCGAAAGACCCGTGGGCATCGGGCCGCGGAGCTTCAGGCGCTCGCCTACCATCGACTCGTTGCCGAGCGGCTCGACGACGCCGTTGTCGAGGAAGCACGCCGTAAGCTCCGTCGGTGGCATCGCGAGGGAAGGATCGACCCGCGCTGGTTCGATGAGTGGGAGCGGACGCTCGAGAAGCCGCTCGACCAGATCGCCCGGGTCATCAGTGCCGGGTCGCCTCGCGCTAGAGAACTGCGGCAGACGTCACCGTTCGCCGGTGTCTTGACCGAGCAAGAACGGAATCGCCTGGTGCACGCCGTGGAGGAGCGCGCGAAGACATAGAGACGCCAGGATTTCGAACACGTGGTCAAGGCGGCGGCTGATATTGCTCGCGACGAGATCGTCGTCGGCAGTCGAACCGAGCTAAAGAAGGCACGATCGTTGTCTGGTACCTGGAACGTCCACGACCTCACGCTCGCGAAGCTCCCGGCGGGCCGCGAGCATGACTTCGAGTTCGTCGAGGACGCGCTTCGTGCGGAGCTCGTGGACATCGAGCAGTTGCGACTTGGTGTCGATCTCATGCCGTCACGCGAGATGGCACTCGTCCGTGAACGGCTTGAAGGAATACTCGCCCGTGTGGCTTTGACCGAGGCAGCCGGAGAGCGTCGATTGCGCCGCTGACCGGCGGTGCATCGCTAGAGTCAGCCGCCGTGGACCTCTACGAGTACCAGGGCAAGGAGCTCTTCCGGCGCGTCGGCATCCCCGTCTCGAACGGGCGCCGCGCCGACACGCCGCAGGAGGCGCGGGCGGCAGAGCAGGAGCTCGGCGGCCCGGTCGTCGTCAAGGCCCAGGTGCTCACCGGCGGCCGCGGGAAGGCGGGCGGCGTCAAGCTCGCCGACGGCCCCGACGCGGTCGAGCAGACCGCGAAGCAGATCCTCGGCCTCGACATCAACGGCCACATCGTCCGGCGGCTCTGGATCGAGAAGGCCTCGGACATCGCGAAGGAGTACTACCTCTCGATCGCGTTCGACCGCGGCGCGAAGAAGCCGCTCTTCATGTTCACGACGCAGGGCGGCATCGATATCGAGCAGGTGGCGGCGGAGAGCCCGGAGGCGCTCGTGCTCCTGCACGTCGATCCGTCCGAGGGCTTCCAGCCGTGGGTGGCACGGCGTCTCATCTATGGCGCCGGAGTCACCGACCTGTCCGAGCAGAGGCAGATCGCGGACATCGTCGAGAAGCTCTACCGCGCATTCGTCGAGTTCGACGCGATGCTCTGCGAGATCAATCCGTTGATCGTCACGCCCACGGGTGAGGTGAAGGCGCTCGACTCGAAGTTCACCGTCGACGACAACGCGCTCTTCCGCCACCCCGACATCGCGGAGATGCGCGACAACCTCGCAGCCGATCCGCTCGAGACGTTCGCGCGCGAGAAGGGCGTCACGTACGTGAAGCTCGACGGCAGCGTCGGCATCTGCGGCAACGGCGCGGGCCTCTCGATGTCGACGGTGGACGTCGTCGCGCACGTCGGCGGCACGCCGGCGAACTTCTGCGATCTCGGCGGCGGCGGCTCCGCGCAGGGCGTCGTCGACGCGCTCGAGGTGATCACGCGCGATCCGCAGGTCAAGTCGATCTTCTTCAACATCTTCGGCGGCATCACACGCTGCGACGAGGTGGCGCGCGGCATCCTCGAGGCGCTCGACCGGCTCGACATGTCGCAGTACCCGATCGTCGTCCGGCTCGACGGCACGAACGCGGTCGAAGGGCGGAAGATCCTCGCCGAAGCCGGCAAGCCGAACATCCATCCCGAGGCGACGATGCTCGACGGCGCCCGTCGCGCGGTGGAGCTCGCGACGTGAGCGGCGACGTCTGGTCGGAGCGGGCCGAGGCGTACCGTACGAGCGCGATCCACGCTGCCGGCGACGACCTCGACCTCACCGTTGCCTGGTGCGAGCCGGGCGATGGCGTGAACGCCCTCGACGTCGCGACCGGCGGCGGACACGTCGCACGCGGGCTGCGGGAGGCGGGCTGCTCCGTCGTCACCGTCGATCCCGCGCCGGGCATGCAGGCGGACGTGATCGCACCCGCGGATCACCTTCCCTTCGCCGACGGGAGCTTCGACGCAGTCGCCTGCCGGCTCGCCGCGCATCACTTTCCCGACGTCGTCGCCGCGGTGAAGGAGATGGCGCGCGTCGCCGGCGGCCGCGTAGTCATCTGCGACAACACGTTCGTCAGCGAGTCGTCCGAGGAGGCCGACCGCCTGCGCGATCCGAGCCACGTGCGCAACTACTCCGTGGCCGAGTGGGAGAGCTTCTACGAGCTCGCAGGGCTCGAGGTGGCAGAGAGCCTGCACCTGGACAGGCCGCTCGAGATCGCGCCGTGGCTCGAGCGGGCTGGCTGCACGGGCGCGGACGCGACGCGCGTCCTCGAGCTGCTCGGAGACCGCGTCACCGACGGCTGGATGCCGCTGCCGACGCTCGTCGTCAAGGGGATCCCGACGTAATGGCCATCATCGTCGACCGGGAGACGCGCCTCGTCGTCCAGGGGCTCACCGGCAGCGAGGGCCGCTTCCACGGACTCCGGAACCGCGCGTACGGGACGAACGTCGTCGCCGGCGTCACACCGGGCAAGGGCGGGCAGGACGTCGAGGGAATTCCCGTGTTCGACACCGTCTCCGACGCGGTCGACAAGGCGGGAGCGAACACGACGCTCATCTTCGTCCCGGCACGGTTTGCGGCCGACGCGATCTATGAGGCGGTCGACGCCGGGATCGGCACGGTGATCTGCATCACGGAGCACGTCCCGGTGCACGAGATGCTCCACGCGTACACGTACTTCCGCCCCCAGGGCGTGACGATGATCGGCCCGAACTGCCCCGGTGTGCTCTCGCCCGGCAAGGCGAACGTCGGGATCATTCCGGCCGAGATCTTCAACGAAGGCTCCGTCGGGCTCGTCTCGCGCTCCGGCACGCTCACGTACCAGATCGGGCACGAGCTGACGCAGCTCGGCCTCGGCAACTCGACGATCGTCGGCATCGGCGGCGATCCGGTCGTCGGCTCGTCCTTCATCGACGTGCTGGCGAAGTTCGAGGCGGACGCGGAGACCGAGCTGATCGTGATGGTCGGCGAGATCGGCGGCGACGAGGAGGAGAAGGCGGCGCAGTACATCAGCGAGCACGTGACGAAGCCGGTGCTCTCGTACATCGCGGGCTTCTCGGCGCCGGCCGGCAAGACGATGGGACATGCAGGCGCGATCATCTCCGGCTCTGCCGGCACCGCGCAGGCGAAGAAGGATGCGCTCGAGGCGCGCGGCATCCAGGTCGGCACGACGCCGACCGAGGTCGCGCAGCTCGTCGCCGAGCGGATGAAGTCCTAGTCGGGCTGCCCCGTTAGGGGTAGACGGTGTACGCCATAACGAGGACAGGCACTGCGGCGCGCAAGTCGGATTCTGCTATTCCGTGATGGTGACGCGCACGCTGGCCGCGCAACCCGCTGTTCGCTGGGTCGCGACGGCGGCAGGCTACTTTGCCCTCGCCTGGCTCTCCGGGATCGGTGAGTTCGCCCGGGAAGGCGTCCCGCTCGTCGGGTTCCCGCTGGGGGTCGCGTTCATCGCGGTGCAGCTCGGCGGCCCGTGGCTCGTCACCGCGGTCGTCGTCGGCGCGGCAGGCGAGGGCGTGCTGGAGGGTCTACCGGTCGGCGCGATCGTCCTGCTCGCTGCGGCGGCGGCCTCGGTCAGCCTCGCCGCATACGGGATGAGGTGGTTCGCGTGGCTGCGTCCGTCCGGCGAGAAGCTCCGCGACACGCTCATCCGGACCGCCACCTCCATCGGCGCCGCGATCGTGGCGGCGTCGTTCGATCTTGCCGCAGCGAGTCTCGCCGGCGACAGAGCCGATTCGGTGCAGAACTGGGCCGTGCTCGTGCTTTCGAACTACGCCGGCATCGTCGTGGTCGGGCCGTTCGTGCGCGCATGGATACAGCGCCGGTCGCGGGGCGTCGCCCGACCGGTCGAGTGGCTGACGCTGGCCGCGCTTGCGATCGGAGTGTCGACGTTCGCCGATACGGGCCTGCTCGGATTGGATCAGGCGACTGCATATCTGATCTTCCCCGTCCTCATCTGGTCGGCGCTGCGGATGGGACGCATGGGCGCCACCGGGGTCGTGCTCATCTCGGCTCTGGTCGCGCTGGAGGGCACCGTCGACGGAAACGGGCCGTTCGTAGCCAAGACTCCGCTGCAGAGCATGTTCGCGCTCAACGCGTACCTCGCCGTGCTCGGGCTCACCGGGCTTCTCCTCAGCGCGCTCGAGCAGGCGATGCGCGACGCCGAAAAGAAGAACGCCGAAGCAGAGGAGCGGCACGGCGCGTTCATCGAGCAGCTGCCGCTCGTCTCGTACATGCGCAGCCTTGTCGACGCGGACGCGCCGCCGCTCTTCCAGAGTAGGCGGCAGACCGAGGTTCTCCTCGGCTACCCGCTCGAACGGTGGCTTGCCGAGCCCCGCTTCGCATCGAAGCTCGTCCACCCCGACGACCGCGAGGCGAACGAAGCGCTGAACGCACGCAGCCTCGTGGAGGACGTCGTGCAGGGCGAATACCGGATGATCCGCGCGGACGGCCGCACGGTCTGGGTGCTCGACCACATGTCGGTGCTCCGCGACGCGGAGGGCAGGCCGGTCACCCAACAGGGCTTCGTCGTCGACATCAGCGAGCGCAAGGCACTCGAGGAACAGCTCGGACAGGCCCAGCGCCTCGAGGCCCTCGGGATGCTGGCGGGCGGTATCGCCCACGACTTCAACAACCTCCTCACGGCGATCTCCGGGTACGCGGGACTTGCCCTCGACCACGGCGGCAGGGAGAACGAGCGCATTCGCAGCGACCTCGCCGAGGTCAGGGCCGCCGCCGATCGCGCGGCCGATCTGACACGCCAGCTGCTCGCGTTCAGCCGCCGCCAGGTGCTCGCGCGCACCGTGGTCGACCTCAACGCGGTGGTGATCGAGGCGCGCTCGCTGCTCGAGCGGGTGATCGGCGCGCAGGTCGCCATCGTCACGCACCTCGACCCGGAGCTCGTGCGCGTGCGCGCGGACGCGGGCCAGCTCGGGCAGGTGCTCGTCAACCTCGCAGTGAACGCACGTGACGCGATGCCGGACGGAGGCACCCTCACGATCACGACGAGCAACCTGAACGGCGACGCGGTCGTCACCGTGTCCGACACCGGTCACGGCATGGACGAGCAGACGAGCGCTCGCATCTTCGAGCCGTTCTTCAGCACGAAGCCCGTCGGCGAGGGGTCGGGCCTCGGCCTGGCGATGGTGCACGGGATCGTCCAGCAAACGGGCGGCGAGATCAGCGTGAAGAGCGCACCCGGCGGCACGGCCTTTCGCATCGCCCTTCCCGGCACCCATGACGAGCCCGTGGAAGCGGCCGAGCCGGCGGAGACGTCGCCGGGTGGATCGGAGACGGTGCTGCTCGTGGAGGACGAGGACATCGTGCGCCGCCTCGTCGCCGCAATGCTCGAGGGTGAGGGGTACTGCGTGGTCGCAGCGGCAGGGCCCGAAGAGGCGCTCGAGGTGACGGACCCGTACGACCTGCTGCTGACGGACATCGTGATGCCGTCGATGAGCGGGCCCGAGCTCGCCGACCGGCTGATCGAGCGCACGCCCGGCGTCGGGGTGCTCTTCATCTCCGGCTACTCGGGGGCCGCGTTCGCCGACCGTGGCACGTTGATCGCCGATCTGCTCGAGAAGCCGTTCACGGTCGACCAGCTCACGCGCAAGGTGCGTGAAGCGCTCGACGCCCGGCTCGTCCCGGTACCCTGAGAGGCATGGGCGTGATCTCCTTCGCGCGCGGCGTGCCCGCGCCCGAATGCCTTCCCGTCGCCGAGCTGGCCGACTGCGCGCGCGCCGCGATCGAACGCGATGGCAAGACGATCCTGCTCTACGGCCCCGGCGGCGGCTATCCGCCGCTGCGCGAATGGCTCGCCGCGCGCCACGGCGTCGAGGTCGGCCGCGTCGTCCTCACCAACGGCTCGCTCCAGGGCTTCGTCTTCCTCGCCGAGCAGCTCGTCCGTCCCGGCACGCGCGTCTTCGTCGAGGCCCCGACCTACGACCGGCCGCTGAAGATCCTCACGCGTCTCGGCGCGGAGATCGTCGCGGTGGCGATGGACGAGCAAGGACTCCTGCCGGACGCCCTCGAGCAGGCCCTTACGGAGCACGGGACGCCCGCCTTCCTCTACACGATCGCCACCTTCCAGAATCCGAGCGGCCGCACGCTCTCGCTCGAGCGCCGCCGCCGGCTGGTCGAGATCGCGCGGGCGCACGACCTGCTCGTGCTCGAGGACGACCCGTACGGGCTCGTCCGTTACGAAGGCGCTCCGCTGCCGACGCTGTTCGAGCTCGAAGGCGGCGAGCGCGTCGTCTACGCCTCGTCGTTCTCGAAGACGATCGCGCCGGGCGTCCGCGTCGGCTACTTCGTGCTGCCGGCCGAGCTGGCTGCGCAGATCGAGGCGCTCGCCGTGTCGACGTACATCTCGCCGCCGTTCCTCACGCAGGCGACCGTGCACGAGTTCCTCCGGCGCGGCAACTTCGAGCCGAACCTGGAGCGTGTGAACGGCCTGCTGCGGAGCCGCCGCGACGCGATGCTCGAGGCGCTCGAGGAGCAGCTGCCGGACGACGCGACCTGGAGCCGCCCTGAGGGCGGCTACTTCGTCTGGGTCGACCTCGGCTCCGGGACGGACACGGCAGCGTTGCTTCCGCAGGCCGAGGCGGCCGGCGTCACGTACGTCAAGGGCTCCGACTTCTTCGCCGACGGTCGCGGCGGCAACTCGCTGCGCCTCGCGTTCAGCTTCGTCTCGCCGGCGGAGATCGGCGAAGGGATGGCGCGGCTCGCGCCGCTACTTCGGGGCGCCGCGGCGCCTGCGCCTGCGCTCTAGCTGCGCGAGCAGGATCCCGCCCGTCACGCCGAGCGCGAGTGCGAGCAGGATCAGCCAGATCAGCGACACGCTCGCGGTCGCGAACACGAAGTGCAGGTTCACGGATCTGCGGTTCTCGAGCACGAAGGCGATCACGTAGGCGCCGAGCACGACGAGCGCGATCAGCCAGCCGTACAGCCGAGGCTGCCAGTCCTCCTCGAGCTTGTCGGTGTCGACGTGCGGCCTGCGCGGAAGGAAGCGCACCGCGCGATACTACGCGGCTGCGTGCGCCTGGGCGAGCGTGCGCGGGACGAGGCGCGGCTGCGGTGGCGGGGAGAGCCTGCCCATCGAGTGGGCGCGGAAGGTGGGGCAGACCGTCTCACCCGGGAGGGCGCACAGCCCGGCACGGCGGAAGTAGCAGTCGGCGCAGGTTGGCGTGATTCGCTTGGTCATAGAGGAAGGTCCGCAGGCACATCGGGTGGTCCGTCGAAGGGCGATCATAGGGCGCGTTACACGGCGTTCACACGTTGCCGAGGACGAAAACTGACCAAAATCCGGGAGTTTCCGGAAGGCCGAGAACGCGCCGTGATTACGGCTTTGGAGGCAATGTTGCCAGGGCCTGCAACGCCTGGGGAAAACTCTTCACAGCGATGATGCGGAGGCCGTGCGCGTAGCGGCGCGCTTCGACCGCGTTGTCCCCAGCAGGAACGAGGAAGACGTCCGCTTTTGCCTGCCGTACGCCGAAGGTCTTCTGCTTGACGCCGCCGATCGGCGTGACGGCGCCGTTGAGCTCGATCTGCCCCGTTGCGGCCACCTTGTAGCCGTGATCGACGTTGTGGCCGAGCTCCTCCATCACCTCGAGCGCGAAGGCGAGGCCGGCGGAGGGGCCGCCCACGTTGCCCGCGTCGATCCGCACGCGGAGCGGCAGCTTGATCAGCGCCGACTGGTCCGGGCTGAAGCCGACGATCGCGCGCTTCGGACTTGCCGGATCCGCGATCGTCTTGATCTTCTCGATCAGCGCCTGGGCGCCGCGCCGGATGCCGAGCGTCACGACCTGACCGGGGTGGACTTTCGCGAGCACCCCGCGCAGGAGCGCGATCGTCGGCGTCGAGGTTCTGTTCACCGTCACGATCAGATCCTCGGGCTGCAGCTTGCCGACGGCGTGTGTGCCGAGGTCGATCGCGTCGACGGTGACGCCGTTCGGCTTCGCGACGACGTGGTAGCCGAGCCGTCGCAGCGCCACCGCGGCCGCGACCTGCTGCGAGATCGCCATCTGCTGGAGGTCGGCGCGGCGCTGCGCCGCATCGCTCACGCCCGGCGGCACGAGCAGGCTCGCCGGCACGAGCGTCGCGCCCGAGCGGATGAACGGGAACAGCGACTCGAGCTCGCTCGCGCGCCGCTCGAAGATGTCGACGAAGTAGATGCCGCCCGGCCCGGTCGGGTCGTGCCCGCCCTGCACCTCGACGAGCGGGGCGACCGGATGCGCGCCGTCCGGGAGCAGCAGGAAGTTGTTCGAGGGGATGAGGTAGAGGGCGACCGCCGCGATCACGACCAGCCCGACGACGACGCCCACGACGGCGGGGAGGTAGCGAGTGCCGCGGGCCACCGGCTCAGGGTAGCGGCGAGCTTAGAACAGGGAACGCTGGAGGCCGCCGTCGACGACGATCGTCTGGCCGCTGATGTAGCGCGCCCGCTCGGATGCGAGGAAGCAGACGACGTCGCCGAACTCGCCCGGCGTCCCCCAGCGGCGGAGCGGGATCGCCGCGAGGTCGGCTTCGGTCGCGCCGTTCGGATAGAGCTGCTCGAGGCGCGCCGTCGCGATCCGCCCCGGCGCGACGCAGTTCACCGTGATCCCATGCGGCCCGACGTCGCGCGAGAGCGACTTCAGCCAGCCGGTGACGGCCGGCCGGACCGCATTCGACAGCGCGAGATGGTCGACGGGCTCCTTCACGGCGATCGACGTGATCGCGAGGATGCGGCCGCCTTCGCTGCGCTCGAGGTGCGGCAGGCAGAGCTGCACGAGGCGGATCGCCGGGAGCAGCAGCAGCTCGACCGCTTGCTGGATCGACTCCGGCGTCACGTCGATGCCGCTGCCGGGCGGCGGGCCGCCGCCGTTCCAGACGAGGACGTCGATGCCGCCGTACGCCTCGACCGTCGCGTCGACGGCGCGCTGGAGATCGTCTGCGAACGTGACGTCGCCGCCGACCGGAAGCGCGCCGATGCGCTCCGCCTCGCGCTCGAGCAGGTCGCGGCGCCGGCCGAGCATCGCGACGTGCGCACCCTCCGCGGCGAGCGCCTCGGCGCTCGCGAGCCCGAGGCCCGAGGACGCGCCCGTGACGAGCGCCGTGCGGCCGGTCAGTCCGAGATCCACGTCACCGCCATCGTCACGACGAGCCTACCCAACGGCGGAAGCCGCCCTCCGAGTCGATCACCTGGCCGGTGAGCCAGCGGGCGTCGTCGCTGCACAGCCACGCGACCAGGCGTGCGGCATCGTCGGGTTCGCCCCAGCGGCCGAACGGCATCCTCGGCGCCGGGTCGACGTCCGCGAGGCCGTAGCCGGTGTCGGTCGGGCCGGGGTGGACGCAGTTGACGGTGATGCCGCGGTCGGCGAGCTCTTCCGCGAGCGTCAGCGTGGCGATCGCGAGCGCGCCCTTCGAGACGGCGTAGGCGAGCTCGCCCGTCATCGGGCTCAGGTGTGCGCCGGAGGTGAAGAGGATGACCCGGCCGTTCTCGCCCTCGAACTGCGCGGCGAACTCGCGCACGAGCAGCAATGACGCGCGCACGTTCTCGTGGAGGAAGGCGTCGATGTGGTCGGCGGTCAGCTCGTCGAGCCGGCCGGAGCCGCTGCGCGCGTGGTTGACGACGAGTACGTCGAGCGGCCCGAGCGCGTCGTGCGCGGCCGCGACGACGCGCGCCGGCGCGTCTCTCTCCGCGAAGTCCGCCTCGAGGTCGGGCTCGAGCTCCGGATCCGCTCCCCACGGCTGCGCCGCGTCGTGCGGCGTCCAGCCCTGCGTGAAGACGGCAGCGCCTGCCGCGCGAAGCCGCTCCGCGATCGCGAAGCCGATCCCGGCGCGCCGCGACGCGCCGGTGACGAGCGCGGTCCGTCCGGCCAGGGTCACCCGGCGACCCTACCCGGTGCCGGGCACGGTGCCGGGAACCGTGAGGAGACCGCAACGCATGCCGCGTGGCTTCGCGACGCGGGCCGCGCTACGTCGTGAGCACGCCGACGACTTCGCGCACGGCGTCGGCCGACGCCTTCAGCGCAGCCTGCTCCGCGTCGGTGAGGTCGAGCTCGACGATCTGCGCGATCCCCGCCGGGCCCAGCTTCACGGGGACGCCCATGTAGAGGCCGTCGATGCCGTACTCGCCCTCGAGGTACGCCGTGCACGGGAGCACGCGCCGCTCGTCGAGCATGATCGAGTCGACCATCTGCGCGGCCGCCGCGCCCGGCGCGTACCACGCCGAGGTGCCCATGAGGTTGACGAGCTCGCCTCCGCCCTTCGCCGTGCGCTCCACCATCGCCTGGATCGTCGCGTCGTCGACGAGCTTCCGCAGCGGAACGCCGCCGACGGTCGTCGCGGAGACGATCGGAACCATCTGATCGCCGTGGCCGCCAAGCACCGTCGCCTGCACGTCCTTCACCGACGAATCGGTGGCCCAGGCGATGAAGGTCGAGAAGCGCGCCGTGTCGAGGATGCCGGCCATCCCGAACACGCGCTGCTTCGGCCACCCGGAGACGTTCTTCGCGACGTGGCACATCGCGTCGAGCGGGTTCGAGACGACGATCAGGATCGCGTCGGGGCTCTGCGCCGTCACCTTCTCGGTCACGTCCGTGACGATCTTCTCGTTCGTCGAGACGAGGTCGTCGCGGCTCATTCCCGGCGAGCGGGGGAGGCCCGCCGTGATCACGACGACCGACGAGCCGGCCGTCGCCTCGTAGCCGTTGGAGCCGGTGACGTTCGGCTCGTAGCCGAGCACGGCGCCCATCTGGTTGATGTCGAGCGCCTTGCCCTGCGGCAGGCCTTCCTTGATGTCGACGAGCACGACGTCGGCGTAGTCGCGCGTCGCCAATACCTGCGCGCACGTCGCACCGACGTTCCCGGCGCCGACGACCGTGATCTTGCGCCGCTCGCTCATACGGTTACTCCGGCCTCCAGCTTCTCGATCACCGCGTCGGCGACCTCGCTCGTCCCGACCGCGGTCGGGTCGTTGCGGGTCGGCTTCATGTCGTACGTGACGCTGACGCCCTCGGCGATCACGTCGGAGATCGCGCGCTCGACGCGCGCCGCCGCCTGATGCTCGCCGAGGTGGCGGAGCATCAACATTCCGGAGAGCAGCTCGGCCATCGGGTTCACCTTATTCTGCCCCGCGTACTTCGGCGCCGAGCCGTGCGTCGGCTCGAACACCGCGACGCGCTCGCCGTAGTTCGCGCCGGGCGCCATGCCGAGGCCGCCGATCATCCCGGCGCACAGATCGGAGAGGACGTCGCCGTAGAGATTCGGCAGCACGAGGACGTCGTACTCCTCGGGGCGCTGGACGAGCTGCATGCACATGTTGTCCACGATGCGGTCGTCGAACTGGATGTCCTCGTTCTCCGCTGCCACCTCGCGCGCGACGCGCAGCCAGAGGCCGTCGGTGAACTTCATGATGTTCGCCTTGTGGACGCAGGTGATCTTCTTGCGCCTGTTCTTCCGCGCGTAATCGAAGGCGAACTCGAAGATGAGGCGCGTCCCCGTCACCGAGATCGGCTTGATCGAGATGCCCGAGTCGTGGTGGCGCAGCGTGCCGCCCTTCGACTCGATCCACCGGATCAGCTCCTCCGCGTCGGGCGTCCCCTGCTCGTACTCGATCCCGGCATAGAGGTCCTCCGTGTTCTCGCGCACGAGGATCAGGTCGACGTCCTGGAAGCGGCTGCGCACCCCGGGGTAGCTCTTGCACGGCCGTACCTGCGCGTACATGTCGAGCTCCTTGCGGAGCGCGACGTTGACCGACCGGAAGCCGCCGCCGATGGGGGTCGTGATCGGCCCCTTGAGCGCGACGCCGGTCTCGCGGATCGCGTCGAGAACCTCGGGCGGCAACGGGTTGCCGCCGTGCTGGGCCATCACGTCGGCCCCGGCGTCGCGGACGTCCCAGTCGAACTCGACGCCGGTCGCCTCGAGCACGCGGCGCGTGGCCTCGGTCAGCTCGGGACCGGTGCCGTCGCCTGGAATGAGCACGACCTTGTGCGCCATGCCGTCGAATCTAGCGGAGTCCTTCGGACGGGTGCGCCGGTAGATTGCCCGGGATGACGCTCGCCGAAGCTGCGGCCCAAGCGGACGAGCTCGCTCTGGCCGGCTCGGAGCGCGAGCTTGCCGACCTGCGGGCGCACTGGGCCGACGACCTCGAGGCGGCCGTCCGCAGCGCCGACTTCCGGGAGCGGGCCGTCGCCTTCCGCGCCCTCGGGCAGTTCCGCTGGCGGGCAAAGGAGGAGTTGCTGCGGCGCGGACTCGACGACGAGAGCCCGGCGTGCCGCGGCTCGGCCCTGCTCTCGCTCGAGCTGCTCTCGCGCGACCATCCGAGCACGATCAACGGCGTGCGTCCCCTCCTGCACACGCTCGCGAACGCGGACGGGAACGCCGCAGTGCGCCGGCTCGCCGTGCTCTGCCTGAAGAACGGGTCGCCGCAGCGCGAGACGATCGTGCTGCTCGAGGGGCTCGCGGGCGACGACGAGATCGATGCGCCGCTGCGTCAGGCGGCCGCAAACGTCGCACAGCAGCTGAAGCGCAGACAGCCGCGCAGCAAGTAGCCGGTTACTTCTTGCGGGCGTGCGGGTGCGCCTGGAAGTAGAGCTCGCGGCGGCGCCGGTCGGAGACGTGCGTGTACCGCTCCGTCGTCGAGAGATCGGCGTGTCCCAGCATCTCCTGCACCGAGCGCAGGTCGGCGCCGCCTTCGAGCAGGTGCGTCGCGAAGGAGTGCCGCAGCAGGTGCGGATGGACGCGCTCGGGCTCGAGGCCCGCGACGGCGGCGAGCCGGCGCAGGATCAGGAACGCGCCGGCGCGCGTGAGCGCACCGCCCTGCGCATTGAGGAACAGCTCGGGCCGGTGGCGCTTGTCGAGGTACGGCCGCCCCCGTGAGAGGTAGCGCCGCAGCGCCTCGATCCCCTCGCGTCCGAGCGGGACGACGCGCTCCTTCGAGCCCTTGCCGAGACAGCGGATGAGCCGCCGCTCGAGATCCACCCCGGAGCGTTCGAGCCCGACCGCTTCGCTCACGCGCAGCCCGGCGCCGTACAGGAGCTCGACGAGCGCACGGTCGCGCAGCGCGCGCGGCCCGGTGCCGCCGGCCGCGTCGATCAGGCGCTCGGCCTCGCCGGGAGACAGCGTGCGCGGCAGCGTGCGCCGGCGCCGGGGCAGCTCGAGCTCGGCTGCGGGGTTGTCCGTGCGCGCGCCGATCAGCACCTGGTGCCGGTAGAAGGAGCGGACCGCGGCGACGCGGCGCGCGATCGTCGTCGCGGCGCGCCCGGCGGCCCGCAGCGAGGCGACATAGCCGGCGAGGTCGTCGTTCGAGGCGTCGGCCGGAGAGCGCTCGAGCCAGGCCGACAGGTCGGCGAGGTCGCGCCGATATGCATCGACGGTGCGCGGCGCGAGCCGCGCCGCGGCGAGCGCAAGGAACGACTCGACGGCGGGATCGGCGTTCATGACCTGGGATGGGCGTGGTCGTAGACGCGGCGCAGCCGGCGCGCGTCGACGTGGCTGTAGATCTGCGTCGTCGAGAGCGAGCTGTGCCCGAGCAGCTCCTGAATCGTGCGCAGGTCGGCGCCACCCTCGAGCAGGTGCGTCGCGAACGCGTGCCGCAGCCGGTGGGGATGCGGCGAGATGCGCCGCAGCGTGCTCGTGTCGAGCCGCCTGCCGCGCACCGAGAGGAAGAGCGCGTCGTTGGCGCCCTGTGCCAATGCGGGCCGCGCGTCGCGAAGATAGCGTGCGACCCACCAGGACGCTTCCTCGCCGAGCGGCACGACGCGCTCCTTGCCGCCCTTGCCGTGCGTGACATGGACGAGCTCCTGCTCGAAGTCGACGTCGCCGAGGTCGAGCCCTACCGCCTCGGCGCTGCGCAGGCCCGCGGAGTAGACGAGCTCGACGAGCGCGCGGTTCCGCAGCGCCACCGGCCCCTCGCCTTCGAGCGCAGCGAGCTCCTTCGTCAGCTCCGCGGGGCGCGGCGCGTCGGGCAGCCGCCGGCCGCGCCGCGGCGCGAGCCGTGCGTCCGGCACGCGGGCCGGGCCGAGCGCGTGGCGGAGAAACGCGCGCACCGCGGCGAGCTTGCGCGAGATCGTCGCGGGCGCGAGACGACTCGGGCGGCGTCCGGGCCGGGCGGCGCCGAGGTGCGACACGTAGGCGACGAGCGTGCGAACGTCGACGTCGTCGAGCGCCGCGCCGCGGGCGGCGAGCCAGCCGCAGAACTCCTCGACGTCGACGCGATAGGCCCGCCGGGTGCTCTCCGCAAGCGTGGGCGAATCGAGAAAGCGTGCGGCAGCCGTGCGGGAGTCCACGGTGCTGCATTCGACGTCCCGCTCGCGCAGCCTCCGCCGGATCGGGCAGTGTTGACTGCGTGAGCCACGGCGCCAGGGTCTGGATCGCTCTCTCGACGGTCTATGTGATCTGGGGCTCGACCTACCTCGGGATCGAGCTTGCCGGCGAGACGATCCCGCCGACGTTCGCGGTCGGAACGAGGTTCGTCGCGGCGGGGCTGCTGATGGCGGGCTTCACGATCTGGCGGCGCGGTGCGGGCGTGCTCCGCGTGAGCTGGCGCGAGCTCGGCTCGTGCGTGCTCATCGGCGCGCTGCTTCCCGGCGCGAACGCGATCCTGTTCGTGGCCGAGCGGCACGTCGCGACGGGGCTGTCCGCGCTGATCATCGGCGCGGTGCCGCTGTGGGTGGTCGTGCTGCGCACGCTCACGGGGGACCGGCCGCCGCGGGCCGCGCTCGCCGGCGTGGGGGCCGGCTTCTGCGGCCTCGTGCTGCTCGTCCGCCCGGGCGGCGGCTCACCGCTCTGGGCGCTGCTGCTCGTCGTCTGCTCGTCGCTGATGTGGGCCACCGGCTCGTTCCTCTCGGGCCGCCTGCCGATGCCGGCCGACACGTTCGCCGCGACGTCGCTCGAGATGCTCGCCGGCGGCGCGATCCTGCTGCCGATCGGTCTCGCGACGACGCACCCGCACTTCGGTCAGTTCTCGGGACGCTCGATCTTCGGATGGTTCTATCTCGTCACGTTCGGGTCGATCGTCGGCTACACCGCGTACGTGTGGCTTCTCGACAACGCGCCGATCGGCAGGGTGGCGACATACGCGTACGTCAACCCGGTCGTTGCGATCACGCTCGGCGCGATCGTGCTGCACGAGAAGCTCACTTGGACGATCGGGGCCGGCGCCGTGCTCGTGCTTGCCTGCGTCGCCGTCGTCGTGCGGACGGAGTCAGTGCCACGTCGCGCGGAGCACGCGGAGCCAGTTCCCATGACCGAGGGCCCGTAGGTCGCCGTCGGGCCAGCCACGGGCGGCGAGCCCGTCGAGCAGTGCCTGCATCTTCGTCGCGTCGCCGAGGGCGCGGATCGGCATGCATCCGTCGAAGTCCGAGCCGAGCGCGACGTGCTCGATCCCCATCCGTCCGGCGAGGTACTCGATCTGGTCGAGCAGCACGTCGAGCTGCGTGTCGGCGTCGATCTCCGCGCGCGGGTGGGTCATCGTGCGGTCGAACACGGCGCCGACGAGCCCGCCCGAGTCGCGAATCGCATCGAGTTGCGTGTCCAGGAGGTTGCGCGGGATCGGCGTGAGCGCGTGTGCGGCGGTATGTGTCGCGACGAGCGGCGCGTTCGACACACGCGCGACGTCGAAGAAGCCTGCTTCGTCGAGATGCGAGAGGTCGACGAGCACGCCGAGCTCGTTGCACGCGCGGACGAGCGCGAGCCCCGGGCCGGTCAGCCCGGGCCCCGTGTCCGGCGTTCCCGGATAGCGGTACGGGACGCCGTAGCCGAACGCGTTCGGCCTGCTCCACACGAGACCGAGCGAGCGCAGTCCGCGCTCGTGCCACGCCGCGAGGTTTGCGAGGTCGGGCGCGATCGGCTCGGCTCCTTCGAGATGGAGGACACCGCCGACCGCGTCGCCCGCGATGCAGCGCTCGAGCTCCGAGACCGTGCGGACGGGCGTCAGGTCGCGCTCGAAGATCGCCACCAGCTCTGCGGCGATGCGCGTGGCGCGCTCCCGCTCGAGCGGTGGCTCCGGCGGCAGCTCGTATCCGTACTCCGTGCGCGCGATCGCTGCGAAGAGGTCCTGCTTCTCGTCGTGCGCCGGCACGAACATCGCGAAGAAGCCGGCGGCGATCCCGCCTTCGCGCATGCGCGGCACGTCGAGCTGGCCCTCGTCGCCGCTTGGGTCCGCGAGCGAGCCGCCGCTCCGCCACACGCGCAGGAGCGCGTCGTTGTGACCGTCGACGACCGGGATCACACGAGCTCGCCCGGGAGCAGCGAGTACATCGCCCAGTCGAGCCGGCGCTCCAGGCGCGGACTCCAGTACGCGGAGCGCAGCACGCCCTCGAGCCGGAAGCCCACCTTCTCGGCCACGCGCCGCGAGGCGGTGTTCTCGACGTCGGCGCGCAGCTGCACGCGTGCCGCGCCTTTCGCGAGCGCCCAGCCGGCGAGCAGCCGCACGGCGCTCGTGGTCACGCCGCTGCCGCGCGCATCCGCGCGCAGCCAGTACCCGATCTCGGCGATGTCGCCTGCCTCGTTCCAGGCCGCGCCGATCGAGCCCAGCACCGCGCCCTTGCCGGTGTCCGTGATCGCGAACCGGGACTCGCGCTCCTGGCCTGTCATGCCGCGCGCGTAGGCGAGCGCGTCCTCGATCGTGTACGGCTGCGGGATCTGGTCGAGCCAGCGCCCGATCTCCTCGTCGCCGTCGATACAGGCGACGATCGCGGGCGCATCGGCCTCCGTCCAGGGCCGGAGCGCGACAACAGCGTCCGAGAGCGCCTCTTCGGGCCGCAGATCGCTCATGGCGAATACCATACGGCTGATGACGGCGATGGACGTTCGCGACGCGGTGGATCTCTCCGTACACGGGATCGCCGCGAGCGGCCGCGTGATCCGGAATCCGACGACGTCACTGCTCTACGAGCACGCGATCGCGCGCGGCGAGGCCCGCATCGCAGAGGGCGGCTCGCTCGCCGTCGACACCGGCCGGTTCACCGGGCGTTCCCCGAAGGACAAGTTCGTCGTGCGCGAGCCGGGCTCCCAGGACCGGATCTGGTGGGACGGGAACAACGAGATCGCCGAGCGCTCGTTCGAGCGGCTGCGCGAGAAGGTCGTCGAGCATCTGTCGGCCGAGGCGACCCTGTACGTCGTGGACGCGCTCGCGGGCGCGGATCCTGCGCACCGGCTCACCGTGCGCGTGATCACGACCCATCCGTATCACGCGCTCTTCGCAAAGACGATGTTCATCGACGTGCCGCCCGACGAGCTGCCCGCGTTCTCTGCGCAGGCGCTCGTGCTGCACGCTCCCGCGCTCGAGGCGGATCCGGTCGCGGACGGGACGCGCACGGGCACCTTCGTCGTGTTGCACCCGTCGCGCACCGAGCTCCTGGTCGGCGGCACGTTCTACGCGGGCGAGATCAAGAAGTCGATCTTCAGCGTCATGAACGACCGGCTTCCGCTCGAGGGCGTGTTCCCGATGCACTGCTCGGCGAACGTCGGCGCCGACGGCCATGCCGCGATCTTCTTCGGTCTGTCGGGCACCGGCAAGACGACGCTGTCCGCCGATCCGGAGCGCATGTTGATCGGCGACGACGAGCACGGGTGGGGCGACAGCGGCGTCTTCAACTTCGAAGGCGGCTGCTACGCGAAGGTGATCCGTCTCTCGCAGGCAGCCGAGCCGGAGATCTACAGAACGACGCGCACGTTCGGAACGATTCTCGAGAACGTCGTGATCGACGAGTTCGGCAGGCTCGATCTCGACGACGCGTCGAAGACGGAGAACACCCGCGCGGCCTACACGCTCGAGCAGATCGCGAACGCGCTCCCCGAGAAGCGTGCCGGTCATCCGGCGTCCGTCGTGATGCTGACGGCGGATGCGTTTGGGGTCCTGCCGCCGATCGCACGCCTCGACCGCGCGCAGGCGCTCTACTACTTCCTCTCCGGCTTCACGGCGAAGCTCGCCGGAACCGAGATCGGCGTCGCCGAGCCGCAGCCGACGTTCTCGACGTGCTTCGCCGCGCCGTTCCTCCCGCAGCCCCCCGGCGTATATGCCGACATGCTCGGCCGCAAGCTCGACGAGCACGGCTCGGCCGTCTGGCTCGTGAACACGGGCTGGACGGGCGGCCCGTTCGGCGAGGGCGAGCGCATGCCGATCACAGCGACGCGTGCGCTCCTGCACGCGGCGCTGTCGGGCGGTCTCGCCGACGTCGAATACCGCATCGACCCCGTTTTCGGCTTCGACGTGCCGGTTGCGGTGCCGGACGTCGACCCGGGCCTACTCGACCCGCGCTCGACCTGGCGCGACGCCGAGGCGTACGACCGGCAGGCGCAGGCGCTCGCGCAGATGTTCCGCGACAACTTTGCGAGGTTCAGCCTCGTCGAGCCGGGCCTCGCGGCCGCCGGCCCCCGGGTCTGACGCGGCACGCCCACCCTGTGAGATAGCGTGAGGTCGCGTTGATCGGAGAGCATGACGTCCTTGTCGTCGGCGCCGGCTGTGCCGGCATGCGCGCAGCCATCGAAGCCCACGATGCCGGTGCCGACGTCGCGATGATCTCGAAGCTCCACCCGACGCGCTCCCACTCGGGCGCGGCCGAGGGCGGGATCAACGCGGCGCTCGGCAACGCTGCGGAGGACAGCCCGGAGATCCATGCGTTCGACACGGTCAAGGGCTCCGACTACCTCGGCGACCAGGACTCGATCGAGATCTTCACGCGCGAGGCGCCGGGCGACATCATCCAGCTCGAGAACTGGGGCGCGGTCTTCTCGCGCCGCGAGGACGGCAAGCTCGCCCAGCGCCCGTTCGGCGCCGCCGGCTCGCCGCGCACGATCTTCGCCGCGGACATCACCGGGCACGTGCTCATCCAGGTGCTCTACGAGCAGGTCTGCAAGCGCGACATCAAGGTCTACGAGGAGTTCTTCGCGTGGCAGCTCGTGGTCAACGACGACCGCTGTCAGGGCGTGATCTGCTGGGATTTGCTCAAGGGCGGTCTCAAGACGGTCGGCGGCAAGACGGTCGTGCTCGCCACCGGCGGCGCCGGCCGCCAGTACCGCGTGACGACGAACGCGTACGCCTGTACCGGCGACGGGACGGCGATGGCGCTCCACGTCGGCGTTCCGCTCAAGGACATGGAGTTCATGCAGTTCCACCCGACGACCCTGTACCCGACCGGAATCCTGCTCACCGAGGGCTGCCGCGGCGAGGGCGCGTACCTGCTCAACAAGGACGGCGAGCGCTTCATGCAGAAGTACGCGCCGAACGCGCTCGAGCTCGCGTCGCGCGACGTCGTCTCGCGCTCCGAGCAGACGGAGATCGACGAGGGCCGCGGCATCAACGGCTCGGTGATGCTCGACATGCGCCACCTCGGCGCCGAGCGGATCCTCGACCGGCTGCCGGGCTCCCGCGAGCTGTCGATGACGTTCGCCGGCGTCGACCCGATCTTCGAGCCCGTGCCGGTGCGGCCGGGCGCGCATTACCACATGGGCGGCATCGAGACCGACAGCGACGGCGCCACCGTGCTGACCGGGCTCTACGCGGCAGGCGAGTGCGCGTGCGTCTCGGTGCACGGTGCGAACCGTCTCGGCGGCAACTCGCTGATGGAGACGATCACCTTCGGCCGCCGGTCAGGGCGCGCCGCAGCCGAGTGGGCGCTCTCGCACACGACGATCGACGTCCCCGAGTCGCTCGAGCGCGCCGCGGAGCAGCAGCTGAAGGAGTTGCTCGACCGGGATTCCGGCGAGCGGCCCTGGAAGATCCGCGACGAGCTCGGCGAATCGATGCTCGAGAACTTCAGCGTCTTCCGCCGCGAGGACAAGATGCTCCGGCAGGTGGCGATCATCGAGGAGCTGCGCGAGCGCTACCGCAACGTCTACGTCGAGGACAAGGGCGCCGTGTTCAACAGCGACCTCACGCAGGCGATCGAGCTGGGCAACCTGCTCGACACCGCGCTCTGCATGGTCACCGCGGGAATCGCGCGCAAGGAGAGCCGCGGCGCGCACGCCCGGCCGCACGACTACCCGACGCGCGACGACGAGAACTTCATGCACCACTCGATCGTCCACTGGCGCGACGGCGGACCCAACCTCTCGACGAAGCCCGTGCGCTTCACGAAATGGGAGCCGCAGGAGCGGAAGTACTGATGCGCCGCCTTGCCGTTGCCGTCATGTTGCTGGCGCTGCCGCTCGCGGCCGCAGCGTGCGGCGGCTCGAAGCCGAAGGCGACCGGCGCGGCGAGCGGCGCCTTCGCGATGGCAGCCGTCCAGGCCGCCGCCCGGAAGACGGCGCTCGCGGGCAGCGAGCACATGACGCTCAACGTGGCGGGGGCGACGTCCGGCCAGAGCCTGGCCGTGAAGGGGCAGGGCGACTTCGACAACACGAAGCACGTCGGCTCGCTGCACATGAACTTCTCGGTGTCGACGATCAACTCCACGATCGACGTCGTGCTCAACCAGACGAACATGTATCTGAAATCGCCACTGTTCGCGCTCGTGCTGCCAACCGGGAAGACGTGGCTGAAGCTCGACCTCGCGAAGGCGGCGGCGTCGCAGGGCCTGAACCTGAACACGCTGCTTTCGCAGGACCCGACGAAGACGTTGAGCTCCCTCCAGAGCCTCCGCGGGGCGACCGTAGTCGGGACGGAGCAGGTCGACGGCGTCTCGACGACGCAGTACCGCGCCACCATCGACCCGTCGAAGCTGCCCGCCGCCGCGGGCGCGACGCAGCCCGGCGTCTACAATGTGTGGGTCGGCGACGACGGCTACGTCCACCGTCTGCGCGCCCGTGTCGTCACCGGCAGCGGCACGAAGAAGGCGGTCGTCAACCTCACCGCGGATCTCTCGAGCTTCGGCAAGCCCGTCACCGTCACCCTGCCGCCGCCGGGGCAGATGGCGACGACGAACGGCTCCTCGATCCCCGGACTCGGAGGCTGAGTTGAAGGTAGCTCTCAAGATCTGGCGCTACGACTCCTCGAGCGGCGAGCGCGCGCTCAGGGACTACGAGTTCGACGCGCCCGAGGAGGCGACGCTGCTCGACTGCCTCGACATCGTCAAGGACAAGATCGACGGCTCGCTCGGCTACCGCAAGAGCTGCCGGATGATGATCTGCGGCTCCTGCGGGATGCGCATGGACGGCGCCGCGGTGCTCGCATGCAAGGTGCGCATGCACGAGATCGCCGAGGCCGGCCGCGTGCCGGTGATCTCCGCGATGGGGAACCTGCCGGTGCTCAAGGACCTCGTCGTCGACATGGATCCGTTCTGGCAGAAGTTCAAGGCGATGAAGCCGTACCTCCAGCCGGGCTACGACCGGCCCGAGGACGGGCGCGAGTACCTGATCACGCAGGAGCGCATGAACGTCGTGCACAAGGAGGCGCTCTGCATCAACTGCGGCTGCTGCGTCTCCGAGTGCAACGCGATGGAGTCCGACCCGGAGTTCCTCGGGCCGCAGGCGCTCGCGAAAGGAATGCGCTTCGTCGGCGACCCGCGCGACGGCGCCACGGTGGAGCGGCTCGAGGAGTACAGCGGCGAGCACGGGATCTGGGAGTGCACGCGCTGCTTCTTCTGCAACGAGCGCTGTCCGAAAGGCGTCGACCCGCGCGACGCGATCGCGAAGCTCGGCGCGGAGGCGATCAAGCACGGGATCGACCGCGACATGGGCGCGAAGCACGCGAAGTGGTTTGTGCGCTCGAGCGAGACGACGGGCTGGCTGCGCGAGACGGAGCTCGTGCCGAAGACCCAGGGCGTCCTCTCGACGGTGAAGCAGATGAAGTTCGCGATGAGCCTGATGTCGCACAACAAGGCCGGCATCACCTTCCCGCCGCACGTCGCGAAGGACGTCGACGAGGCGCGCAGCCTGCACAAGCTCACGCGCGAGCAGGATCGCCAGGGCGCGCTCGGCCACGTGCAGGGCGAGCACGCGCTCCAGTGGCTCGGCCACGGCCACCAGGAGGCGCGCGACCCCTACGGGCCCGGCTCGTTCCCGAAGCCCTACCTGCCCAGCGAGAAAGAGGAGACGGCATGAAGCGGGTCGCGTACTACAAGGGCTGCCTCGCCTCGCTGTCGGCGAAGGAGCTGGACACCTCGACGCAGGCGCTCGCGCCGCGCGTCGGGCTGGAGCTCGTCGAGCTCGAGTCCGTCACGTGCTGCGGCGCCGGCGACATCCACGAGGCGGAGCCCGACTACTATCTCCACCTCAACGCGCGCATCCTCGCGTACGCGGAGGCGACGGGCAGCGACACGCTCCTGACCGTCTGCAACGTCTGCACGCTCAACCTGCGCCAGGCGAACTTCATGCTCAAGGGCGATGACGTCCTTCGCGCGCGCGTGAACGAGAACCTGGAGGCGGTGGGCGTCCCGCCTTACAGCGGCGAGGTCGACGTGCGGCATCTGCTCTGGGAGATCGCCGAGGGCGAGGGCTACGAGTTGCTGAAGGTGGCCGCGCACAAGGGGCTCAAGGGCCTGAAGGTGGCGCCGTTCTACGGCTGCCAGATCCTGCGGCCGTCGAAGATCATGGGCTTCGAGGATCCCGACCGGCCGTGGTCGCTCGAGCGGATCATCGAGGCGTGCGGCGGCGAGGCGATCGACTACCCGGCGAAGATCAAGTGCTGCGGCTTCCCGATCATCCAGGCACGCGAGGAGACGGCGATGGGCGAGCTGATCCAGCCGATCGAGCAGGCGCTCGAGGCGGGGGCCGACGTGATGGTGACGCCGTGCCCGCTCTGCCATCTCTCGCTCGACGCGTGGCAGCAGAAGCTCGAGGCGTCGACCGGGCGGAAGTTCGGCCTGCCGATCCTCCATCTCGCGCAACTCGTCGGCGTCGCCGCAGGGATCGAGGAGTCAGAGCTGAAGTTCCGGCGGCATATCGTCGATCCGCGGCCGGCCCTGTCGCGGCTCGAAGTCTGAGCGGCGCGCCGCAAGTTCCCCGGCCGTCCGGCATCTCATGAGGTACGGAGGGACGGGTCCCGGCGCGGTGGCCCTCGGGCGCCGCGCCGGTGCTTTCCTCGGGGCTGCGGCGGGCGCCGCACTCGGTTGGGGCTGGTTCGAGGCCGGCTGGGTGCGGCTGCGCGAGCTCGAGCTTGAGCTGGCCGGGCTGCCGGCGGAGCTGGACGGGTTGCGGGTCGCGCACCTGTCGGACTTCCACCTCGGCGTGCCGTCGCGCGGCGGGCGCGCGGTCGAGCAGGCGGTCGAGTGGGTGGCCGTGCGGCGCCCGGATCTCGTCGCGATCACGGGTGACCTGCTCACGCACCCGCGCGGGGAGGCGCGGCTGCGTGCGCTCATGGAGCGCTTGCCCGCGCCCGTGTACGCGGTGCTCGGCAACCACGACGTGGCGATCTCCCGCGATCCGCAGGCGCGCGCGTCCGATCTGCGCGAGCTGGAGCCTGCGACGCTGCTGCACGACAAAGGCGCGCTCGTCGAGGTACGCGGCCGCAGCGTGTGGATCGCCGGCACACATCCGCGCATGATCGTGCAAGGGGCGCCGAAGGTCGACCCGAACACGCTCTCACATGATGCCGACCTGAGGATTCTGCTCTGCCATTTTCCGCGCGTGCTCGACCGGCTCGAGCCGGGGCGCTTCGACCTCGTGCTGGCCGGGCACATGCACGACGGCCAGATCGCGGTTCCGTATCCGGGCGGGAAGCTGCGGCTCGCGCATCCGAGCGCGCGCTACCAGCACGGCGTCTACCGCACCGACGCGGGAACGATGCACGTGTCGCCCGGCCTCGGGACGACGTTCGTTCCGTTCCGCTTCGCCGCCCGGCCCGAGGCGACGGAGCTGGTGCTACGTTCGTCAGAGCAGTGATGGAGGGCCAGGCCTCGATCTCCACGGACATCCTCGCGCGGTACGCGGCCGATGCGGCGCGCGAGGTCGACGGGGTGCGCGGCTTCGCCGAGAGCCCGCTGCCGGGGCGGCGGGGTGTGCGCGTCGCCGAGGAGGACGGCGCGCTGCGCGTCGAGATCCACCTGTCCGTCGACTGGGGCGCATCGATCGTCGACCTCGGCCACGAGGTACAGGCGCGCGTGCGCGAGTACCTGCTGCGCATGGCCGACGTCGAGCCGGCGTCCGTCGACGTCGTCGTCGACGAGATCGGCCCGCGCGCGTGACCACGCGGATCGCCGGCCTGACGGGCGCGACGCTCGAGACCGCGCCGACCGTCTGCCACGAGTGCACGTGGTGGCAGTCGCGCGGCACCCGGCGCATCGACAAGCGGCGTTGGATCCTCGGCACCGAGGACGAGTGGGGGGCGTGGGGGACGGTGTACCACGACGACGACGGCCGCCTGCTCGGCTCGATGCAGTACGGCCCGTCGGGTCTGTTCCCGCGCGCGGCAGAGCTGCCGGCCGGCCCGCCGAGCGACGACGCGGTGCTCGTCACGTGTGCGTATCTCGCGGATCCGTCGAAGCCGTGGGTGATGCAGTCGCTGTTCCTCACCGCGATCGGCGAGGCGCGGCAGCGCGGCGCGCGCGCCCTCGAGGCATTCACGTACCGCTACGCCGAGGGCGAGTCGGCCTACGCGCGCTTCCAGGTGCACAAGACGATCTTCCCGAGCGACTTCCTCTCCGACTTCGGTTTCCTCACCGTGCGCACGAGCGGCCGCGTCGAGCTCGCGCGGCTCGAGCTGGGCGGCCTCCAGCCGGTGCTTGAAGGCACGCGCGAGAAGGTGCTGCGCGTGGTGCGGGAGGCGTTCGTGCCGGCGCCGGCGCCGCAACGTCCATAGCTCCTCCGCGTGAAGCTCGGCACTCCGCACTGTTGGCATGTGCGCGACGACTTCCTCGCTCCCGTGGGACGCTAAGCTGGACGACATCCTCGGCGAGCTGGGAGTCGATCATGGCGAAGATTGACCCGGAGAAGAGGCCCGCTGGCGGGAGGACGCCGCCAGCTCGAGGCGCTCCTCGAGCGTCACGACGCCCGTCAGGCGGAGGAACGGCGCCGCGCCGAGCGTCGTAGGCGCCGGGTGCGCCGTCTGACCCTCGGGCTGTTCGGCCGGTAGAGGCCTAGACGGGCACGCGCTGCCGCGCGAGCAGCAGCTCGGCGATCTGGATCGCGTTGAGCGCGGCGCCCTTGTTCAGGTTGTCGCATGCGAGGAAGAGCGCAAGGCCGTTGCCGCCGGCGCGGTCGGGGCGGATGCGGCCGACGAGCACCTGATCCGTTTGCGCGGCGTCGCCCGGCGTGGGGACGTCGACGACGCGCACCGACGGCGCTCCGCGCAGCAGCTCCGTCGCCTGCTTCGCCGAGAGCGGCTCCTCGAACTCGGCCCACACCGCCTCGGCGTGGCCGACGAGAACCGGCACGCGCACCGTCGTCGCGCTGACGGGGAGATCCGGCAGCTCCATGATCTTGCGCGTCTCCGCGCGGAGCTTCGACTCCTCGTCGGTCTCGTCGCCCTCCCAGCTCCAGTCCATCGCGAGGTCGTGCTCGGCCTGCGGCTCGGCGAGCAGCTGTTGCATCCGCTGCGCGCCCGCGCCGGACACCGACTGGTACGTCGAAACGCGCAGGCTGTGCAGCCCCGCCGCGTCGTGCAGCGGCTTGAGCACGCAGGTGAGCGGGATCGTGCAGCAGTTCGGGTTCGCGACGATGCCCTCGTGCTCGAGCGCGCGTTCGCCGTTCACCTCGGGCACGACGAGCGGGATGCCCGGCTCGAGCCGGTACGCCGCCGACTTGTCGACCGCGACCGCGCCGCCGCGCACCGCATGCGGGACGAGTTCGCGCGACGCCGACGTGCCGACCGAGAACAGCGCGAGATCGAGGTCCCCGGCGGCGAGCGCCTCCGGTGTCGCCTCCTCGACGGTCAGTTCCCGTCCGCCGAACTGCACCGAGCCGCCGGCGGAGCGCGCCGACGCGAATGCACGCACGTTCGAATAGCCGCGTTCGGCAAGCAGCGCGAGCGTGACGGTGCCGACCGCGCCGGTCGCGCCGACGACTCCTATCCGCGCCGCGTGCTCAGGCACCGACGCGCTCCTCGACGACGACGCGAAACCGCTCGTGCACCGCGCGCACCGCGCGCTCGACGTCCTGCGCGCGCACGACGCACGAGATCCGGATCGACGACGTCGAGATGATCTCGATGTTGATCCCCTCGTCCGCGAGCGCCTCGAACATCTCCGCCGCGACACCTGGATGGCTCTTCATTCCGGCGCCGATCAGGGAGATCTTCGCGATGTCGGGATCCTGCACGACCTCGGTCGCGCCGATCTCGCGCGCCGCCTGCTCGAGAATCGGCGCCGCGATCGGAAGATCCGACTTGGGAAGCGTGAACGAGATGCTCGTGATCCCGTGCTCGGAGACGTTCTGGACGATCATGTCGATGTTCACGCCGGCCGTCGCCAGCGCGCGGAACACCTTGGCCGCGATGCCGGGCTGGTCGGGCACGCCGAGGATGGCGACCTTCGCCTCGGACGTGTCATGCGTGACTCCTGAGATGATCGCCTTCTCGAACATCGCCGGATCCTCCTTGCCGATCCATGTGCCTTCGCCCTGGCCGAACGTCGAGCGCACGCGGAGCTTGACACCGTAGCTGCGCGCGAACTCGACGGAGCGCAGCGCCATCACCTTCGCGCCCGACGCCGACATCTCGAGCATCTCTTCGTACGTCACCGCCGGAAGCTTGAGCGCGTCCGGGACGACTCGAGGGTCTGCCGTGTAGACGCCGTCGACGTCCGTGAAGATCTCGCACGTGTCGGCGCCGAGCGCCGCCGCCAGCGCGACCGCGGTCGTGTCGGAGCCGCCGCGGCCCAGCGTCGTCACGTCGTTCGTCGTCGTCGAGACCCCCTGGAAGCCGGCGACGAGGACGATCTTCTCCTCGGCGAGCGCCTCGTGGATCCGCTGCGCGCGGATGTCCACGATCTTCGCCTTGCCGTGGACCGTGTCGGTGACGATCCCCGCCTGCGAGCCGGTGAGCGAGATCGCCTCGTGGCCGAGGTCGTAGACGGCCATCGCGCAGAGCGCGTTCGAGATGCGCTCGCCGACCGAGATGAGCATGTCGTACTCGCGCGGCTGCGGCCGCTCGGAGATCCTGTGCGCGAGCGCGATCAACTCGTCGGTCGAGTCGCCCATCGCCGAGAGCACGCCGACGACGCGGTGGCCGGCCTCGCGGGCCGCGACGAGCCGCCGGGCGACGCCCTTGATCTTGTCCGTGTCGGCCACCGACGAGCCGCCGAACTTCATCACGACGAGGTCGCGCTCGTGCCCGGTCGGGTCGGTGGCCAGCTCGGGGACGGTCTCGTACTGCGTCGTGGTCACGTTCGAAGTGTAGGCGCGGGCCGGGTCACATCTCGCGGCGACCGCTGAGCGCGCGGCCGAGCGTGACCTCGTCCGCGTACTCGAGGTCGCCGCCGACGGGGAGGCCACTCGCGAGCCGGGTCACCTTGACCCGTCCGCGCAGCCGGTCGGCGAGGTACGAGGCGGTCGCCTCGCCCGTCATGTTCGGGTTCGTCGCGAGCACGACTTCCTGAACGACGTTGCTCGACACTCGGTGGAGCAGCTCGTCGATTCGGAGGTTCTCCGGCTCGACACCGTCGAGCGGGGAGAGCGAGCCGCCGAGCACGTGGTAGAGACCCCGGTACTCTGCGGTCCGCTCGAGCGAGAGCAGGTCGGCCGGGTGCTCGACGACGCAGATCGTCGTCTGGTCGCGCCGCGCGTCGCGGCAGATCGAGCACAGCTCCTCTTCGGTGAGGTTGCCGCACTGGCGGCAGAAGCGCACGCGCTCCTTCACGTCCACGATCGCCTCCGCGAGCGCGAGCGCCTCCTGCTTCGACACCTGGAGCAGGTGGAACGCGAGCCGCTGCGCGGTGCGGGTGCCGATCCCCGGGAGCCTCGTGAGCTGCGCCACGAGGTTGTCGACCGCGGGGCTGACCATGCCGGGAGCGTAGCCGTCCGCAGCGGACATCCCCGCGCGACGGGCGCTACATTTCGGCCGTGCGGAGGCGCCGGCTGTTCACGAACTGGCTCTGGCTCTTCATCGTGCTGAGCCTCACCGGCATCGTCGTGTGGGGCTGGGTCTACGACTTCAAGTGATCCGCCTGAAACCGATCCGCCTGAAACGCTGCGCGTTTCAGGCGGGACTGGGTACCGTTTCGCTTGAGCCGGCGCCGGGGCGTTGGGCGGCGTGGCGCGCGCGGTGGTGGTTGCGCCATCCCCACGCGCGTGGGTTCGGCCTCCACGAACGCGCCTGCGCCGCGTTCGCTCCGGCCAAAACCGGTCGCGTCGGACCAGGTTTGAAACCGCCGCTCGTCGGGCGGTCCAGGCCGGAGGGTAACGCGACCGCGGACGCGTTACGCGCAAGCGTCGCCGAAGGTCTCGGCTTTAGCCGCCGAGGCCGGGGATGCCGAGGCTGCCGAGGTCGAGCTTGCTCGCAAGCTCCTGCGCCTTCGCCTCGACCTTCGCCTGCGCCGAGCGGAGCGCCTCGTTCACGCCTGCGAGCACGAGGTCGGCGAGCGCCTCGGGGTCGTCGGGGTCGATCGCGTCCTTCGAGATCGCGATCGAGAGCACCTTGCCCGCGCCGTTCGCGGTCACCTTGACGAGGCCGCCGCCGGCCGACGCCTCCGCCGTCTCGTTCTCCGCCTCCTGCTGCATCCGCTGCATCTGCTCCTGCATCTGCGCGGCCTGCTGCATCAGCTTCTCCATGTCGAAGCTCACGTCACCCTTCCTCTCGCTCGTGCGCGCCGAGGGTCTCCTGGAGCAGCTCGAGGATGCGCTCCTCGCCGGCGGGGCCCTCGACCTCGACGTCGTGCTCCTCGTCGCCCGCCTCGCCGACCTCGAAGGAGAGCGCGAGCCGCCGGCCGGTCACCTCGTAGAGCGCGTCGACGAGCATGGTCACGTTCTTCGGATCCTCGGCGAGCGAGCGGTGGAACGACGCGGTCGCCGGAAACTCCACCGTCAGGGTGTTCCCGGCCAGCTGCGCCGGCCGTCCCTCGCCGAGCACGCTCGAGATCGGGATGCCGCCCTTCTTCTCGGCCACCGCGGGGAGGATCGTCCGCGCCCACGCTTCCTGCAGCTGCTCGAGCTCGACGTCGGGCGGGGCGGACGCCGCCGGCGCCGGCGGGGCGGAGCCCGGCCGCTCGGGCGCAGGCAGCACCGCCGGCGGCGCGCCGGCCGGGCTGCGCTGCTCGAGCTGCTCGAGCCGGTATGCGATCGTCTCGCGCGACAGGTCGGCTGCGGGGCGCGTGACCTTGACGAGCGCGAGCTCGAGCGGCAGGCGCGGGTCGCCGCCCTGGCGCATGTCGTCCACCGCGAGCGCGAGCAGGTCGAGCAGCCGGATCACCGCCGGCTCGCCTAGCTGGTTCGCCTGCGCGCGCAGCCGCTCGCGCGTCTCCTCGGTCACCGGCAGCGATTGCGGCACCTCGCCCATGTGCTGTACGAGCAGCACGTGGCGCAGATGCTCGATCAGGTCGGAGACGAGGCGGCCGAGATCGTGGCCCTGCTCGGACAGCTCCTCGACGAACGTGAGCGCGCCCGCGGTGTCACGGTCGACGACGAGGTCGCAGAGGCGGAACAGCGCCTCCTCCTCGACCGCGCCCAAGAGTTGGAGCACGGACTGCACCGTCACCTTGTTCTCCGTCGCCGCCGCGAGCTGGTCGAGCGTCGAGGTCGCGTCGCGGAACGAGCCGCGCGCAGCTCGCGCGACGAGCGACAGCGCCTGCGGCGGCGCGTCGATGCCCTCGCCCTCGGCGACGCGGCCGAGCACGGTCACGAGCTCCTGCAGGCGCGGCCGCTGGAAGACGAACGTCTGGCAGCGCGAGCGCACCGTCGGCAGCACCTTCGACAGGTCGGTGGTGCAGAAGACGAAGACGAGATGCGGCGGAGGCTCCTCGATCAGCTTCAGCAGCGCGTTCCACGCGGCGTCCGTGAGCTGGTGCGCCTCGTCGAGGATGTAGACCTTGTAGCGCCCCTCGACCGGCTGGAGCACGACCCGGTCGCGAATCTCGCGGATGTCGTCGATCCCGCGCTGCGACGCCGCGTCCATCTCGATCACGTCGAGCGACGTGCCGGCTGCGATCGCGAGACACGCGTGGCACGTGCCGTCGGGCTCCGGCGTCGGGCCGTGCACGCAATTCAGCCCCTTCGCGAGGATGCGCGCCATCGAGGTCTTGCCGGTGCCGCGCGGCCCCGCGAACAGGTAGGCCTGCCGCACCTGTCCGGAGCCGATCGCGTTCTTCAGCGTCCGCACGACCGCCTCCTGCCCGACGACCTGATCGAAGCTCTGCGGACGGTACTTGCGGTAGAGGGCTGCCATCAGTGCCCCTTCCGGTGATGCCGTCTAGCTTCTGGGGCGCGAGCACCAAGCGATGCAAGGACGCAGGGAGCGCTCGTAGTCACTACTACGGGCGCGACCGAGGACGCGGCAGCGCGCAGCGTGATCGCGTTCCAGAAGCGGACATGTATCGCTGGAAGGGGCACTTTTCGATTGAAGCACAGAATGGCCGGGCCACCCGCGCACCTGGAAGAGAATGCTTAGCGCTGCTTCCTTCCGGATCTGACGCGGTTCGCACGCTTCCACTGCCCGGAGCCCGGCCGCGGGCAAGTGTAGCGTTGCCGCCCGGGATGCCAGGATGAGCGGCTTCGGTGTCTTTTCGGCCGGCGACGGGTCCGCGCGGGTCGGCTTCCGCGCCGGCGACGAGGTCGTCGATCTGTCCGGGCTCGGCGAGATCTTCCGGCAGGGCTCGCTCAACATGCTGCTCGCGCAGGGTCCCAGGGCCTGGGAGGACGCGGTCGGCCGCGCGCAGGAGCACGACGGGGAGCGTCTCCCGCTCGGCCGGGTGACGATGCAGTTGCCGTTCGCGGTCGCCGACTACGTCGATTTCTCGTCGTCGCTCGAGCACGGGACGAACGTCGCGCAGCTGTTCCGCCCCGGTACAGAGCCGCTGCACCCGAACTGGCGCAGGCTGCCGATCGCCTACCACGGCCGGGCGGGCTCGATCGTCGTCAGCGGCACCGACGTCGTGCGCCCGCGCGGCCAGCTGAAGCCGACGGGTGACGCGGAGCCCGTGTACGCGCCGACGCGCCGTCTCGACATCGAGCTCGAGCTCGGCTTCGTGGTCGGCGTGCCGAGCCGTCCCGGCGAGCCCGTGCCGACGAGCGCGTTCGCCGAGCACGTCTTCGGCGTCGTGCTCGTCAACGACTGGAGCGCGCGCGACATCCAGGTGTGGGAGAGCGCGCCGCTCGGCCCGTTCCTCGCCAAGTCGTTTCTCACGTCGATCTCCGCGTGGGTGACACCGCTCGCGCTGCTCGAGCACCGCCGCACGGACGGCCCTGCACAGGAGCCGCCGCCGCTGCCGCACCTCGCCGGCGGCCGCGACCGGGCGCTCGACCTCGAGCTGGAGGTCGAGCTGAACGGCGACGTCGTCTCGCGGACGAACGCGGCCGGCCTCTACTGGACGATGCCGCAGCAACTCGCGCACGCGACCTCCAACGGAGCCTGGCTGCGCACCGGTGACCTGATGGCATCGGGGACGATCTCGGGGCCGGCGCGCGGCACAGAGGGATCGCTGCTCGAGCTGAGCCGCGACGGCGCCGAGCCGCTGCGGCTCGCGGACGGCACGGAGCGCGCGTACCTCGAGGACGGCGACGAGGTCGTGCTGCGCGGCCGGGGCGGAGCGCTCGAGCTCGGCGAGGTGCGCGGCCGGGTGCTTCCTGCCCGCTAGCTCCGGGTCACGACACACCGACGGCGACGTTTCCGTCGCCGTCGAGTGTCGCAGCCCGCAGAAAAGATCGTGCTAGCGGCCGCTGGAGAAGCCGAGAGGAGCGAAGCCGAGCTTCAGATGTCCGATGAGCGCGGCCAGTGCGAGGGCCGGGAGCGCGAAGCGGCTGAGGGTGATGATCCGATGCATTGGTGGTACCTCCTCTCGGGTTTTAGAAGTGAAAGTCCTGAAGCGCGTCGGCGGCCTTGCGGTACAGCTCCGCGGCCGTGTCGAGGTCGCCGGCGTCGCGGGCGAGATCGCCGCGGGTCATCCACGCGGCGGCGATATGGCTCGTCGACCCGAATGCCGTGAAGGACTGCTCGGCCTGGTCGAGCCATGTTGCCGCTCCGTCGGTATCGGCCACGGCCGCGAGTGCCTTGGCGACGACGAGCTGCGCATTGCCGAGCTCGTCGAGAAAGTCGAGGCGTCCTGCGAGGAGCGACGCTGCCCGTTCGGCGCGCACGCATGCCTCACGCGGATGCCCCGTCCGCAGATAGACCTGCGCGAGCGAGGAGACGGCCTGCGCGAGATCGGCGATGCTGCCGGCCTGGTCCGCGGCCGCGATCGCGGTCTCGAGCGTGAGCTTCGCCTCGTCGACGTCGCCGAGCAGGAAGCTGAGACCGCCGATGTTGTTGAGGACGCGCGCGGTCGCGAGCGTGTCGCCCTGCTTTGTGTAGAGGGCGAGGGCCTGCTCGGCGTAGCAGCGGGCGAGCAGCCACTGGCGCTGGCGCTCGGCGACGATCGACGCCTGGAAGAGCGCATGCGCTTCGGAGCGCTCGTCACCGGCGTAGCCGGCGAACTCGAGCGACTTCTCGGCGTCGCGGCGCGCGGCGTCCCAGTCGCGGCGAAGCTGATGACAGCGCGAGCGCCACTCGTGCGCTCCGGCCGCAAGCAGCGACGAGGGGTGCGCGGAGCGGTCGTTCGTCTCGAGGGCCCGGGTGAAGAGCGCGTCGGCGTCGGCGACCTGCGTGCGCTTCAGCGCGATACACCCGCGGCGGTAGAGCACTTCGGCGCGGTCGATCGCGTCGAAGCGGGGCGACTGCACGATCGTCTGCGCCTGCTCGAGGAGCTCGGTGGCGTGGTCGAGGTTTCCGCGGTACATCTCGGCCCACGAGAGGGCCAGGCGGTGGCGCAGGACGAAGGACATGTCGTCCCGCATCTCCTGCCAGATCTCCTCGAGGGCCTGAACCGCGTCTTCGTGATGGTTGTCGGCGGTGAGCCGCTCGGCCCGCGCGAGTGCATGCTCGAGGTTGCTGCGCGGCGAGGTCGGCACCAGCGTCAGGACGCTGGGAGCCTCCGTGCTGAGCGGGGGGAAGGTGTCGACGGCAGGGGCGAGTGCGGCCATGAGACGAGCATGTGTCAGCCTGGCCGGCCCGTCGATCCTCGGTTCCGCGCGCCGACTTTCATGCCTTTCGACGACGATCGGCCCCTTTTCGGGTGTCGGCGGCCGGGCCTCACACGCCTTACCGCCCTTTTACAACCGTTTCCCGGCGTTTCGGCCTACTCTTGGTGCAGCTCACGCTTTTCCGAGGAGGAAGCATCATGCGCCGCTCGTTCGCCGTCGCCGTCCTCGCCGCCGCCCTGGCCGGGGCTGCCGTTTCGGCCGTCGCGAGCGGAGCCACGGGCCACCCGGCCGTGTCGCTCCGCTCGACGCCGCTCGGCTCCGTGCTCGTCGCGGGGAACGGCCGCACCCTCTATCTCTTCACCGCAGACCGGAAGACGAGCGCGTGCACCGGCCCGTGCGCCGCTCTCTGGCCGCCGTTGCTCGCCAAGGGCTCGCCCACAGCCGGCGCCGGGGTGAAGAGCTCGCTGCTCGGCACGGTGAAGCGCCTGGACGGCACCCGGCAGGTCACCTATGCGGGCCATCCCCTCTACTTCTTCGCCCCGGACGCCAGGGCCGGCCAGACGAAGGGCGAGGGAATCGTCCACTTCGGCGGCAAGTGGTTCGTGCTCTCGCCGCTGGGCATGAAGGTCGTTGCCGTGAAGACGTCCGGCGGCACGGTGGTCAAGCCGCCCACCACGACGACGAACTCGAACGGCGGCTACGGCAAGTAGCTCAAGCGGCGCTGTAGCCCTCGCGCCGTAGCAGTGCGCGGGCGCGCTCGGCGTTGTCGGCGCCGGCGACGAGGATCACGAGCACGCCGCCGTACTCCGGCGAGACGTGGCGCAGCTCGAAGTCCTCGATGTTGATGCGGGCCGCGCCGAGCGTCTGGGTGATGCGCGCGAGCACGCCCGGCTGGTCGGGGACGCGGATCCGGATCCGGTTCAGCGTTTGCGCCTCGGTGCGGTAGGCGTACTCGAGCATGCGGCTGCGCGCGGCTGCAGCCTCCGTGATCCACGATTCGAAGAATGCCCGGTCGTGCGCGCGCAGGGCGCGCTCGACGTCTGCGAGCTCGTCGCGGTGCGCAGCGACTGCGTCGGCGATCAGGTCGCCGTTCTCGTCGAAGATGTCGGCCCAGATCGCCGCGTTCGCGCCGGCGACGCGCGTCATCTCCCGCAACGCGGCTCCCGCGTGCGCGAGCGGCTCGTCGTGTCCGACGGATGCACGGGCGATCTGGCGCATCAGCGCATTCGCGAGCGCGTGGGGGAGATGGCTCGTGAGCGCGAGCAACCGGTCGTGCTCGCCTGCATCCAGCCGCACGACGTGCGCGCCCAGCAGCTGCACGAATCCCTCGACGACGGCGAGGTGGTCGGGAGTCGTCGAAGCGAGCGGCGTGAGGAACCACGTCGCGCCGTCGAAGAGATCGGCGGCCGCGCGTGTCGGGCCGCCTGTCGCGCCGCCCGCGAGCGGATGTCCCGGGACGAAGCGGGGGTCGTCGACGCCGGCGGCGACCGCGCGCTTCGTCGAGCCGACGTCCGTCACGGTCGCGTCCGCGTCGGCTGCCGCGAGCACGTCGAGGGTCGCGGTGACGAGCGCCCCGACCGGCACCGCGACGACGACGAGCTCCGCTCCGGCGACCGCCGCGCGCAGCGAGGGCGCAGCCGTGTCGATCGCCTTCGCGCCCGCCGCCTCGCGCAGCGTCTCGCCGTCTGCATCCCAGCCGATCACGCGCTTCACGCCGGCATGCTTCGCCGCCAGGCCGACCGACGCGCCGACGAGCCCCGTGCCGATCACGGCGATGCCCGCAGGCCCTGTCCGACGTCGAGCCGGCGCTGGCGCGTGGCTCTCGGAGCGCGGCTCGGCGTACACCTCCCGCTTCATCACGTCGAGCACCGCGGCGAACACCAGGTGCACCGCGCGCTCGGAGAGAGGCCCCGGATTGGCCGCGGCAAGGTCCCGCAGCAGCTCGGCCTCGCGCTGCGCGTCGATCGGCGGTGCGCCCGTTTCCTGCTTGTGCTCGCGCACGCGCTCCACGAGCTGACGCCGCTTGTTGAGAGCTGCGAGCACCTCGTGGTCGAGGGCCGTGATCTGCGCGCGGAGCGCCTGGAGGTCGGGATGCGTGTCGTCTGTGCTCATCGGAAGGCGCGCACGGAGCGCGGCGCACAGTGTGTCAGTCGACGAGCAGCGCGAGCAGCGCCTTCTGCACGTGCAACCGGTTCTCGGCCTGCCGCCAGACGGCCGACTGCGGCCCGTACAGGACGTCGCTCGAGATCTCCTCACCGGTGTGCGCCGGCAGGCAGTGGAGCACGATCGCGCCGGGCGCCGCGGCCTCGAGCAGCGCGGCGTCGACGCCGAAACCGGCGAACTCCTGCACGCGCTTGTCGTGTTCCTCCTCGTCGCCCATGCTCGTCCAGACGTCGGTGTAGATCACCTGGGCGCCGGCGGCCGCCTCGTGCGGGTCATGCGTCAGCGAGACCGTGCCGCCGAAGGTGCAGGCGGCGCTGAGCGCGCCGGGGCCCGGCTCGTAGCCGGGCGGCGTCGCGCACACGACCTCGGCTCCGAGCGCCGAGCAGGCGACGAGGAGCGAGCCGCAGACGTTGTTCCCGTCGCCGACGTACGCGACCCGGACGCCGCGCAGGTCGCCGTAGTGCTCGCGGATGGTGAGGACGTCGGCGAGCGCCTGGCACGGGTGCTCGGCATCGGTGAGCCCGTTGATCACCGGGATCGACGCATGCCGGGCCATCGTCTCGAGGTCGGCCTGCGACGGCCAGCGCACGACGATCGCGTCGAGGTAGCCGGAGAGGACGCGCGCCGTGTCCTCGATCGGCTCGCCGCGGGAAAGCTGGAGCTCGGACGCGTTCAGCATCAGCGCCGAGCCGCCGAGCTGCTCCATCGCGGCCGCGAACGAGACGCGGGTGCGCGTCGACGGCCGCGTGAACAGGAGGCCGAGCGTGCGGCCGGGCAGCAGGCGGTGCTCGATCCCCTGCCGGTGCGCCGCCTGCAGCCGGTCGGCGACGTCGAGCACGGAGCCGAGCTCGTAGGCGCTCCACGTCGTCAGCGTGGTCAGGTCGCGGCCGGTGAGCCCGCGGGGAAGGTCGGCGAGCGACCGCGCCTGGAGGCGCATGCGCGCATCGCGAAGCGCCGCTGCGACCCCGCTCGGGCCGGGCGCGGCACGCGGCGCCGTCCGGTCGGGCGGCGTGAACGAGCCGTCCCGCACGGTCGCGGCAACCTGCTCGTGCGCGTCGCGGAAGGGCATTCCGTCCCGGACGAGCGCTTCGGCGACGTCGGTCGCGCGCAGCAGCGGATCGGCGACGGCGGCAGCGACCCGCTCGGCGTCGAACTCGATGCCGGAGACGAGCGCCGCCAGCGCCGCGAGCGCCGTCCGTACGTCACGCCTCGTCGCGAACAGCGGCGCCTTGTCCTCCTGGAGGTCGCGGTCGTAGGCGAGGGGGAGCCCCTTCACGACCGCGAGCAGCCCGGTCAACCGGCCGATCTGCGTGCCGGCCTTGCCGCGCGCCAGCTCGGCGACGTCGGGATTGAGCTTCTGCGGCATCATCGACGATCCCGTGGCAGCGCTGAGGGGGAGATGGACGAAGCCGAACTCGGAGGTGCACCACAGCACGAGCTCCTCGCCGATCCGCGACAGATGCGTGAACAGGACCGACGCGGCGTAGAGGTAGTCGAGCGCGAAGTCGCGGTCAGCGACCGCGTCGAGGGAGTTGCGCATCGCGCCGGCCGGCAGCGGGAGCGGCAGCGTCGACCCGGCGAGCGCGCCTGCACCGAGCGGGCTGGGCGAGCTCGCGGCGCGGGCCTGCTCGAAGCGGCTGCGGTCGCGCTCGAGCATCTCCACCCACGCGTGCATGTGATGTCCGACCGTGACCGGCTGCGCCCGCTGGAGGTGCGTGTAGCCGGGCAGCGGCGTCGTCGCCTCACGCTCGGCGAGGTCGAGGATCGTCTCGACGAATCCCGCAATCGACGCGTCGGCTTCGCGGCTCGCGTCCTCGACGTAGAGGCGTGCGGCGGCGGCTACCTGGTCGTTGCGCGAGCGGCCGGCGTGGATCTTGCGTCCGACCGTCCCGAGCAGCGCCTCGATCGCGGAGTGGACGTCCTCGTACTCGCCGAGGAACGCGGCGCCCTCGTCGGCGATCGTCGCGAGGCGGCTCTCGACCTCGGCGAGCTCCGCGTCGGTGAGAAGTCCCGCCGTGTGCAGGCGCTGCGCGTGCAGCGCGCTCGCCGCGCAGTCGTACGGGAGCAGCTCGGCGTCCTCGGCGCGAAGGAACGCATCGACGTCCGGGTCGAGCGTGACGCCGGTGCGTGCGGCCCAGAGCGTCATTCCGCCGGCCCCAGCTGGAGCGGATCGGAGAGCGAGTGCTGCAGGAGGCGGTGCGCCGCGAGCATGCGCCGCGAATCTGCGATGTCGTTGACCTGGACGGCGAGCTGCCCGATCCGGTCGGCGGCCGTGAACGCCGTAGAGCTTCGTTCCATGCTCAGCCGCTCCGGGTCGTACGTGACGGCGTCGCCGCGCGTGTCGAGGATCGTGTAGTCGTCGCCGCGCCGGAGCTCGAGCGTCACCTCGCCGCTGACGAGCGCGGCCACCCAGCGCTGGAGCGCGTCACGCAGCATCAGCGCCTGCGTGTCGAACCAGCGGCCCTCGTACAGCAGCCGGCCGAGTGCGCGGCCCTGTTCTGCGTAGCGCTCGAGCGTCGCCTCGTTGTGGATCGCGGTGAGAAGCCGCTCGTACGCGACGTGCAGGAGCGCCATGCCGGGCGCCTCGTAGATGCCGCGGCTCTTCGCCTCGATGATCCGGTTCTCGATCTGGTCGGACATGCCGAGGCCGTGGCGGCCGCCGATCGCGTTCGCTGCGCGGACGAGCTCCACCGGATCGCTCGTCTCGACGCCGCCGACCGATACCGGCAGGCCGTGCTCGAATGCGATCGTCACCGTCTCGGGCGCGATCGCCGTCGCGGCGTCCCAGTGGGCGACGCCCATGATCGGGTCGACGATCTTCATGCTCGTGTCGAGCAGCTCGAGATCCTTCGCCTCGTGCGTCGCGCCGAGGAGGTTCGCGTCGGTCGAGTACGCCTTCTCGACGGACGCTCCGTGCGCGAGCCCGCGCGACTCGAGCCACTCGCTCATCTCGGTGCGGCCGCCCAGCTCCGAGACGAACGCGTCGTCGAGCCAGGGCTTGTAGATGCGCAGGTGCTCGTTCGCGAGCAGCCCGTAGCGGTAGAAGCGCTCGATGTCGTTGCCCTTGTACGTCGATCCGTCGCCCCAGATGTCGACGCCGTACGCGGCCATCGCCTGCACGAGCATCGTGCCGGTGACCGCGCGGCCGAGCGGGGTGGTGTTGAAGTAGCGCCGGCCGGCGGTCTGGATGTGGAACGCGCCGCACTGGAGCGCAGCGAGTCCCTCGCGCGCGAGTGCGTCCTTGCAGTCGACGAGCACCGCCTCCTCGGCGCCGTACCGGCGCGCCCGAGACGGAACCGCGCCGATGTCGGGCTCGTCGTACTGGCCGAGATCGGCGGTGAACGCGTACGGCACCGCGCCGTTCTCGCGCATCCACGCGAGCGCGCAGCACGTGTCGAGGCCGCCGGAGAAGGCGATCCCGACGCGCTCGCCGACGGGCAGCGTGCCGAGGATGACGGTGCGCTCGCGGGTGTCGAAGCTCACGCGGCTCCCCGCAGCAGGATCGCGCGGATCTCGTTCGCGAGCGCGGCGCCGGTGGTCGGCTCGCGCGCGATCAGCAGCACGGTGTTCTCGCCGGCGATCGTGCCGGCGATCCGCGGGTGGTGGCCGAGGTCGATCGCCTGCGCGAGCGGGCTCGCGTAGCCGTGGGGCGTCGTCACGACGACGAGGTTGCCGCTCGCCTCGAGCTCGAGCACCCAGCGGGAGAACGCGACCGCGATCGCGTCGACGCGCTCGGCGCCCGCCGGCTCCGGCGGCGCGTAGACGAGCCGGCCGTCGGCGCCGCGCACCTTGACGAGCCCGAGCTCGTGGATGTCGCGCGAGACGGTGGTCTGGACGACGTCGTGGCCGGCGTTCCTCAGCGCGTCGGCGAGCTCGGTCTGCGTGGCGATCGGGTGCTCTTGCAGGAGCCGCAGGATCGCTGCATGGCGCTGACGGCGGTTCATCCGGTCATCACCTCCGTGAGGATTGCGAGGGCGAGGTCGATCTCTTCGGCGCCGACGACGAGCGGCGGCGCGAGGCGCAGAACGTCGGGCCCGGCGCCGAGGCCGACGAGGCCGGCGTCGAGCGCTGCGTCGAGCACGGGCTGCACCGGCCGGTCGAGCACGGCCCCGAGCAGCAGTCCCATGCCGCGCACCTCGACCACGCCGGGAAGTGCGGCAAGCCCGGCGCGCAGGCGCGCGCCCTGCTTGGTCACATTCGCGAGCAGCTCGTCGGTGATCGCGGCGCAGACGGCGGCGGCGGCGGCGCACGAGACGGGGTTGCCGCCGAAGGTGGAGCCGTGGTCGCCGGGAGCGAACGCGTCGGGTGCGTCGTCCGCGACGAGCAGGCAGCCGATCGGCAGGCCGTTCGCGAGCGCCTTGGCGAGCGTCAGCAGCTGTGGCCGGACGCCGAGCTGCTCCCACGCGAAGAAGCTGCCGGTGCGGCCGACCCCGGTCTGCACCTCGTCGAAGGCGAGCAGCGCGCCGAGCTCAGCGGCGAGCGCCGCCGCGCGTGCGACGAACGCGGGCTCGAGCGGGATCACGCCGCCCTCGCCGAGCACCGGCTCGAGCAGCACGAGCCCGACGTCGTCGGCCGCGGCGGCGTCGAGCGACGCCACGTCGTTCGGCTTCGCGAAGCGGGCGGCCGCGAGCGGCTCGAACGCGGCGCGCTTCGCCGGCTGGCCCGTGACTGCGAGCGCGCCGATCGTTCGCCCGTGGAAGGAGCCCTCGAGCGCGAGCACACCGGCCTTACCGGTCGCCTTGCGCGCGAACTTCAGCGCCGCCTCGTTCGCCTCCGCGCCCGAGTTGCAGAAGAACGCGCGCGCGCCGCCGAACCGGTCGGAGAGCAGTTGTGCGAGCGTGGCCGCCGGCTCGGTGGCGAAGAGGTTCGACGCGTGCCAGAGCCGGTCGAGCTGCGCATGCGCGGCCGCGAGCGGCGCCGGGTGCCGGTGCCCGAGCGAGACGACCGCGATCCCCGCCGCAAAGTCGAGGTAGCGGCGTCCGTCCGCGCTCGTGAGCCAGACGCCGTCGCCCTCGACGAAGCCGATGGGCGGCGGCGGATACGTCGGCAGCAGCGCGTTCTCGAGCACGGTGCTCACACGACCACCGCCGTTGCGCCGATCTCGGCAACGAGCCCGTTGCGTGCCGCGCCGGCGGCCGCGAGCAGCTTGGGGACGATGCCGCCGTCGAACGTGCCCAGCCCGACGAGCCGCTCCGCCTTTTCGGCGTCGATCGAGAGGAGGAGCCGGCCCTCGTGGAAGACGCCGGGCACATCGGTGAGGAAGAGGATGCGCTCCGCGCCGAGTCCGACGGCGAGCGCGGCCGCGGCCTCGTCGGCGTTCACGTTGAGCGGCCCGCGCGCGAGCGGCGAGATGACGGGCACGCGGCCGGCCGCGAGCGCCTCGACGACGGCCGCGGGCTGCGACGGCAGCGGGTGGCCGACGAGGCCCAGCTCGGGCAGATGGTCGGCCTCGAGCCCGATCTCGTCGCCGGCGAGCCCGATCGCGTCGGGGCCGATGGCGGCGCACAGGGCCGCGTTCACCGCGGCGAAGCTCTCGCGCACGACCTCGAGGCCTGCCGCGGTGGTCACGCGCCGGCCGTCGACGAAGCGCACCTCGAGCCCGCGCCGTTCCATCTCCTGCGAGATCTGCGGCCCGGCTCCGTGCACGACGCAGACGCGATGCCCGTATGCCCGCAGCTCTGCGACCGTCTCGGTTGCGCCCGCCGTGGAGGCGCCGCCGATCTTCAGCACGACGGTCACGAGCGGTACTCCGCGTTGATGCGGACGTAGTCGTACGAGAGGTCCGTCGTCAGGTACGTCGCCGTGCCGTCGCCGAGCGCAAGCTCGATCTCGATCGCGCAGTGGCCGTTCGTGAGCACCGGCTCGTCGCCGGAGGGGCGGCCGTCGACGAGGACGGGGACGCCGTCGATCACGATCGTCAGCGTGTCGGGATCGAGGTCGGCGTAGCCGCCGTTGAACTTCGCGGAGCCTGCGGCGGCGGCGATCCGTCCCCAGTTCGCGTCGTGACCGTGCAGCGCGGTCTTGACGAGAGGCGACGTGGCGACCCGCTCGGCGATCGCGCGCGCCTCCGCGTCGCTTGCCGCGCCGCGCACCGCGATCTCCGCGAGCACCGTCGCGCCTTCGCCGTCCGCGACGATCTGCCTCGCGAGCTCCCCGCAGACCTGGGCGAGGCACTGCACGAACTCCTCGTCGGACGCCGGCGTGCGCTCGATTCCGCTCGCGCCGTTCGCGAGCAGCAGCACCGTGTCGTTCGTCGAGCACTCGCCGTCGACGGAGATCGCGTTGAAGCTCGTGTCCACCGCGGGCGCGAGGAAGGCGAGCGCCTCGCCCGGCTCGAGCGGGTAGTCGGTGGTGACGACGGCGAGCATCGTCGCGAGGTTGGGGTGGATCATCCCCGAGCCCTTAGCCATGCCGCCGACGGCGAACCCGGCACCGTGCGCGACGGCCTGCTTCGCGTGCGTGTCGGTGGTGAGGATCGCCTCGGCCGCGTCCTGCGCGCCGTCCGCGGAGAGCGTCGCCGCCGCGGCCTGCACGCCGGCGAGCACGTTCTCGAGCGGCAGCGTCGCGCCGATCACGCCGGTGGAGAGGACGAGAACCTGCTCCGGCTCGAGGCCGAGCGCCTGCGCCGTCTCCGCGGCGGTCGCGCGCGCGTCGGCGAGTCCCTGCGCGCCGGTGGCGGCGTTCGCGATGCCGGAGTTCGCGACAATCGCCTGCGGCTGCGTGACCCCGAGGTGCTCCTTGCAGAGGAGCACGGGCGCGGCCTGCACGCGGTTGACGGTGAACATGCCCGCGCCCGTCGCCGGGACGAGCGAGCGCACGAGCGCGAGGTCGAGCCGGTCCTTCTTGCGGATGCCCGCGTGGACGGCGCTCGCGACGAAGCCCTTTGCCACCGTGACGCTCAATGCCTCTCCGGGTGCTGTTGCCGAGGCTTTGGGGCGCGAGCACCAAGCGATGCAAGGACGCAGGGAGCGCTCGTAGCCGAAGCTACGGGCGCAGCGCGCAGCGTGATCGCGCCCCAAAGGCCGGCGGAGAGTGCCGGGAGGGGCATTAGACGAGCACTCCGGAGAGCCGGAGGCCGAGCGTCTCGTCGAGCCCGAGCGCGAGGTTCGCGTTCTGGATCGCCTGGCCGGCGGCGCCCTTGCCGAGGTTGTCGAGTGCGCAGACGACGACGGCGTGGCCGGTGGCGGCGTCCTCGAACAGGCCGATCTCGGCTCCGTCCGTGTGCTGCACGCGCGCGAGCTCGGGCGCGACCCCGGCCGGCAGTACGCGCACGACGTCGCTGTTCGCGTAGGCGGCCTCGAGCAGGTCGCGCAGGTCGTGGCCGAGCGGCTTGACGTAACACGTGGCGAGCAGGCCGCGCCGTACCGGCAGGAGGTGCGGCACGAAGCACACCGGGAAGCCGAGCGCCTGCGCGATCTCGGGCGCATGCTGGTGGCGGCCGACGCGGTAGGGCGAAACGTTCTCGAGCACGAAGCCCGCGTGAGAGCTGGCCTTCAGCTCCCGGCCCGCACCGGAGACGCCGGACTTGCCGTCCACGACGACGCCGTCCGGCTCGATCGCGCCGGCAAGCGGCGCGAGCGCGAGCAGCGCGGCGGTGGCGTAGCAGCCGGGGTTCGCGATCAACCTGCCGGTCGGTGGGGCGAGCTCCGGCAGCGCGTAGTTCCACTCGGTGAGCTGCTCCGGGCGCGGATGCGCGAAGCCGTACCAGGCGGGGTAGAGCGCCTGATCCTGCAGCCGGTGGGCCCCCGACAGGTCGACGACGACCGCAGCTGCGGGCGGCTCGAGCTCGGCGGCCCGCTCGTGGCCGAAGCAGACGAAGACGACGTCCGCGCCGGCGGCGAGCGCCTCCTCGTTCGGGACGAACGCGGGCAGCGAGCCGTTGAGCCGGACGTCGAGCGCCGATGCGCCCCGGCCCGCGAGCGAGTCGGAGCCGAGCGCGACCACCTCGAGCTCGGGATGGCGAAGCACCCGGTCAAGAGTCTCCTGGGCGGCGTAGCCCGAAGCGCCAACGACGGCGACGGTGGACACGTCCGCATATTACGCAAAATACTGCGTAACATGCAAATATTCGGCTAGCGGTAGTGGAATTGCCCCGCCTGGGTCTTCGCGCTCGTGCCGCCTGCGGTGGTGACGGTCACCGCCGCGATGCCGGTGCCGGCCGGCGCCACCGCCCGGAGCCGCGTCGGGGACACGAGCGTGAGCGACGCGGCCTTCTTCGCGCCGAAGCGGACGCCGCTGACCGCGACGAAACCCGTGCCCGTGACGGTCACCTTCGTCCCGCGCGAGCCGCTCGCGGGGCTGAGCCGGCGCACCGCCGGGAGGGCGAGGTACGTGAACCGCGCCGCGGCGACGGGCGGGCTCGTTCCGAGGCCGGAGGTCACGGTGATCGCGATGGTTCCGGTGCCTCCCGGGGCGACCGCGACGATCGTCCCGGCCGACGCGACGCCGAACGACTTCGCGGCCTTCGTGCCGAAGTGCACGGCGGTCGCGCTCGCGAGGCCCGAGCCGTGGATCGTCACCCGCGTGGCGCCGCGAGCCGGTCCCGCGGCGGGTGAGATGCGGGTGATCGCCGTCGCGGGCACGGGCCCCGCGCCGCTGCAGAGCTGGTCGACGAGACCGCCGCCGCCGCCCGTGCCGGCGCCGGCGATCGGGGTGCCGAGCCCGGTCGCGAGGTCATAGCCGGCCCGAGCTGCGTAGATGCCGCCCTGGAAGCCGAGGTCGTTGTTTCCGGTCGTGACGTCGCCGAACGCGCTCGCGTAGCCGGCTCCGCCGGCGATTGCGTAGAGCGCCGGATTGGCGAAGCCGATTCGCTTCGACGCGCACGCGGGACTCGAGTTCGCCAGTGCGAAGATGGCGGCCCAGATCGGCGAGGCGAGGCTCGTCCCCCCGAACCCGGTCCAGCCGTTCGCGTCGCAGCCGTCGCGGCCGCTCTCCGTGCAGTAGGTCGCGAACGGGGTTCCGGCGTCCGCCGCGACGTCTGGCACCTCGCGGCAGCTGCCGTTGCAGGACTGCGCGCCTCCGAGCGACGCGGCCGCTGCAGACTGGTAGCTGGGCATCGGCTGCATCGAGGAGATGCCGCCGCCGCCGGCGCCGGTCGGTGTGTTCCACACCGTCGCCGCAGCCGGCGGCCCCAGGGTGGTGAACGTCGTGCCGCCCGCGCCGGTGACGAACGGCTGACTCGCCGGATCGTCGACCGCGAGGTCCGTCTTCTGGAAGCCGAAGGTCTGGCCGTAGCAGTCCTCCGAGCCGTTGTCGCCGGCGGCTGCGACGATCGTCTTCCCCTCGGCTGCCGACTGCTGGAAGAGGGTGGTCTCCGCGGTGATCAGGCTCTGGTCGGCGGCGGGCTCGCAGCGTCCCCACGAGGTGGAGATCACCTGGACGTCGGGGTTGTCGATCGCCTCGGTGAAGACGTCGAGCGCGCTCGTTCCCGGCGAGTCCTGCGGCGCCTCGTACACGTCGATCGTCGTGTTGGGCGCGAGGCCGAGGATCGCCTCGATGTCGAGCTCGGCTTCCACCTGGTCGCCGGTGCCGGGTCCGAAGCTGACGGCGGGCCCGGGGCCGCCGTCGACCGGGACCTCGCTCACGTGCGGCGTGATCCCGTAGCAGCTCGCGAACGTCCCGATGTCGCCCGTGATGAACGACGAGAACTCGATCACCGCCACGACGGAGCCGGCCCCGGTGTTCCCGGCGTTGTAGAGGTCGGTGACGCCGTACGCGTTCGCGAGGTCGGTGCTCGTGACAAGAGCGCTGTAGTTCTGCGCCGCGGACGCGACCTGCTGTGCGCACGTCGCGTCGAGCTGCGGCCCTGCGGTGCCCGTCGCCGGGGCGCGAACCGCGTGAGGCGCGACCCTGCGCGCGCGGACGAGCCCCGCCCGGGCCGGCGCGGCGAGGGAGTCGAGGCCGACGATCGATGCGATGTGTGCTGCGACCGCGCGCGGCAGCACGGGCGTGGACGTGTTCGCATAGACGATCGAGCCGCCCGGGAGCCGGTAGTCGACGAGCGAGACGCCGAGGGCATGCTCGACCGTCGCGGTCGGGCCGGTGACGTGCACGATCAGCCGGTTCAAGGTCACGCCCGTCACGCGCAGGCCGCGCTCGCGCAGGCTCCGCTCCACTGCGGCGATCGTCTTCGACGAGGCACCGAAGCGGGCCGCAAACTCGGCCGGCGAGAGGAACCGGCGGAAGCTCGGCGAGCCCGGAGTGGAGACGGCGGTCGCGAATGCTCGCAGACCCGCAGCGCTGCTCGGCTTCAGGACGACGTCGAGCGCCACGTTCCCGTGGGAGCGCGTCCCGAGCGGTCCAAGCGCGACGCTCTGCTGCGGCAGGTGCGGCACCCAGCCGACGGGCGCGAACGTCACGGCGCCCCGCCCGCCGGGCAGCAGGGCGAACGCCGCCGCCGCGCAGGCGAACGCCGCCCATCGCGCGGGAGGGCAACCGGCTATCAGTCTCAGGTGACTGATCATGGTCGGGACGGCGGGCTCGCCTCCGCCTCAGGGTAGGCGACGCGGCGGGCCCCCCGGCGACGCTGCAGTCGATACGGGCGCGCCTGGGATCAGGGTCGTTCAGTTTGTGATGGTGACCGGCACGCCCGCGCCGATGCGAAGAACGAGCCAGCGCATTACGCTGTTGGCGAGGCGCACGCAACCGTGCGAGACGGCGGTGCCGAGGACGCCGCCGATGTTCGTCAGTCCGTGCAGAGCGATCTGGCCTGGTCCTCCGTCGAACTCCTGGAGTACGGTCGAGCGCGCGCTCAGCGCCAACACGAAGGGCGCACCGACGTCCTCGGGGGAGAGGCGCACCGGCTCCTCGACGAAGAACGTCCCGGCCGGCGTGGGGGTCGAGGGCTTGCCGACGATGGCGCGGAAGATCGCCACCACGCGCCCCGCGCGGTAGACGAGCACGCTCCGCTTCGAAGTGTCGACGACGATGTGCCACGGTGTGACCGACAGAGCCGTCGCCTGTGCGCGGATCCACCCGGTGCTGCCGTTGGGCCGGCCTGGGAGCCGCACGTGCAGCCAGCCGCCGGCGGCGCGGCCGAGCAGCGGCAGGACAGTTCTCACGCCGGTGATCGGACGCCGTACCGCAATCGACGGGAGCGACTCGGCGCGCCAATTCGGCGCCGAGCGCACCGCATGGGGAGCCAGCAGCGTCACGAGCTCCTGCGTCGCGCGCACGGTGGGCGTGGCCCCGGCCGCGCCGCCCCAGGCAGGGGCGAGTGCGACGAGCACGGTCACGAGGGCGAGGCACAGCAGGATGGGCGGCGCCGCCGCCCATCCTGCGTGACCATCGCCTGCCGTTCGCCGTGCCCTGTGCTCAGCCGGTGAATCCCGCATGTGCGCGGGCCTCCCGCACGGCGGCGAGCTTCAGCGCGACCGCTTTCGCGGTTTCGGCCTTCGCTGCAGCGGCCTTCGCGACCTGAGCCGCTTTCGCGGCCTTTGCGGCAGCCGCCTTCGCCACCGCGGCCTTGGCCGCGACCGCAGCAGCCTTTGCGGCTGCCGCCTGCGCCGATGCC
>DATCBP010000044.1:0-6677 GCA_036511815.1 Gaiellaceae bacterium
CGGCGAGAACAGCAGCGCGAGTCCGGGCACCGTCGTCGTCCAGGTCAGGTTGACGCCGCTCGGCGCCCAGACCGCGTGCGACACGAACGGATTCTCACCGTGCAGGATCGCGTGCGGCCACCACGCGAACGACCAGATGAAGATCTGCGGGTCGGCTCCGGTGCCGACGTAGAACGAACCGGAATGGATGATGAGCGGCAGCCCGAACACGAAGAACGCGAGGGCGGTGTAGAACGCGAGCGCCGCGGCTCCGATTCTGCCGCGACGCACCGAGCTCCCCATTCTCGATTGCCGGGCGTTCAGCCGGTGCCGGCGGTGTAGGCGACTGCGTCGGGCGCGAGCGTCGTGCCGAGATTCGGCCCGGCGACGGTCGCGCGGTAGCGGCGGCCGCTCCAGGCGGGGCGCAGCGCGAGTCCGAAGGAGCCGTCGGCGGCCGGTGCGAGGCCGAGCATGGGCGACCAGCCGTTCGGCGACGCGGCGCAGCCGAGGCAGTCGACGATCACGTAGATCCGCACCGCCTGCCCCGAGGGCGTCGGGCTCGTCCCGAAGACGGGCTTCCCGTGGAAGGTGACGGTGCCCGTCAGGCGCGTGCCGCTCAGGCTGAGCATGAGCTGCGTCGGGGCTCCGCTCCAGCGCGCGAAGTGAAGCGCGACGGGCTGGCCCGCGACGTCCCATTTCTGGAGAGCCCCGATCGTCCCGTCGGCCGTCTGGCGGACGACGAGCGCATTCGGCAGCCCGCCTGCGCCTGCGCGCTTCGACGTGTCTTCCCCGCTGAGCCGGCCGTGGTAGACACGGCCCGCCGGCGGAACGACGAGATAGGTCCGGGTGCCGCCGCTCGACCAGCCGATCTCGGCGCTCGCGCGCGCATCTACCGATAGCGCCGGCGACGAGCCGCCGTTGACGATCCAGTCCGAGGCCCGCGCCGACGCCGCGGTGACCGCGAGCGACACCGCCGGGGCGAGAAGCAGCCCGAGCCGGCTCCGATGAGAACAAGATCGCATCGGCATCGAAACCCTAGACGCAGAAGCGTCATGCTTGCCGGGAGGATGAGCCCGCTCCGGAACCGCGTCACACCGCTCGGCGAGCTGATCGCCGACCCCGCGCGCGGGCTCGTCTACGGGAACCGCGGCTGCCTGCACGACGAGACGGGACGGATCCGCCGCCGCTTCAACGGCAGACGGTGGATCGCCTGCCTGCTCGAGTTCCAGGGCCGGCTGCGCCGGCCGCTGCTCCAGCCCGGCCGCTACACGGAGCTGTTCTTCCTCGACGACGCCACGGCGATGGCCGCGGGCCACCGCGCCTGCGCGCTCTGCCGGCGGCCGGACTACGACCGCTTCGGAGCGATCTGGCAGGAGCTCTACCCCGGCGAGGCCGGAGCGGACGCGATCGACGCCCGGCTTCACGCCGAGCGCGTCGATCCGGTCGCGCGAGTCCATCGGCTGCACGAGGTGCGCCTCGACGAGCTCCCCGACGGCGCGTTCATCGTCCACGACGGCGCACCGCACCTCGTGCTCGGGGGATGCCTCCTCCGCTGGACGCCGGCCGGATACACGACGTCGACACCGCGACCCGCGCACGCGCATGCTCTGCTGATCACTCCGCCGTCGCTCGTCGCCGTGCTGCGCGCGGGCTGGGAGCCGCTCGTCCCGCTGCTCCATCCGTCGGCGGCCCGTCCGGCCGACGCTCGAAACTTCGACGCAGCGAGATGAGCGCCTACGACGTGAGCCAGCGGCACGACCTGTCCGTCGCGGTCTCGATCGACCTCGCCGCGGGCGGCGTCCGTCGACAACGCCTGGGTTCTCCTCGTCGAGGTCGTGCGTCGAGATGAGCGCAACCGACGCCGATGTGTTCGTCGCGTTCGGGATCACCGGCGACCTCGCGAAGGAGATGACGTTCAGGTCGCTGTACCGGCTCGAGCGCCGGGGCGTGCTGGATTGCCCGATCGTCGGGGTGGCCGTCGACGAGTGGACGGTCGCCGGACTTCGCCGGCACATGCGCACCGCGATCCGTGCGAGCGGCGAGAAGATCGAGCGAACGGTCTTCGACCGCCTCTCCGCGCGCGTTTCCTATGTCCAGGGCGACTTCGACGATCCGGCGACGTACGAGCGCGTCGCCGCAGCGATCGGAAAGGCAAGACGTCCGGTCTTCTACCTCGAGATACCACCGTCGCTGTTCGGGAGAGTCGTCGCCGGTCTGGCCGACGCTGATGTGACGAGGAACGCACGCGTCGTGATCGAGAAGCCGTTCGGACACGATCTCGCATCGGCCAGAGCGCTCGCCGCGGAGCTGCATCGGTCGGTGAAAGAGGATCAGATCTACCGCGTCGACCACTTCCTCGGCAAGCTCGGCCTCGAGGAGCTCCTCTACCTGCGCTTCGCGAACACGATGCTCGGGCCGGTCTGGAACGGCGACCACGTCGCGTGCGTCCAGATCACGCTGGCCGAGAGTTTCGGCGTCGACGATCGAGGGCGCTTCTACGACGCCGTCGGCGCTCTCCGCGACGTCGTCGTCAACCACCTCTTACAGCTCCTCGCCGCCGCGACCATGGAAGCCCCGCGCAAGAACGAGTCCCTCGACAAGGCGCGGCATCGCCTGTTCGAAGCCGTCGTCGCGGCCGAGCCCGCACGCTACGTTCGCGGCCAGTACAGCGGCTACCGGAAGACACCGGGCGTCAGGTCGCGGTCGACGACCGACACGTACGCCGCCCTCGAGCTAAGGATCGACAACGAGCGCTGGCGAGGCGTCCCGATCTACATCCGCACGGGTAAGCACCTCGCGATCACGCAGACCGAGCTGCGCCTCGTCTTCCGCGCCCGGCCCCCGCTCGCGTTCCTCGGCAAGCGCAGCCGGCCCCAGGCGGGCGAGCTCGTCGTCAGAGTCGATCCGAACACCGGTCTCGGTCTGGTCCTCGAAGCCCACCGCGCCAACGCACCCGGTCCCGAGCCGATCAGCCTCGAGATGGAGTTCGCGGACGAAGGCGGCGAAGGGCCGACCCCGTACGAGGTGCTCTTCCAGGCAGTGCTCGCCGGTGACCACACGCTCTTCACCCGCCAGGAGACGATCGAGGAAGCGTGGCGCATCGTCCAGCCGCTCCTCGACCGCCCGCCGCGAATCCGGCCCTACCGCCGCGGCAGCTGGGGCCCGGCCGCCGCCGACGAGCTTCCTGCGCGCGACGGCGGCTGGCGCACCCCCTGGGAAGGCGGTGAGCCGTGAGGCGGCGTGTCATCGCTTTCGACCTGGACAACACGCTCGCCGACAGCAAGTCTCCGGTCACGAGGGAGATCGCCCGTCTCCTGAACGGGTTGCTGAAGGCGTACGAGGTTTGCGTCATCTCCGGCGCGAAGTTCGAGCAGTTCGAGACGCAGCTGCTGGACAACATGAAGGCCGTACCGCGCGCGCTGGCGCACCTGCACATCATGCCCACGTGCGGCACGCGCTACTTCCGCTACGACCTGGCGGCCCAGGCCTGGCAGCAGGTGTACGCCGAGGATCTCACCGCCAAGCAGAAGGCGAAGATCGTCGCCGCGCTCGACCGGGGCGCCGACGAGCTCGGCTATCGCCCGACGAAGCTGTGGGGCGCGCAGATCGAGGACCGCGGCAGCCAGGTCACGTTCTCCGCGCTCGGGCAGGAGGCGCCGGTGACCGAGAAGGAGGCGTGGGATCCCGACGGCTCGAAGAAGCGGAAACTCCACGACCTCGTCGCGAAGGCGATTCCCGAGTTCGAGATTCACATCGGGGGTACGACGTCGATCGACGTGACGAAGCCCGGAATCGACAAGGCCTACGGGATCGCGAAGCTGATCGAGCTGCTCGCCGTGACGAAGCAGGACGTCCTCTTCGTCGGCGACCGGTTGAGCAAGGGCGGCAATGACTATCCTGTGAAGGCGATGGGCGTCGACTGCATAGAGGTGGCCCGCTGGCAGGACACCGCGCTCGTCGTCGAGACGATCCTGGGCGTGACCTGAGATGCCGCGCCGCCTGCTCGTCGTGATCACGACGGAGGTCGACGAACATGTCCTGCGCGACTTCGTGCGCAGTCGCGACGGCGAGGACGCCGAACTGCTCGTCGTTGCACCTGCGTCGGATATCTCGCGGCTCGACTGGCTGACGAACGCCGAAGGCGACGCCCGCACCGAAGCGGCCGAGCTTGCCGACAAGACGGCGGAGGCGACCCCCACCGAGAACGTCGAGGCGCGCGTGGGCGACACCGACCCGGTGAAGGCGATCGCTGATGCACTGAGCACGTTCGCCGCCGACGAGATCATCGTCGTGTCTCGTCCCGACGACGAAGCGGGCTGGTTGGAGAAGGGCAGCGGCGAAACCGCTCAGGCGCGCTTCACGCTGCCGGTGACGCACATCACCGTCGCCGAAGACGGATCGCTCGGAAGCTCCGGCGCCTAGCGCGGCCGATCGCCCGATGCCGTCGTTTGCCAATCTCCTCGCCGAGCGCACCGTGCTGCTTGCGGACGGCGCGACGGGGACGAACTACCAGGACATGGGGATCGAGCCCGGCGTCGCTCCCGAGGAGTGGGTATTCGACGAGCCCGATCGCGTGCGCGAGCTGCATCGCCGTTTCGTCGACGCGGGCTCCGACCTCGTGCTCACATGCACGTTCGGCGGGACGACGCAACGACTCGCCGACGGACCGCTCGCAGGACGCGCCGCCGAGCTGAACGCGCGCGCCGCCGAGCTCGCCCGCGAGGCCGTCGGCGCCGACCGGCTCGTCGCCGGCTCGATGGGACCGACCGGGCAGCTGATCGAGCCGTACGGCGTGCTCACGCGCGACGTCTGCGCCGACGCATACGCGGAGCAGGCGGGCGCGCTCGTCGCCGGCGGCGTCGACCTGCTCGTGCTCGAGACGTTCTTCGCGCTCGAGGAAGCGCTCTGGGCGATCGAGGGCGCCCAGCGCTCGACCGACTTGCCGCTCGTCGTCTCCTTCAGCTTCGACCAGGGCATGCGCACGATGATGGGCGTCAGCGCCGCGGACGTCGTCGCAGCCGTCCTGCCGCTCGGCGTCGCGGCGCTCGGCGCGAACTGCGGCCGGTCGCTCGCCGACACCGACGGGATCGTCGACGACTTCCTCGCCGCGGCGCCCGGCCTGCCGCTGTGGGTGAAGCCGAACGCCGGCGTACCGCGGATCGTCGAGGACGCCGTCGTCTACGAGGCCGGCCTGGAGCTCCTCGCCGAGCACGTGCTCGGCTATGCCGAGCGCGGCGCCCGCATCGTCGGCGGCTGCTGCGGCTCGACTCCCGCACACATCGCGGCGATCGCGCAGGCCCTCAGCCGCTGATTCAAGGCCGTGCGGGGGCATGCCGATGCAGGTGACGGTGCTGCGCCTCCTCGTCCTCGCGGTTCTCGCCGCCTCTGCCCTCGCCTTCACCAGCTACGCACTCGCGCGGCCGCCGGTGTTCGCCGTCGTCCCGAGCCAGGCCGTGGCCGGCGCCTCCACACAGCCGCAGACCTCTCTCACGGCGGCGGTCAGCCGGCAGATCGCAGCGGACCGGCGCAGCCTCGGGCGCGTCCTCCGCAGCGAGCAGCAGAACGCAGCGGCAGCGCACCTGGCCGCCGCTCGGACGAGTACCGCGAAGGCGAACGACCTGCTCGCGTCCGAAGATCTCGCCGGACGCGCGCAGCAGGCCGCCGCCGCGGACGCAGCCCACGCGGTACGCCTACGCCAGTCGATCGCTGCGCTCGAGAAGGCCCTGCAACCGGTGGTGGTGCCGGCTGCAGCGCTCGCGAGCGCGCCGAACGCGCTCGGCGCGTACGCCGTCGCGATCGCCGAGCGGTACCTCGGCGTGCGCTACGTGTGGGGCGGCGGCCTTCCCGAAAGCGGCTTCGACTGCTCCGGCTTCGTCAAGTACGTGTACGGGCAGCTGGGAGTCCAGCTGCCCCATTACGCGGCGTCGCAATGGGACGAGACGACGCACGTCGACCCGTCGCAGCTCGAGCCGGGCGACCTCGTCTTCTTCGAGCCGAAGTCCGACGGCCCCGGGCACGTCGGCATGTACGTCGGCAACGGCACCTTCATCGAGGCGCCGCACACCGGCGCCGTCGTCCAGTTTCAGAACCTCGCGTTCGAGGCGGCGACGATGGGCTTCGTCGGCGCCGGCCGCCCGAGCGCATAGTCACCGGCCGCTGCGGATGTCCGCGAGCGTCGTCTGCTCATAGCGAATGCCGGTGAAGTGCGCGGTGCAGCCTTCGCCGCGCGGCGACTGGGCTTCGAACCCGACGAGCATCTCCTCGTCGGGATGGAGTGCGAAATGCCGGATGAGCTCCCACGCCGATCCGTCGGTCGACGCGTGGAAGGCGAACTGCCGGCCGATCCTCGAGACGCGCAGCCACGCATCGTTGCCGTCGACCACGAACGAGTTGCAGTCGTCCGAGAGGTCGCGCGTGACGACGGAGACGATCATCGGCTCGCTTCGCGGGGAGTATTCGAGACAGAGCTTCGCCCACGCGCGCTCGTGACCGAACAGCACGAGCGCTCCCGCGTCGAACATCGCCCCGAACGCGACGGCGACGTGTGCGCTCAGCTGGAAGTCGCCGCTCGGCGTGCCGACGAGCGCGGGCGCGCTCGCGACAGGCGGAGCGATGCCGCCCGGGTCGACGAACCAGTCCGTGCGCCGGCCGGCTGCGATCTCGAGGACGCCGTCGTCCGCGTGCGCGCCGACCGGCTC